>NZ_JAFCWO010000010.1:0-66005 GCF_049897605.1 Sphingomonas sp. DC1600-2
GATCATCACCAAGGCGGTCATTCGAAGCCGTCTGATTATGCCGAACTTCCGCATGGCTGATCCACGGAAAACCACCATTCTGAACGGCCATGCGGCATAACCCTGCGTTCGGCATAATGCCCCAGTTCGTGCAGGGCCGTGCGATGCCAGTTGATGGGTTCGAAATAGGCCTGCGGCGGCGGGACCATGACGAAATCGGGCCCCGGCGCGTAGAAGGCGCGGTTGCCGCCGATACGGAAGTCGATGCCGGTTGCGCGGATGAGCGCCTCGACTCTGGGCTCGATCAATCCGGGCGGCGGAGGCGGCGCAGCAACGGCAACGTCATCGGCGAGGTTTTCGCACTGGGCGGCGTTGAACACCGTGAACCGCTTCAGGAACGGGATCGCCTGGGCTTCCTCGCCGGTTTCACGTGCGCGGCGTTTTTCATCGTCGGGCACGAAGCGGTCAGCGTAGACGACGGTCGTGCCGTGCTCGCCCTTGCGGACATTGCCGCCTAGTGCGAGCGCCTGGCGGAAGGTGAGCCAGGTCTGTGCGGCATAACCGTGTTCGATCACGGCGCCCCAAAGGATCAGCACATTGATGCCTGAGTATTGCCGGCCGGTGGCGGCATTCCTCGGCATGGCGAGCGGCGCCTTTACCGCCGCCGTCCCCCAAGGCTGCACCCATGGGACGCGGCCGGCTTCTAGCTCGGCGACGATTTTGTCGGTGATCTCGTCATAGAGGTTCGCCCGGTCTGAGCCGGCGCGAGCGCTTGCGGTCTTTCTGGACATCGCGGGTCTCCGCGACGGGCGCCGGAGGCCTCTCCTCCAGCCCTCAACCCGTCACGGCAAACCTGTCCGCACTCTTACTCTAAAGGGGGCGTTGCGGGGATCTCCCCGCAGAAGGGGGTGTGCCGGCGACCAAGGCGCCGGCCGGGGGGAAGGCATTCCCCCTCAACCCGTCTTTCCGTATTGCCGCAATTGAGACTTTCCGGCTGAGCACAGAGCCGCTGAGCTAGAATCAACCCGCGTGAGATCCGCGTGGATCAGATTTGGCGAACGGCGCGATCACTACAGGAGGGCTCGTGGCGGAGCTCGGCACTTCGTTTTTGCCACCCCTGATACTGGCGATGGCCACCACGCATCCATCGGGGATCGCGCAGCCAGATTCCCACCGAATGGGTGGAAGATCGATTTGAGCATCTTCAACAATCACCGCGCCAAGGCGCCGCGCCCAGCCGTCCGAAGCGGAGGGCGGCGAGGCGAGGCGACCTATGCCGTGGCCGCCGAATAGCGGCCCCGGACTTCCTGCATCCCGAGAATTTGGCCGCGCACAAGCGCGCGGAAATCGGACGCCGAATGAGTTTAACCGCAGGAAACGGGTGGCCGAGATATCTGGCGAATGTCTATGCTAGAATTATGGATGCACAAACACCGGCACTTCGCGCTCTGATGCGTTTCTATGAGGCGGAAGCCCGTTACTCTGCTTCGGGATTGCCAGCCGATAGAGCTGCACTGCTCGAAACGTTGCATCCCGACATCGTTCTACACCAGCCGGATTCCCTGCCCTATGGAGGCCAATGGAGAGGCCGCGAAGAGTTCGGGCGCTGGATCGACTCGTTCGTCGAGACTTGGGTCGATATCAAACCGACAGACCCCGTCTTCCACACATGCGGCGACGATATCGTCGTCTGCACCGTAACAATGCGGGCCACCGCAAGATCGACCGGAGCGCTGATTGACATGCCGATGTGTCAGGTGATCCGGATCGCGGCAGACCAACCCGTTGAGTGGCGAAACTTCGCCTGGGATACCGCAATAATGCTGAAGGCGCTGGGCGGTTCGGTGTAGGCGATCACTTCTACACGCGCGCGGCGACGCCCGACATTCCCTTGCACACCGATCGATATCGACCGGCTTGGCGAGAAGCATAATTATGCGGCTTTCTCCTGCCGGGCCCGGATATCTGCAATCCACTTCTCCAGTGCATCAATCTCAGCTTCGATGGCCGTCGGTTCGGGTAGCCGCGGATTGAGCTCTCCCGGCTGGCTGTGAAGAAGGGCGGAACAACGCCCAAACGCTAACCGCATCGCGGTGCAGTCGCCATCCGTTAGTACGGTGAGTTTGATCAGTCCCGTGGTGTCGACCTTGCGTGACAAGCGGCGGATCACCGGCCCGACGGCCTCCTCGACGGCGCGCTCCCACGTGGTTCGAAGTTGATCCTGGAACGACGTGACCTCGCGCAGCCATCTCGCCTGGTCGCCGCGTTCATGGTGGATCTTGACGTTTGCGAGGTGCGCTCTCATGCCGTCAATGACCTTGTCGAGCGGCATGACGTTGGCCGGGGGATCCTGATGGCAGTAACCAGCATTTTCGGTGCCGCGGCTGATCAGGCGATACGCCACAGGCGTCGCTTCTCGATCCTTTGTCGTCCGGCAGGCTTCGTCGAGCAAGAGCAGAAACGCCATGTCGTGGGTGAAGACGATCACCTGGCGAGTCTGGCCAGCTTCTGCCAGACGGGCGGCGACCTTGTCTCGATGCAAGTGATCGAGTGACGACACCGGATCGTCGAACACGATCGCCGATTGCGCATCGATGGTCGATAGCTCGGCGAGAAAGGCGGCGAGCGCGACGCAGCGATGCTCGCCTTCGCTGAGGACCTTTCCCACTGGTTCGTTCGGCTTGTTGATCAGCCTGACCTGGAAGAAGGGAACGCCGGCGGTGGTCTTGGCTTGCTGAAGCTCGATCGCGAGGCCGGCGACGCCGAGCTTGTCGACTTCGATTGCGAACCGTCCGCGCAGGCGGTTGGTAACGAGCGCCTGGGCAATACGGGCGCTCTGGGTGGTGATCTTGTTCGTCGCCGTGTCCTTGCTGGCCTTGTCGATCGCTTCGATGGCTTTGAGGCGATCGATTTGGGCGAGCACATCGGTCTTCACAACGCCGAGCCATTTGCGGTCGCTGAGGCCGTCACGTTCAGTGATGAGCATGGCGCGCTCCGGTGAACTGGCGTCGGATTGCAGGGCCTGAATGCGCCCGGCGATGCCGGCCAGCACTGCGCGTAGCGGATCAAGAGAGAGGGCGGCAGCAGGAGGAAGGGCCGGCGGTGTCGCGAGAACGTGGGTGCGCAGGACTGCTCGCAACCGCCATGCGAGGTGGAGCATGTCGCGGCGCAAAGCGCTTGCGAGATCCTCGCGACCGATATCGTCTCGTATCAATGAGACGATTGCAGCGAGATCTTTCATCGAGACTGCCGCGGCCGAGACGCCCTGCAGGGCGTCGTCATAGGAGTCCGCCGCCTCCTGCTCGCGACGTTTGCTTTCGTCCTGCACAAAGGCCTCGAAGCTGCTGAGCCGTCTCGAGGCCTCCTCGCTGAGCGGCTGTTGACATAGGACGCAGTGCGCTTTGCTACCGGTCACCGGGAAAGGCTGTTTGGGATAGGCCGCCGCGCGCGAATAGTCGCGGGCGGCTTCCCACAGGATCTTCCAGACATCCGAGCCGATGTCCGGCAACGGTTCCTTGGAGAACAGGTTGGCGGACGCTGCGGCGGCGGCCATGCGCGCATTCGCAAGGTTCGTGTGGGCATCGCGAAGGGCCGTGCGATTGTCATCCGTGGCGGATGCGGCCAGGCGCTCGAGCTGCGTTATGATGCCGG
This sequence comes from Sphingomonas sp. DC1600-2, assembly GCF_049897605.1. NCBI lineage: Bacteria > Pseudomonadati > Pseudomonadota > Alphaproteobacteria > Sphingomonadales > Sphingomonadaceae > Sphingomonas > Sphingomonas sp. DC1600-2. The sequence goes on from NZ_JAFCWO010000010.1 coordinate 3,631, forward strand.
TGATGCGCGTCTCTTGGCCCTGAAGCTGGCGGATTGTGCGAGCCGGATCGCTCGACAAATCGGCGGTGAGCGTTTGAAGGCGCGTCTCGTCCTCGGCGGTGAGGCCGGCGAGTTTCTCGACGGTTTCTGGCTTCGTCTTGCCCGAGAGACCGGCGATCAGCTTGCCGACCGGAGTGTTCTGCTTGCAGTCCGGCGTCGTCAGGATGGTGGGCGTTTGCTCCTGGAGGGCCTTGATTTCGGCGGCCAGCTTGCTCTTCACGTCCTGGCAGACTTGCGCGAGGCCCGCGAGGATGCGTAGCGGCAGCGGCGTATACGCGAGGTCGTTGGTGTTCTCGACATGGATATTGGCCGTGCGCGAGTCGAAGACGCTGACGGCGGACAGCATGGCGTCTGGCGAGCTGCCCTGCGTCCAAGCGGCATTGCGTTTTTGGGCGCCGATGAAGAACTCGACGCTGGCGGCTGGCGCGCCGCTCGTGGCGGCGTAGATGTTTGGCAGGATCGCGTCGCCCTTTGGCGAGCGCGCCCGGCAGAGCTGCTTCAGGACGCGGGCATAGCCGGATTTGCCGGCTCCGTTGTCGCCGTAGATGATGGTGAGGCCCGCTTTGCCGAAGGACAGCCGTTCGCCGGGAGCGAGGGCGTTGACGTTGGACAGACCGTAAAGGGCGCCGAGCGTCACCACGGCATGGCTCGCGGCGGGATCGCGGATATGGCTGGCGTCGAGTGGGGTGCCCTGATCGAGGCCCTTGCAGATCGCGGCCAACTCCACGACATCCGTGGCTTCCAGTTTAGGTTGGTTACAGAGGCGGCGCAGCGTGTCGCGCTGCCAGGCTGGCAGATCCGCGGACCACTTCAGGATGTCTGCGAGCGCCGTTGCTTCATTCGAAAGATCATCTTCTTGCTTATTCATTTGTGTCCCCCACTTGCCACCCGTCCTAGCGTCATAGGATCAACGCCCGCTTGAGGTCGTCGTGCTCGAAGGCGCTGGCCATACGGGTGATCTCGGTGGCGCGGGCGCACACCGCCTTGGCGGTGTCCCGCCATGTCGCGGTCACGGTCGCAACCTCTTTGATGATCGCGCGCGCCTGCGGCAGTGTGAGCGCGAAATACTCGGAGGCGGCCTCCAGCAGTTCGAGCGAGCACGTGCCTTCGTCGAGATCGATGTTCGTCGTCAGCACCCGCGCCTTGAGATCGGTCGGGACGGGATTGAGATCGTAGGCCGGTGAGAGCGACCAGCCTGCCTTGCCCAGCCACAGGAAGCCGTGATTGCGAAGGTGATCGTCGACATTGGAGATCAGGACGTTGAAGACCACGCGCCGATAAAGGGCATGGGCATCCGTCTTGCCCTGGGCGCCATGTTCGGCAAGAGCGTCGACAATCTCCGGGTAGCTGCCGCGCTCGCCATCCTTCGCGCCCATCATCGCCATTGCCGAAAGGAACGGAATTCGGATGGCGCCCTCGCGATCAAAGCGTCGCGAAAGCATGACGGCCTTACCGGCTACGCTGATCAGCTCGTGTTGAGGAGTCGTGATGCCGGCACGGCCAGCCAGCCGCAGAGCAATCTCCTCCCAGGTCTCCATGCTATAATCGTCCGTCTCCTTCGGGAATTTGGCGATGGAGAGGTGACCGTGCTGGTCGATTACTGATGCTTTGGGGCGTGCGCCGCCGAGGGAGGAGCCGGGAGCGAAGATGAGCTGGAGATCTTCGTCCGTCTCCTCGTCGCGCAGGATGCGCTCGGTGATCTGGAGAAGTCGGCCAAGTTCGATCAAAGCTGGAACGCCGGCGCGGATTGGCGCCTGGAACGCGTCTTCGCCGACCCAGCGGAAGCGAAGCGCGCCGAGCCGGGTTTCGTCGGCGACACCGAGCAAATAATCGCTTTCGACAAGAGTGCGGACGGCACGGCCTTCGCGATCAGCAAGGCGGCGCTCAGCGCGCTGCATGAGGCGGCGTCCCCATGTGTCGGGTGCGGAATCGCCTATCGAGCCGAAGGTGGCAAGGCCGGCTGGCGGCGCGAAGGCGCCGCGGGTCAGCGCCAGAGCGGGCTCCAACGAGAAGCGCTCCGGGTCTTCCAGCCAAGCACCTTCATACTCAAAGAGGATGGTCTCGGCGCCTCGCACACGATTGCTTCTCGCCAATCCGATCAGGCGGGTGCGGCCGTTAAGGTCGATATGAACCTCGAAGTCAGCCATCGCGGGACGATCCCGCCGACCGCTTCAAGTGGATGTGCTTGGGCAGCTCGGCGCTGGCGAGCGCCTGGCCGACGCTGTCGTTGCTGATGTCGGCGATCCGGGTCAGACCGTCGAGCAGGCCGAGGGCTTGAAGCACGCCGGCATAAATGCCGACGCTAACGTTGGTGTCGCCTGCCTCGACCTTCTGCAGGGTCGAGCGCGACGTGAAAGCCCGCTCGGCCACGACCGCCATGGGCAGCTTGCGGCGACGGCGAGCGTCATGGATGTCCGCGCCGAGCTTGCGCAGGGCGCGCCGCACGGCTGCTGGAGGGTTATGGGGAGTGGGCATTTGACACCTTCACACTACATATTGAGCAGATATGTAGCAGGAAGATTACAATTTTCCTAGCTCCCAGCCGCAGGATGCGGCAGTCATCCTACCAGACCGCTTGGAGGCGGGCCGTCCGAAGCCTGAAGACCAAGGCTCCACCTGCAAATGAGTATTATAAGCGCAAGTATCTGATGGGTATCGACTTTTAGATTTTGACTTTGCCGATGTCGCTTCCTATCTCTTCCGCATCGGGGAGTAGCCACCGCTCAGACAGCGGGATCACGCCAACAGGCTCGCGCCATGCGCGTGGTGTGATCAGCCGGTTTTTCACCGGCCCGGCAAGACCGTGGTGAAACTCGCCTTTGTCGGACAGGTGAGGGCCACCCGGTTCAATGTCCGTTTGGTTATCCTGCTATGTCCCCTTTTGCAGTCGTCCTGCTTGCTTTCAGCATGTCCGTCGATGCCTTTGCGGTTTCCGTGGGTAGAGGCGCAGCCCTTGGCCGCCCGCGATATTCAGAAGCGCTACGCAGCGGTGCGGTCTTTGGTGTAGTCGAGGCGATCACGCCTGTTATCGGTTGGGTTGCCGGCGTTGCCGCGAGCAGCTTCGTCCAGGCTGTTGATCACTGGCTCGCCTTTGGCCTGCTCGCTGCGGTTGGTCTTCATATGCTCTATGCGGCCGTATGGAAGAAAGCCGACGCCAAGCCAGTGGGCCGATCGTTTACAGTCTTGATGGCAACCGCAATCGGCACGAGCCTCGATGCAATGGCCGTCGGCGTCTCTTTGGCCTTTCTGAACGTCAACATTGTTGTGGTTGCGACCGCGATTGGCCTTGCGACGTTCCTCATGTCGTCGGGGGGCATGCTTATCGGTCGGCTGATCGGCGAGCACTTCGGCCGCATTGCGGAGGCTGTCGCTGGGATCGCGCTTTTCGGTCTGGGATTGTCAATCCTTATAGAGCACCTGACGGCTTAGAGCGATTTTGCGGACGCCTCTCAGGCTGCATGTTGGGTGGCGCCTTCAACGCCCGAACGGATATTCGGTCTAGATGTCTCTCTTGCCGGCTTGGGGCGCTTCTTGGTTAGCATCGCTCGGACGAATGCATTCCACTTCTTCATGGCTGCCCGCTTCTCGGGCATGTAACTCCAACGATCGTAGCTCTTCGAACTGACATCCTGGAGCGTGTGGTTCTGTATGCGGTCGCGAATTTCTTTGGAGAGGCCGGCCTGACCTGCGAGCGTCTTCCAGGTTCTGCGCAGATCGCGGTTGGTCACGACAGGGATCACCTCGCGCTCGCGCTGACGCCACATGAAAGAGTACAGCGTGCCGTGGCTGACGGGCTTGGTTGGGTCGGTCGCGGAGGGGAAAAACCAGCCGTGTGCGTTGGGCTTGATCGATTCGATTAACTCCGCCGCCACTTCCGGGACCGGAATGGCGTGTGGCTTGCCATTCTTGGTCTTTGACCAGTCGATGATCCGCTCCTTCGCGTCCCACTGATCGACATGCAGGCGGGCGATTTCCTCCACGCGCTGCCCCGTGAGCATGAGAATGCGAACGGCCCGTGTGTAAGGCGGATGCACGGGCGCGTCCGGACATTCAAGCCAACGGTACAGGCGTAGGAATTCTTCTTCATCAAGCCAGCGAGTGCCGACTTTCTTGGGCTCTGTGGGGATGCCGGCGGCGGGATTGTAGACCAGCCGGAAACGCCGCTGCGACGCGTTGCGGTAGTCGTGTTCCGATTTCAGACCCCAGCTATATGCGGATCGGATGTAACTGCGGACGTGATCTGCCATGGAGCGCTTACCGCGGTCATAGATCGGTCGGATGAGATCGGTGATTTCGTCGGGCTCGATGTCGCGAGCGGGCCGATTGCGGCCGAGGGTGTCGGCGATCTTGTTGAGGCCTTTCTCAGCCTCTTTCCAAGATGACTTTTCGGATGCCTTCAGGTGAGCGACATAGGCTTCGAAGAGATCGGCCACGGTGCCGGGACGCGTGTCGCCGGCGATCTTGATGCTGCGGCCCTTCTGGATCATGTCGGCGAAATCGCGTGTGAAAACTTCGCGCGCTTTGCTGAGCGACATGGATGGGTATGAGCCCAGTTTCTTCTTGAAGCGCTTCTGATCGCGCCACTGCTGCGCCATCCAATCGGCGGTGACGCGCGTGGGCATGGGCTTCATGACCAGGACAAGGCGACCGGTGCCATGTCCTTCGCCATCGACCAGGCTTAGCTGTTTGCCGGTCTGCTCCACCTGCTTCAGCGCGCGGCGAATTTCTCCATCGGTAAGGCTTGGCACTGGGCTCTCCCATTGGCTTTCAAGTGGGGTCGCCAGACGGCTAGCAGGGGTCGGCGACTGGGGTCACAAGGGCGATCGATCCCCCTCAAAACCGACCCCAATATGCCACAACGTCCTGCGCTACGACAAGCCTAAAAGTTCAAGTGATTCAACGGTTAGGAGCGTGATCGAGCGTGATGGAAATAGGTTGAGTGGGATGGTTGTGGACCAGAATGATCGCGGCGGAGCCCAGGTCGATCGCACGCCGGATGACTTCGCGCACATACAGCGCTGCCTCGTCGATCGAGCCCTCGCTCATCGCCTCGTCGCGAATCAGCATGTTGCGCGTGTTGAGATGCAGCACGCGGACCCGTTCGTTGGTGCGGTGCGCCATGTCGGCGTGAAGATAGTCGATCAAGGCCTGCCAACTTGCCAGCACCGGCTGCGCGCTGGCCTGAACGCGCAGCAGCCGCAGCGCGGTCGCCTGCACGACCTTGATCGCTGCAACCGATGTATCGCCCATGCCGGGGACGCGCAGCAATGCCTCCGGATCGGCGCTGAACAGGCCGCCGACCCCGCCGAATTCGGCTAGCAGCGCTTTCGCCAGCGGCTTGGTGTCGCGCCGGGGAATCGCCAGCGCCAAAAGATATTCCACCAATTCATGGTCGAGCAGAGCGTCGCCGCCCTGTTCGATCAAGCGCTGGCGCAGTCGTGCGCGGTGTCCGGCATGATCGGGGAGGGGCGTGCTCATCGAAGTAAAGGAGTATCGCGCGCCGAGACGATAGGCAACGCAGAGGGCTGGGCAGAGGGGTGGGCAGCGGTCCGGATCGGCCACAAGAGTTGACACCCCCCGGTCACCTTCCTAAACGGCGCGTGAACGGGGCTCTTTCCCCACGATCCCCGATGTTCACCGTCGCGGTGCCAAAGGCACGGCGGCGTTTTCTTATCAGGATAAGCGCCCCTTGGCCGACGTACACCAGAAGAACGACCTGGATGCCCGCATCGCTTCGGCGAAGGCGGCTGGCCAGGTGCGTGCTGGTGGGGTGTTGCCCCCGGCGAAAGGCTATTCGCAGGGCGCGCGCGTATTGACGCTGCTGCTGGGGGCCTTGTTCGGTGGCGGAGTCATGGGCTGGGCGCTCGACCATTGGTTGGGAACCTCGCCCTGGGCGCTGCTGATCGTCTTGACGCTCGCGGTGATCGGGGCATTCCTTAACATCATCAAGATTTCGAAGGAGCGCGCGGAGTGAGCGCCGGCAAAATCGATCCGATGGAACAGTTCAAGGTCGAGCCCGTATTGGGCCGGCATCTGGACCTGTTCGGCTATGACGTATCCTTCACCAACTCGGCGCTGTTCATGATCGTCGTGTTCGTGTTGCTCGCTGTGTTCATGGCGGGTGGCCTGAAGCGCCAGCTCGTGCCCGGCCGCTGGCAGGTTGCGGCAGAAGATGCGGTCAGCTTCATCGACAATATGGTGACGGTGAACATCGGTTCGGGCGGCAAGAAATTTGCGCCCTACATCTTCTCGCTGTTCTTCTTTATCCTGTTCGCCAATCTCATCGGCGTGCTGCCGCTGGCGATCCTGCCGGGTCTGCATACCTTTGCGGTGACCAGCCACATTACGGTGACGGCGGTACTGGCGTTCCTCTCGTTCGGCATCGTGCTGGTGGTTGGCTTCGCGACGCATGGCCTGAAGTTCTTCAGCCTGTTCGTTCCGCACGGTGCGCCTGCCTGGCTGATGCCGGTCATCATCCCGGTCGAATTCGTCTCGTTCATGGTGCGCCCCTTCTCGCTCGGTCTGCGACTGTTCGTCGCGATGACGGCTGGGCACATCCTGCTCGAAGTGTTCGGCAGCTTCGTGGTGCAGGGCCTCAATGCGGGCGGCGCGCTTGGGCCTATCGTCAGCGTGCTCAGCTTCGTGATGATCGTCGGGGTCAGCGCGCTGGAGTTGCTGGTGTGTGCGATCCAGGCCTATGTGTTTGCGCTGTTGACGTCGCTGTACCTGCACGACGCGGTGCACCTGCACTAATCTTTTCAATACCCTCACTACGCAATTCTCAAGGAGCCTATCATGGATCATACTTCTGCAATGTACATCGGTGCCGGCCTCGCGGCGATCGGCGTTGGTCTGGCCGCGCTCGGCGTGGGCAACGTGTTCGGTTCGTTCCTCGAAGGCGCACTGCGCAACCCGGGTGCCGCAGACGGCCAACAGGGCCGCCTGTTCATCGGCTTCGCGGCTTCGGAACTTCTGGGTCTGATCGCGTTCGTCGTCGCGATTCTCATCCTCTTCGTCGTCAAGTAAGCAAGAGCGAGCGCCACCAATGCCGCAGATTTCCCAGATTGGCGAGATTTACGCCTCGCAGCTGTTCTGGCTCGCGATCGTATTCGCGCTGATCTATTTCGGGATCGGCAAGGCGATGGTCCCCAAGATCGAGGCGACGATCGAAGATCGTAACGGCCGGATTGCGGGGGACATCGCTGCGGCGGAGGCGGCGCGCGCTGCTGCGCTCACCTCCGAGCGCGATTATCAGGCGGGGCTCGAATCCGCGCGTGCCACGGCGGCCGTCGCCCTCGGCGAAGCCAAGGCGCGGGCGGTTGCCGGCACCGAGGCCAAGCTGAAGACCAGCGACGCCGCGCTGGCCGCGCAACTCGATGCCGCCACCGGTCGCATCGGTGCCGCAAAGGTGCAGGCGCTCGCCGAAATCGAGACCAATACGGTGGACGCGGTCGAACAGATTGTCGCCAAGCTTTCGGGCGTGGCGGTCGACCGCACGACCATCGAAACGCAGGTTAAGGCAGAGCTGGCACATGGCTGACGGTCAAGCAGTCAAGACGATGGAGCATACCGGGGCCACCGAGCTGCATCACGAAATGGCGTTCATGGGCATCACCCCGCCGATGTTCGTCGCGCTGTCGATGCTGGTCGTCATCGCGATCATGATCTGGCAAAAAGTGCCAAAGATGGTCGCGGGCATGCTCGACAGCCGTATTGCCACCATCCGTGGCCAGTTGGAGGAAGCCTCCAAGCTGCGCGCGGAAGCCGAGGCACAGCTTGCCGAGGCCAAGGCGCGTAACGCGGCGAGCGCCGGCGATGCCGCCGCTATCGTCGCCCATGCCGAAGCTGAAGCAGCCGCGATGCTGGCCAAGGCTGAGGCCGATCTCGCCGATTTGATCGCACGCCGCCAGACAATGGCCGAAGACAAGATTGCCGGTGCCGAACGCACCGCCATCGCCGAGGTCCGCGCTCGCGCCGCTGACGCGGCCACCCGCGCCGCCGCGACGATCATCGCGCAGCGTCACGGTGCCGATGCCGACAAGGCGCTGGTCGACCGGACCATTGCCGGGCTGGGCAAGCTCAACTGACGGAAATGCGCCTGTTATCGCGGGTGCATTTCGTTTCGCCACTGATCGGGGTATCGTCAGCCTTGCGGTGATTCGCGCCGCTTACCTTTCGAAAGAGGCTGTCCCCATGAAGTCTGTCGTTATCGCCGCGGCCGTCGCCTTTATTGCAGCGCCGCTCGCCGCCCAGACGGCGCCTGCGCCGGCCCCCGCATCGGCTCCCGCCGTCGCTGCACCCGCAACGACCGCAACCGCAACCGGGGCCGCAAAGTTCGATCTCGACACGCCGATCGAGACGATTGCTGCCAACACGGCCGGCAAGACCGTGCTCGACACCGACCTGCAGAACATCACCGCGCACCCGATGTACGATTCGTTCAAGGGTATGTCGCTCAACCAAGTCGCACCGTTGTCGCAGGGCGCGCTGACCGACGCCGCGCTGGCCAAGGTCAAGGCCGATCTCGCCGCGATCAAGTAACCTACTCTAGCGCCTCTATCGGCGGCGGTGGGGCAACCCACCGCCGCTTTTTCGTGTGTGGTGGCGTGCGCAGCAACGAAGCCGTGGCATCCCGGCGCGCGAATGCCTAGATCATCGACAATGTCCGATCCCAACGCCCCGACACGCTTCAACGAAGACAAGGCCACCTTCACCGTCCGCGGCAGCGACACACCCGATCTCGATGCCGGGGTCGCCGCGATCCGCAACGTGCTGGCGACGCTCCCGGCGCGGCCTGGCGTCTATCGTATGCTCGATGCGCGGGGGGACGTGCTGTACGTCGGCAAGGCGCGCGCGCTCAAAAACCGCGTCACCAATTACACGCAGGTCGAGCGCCTTTCGCGGCGTTTGCAGCGCATGGTGGCGCAAACGCGCGCGATGACGATCGTCACGACCAATAACGAGGCGGAGGCGCTGCTGCTCGAGGCGCAACTCATCAAACGCTACCGCCCAGCCTACAACGTGCTGCTGCGCGATGATAAATCCTTTCCTTTCATCCTGTTACGTGCCGATCAGGATTTTCCGCGGATCCAGAAACATCGCGGCGCGCGGCGCGCCAAGGGCAATTATTACGGCCCCTTCGCCAGCGCCGGTGCGGTCAACAACACCTTGAACGCACTGCAAAAACTGTTCCTGCTGCGCAGCTGCACCGACGGTTTCTTCAAGAACCGCGACCGGCCGTGCCTGCTCTACCAGATCAAGCGCTGCTCCGCCCCCTGTGTCGGCCGTATCGATGCGGCGGGTTATGCCGAACTCGTCGGCGACGCCAAGGCGTTCCTCGCTGGCAAATCGACCGAAGTGCAGGCCAAACTCGGCGGCCAAATGCAGGAAGCCGCCGAGGCGATGGACTTTGAACTCGCCGCGATCCTGCGCGATCGTCTGCGCGCGCTGACCTTCATCCAGGGCAGCCAGGCGATCAATGCCGAGGGGCTGGGCGATGCCGATATCTTTGCGATGGCCAACAAGAATGGGGTGATCGGCATCCAGGCCTTCTTCATTCGCGGCGGGCAGAATTGGGGGCATCGCAGCTTCTTCCCTGCGCACACCGCCGATGTGCCCGAGGATGAAATCCTGGCCGGCTTCCTCGCGCAATTTTACGAAGAAGTCCCCCCGCCGCGCACCGTATTGCTCGACCGCGAGCTGGACGAGGCGGTGCTACTCGGCGAGGCGCTGGGCGGGCAGGCGGGGTTCAAGGTCACGCTGTCGATGCCGCAGCGGGGCACGCGCCGCAAATTGCTCGATCAGGCCAAGCGCAATGCCGAGGAAGCGCTCGACCGGCGGCTGGCCGAGAGCACCACGCAGGCGAAGCTGCTGCGCGAAGTGGCAGAACTTTTCGATTTGCCCGAGCCGCCCGACCGGATCGAGATTTACGACAACAGCCATATCCAAGGCACCAATGCACTCGGCGCGATGGTCGTCGCTGGCCCGGAGGGCTTCCGCAAGGGCCAGTATCGCAAGTTCAACATCAAGAACCCCGACACCATTCCGGGCGACGATTTCGGCATGATGCGCGAAGTGTTCGCACGGCGTTTCGCGCGCGCGCAGAATGAGGATCCCGATCGCGACGCGGGCGACTGGCCCGATTTGGTGCTGATCGACGGCGGGCGCGGGCAGCTCAATGCGGTGAAGGGCGTGCTGGAGGAATTGGGGATCGAGGACGTGTGTCTGGTCGGCATCGCCAAGGGCCCACACCATGGGCGCGACGGGCGCGAAGTGTTCCACATGCTCGATGGGCGCGAGTTTCAGCTCCCGGTCAATGCGCCGGTGCTATTCTACCTCCAGCGGCTGCGCGACGAAGTCCATCGCTTCGCGATCGGCGCGCATCGCGCCAAGCGGGCGAAAGCGATCGGTGCGTCACCGCTGGATGACGTGCCCGGCATCGGCCCGGCGCGGAAGAAGGCGTTGCTGATGCACTTCGGCACGGCTCGGGCGGTCCGCAACGCGAGCCTTGAAGATCTGCAAAAGGCCCCCGGCGTCAGCGCGGCGGTCGCGCAACAGCTTTACGACTTTTTTCACGCGCGCTGACGCTACGTCTCCCCGTTCGTTTCGAGCATCGTCGAGAAACCGGGCACAGCGGGTGTGGCTGTTTCCCGACTTCGCTCGAAACGAACGGAGCGGGGGATCTCGCGTGACGCGATCCCGATCAGCCCTCGGCAGGAGGTGCGAACGACAGCTCTTCGTCGGCGAGCGTCGCGGCGATGCTTCGGTTGGTGACGAGGCGGAAGATCCCGTAAAGCAGGACCAGAGCCGGGAGGATATTGAGGTAATCGGGCGCACTCACGATGTGCAAAGCCGAAAACAAGACAAGTGCGGCACCAACGATAAACGACCCAGCACGGTCCATCATCACTCTCCTCGATTTTTTATTCTTGACGACAAGCTGCAATGCACCGTGACGGTCGTCAATCGGAAAGTTGACGGGCGGCGCGCGCTGATGTCGAGCGGTGATGGACGTGTCGATTGCGATCCCTTGTGCAGCGTTGCGCACAACCGCAACATCGGTCGAGCGTCGCGCTTGGCTTGTCCGCTATTTCGGCTGGGCCACCCATAAGGACCAAGCAATGTCGAAGCGCCCAACCAATCCAGCACGCTATCATTCGCGGATGCAGCGGGTGCTGGCCTATATCGACCGTCATCTCGACGAAGATGTGGGATTGGAGACGTTGAGCGCCGTGGCGGCGTTCTCACCCTATCATTTCCATCGGCAGTTCAGTGCCATTTTCGGGTTGTCGCTGCATCGCTACGTGCAATTGGCGCGGATGAAACGGGCGTCTTGGCGGCTTGCCTATCGCAGCGCGGATTCGGTCACGGAGATTGCATTGGATGCTGGCTATGAGGCACCGGACAGCTTTGCCCGCGCCTTTCGCCAACGGATGGGGCAAGCGCCGACGGCATTTCGCGAGGATCCGGACTGGGCGGCATGGGCAGCGGCAATGGTGCCACTGGCCGAAGCACGGAGCCTGATGATGACGCAGAATTTCTCGATCGATACTGTGGTGGTGCGGGAGGAAGCCGACATTCCCGTGGCGTTCCTGACGCATAAGGGGGCACCGGAACGGCTGGGAGAGACGATCCGCCGCTTCATCGATTGGCGCAAGGCGAGTGGCGTGCGTGCTGCAAGCCATGCCACCTACACCATTTTCCACAATGACCCAGACAGCGTGGCACCAGAGGACTATCAGATCGACCTTGCCGCCGCCACCGACCGGACGATCACCGCTGCCGATGGTGGCATCGAGGCGGGGCTTATTCCGGCCGGGCGGTGCGCCGTATTGCGCATCGTCGGCGCAAGCGACAATCTGCGACCCGCCGCCGCGTTTCTCTATGGAACATGGCTACCGGCGAGCGGGGAAGAGCTCCGCGACTTTCCCCTTTATGCCCAGCGCGTTCGGTTTTTCCCCGATGTGCCCGAGCATGAAGCGATCACCGACCTGTTCTTGCCGCTTCAATAGCGCTTAAGACCACCGGAACGGGCACCGACAAGATCGTGGCTCGTTCCGGCGGGGATGAGCAAAGAGCGCTCAGGCCCAGCCTTCCAGCACCTGATCGGGCGGGCGGTGACCGTCGGCCCACATGCGGATGTTGGCGATAACTTTCTCGCCCGTCGCCAGCCGTCCCTCGAAGGTGGCGGAGCCCATGTGAGGAGTCATCACGACATTGGGCAAGGCGAGCAGGCGCGGGTCGATTTGCGGCTCGTGCTGCCATACATCGAGCCCGGCCCCGGCCAGCCGTCCGCCTTCCAGCGCCACGATCAGCGCGCCTTCGTCGACGATCCCGCCGCGTGAGGTGTTGATAACATAGACATGCGGCCGCAACAGCGCGATCCGGCCAGCGTCGATCAGCCCTTCGCTATCGGGGTTGCGCGGGGTGTGGATGGTCAGGATGTCGATCGCCGACAGCATCTCGTCGAGATTGGGGTGCCACTGCGCCTGCAGTTCAGCTTCTACCACCTTGGGCAGGCGGTGGCGATTGTGATAATGGATCGTCAGCCCAAAGGCGCGCGCCCGCCTTGCGACCGCCTGGCCGATTCGCCCCATGCCGAGAATCCCGAGCGCCTTGCCGCCAATGCGGTGGCCGAGCATCCCGCCCGGCGTCCAGCCCTTCCATTCGCCCGAACGCACCAGCTTCTCGCCCTCGGCCAGGCGGCGCGGCACCGACAGGATCAACGCCATCGTCATGTCGGCGGTGTCCTCGGTCAGTACGCCGGGGGTGTTGGTGACGATGATGCCGCGCGCCCGCGCCGCCTTCAGGTCGATATGGTTCACGCCCGCGCCGAAATTTGCGATCAGCTTCAACGCGGGACCCGCGCTTGCGATCAGCCCGGCATCGATTTCGTCGGTGACTGTGGGCACCAGCACATCGCATTCCGCCATGGCGGCGGCGAGTTCGTCGCGAGTAAGGGCGGCGGGGCCGCGGTGGATAGTGGTGTGGAACAATTGCTCCATGCGGTCCATTACCGCATCGGGCAATTCGCGGGTCACCCAAACCTTCGGGTTGGGCACTCTCGGGTTCGCGGCACGTGTCATTTCGGGCATGGCCAAGGCTTGGCGGAGGTGTCTGGCGGCGTCAACGGTGTTGAAGCGCGCCGTGCTTCCACTGTAAACGGCGACGGATTTTGTGGGGGATTGAGATGCGGTTGCGAGCCAGAGTTTTGCTGGCGGTGTTGGGGGGGGCGCTGGCGGTGCCGTCGGTGGCGGGGCTGGTGCAGAAGAAGCCGCCCTATTTCGCCTCGATCGGCGCGGGCAAGGCGCGGATGCGCACCGGCCCGGCACGCACCTATCCGTCGAGCTGGCTGTATCAGCGGGCCGATCTGCCGGTGAAGGTGCTCGACATTTATGGTCGTGGGCAATGGTATAAGGTCGAAGATCCGGACGGCACGCAAGGCTGGATGATGGGCACGTTGATCCGGGAGACGCGGACGGCGCTGGTGATGGGCACCGTCGCCGAGCTGCGCGATTCGCCGCGCGATGCCGGACGGGTGCTGTGGCGCGCGGCTCCGGGTGTGGTCGGACGGATCAGCAAATGCGCGCAGGGCTGGTGCTATTTTGATGTGCGCGGTCGCGGCGGTTTCGTCGAGGCGGTGCATTTGTGGGGCGTGGAGCCGGGCGAGACGCTGAATTGAGCGGCAGCGCGGCAGGCTGGCGGATCATCCGGGATGATCTTACGCATCCCGATGTCGTCGCGCTGGTCCAACTGCATTTGCGCGCGGCGCACGAAAATTCGCCGCCGGGCAGCGTCTTCGCGCTCGACCTCAGCGGGTTGCGCGATCCTCGGGTGACGCTGTGGACGGCATGGGAGAAAGAGACCCTGCTCGGCATGGCGGCGCTGAAGGAGCTCGATGCGACGCACGGCGAAGTGAAGTCGATGCGCACTGCGCCGGAGCAGGTGCGGCGAGGCGTCGCGGCCCACCTACTGGACCATGTGATCGAGGTCGCGCGACAGCGCGGTTATGGGCGATTGAGCCTGGAGACGGGCTCCAACGCTCCGTTTGCAGCGGCACGTGCGCTCTATGCACGCGCTGGCTTTACACCGTGCGGGCCGTTCAACGGGTATAGCGACGTCGCCTTCTCCACCTATTTCACCCGAGCGCTGTGAGCATGGAGTCCGGCGACCGGCGCGGGCGTCGAGGCCCGGCCACCGTGCCCGAATCCGCCACCTTCCCATGACCGACTGGCTTTGGCTTTTGGCATTGGCAGCCTTGGGCGCAATCGTCGGAAGCTTTCTGGCCACGATCGTTGTGCGCTGGCCGGAGGGGCGATCGGTCGCGCGTGGACGGTCGCGGTGCGATGCGTGCGGGGTCACGCTGGCCCCGCGCGATCTGATCCCGTTGCTGAGTGCGGCGCTGTCGCGAGGGCGGTGTCGCGCGTGTAGTGCCGCTATCGACCCGCGACACTGGCAGATCGAGCTGGGCTGTGTGGCGATCGGGCTGTTGGCGGGGCTCGCCGTGCCGGGGCCGACGGGGCTGGCCGGGGCGGTGTTTGGCTGGTTGCTGCTAACGCTGGCGGCACTCGACATTGCTGAATTCTGGTTGCCCGATGCGCTGACCGCGACGCTGGCAGGGGCGGGGCTTGCGACCGGCCTGTTGGGGGTTGAGCCGACGCTTACCGAACGCGTGATCGGTGGCGTCGGCGGATTTGCCGCCTTGTGGATGGTCGGGGCGGGTTACAAGGCGCTGCGCCACCGCGACGGGCTGGGTGGCGGCGACCCCAAGCTGCTCGGCGCGATCGGGCTGTGGCTTGGCTGGCGGATGTTGCCGGTGGTGGTGTTGCTCGCGGCGCTGACCGGGCTGACGGTGGTGTTGTTCGGGATGATGCGCGGGCGCGCCGCATCGCTTGGCGATCGGTTGCCGTTCGGCGCGCTGCTGGCGATCGCGGCTTACCCGGCGTGGCTGTTCCTGTTAGGTTTGGCCGCATGAAAGCGCTTCTCCCGCTCGCGCCGTTGCTGCTCGCTGCCGCTCCGCAAAGCGCGCCGACGCCGACTCCGCTGCCGTCCTCGATCGATGGTCTGCCGCTTGGGGCCATTCCTCGGCAGGATCTCCCGGCCAAGGGCTGCGCCGCCTATCTATGGACGGCGAGCGGCACG
Organism: Sphingomonas sp. DC1600-2; assembly: GCF_049897605.1. NCBI lineage: Bacteria > Pseudomonadati > Pseudomonadota > Alphaproteobacteria > Sphingomonadales > Sphingomonadaceae > Sphingomonas > Sphingomonas sp. DC1600-2. The sequence goes on from NZ_JAFCWO010000010.1 coordinate 18,811, forward strand.
CGTGCGCTGGTGGCGATGGCGCAGGCCGATCCGGCGCGCCTGCGTCTGTCGATCGGCGGGACGATCACCGATCTCGATCGCAATGGCGAGACCGGGGCGGGCGGCTTCGGCTTTGGCGAGAGCAATGACTATGGTGCCGCCGGGATATCTGCGAAGCTGACGATGAAGATCGAGACGCGCGAATCGATCAGCGGTGGCGCGGTGGTGACCGAAGGCTTGTTGCAGCTCGATCGCGCCGGGCAGGATACGGTAGTGGTTCCGGTCGGAGGTTTGATCGGCTGCGCGACGTGATACGATAACACTCCAAAAGGGGATGAGGATGACGATGCAGGATGTGCTGGCGCGGCAACGCGCGGCGTTCATGGCCGAACTCCCGGTTGGTCTGGCGGTCCGCAAGGATCGCCTCGCGCGTGCGGCGGCGATGATCGCCGACAATGCCGCTGCCTTTTGCGATGCGCTGAGCGAGGATTTCGGGCATCGCAGCCGCGAGCAATCGATGCTGACCGATATCGCGGCATCGATCGCTCCGATCAAACACGCCATCAAATCGCTCGATCGCTGGACGCGGCGCGACAATCGCGCGGTGCAATTTCCGCTGGGGCTGCTCGGCGCGCGCGCCTGGGTCGAATATCAGCCCAAGGGCGTGGTCGGGGTGATCGCGCCATGGAATTTCCCGGTCAATCTGGTGATGGGGCCGATCGCTGGCATTTTCGCGGCCGGCAACCGCGCGATGGTCAAGACCAGCGAATTCACCGCGCGCACAGCGGCCTCGTTCGAAGAGGTGAGCCCCAAATATTTCGCGATCGAGGAACTGGCGTTCTTCAGCGGCGGGCCGGAGGTGGGCAAGGCTTTTTCCGAATTGCCCTTCGACCATCTGATCTTCACCGGCGCGACCGGGATCGGGCGGCATATCCTCCACGCCGCTGCCGACAATCTGACGCCGGTGACGCTGGAACTGGGCGGCAAATCGCCCGTTATCATTGGCAAGGACGCCGACATCGCGCGCGCAACCGAGCGCGTGGCGATCGGCAAGATGCTCAACGCCGGGCAAATCTGCTTGGCGCCCGATTACATGCTGGTGCCCGAGGCGCAGGAGCAAGCCGTGGTCGACGGGCTGAAAGCGGCGGTGTCGAGCATGTACCCGACTTTGCTCGCCAACCCCGATTACACCGCCATCATCAACGACCGCCACCACCAGCGCCTGCAGGACTGGGTCGCCGATGCCCGCGCCAAGGGCGCGACGGTGGAGACGGTCAACCCCGCCAATGAGGATTTCGCCGGGTCCAACGCGCGCAAGATGCCGCTCCACATCGTCCGCAACGCAACCGACGACATGATCGTGATGCAGGAGGAACTGTTCGGACCGATCCTGCCGGTGCGGCGCTATACTAACATCGACAGCGCGATCGCCGAGGTCAATCGCCGCGACCGTCCGCTCGGCCTCTATTATTTCGGGCCAGATGAGAGCGAGCGTCGCACGGTCCTCGATCGTACTATTTCCGGCGGTGTGACGCTCGACGACGTGGTCTTCCATGTCTCGATGGAAGAGCTACCCTTTGGCGGCATCGGGCCATCGGGCATGGGCTCATATCACGGCTTTGACGGCTTCAAGACCTTCAGCCACGGCAAAGCGGTGTTCAAACAAGCCAAGCTCGACGTCGCGAAACTCGCCGGGCTCAAGCCGCCCTACGGCAAGGCGACGATGGCCAGCGTCAAGCGGCAGATGAAGTGACGGAAGCCGTGTCCACCCGGTAGTGGATCGGTTTGAAGCTTCCGCCATTGCTCGCAGGGGCCGAGCAGGCGGTGAGGCCGACGACCAGGTCCATCGCCGCGCGGAACACGATATGGTCGCCCGCCTGGCTGATCGGCGGCAGCACTTCGAGCTTCCCTGTGGCACCGTCGACCGGCACGTTCATGAAGCAATTGAACGCCACCGGGATGCGATCGGGCGTGATGCCATAGGGTGCCAGCGCTTCGGCAAGATTGCCGAAGCAACCGCGATGCGTTGGCAGGTCAGGGTAGAAATGGGCGAAGGTGTCGTGCGAACACGGCGTCAGCAGGAAGTCATGCCGCCCGACCGTATCCGCGACGATCTCCAACATCGGTTGCGAGCGATTGGAATAGAGCATGTGCCCGGTGGTCAGATAGATCGTCTCGGCATAATCGAGGGTCCGTCCCGACGAGATCACCTCGTCGAGGTCGCTAGCGTTAAAGGCGAGCAGATCGGCCACCTGACGCCCGCGCGGATCGATCACCGTCAGAGTGTCACCTTTGGCAAGACGGAAAGCCGTGCCGCTGCGCTCGGGGATTTCGATCGTGGCGCTCATTCGGGCGATCCCGAATAATGGAATGGACACTTCCAGCCATCCTCCACCGCGCGCCCGCTATATTGCCGCGCCTCGCTCGCGTCGCCGTGCCGCGCGAGCATTGGGTTGCGCGATCCGGCCAAGGCTTCGTCCCGAACCAGGATCTTCTCGCGCATGCCTTCATAGCGGCCTTGCGCCCGCAGCGTCTCGAACTGGTCGTGCAGGTTGAACACCATGGTCGGCCGCGCAAAGCGGCGCGCCGGGCGGCTGGCGCGCGGGTGCAGCCCGACGATGAAGAACGCTTCGCCGCCAAAGCTCAGCGAGAAATGCGCGCTTTCCGGATCGGCGCTTACCGCGCGATCATAGCCCTGGCCGCGCCAGACGTCCTTATCCGACAAGGATTGCGCACGCTCCCACAGTGCCGCTTCGAACGCTTCCTCGGATAGAGTGTCGGGTCCGTCGAAGATCACCGCGAAGCTGCGAAACAGGCTTGGCTGCTCGCGATAGGCCTTGGCAAAATGCAGCAACCCATCATGGATGCGCAAATCGTCCCATGCACTGTCGATCCGGTCGCACGCCAGCACCGACAGAGTGCCCTTGGCGAGCGCCGCTTTTGCGCCGACACAGGGAAAATCCGCCGCCGCGACATGCGCGTCGAGCAGAGCCTGAAAGTCGCCCTGCGCGCGGTGCTGCCAGGGAAATAGGGGGGTGATGGGCGTTGGCATGTTCGTCAAGACGAGCAAACCTCCCGCTAAGTTCCCGAAAATGCTACTGATCGGGATCAAGTCATCAGGGAAGTATCGCCTTGGGAAAGCCGCCCCACGCCGCATCATAATCGGCATCGAGCGCGCTGGTCTCGAGCGCAAAGTCGGTCGGTCGGAACACCCAGCGACTTTCGACCATGAACGCCATCGTGTCGCTGAGCTTCTGGGGAATGAGATGGGCTGCGCTCGCGCCTTGCCAACTCGCAACATCCGGCCCGTGCCCACTCATCTGATTGTGCAGCGACAGTGCCCCCGGAACGAAGCCGCCGACCTTGGCATCATACGCGCCGCGCAGCAGCCCCATGCACTCGCTCATCGTGTTGCGATGGAACCAGGGCGGGCGGAAGGTGTCCTCCGCCACCAGCCAGCGCGGCGGGAAGATCACGAAATCGACATTGGCCGTGCCGGGCATGTCGCTGGGCGAGGTCAGCACGGTGAAGATCGAGGGGTCGGGGTGATCGAAGCTGATGCTGCCGATCGTGTTGAAGTGCGCCAGATCATATTTCCACGGCGCGTAATTGCCGTGCCATGCCACCACGTCGAGCGGCGATCGGCCGAGATTGGTCTCCCACAGCGTCCCGAGGAATTTCTGAACGAGCTGATAGTCGCCCTCGACATCCTCATACCAGGCGACCGGCGTTTCGAAATCGCGCGGATTGGCTAGGCCGTTGGCACCGATCGGCCCGAGATCGGGCAGGCGGAACGGTGCCCCGTAATTCTCGGCGACATAGCCGCGTGCGGAGCCATCGGGCAGGGTAACGCGGAAGCGCACGCCGCGCGGAATCAGCGCGATCTCGCCCGGCTTGACGTCGATCCGCCCCAATTCGGTCAGCAGCGTTAGCGCGCCCTGTTCGGGCAGGATCAGCACTTCGCCATCGGCCGAAACGAAGGCCCGGTTCACCATGTCCTTGGTGCAGCGATAGAGGTGCATCGCGACGCCGGTCTGCGTGCGCGCGCCATCGCCCGCGACCATCATGGTGGTGAGCGAATCGAGCCAGTCGGCATCCACGCCGTCGAGTGGCCCCCAGCGCAAGCGATTGGGCGCTAGCGGGGCGTCCGATGGGGCTGCGGTGAACAACGGCGCGCCGTCATAGCGCGTGAACGCCGGATGTGCGGCGGACGGCCGCAAGCGATAGAGCCACGACCGGCGATTTTCGTGGCGCGGCGCGGTGAAGGCGGTGCCGCTCAACTGCTCGGCATAGAGGCCGAACGCCGGGCGTTGCGGCGAATTGCGGCCAAGGGGGAGGGCACCGGGCACGGCCTCGGTGGCGAAATGGTTGCCGAAGCCGGTCATGTAGTGGGTCATCATCTCCCTTTCTCCCTCGCCCTGGCGGGGAGAGGGTAGCGCAGCTTGGCAGCTTGCTGCCTAGCGAAGCTCGGGAGAGGGGCGGCAAAGTGTGCGGCCTCGCGCGATCGACCCCTCTCCCAACCTTCGCTAGGCCCCGCTGAAGAAGCGGGACCAAGCTGCGGTATCCCTCGCCCCTGTCCAGGGGCGAGGGAGAAAGTTTTACGCCTCGACCTTGCCCGGCACCACGCCGCGGCGGATCTGGTCGAGTTCGATACTCTCGAACAGCGCCTTGAAATTGCCCTCGCCAAAGCCGTCATTGCCCTTGCGCTGGATGATCTCGAAGAAGATCGGGCCGACCATATTCTCGGTGAAGATCTGCAGCAGCAGCCCGCCACCCGTTTCGGGCGCGCCGTCGATCAGGATGTCGCGTTTGCGCATTTCGGCGACGTCATGGCCGTGGCCTGGCAAGCGCTTGTCGATCAGGTCGAAATAGGTCTGCGGCGTCGTCTGGAAGCGGATGCCATTGGCGCGCAGTGCATCGACCGTGGCGAAGATGTCGTCGGTCGCCAGCGCCAGATGCTGGATGCCTTCGCCCTTATAATCCTTGATGAATTCCTCGATCTGCGAATGCTCGTCCTGGCTTTCGTTGAGCGGGATGCGGATCTTGTCGTCGGGCGCGGTCATCGCTTTCGAGAACAGGCCCGTCGCCTGGCCTTCGATGTCGAAATAGCGGATCTGGCGGAAGTTGAAGATACGCTCGTAATAGTTCGCCCAATAGTCCATCCGCCCGCGCTGCAGATTGTGCGTCAGGTGGTCGAGCGTGTGCAGGCCAACGCTATGGTCGTCGGCGGTCTCCCCGGTCGGGACGAAATCGGTGTCGTAGATCGTCTCGCCGCCATGCTTGTCGACCAGATAGAGGTTGGCCCCGCCAATCCCCTCAATCGCCGGAATGTCGAGCTCGCCGGGACCGTGCGCGCCGGTAACCGCCGTCGCGCCGCGCTCCAGCGCCAGCTTCAAGGCGGCGTCGGCGTCGGCAACGCGGAAGGCCATCGCATTGGCCGAGGGGCCGTGCGCGTTGCGGAAACCCGCGACCTGGCCCGCATCCTCCATATTCAGCAGAAAGTTGATGTCGCCCTGCGCATAGCGCCGGACATTCTTCGATTTGTGCGTACCGACATGGGTAAAGCCCATCTTCACGAACAAGTCGGCCAGCGCCTCCGGATCGGGCGAGGTGAATTCGACGAATTCGAAGCCGTTAAGGCCCATCGGGTTTTCAGGCTTGGTCGCATGGGTCGTCATCGGTCTGTGCTCCGGCGAAACTGGTAACAAATGAAACTATACCTGTGATCGCGACGAACGTCCAGCGGGGGATGACGGGGCCGCGTTGGCCCGATACACAAAGCCGGTGATCCGTTACGATGCCCGCCAACGCAGCTTTGCCGTCTGCCTGTCCGCCCTGGCGGGCTTTGTCGATGCGATCGGGTTTATCGCGACTGGCGGCTTTTTCGTGTCGTTCATGAGCGGCAATTCGACCCGGCTTGCGGTCGGCGTTGCGCAGCATCACGCGGCGGCGCTGTTTGCACTGCAATTGATCGCGACCTTTGTCGGCGGTGTGGTGATCGGGTCGATGATCGGTCGCATGGCGGGGCGGTATCGTCACCCGCTGATTTTGGCTTGGATGGCGCTCTTGCTCGCGCTTGCCGGAACGGCAGGGCAATTCGGTGCGGTCTGGAGCGCGGCCGGCCTCATGGCGCTGGCGATGGGCGCGGAGAATACCGTGTTTGAAGAGGATGGCGAGGTGCGGCTCGGCTTGACCTATATGACGGGAACGCTGGTCAAACTGGGGCAAAGGTTGGCGGCGGCGGTGCTTGGCGGCCCGCGCTGGGTGTGGCTGCCGCATTTCTATTTGTGGATCGGATTGGTCGGGGGGGCGATCACGGGGGCAGCAACCTTCCCGCTGCTTGGCTTTGGTGGATTGTGGATCGCATCGGCGGTCCTGGTCGTGCTGGCGGTTTTTACGCTTTTCCACGGCGAGGTGCTGTTCGGGGTGCCGATCGCCGAGGACGCGGCGTGACCGGCCTGAAGCTCGACCAATTCCTGCCCTATCGGTTGTCGATCGCCTCCAACCGCGTATCGGCGGCAATTGCGAGTGCATATCAGGCGTTGTTTGGTCTCAAGATTCCGGAGTGGCGGCTGATTGCGATCATCGCCGAGCATGACGGCATTACCCAACAAGCGCTGGGGGTGGCGACGCGGATGGACAAGGTGACGGTCAGCCGCGCTGCGACCGCGCTGGTCGAGCGCGGACTGGTCGCGCGGAAGCCCAATCCGGGCGACCAGCGCTCGCATCTGCTGATGCTGACCAGCACCGGGCGGGCGCTGTACGAGGATGTCGCGCCCAAGGCGCTCGAGTTGGAAGCGCAAGTCTTTGAAGGCTTTTCCGCGAAAGAAATCGCCAGTTTTCGCGAGATGCTTGACCGGATCGAGGCGTCGGCGGCTCCCTTCGATGCGGATCGCGGTTGAACGATGGGGGTTGAAGGGCGGGGGGCTGGTGGCCTAAGCGCCGGATAGCCCTCCCCAGGCCGTGCTGCTTTTCAGGAGGATGTTCCCATGACCGCTACGCCTGTCCCCGCCATGCTCGACCGCGCCGGACTCTCGGTCGCAGCGCCGCTGGCTGGTTTCATCGAGGAGCGCGTACTTCCCGGGCTCGGAATCGAGCCTGGTGGCTGGTGGCAGGGCGTGGCGGCGATTTACGATGCGTTTGCCCCGCAAAACCGCGCCCTGCTTGGCGTGCGCGATGTACTGCAGGCGCAGATCGACGCGCGCTATCAGGCGGGCGAACCGGTGGACGAGGCGTTCCTGCGCGAGATCGGCTATCTCGTGCCCGAACCTGCGCCGTTCACGATCGGCACCGAAAATGTCGACGCCGAGGTGGCGACGATGGCCGGGCCGCAACTGGTCGTGCCAATCCTGAATGCGCGCTTCCTGCTCAACGCCGCCAATGCGCGCTGGGGCAGCCTGTACGATGCCTTTTACGGCACCGATGCTCTGCCGGGCATGGCGGTGCCGGGCGGCTACGATCCGGTGCGCGGTCGCCAAGTGGTCGCAGCGGTCAAGGCGTTTCTCGATGAGGCTGTGCCGCTGGCGGCTGGCTCCTGGGCGGATTTGCACGAGGCCGAGCCGGTCTTGCGCGATCCGGCGCAATTGGTCGGGCGCAAGGGCGCATCGTGGTTGTTCGTAAACCACGGGCTGCATATCGAAGTGGTGGTCGATCGTAATCATCCGATCGGGCGCGAGGACCGGGCCGGGATTGCTGACGTCATCCTCGAATCCGCGCTGACCACGATTTGCGATCTGGAGGATTCGGTCGCGGCGGTTGATGCCGAGGACAAGGTTGCGGCCTATGCCAATTGGCTTGGGCTGATGAAGGGCGATCTGGCGGAGGCGTTCGAAAAGGGCGGCAAGACCGTCACGCGGCGGCTCAACCCCGATCGCGTCTATGATGACGGGCTGGTGCTCCCCGGGCGCAGCCTGTTGTTCGTGCGCAATGTCGGGCATTTGATGACCACGCCCGCGATCCGCCTCGCCGATGGCGGCGATGCGCCCGAGGGGATCCTCGACGCGATCGTCACCAGCACGATCGCACTCTACGATCTGCGTGGGCTGGGCGCGTTCCGCAACAGCCGCGCGGGATCGGTCTATATCGTCAAGCCCAAGATGCACGGGCCGACCGAATGCAGCTTCACCAACGCCTTGTTCGATGCGGTCGAGGATCTGCTGGGCCTGACGCGGCACACGATCAAGGTTGGCGTGATGGACGAGGAGCGCCGCACCTCCGCCAATCTCGCCGCCTGTATCGCAGCGGTGAAGGACCGGATCGTCTTCATCAACACCGGCTTCCTCGATCGCACCGGCGACGAAATGCACACCGCGATGCGCGCAGGGCCAATGATCCCCAAGGCCGAGATGAAATCGAGCGACTGGATCAAGGCCTATGAGGATCGCAACGTCCGCATCGGGCTGGCGGCGGGGCTGAGCGGCAGGGCGCAGATCGGCAAGGGCATGTGGGCCGCGCCGGATCGCATGGCGGATATGATGGCGCAGAAGATCGGCCATCCTATGGCCGGGGCGAATACTGCCTGGGTGCCGTCGCCGACGGCGGCCACACTGCACGCAATGCACTATCACAAGGTCGATGTGTTTGCGCGGCAGCGCGAGATCGCCAGGGAAGCGGTGCCGGGGCTGACGCCGCTGCTGACCGTACCGGTCGCGGTCGGTCGTAACTGGACGCCCGAGGAAGTCCGTGCCGAGCTGGACAATAATGCGCAGGGCATTCTCGGCTATGTCGTGCGCTGGATCGATCAGGGGGTGGGGTGTTCGAAGGTGCCCGACATCCACGATATCGGCCTGATGGAGGATCGCGCGACGCTGCGGATTTCCTCACAACACATCGCCAACTGGCTGTTGCACGGCGTTGCGACGACCGAAGACGTCGATGCCGCCTTTGCGCGCATGGCGGCGAAGGTCGATGCGCAAAATGCCGATGATCCACTGTACCGCCCGATGAGCGGACACCCTGAAAGCCTCGCCTGGCAGGCGGCGCGTGCGTTGGTGTTCGAAGGGATTTCCCAGCCCAACGGGTATACCGAGCCGTTGCTCCACGCCTATCGGTTGCGGGCGAAGGCGGTTTAGGGAAACCTATTCCGCTTGGCGCGTTAGACGGGAAAGCGGGGGCTGGATTCGCGAGACCCTCTGACATGAAGCGGGGAAGCGCGGGTTTTGGGTTTGCTGTTATTTTCAACGGGACTGATTGCTGTAGCCGCTGGCGGCGTGCAGCAGGCGCAGCCCGCAATCCCTGTTCCGACCCCGAAGATGGGCACGCCCCCGTCGACCGAGCCACCGATCGTCGCTGACGACACGTTCGACAAGGCGCTGCCGCCGCTGTCGAGCGATATCAATGCGCCGTTGGAGCCGCTTGCCCCGATCGTCCCGCCGACTGCGCCAATGGTGCCCGCGGAAACGGTGCCGCCAGAATTGACGCAGCCGCTGCCGGCGTTGCAGGTGTTCGATTCGACGCCGCTCGTCGACGTGACCGTCAAGGACACGAAGGCTCCCGACATCCGCTACGACACCGTCGTGCGTGGGCTGGATACGTTGGGGCTCGCGGGTAAGTTCAACAGCCTGTCGGCGCTCAAAGGCGGCGATGGCAAGGCGGCCAATGCCACCGTCGTCTCGGCGCGCGGGCGCGAGGACGAAGATCTCGCGGTCCGCTTGATGAAGTCGCTCGGATATTATGACGGCACCGCGATTTCGACGATCGAGCAAATTCCCGGAGACACCGCACGGGTCCGCGCAATCGTTTCGGCAACACCGGGCAAGCAATATAAGTTTGGCTCGATCGCTGTGCAGGCGGCACCCACGGTTCCGCCCGGATTGGTTGAGAGTTTGCTCCCGCTGCACAGCGGTGAAGCAATCGAGGCCGAGCGGGTGCAGGGCGCGGAAGCCAATGTCGCGCTGGTCCTGCCGCAGCGTGGTTATCCCTTTGCCAAGGTCGGGCAGCGCGACATCCTGCTCGATGACGTTGCTGGAACCGGTGACTACACCTTGCCGGTCGATGTCGGTCCGCGATCCTCGTTCGGCACCTTCACTACCGAGGGGCGGCTGGCGTTCGGCGCGGCGCATGTCGGGGTGCTGACTCGCTTCAAGCCCGGCGAGTTGTACGACAATCGCAAGGTCGACGATTTGCGCGCGGCGCTGGTGGCGACAGGTTTGTTCTCAACCGTTTCGGTGGAGCCGGTCCGCACCGGCAATATCAACCCCGATGGCACCGAGGCAGTCAACCTGCTGGTGCAGCAGGAACGGGGACCGCCGCGCTCGGTGGCGGTCAGCGGAGGTTACAGCACAGGGCAGGGCATCCGACTGGAAGGATCGTTCACCCATCGCAACCTGTTCCCACCCGAAGGCGCGCTGATCGTGACGGCGGTGGCGGGCACGCAGGAGCAAGGGGCCACCGCCACCTTCCGCCGCTCAAACGCCGGACGGCGCGACCGGACGGTGACCTTCACGGCTGGGGCCGACCATTCCAATTATGACGCCTTCGACGCCTTCACGACCACGTTTTCTGGGCGGATTTCGTATGACTCCACGCCGATCTGGCAGAAGAAGTTCACCTACGCTTATGGGTTCGAACTGACTGGCACCAACGAAAGCGTCTATGATTTCGGGCGCGGTGCGCGGCGCCGCGCGACCTATTTTATCGCGGCGCTGCCCGGGCAGGTGGAATTCGACCGGTCGGACAGCTTGCTCAACCCGACCAAGGGGTATCGCCTGAAGCTCAACCTCAGTCCGGAAACTTCGGTGCGGGGTGCGGTGCGGCCGTATGCGCGGACGCTTGTAGAAGCGAGCGGCTATTATCCGATCGGCGACAGCATCGTGCTGGCGGGGCGCGTCCGCGCCGGGTCGATCGTCGGGACGGATCGGGACGATCTTGCCCCGTCGCGGCGCTATTATGGCGGCGGCGGGGGATCGGTGCGCGGCTATGGCTATCAACGGCTCGGGCCACTCGATCCCAATGGCGATCCGGTCGGCGGTCGATCGATCAACGAATTCGCGCTGGAGGCACGCTATCGCTTCGGCAATTTCGGCATCGTGCCCTTCCTCGATGGCGGCAATGCCTATGAGAGCGTGTTGCCCAAGGCGACGGACTTGCGCTTCGGGGCCGGGATTGGCGGGCGCTTCTACACCAATTTCGGGCCGCTGCGCGTCGACGTCGCGACGCCGCTCAACCCGCGCAAGGGCGATGGCAAGATCGCGCTCTACATTTCCATCGGGCAGGCTTTCTGATGACCGAAGAGACAGTCGTCATCGCCCGTCCTCCCTTGTGGCAGCGAGCCCTTAAATGGGTTGGGCTTGCGCTGCTGGGGGTGGTCGTGCTGGCCGGGGTGCTGGTGCTTGGGCTCAACACCGCACCTGGGCGCAGGATCATCGCCAATTCGCTGGGCGGCTACACCACGGCCTCTGGCCTCAACATCAAGGTCGGGCGGATCGAGGGATCGCTGTACGGCGCGATGGTGTTGACCGATGTACGGGTGAGCGACCCCAAGGGCGTGTTCCTGACCGCGCCGCGCATCGCGGTCGATTGGCGACCGTTCGCCTATCTCAGCAACCATATCGATGTGCGCTCGGCGCAGGCGGCGCTGGTGACGATGCAACGCTCCCCGGCGTTCAAGGCGGTGCCGAGCGACCCCAATGCGCCAATCCTGCCCGATCTGGACATCGATATCGGGCGCTTGACCGTCGCGCGGATGGTGCTCGCGCAACCGGTGACGGGGGCGGTGCATATCCTCAAGATCGACGGCGCAACCCACATTGCCGAGCGGCGTGCGCAAGTGACCGCCAGCGTCGTCGCGCTGGCCGGGCGCGGTATTGCGGGCGGCGATCGGCTGAACTTTAAGCTCGATGCCGTGCCCGATGCGAACCGGCTCGACCTCGATGCGCATCTGGTTGCCCCGGCAACGGGGGTGGTCGCCAGCATGAGCGGGCTGAAGGCACCGCTCGATTTCAGCATTGGCGGCAAGGGTAGCTGGAAGGCATGGCAGGGCAAGGCGACTGGCACGCTGGGCGGCGCGTCGTTCACCGATCTCGCGCTGACCGCGAACAGCGGCACCTTCACCGTGCGCGGCTTCGCCAATCCGGGCCTGTATCCCGGCGGCGCACCCAAGACCGAGGCGAGTGCGATCAACCCGCTGGCCCGGCTGACCGCGCCGCGCGTGCAGGTCTCGCTCAACGCCACGCTCGACCAGCGACGGGTGACGCTGTCGGGGGCGCTGCGCTCCGATGCGCTGGCGCTGAATGCCAAGGGCTTGCTCGACCTTGCCGAGAGTCGTTTCGGCCAATTCGCGGTCGATGCGAAGTTGCTGACCCCCGGCGCAATCGCCCCCAATCTGCGCGGGCGCGATGTCGCGGCGCGCGTGGTGCTCGACGGCAAATTCGCCACGCCGACGGTCAATTATGTCGTGACGGCGGGTGTGCTGGGCTTTGGCGAGACGCAGGTCGAGCGGCTCTACGCGTCGGGGCTTGCGCGGGTGAATGCTGACCATATCATCGTCCCGCTCGCCGCCCGCGCCGCGCGCGTCACAGGGCTCAATGCGGCGGCGGGTGGCCTGCTCGACAATGTCGCGATCAACGGCGATATCGCCGTCACCGGCAACACGCTGCTGTCCGACAATTTGCGGATTCGCTCGAACAAGATCGACGCGACTGCCTTGGTCGTCGCCAATCTCAAGACCGGACTGTATCGCGGTGCTCTTAACGGGCGGGTCAATAATTACCGGATCGATGGCGTCGGCATCGTGTCGCTGCGCACCGATGCCAAATTGGTAACGGTAGCGAGCGGCGGGTTTGGGATCACCGGCCACGTCGCCGCCAGGACATCGCAAATCTTCAACGAAGGCGCGCGCAGTTTCCTCGGTGGAAATGCGGTGGTGACGGCGGACGTCGGCTACGACCCGAACGGCATCGTCACTTTTCGCAACCTGCATTTGGCCGCGCCGCAGTTCCGCGTGACGCGTGGGCAGGGGCGCTATGATCCAAAGGGCCCGTTGCTGGTCGAAGCGGATGCGTATTCGGCCCAATATGGCCCGCTCTTCGCCCGCGTCACGGGCACCGCGACCAAGCCGGTCGTGCTGCTGCGCGCGCCGCGCCCCGGCGTTGGGGTGGGACTGGTCGATCTGGAGGCGACCGTGCGCGGGACGGGATCGTCTTATGCCGTGCTCGCCAAGGGGGGCACGCAATACGGCCCGTTCACCGCCGACCTCAACGTAACCCCCGGCACCCAATTGGCGATCGACATCCGCAAGGCACGCTTCGCGGGGGTCGATGTTACCGGCAAGCTGCAGCAACTTCCCGCCGGGCCGTTTGCCGGGCGCGTCCAGTTTGCCGGATCGGGGATCAGCGGTGCCGCGCTGCTTGGCGCGCAGGGCAAGGTGCAGCGCGTCGACGTCGCCGCCCGCGCGAGCAACGCCAAGGTTCCGGGCGCGGTCGATTTCACCATCGGGCGCGCGATTGTCAACGCACAGGCGATCCTCTATCCGAATGCGCCGCAGATTATCGCCGACGCGCAAGTCGCCGATTTGCGCTACGGCGCGGCGGTGCTGTCGAGCGCGCGCGCGAAGATCCATTACGTCAATGGCAACGGGACCGCTCAGGCGGTGGCTTCGGGCTCGAACGGCGTGCCGTTCCATATTGCGGCCAATGCGCGGCTGAGCCCAACCTTGTGGCTGGTCGCGGCGCAGGGCCAGGCCAACGGCATCGGTTTCAAGACCGGCACGCCCGCGCGGATCGCGATCGAGCGCGGGACCTATCATCTCCAGCCGACGCGGATCGATTTCGACAAGGGCAGCGCGCGCATTGCTGCCGATTATGGCGCGGGGCTGGTTGCCAAACTGCGGCTCGATGCGCTGGACCTGTCGGTCGCCAATGCCATCGTGCCGGATCTCGGTCTCGGCGGTTCCGCAACGGGCTCGCTCGATTATACCCAGCCGCGCGGGGCCGCAGTGCCGACCATCGCCGGGCAATTCCGCGTCGCGCGGTTTACCCGGTCGAGCTTGGCGAGCGTATCCGAACCCGTCGATCTGATCACGCAAATTGGCCTGAACGGCAATGGCGGCGATATTCGTGCGCTCGTGCAGCGGGGCGGCACCACGATCGGGCGCTTGGTGGTTACGCTCGGATCGCTCGGTGGCGGTAGTGACTGGACGCAGCGGCTGATGGCGGCCTCCTTGTCGGGTGGAATCCGCTACAATGGCCCCTCGGGCGTGCTCTTCTCCTTTGCCGGCCTGTCGCGCCAGCAACTGTCGGGGCCAATTGCGGTCGCGGCCGATTTTGCGGGCAGGGTGGATGCACCACAACTGACCGGTCTGCTCCGCGCGGATTCGCTGACCTATGACAACGAAGTCTATGGCACGCGGCTCACGCAGATGAAGCTCGCGGGTCGCTTCACCAATGATCGGCTGGAGATAACCCAATTGTCGGCGCGGGCGGGCGAGGGGACCGTGCAGGGGCAGGGATCGGTCGGATTTTCCGCGGCAGCGGGCTTCCCGATCGACGTGCGCGCGACGCTCAACAACGCGCGGCTCGCCAGTAGCGATGCGCTGGGCGCGACCGCGACCGGCACCATCGCGATCACCAATAGCAAGGCGAATGGCGGGCTGATCAAGGGCGATTTGCGCATCCCGAATGCACGCTACGAGATCATCCGTCAGGGGCAGGCCGACGTCGCGGAATTGACCGGCGTCCGCCGCAAGAGCGACATCACCAAGGCCAATGCCCAGGCAACCGCGCCCGCCGAACCGGTCGGGCTGTTTAAGCTCGATCTACGTGTGCGTGCCGACAACCAGTTGTTCGTCTCTGGCATGGGGCTGGAATCCGAATGGCAGGCGGATTTGCGCGTCGTCGGCACCTCGCTGGCCCCGCGCGTAACCGGCAATCTCGAAATCGTTCGCGGCACCTATTCCTTCGCCGGCAAGCGCTTCGACGTTACCAAGGGCGATGTCCGCTTCGACGGCGGCGCTTTGATCGATCCGCAAATTGCGCTGAGTGCCACGACCACCACCAACGGCATCACCGTGGTGATCGATGTCTCGGGCACGGGCCAGAAGCCGCAAATCGCGTTCAACTCCACCCCCGCTTTGCCACAGGACGAGGTGCTCAGCCGGTTGCTGTTCGGCAGTTCGGTCACCAATCTATCGGCGATCCAGGCAATCCAGCTTGCCGCTGCGCTCAATTCGTTGCGCGGGTCGGGCGGCGGGCTCAATCCGCTTGGCAAGCTGCGCTCGGTGGCGGGGATCGACCGCTTGCGCATTCTCGGGGCGGACAGCGCTACCGGGCGCAGCACGTCGCTCGCTGCGGGCAAATACATCACCAACAACATCTATGTGGAGGTGATTACCGATGCACGCGGCTTCACCGCCACGCAGTTGGAGGTGTCGTTGACCAAGGCGCTCAGCGTGCTGTCGCAAGCTGGCTCGTTTGGCGGGTCGAACATCACGGTGCGCTACAAGAAAGATTTCTGATCGCAACGCATCTCTTTCCGTCGGCCCGAAAATCGAATATCGGGTATCCTACGGAGAGCGATCATGAGCATGGAACATTTCGACGTCGTCGTTGTCGGTGCGGGAATTTCCGGGATCGGCGCGGGCTATCATTTGCAAACGCAATGCCCCGACCGAAGCTATGTGATTCTCGAAGGGCGAGCGGCATTGGGCGGGACGTGGGACCTGTTTCGCTATCCCGGCATCCGTTCGGATTCGGACATGTTCACGCTGGGCTATGCGTTCAAGCCGTGGACCGAGGCGAAGGCGATCGCCGATGGTCCCTCGATTTTGAAGTATGTCAGCGATACCGCGCGCGACTATGGTATCGATCGTCACATTCGCTTTGGTCATCACGTAAAACGCGCCGCCTGGTCGACGGCAGACGCGCGCTGGACCGTCGAGGCGGACGGGCCGGACGGGCCGGTCGCTTTCACCTGCAATTTCCTCTTTATGTGCAGCGGCTATTACAATTACGCGCGCGGCCATTCGCCCGAGTGGCCGGGCATGGAGGATTTCGGCGGGCGGATCGTCCATCCGCAATTCTGGCCCGCCGACCTCGATTATAGTGGCAAGAAGGTGGTGGTGATCGGCAGCGGGGCAACCGCGGTGACGCTGGTGCCCGCCATGGCGGAGAGTGCCGCGCACGTCACGATGCTGCAACGCTCGCCGACCTATGTCGTGTCGCGACCGGCCGAAGACGCGACGGCCAATTGGCTGCGCGCCAAATTGCCCGCAAAACTGGCGTATGGTCTCGTGCGCTGGCGCAATGTGCTGTTCCAGATGTTCTTCTTCAACCTCGCCCGCAAACGCCCGGAAAAGACCAAGGAGCGTTTGATCGAAATGGTGCGGGGCGAGCTTGGTGCCGATTACGACGTCGCGACGCATTTCACGCCGCGCTACAATCCGTGGGACCAGCGGCTGTGTCTGGTGCCGGACGCCGATCTGTTCGCGGTGATCAAGAGTGGCAAGGCTTCGGTGGTCACCGACACGATCGCGCATTTCACCCATGACGGGATCGCCCTGCAATCGGGCGCGGAACTGCCCGCCGACGTGGTGGTGACGGCGACCGGGCTGGAGCTGCAATTGTTGAGCGACGTAACGTTCAGCGTCGACGGTGCCCCGGTCGATCTTTCGAAAACCTTCAATTACAAAGGCATGATGTTTTCCGACGTGCCCAACATGGCGACCTCGTTCGGCTATACCAACGCATCCTGGACGCTGAAGGCGGATCTGACGTGCGCCTATGTCTGTCGGCTGCTCAACACGATGAAGAAGCGCGGGTTGCGACAGGCAACCCCGCGCGTTGGCGACGCTGCGTTGACGCCAGCGCCGTTCCTGGACTTCAGCTCGGGCTATGTGACCCGTGCGATGGAAAAGTTCCCGAAACAGGGCAGCAAGACACCTTGGCGGGTTCATCAAAACTACGCGCGAGACCTGCTGGCGCTGCGCTATGGATCGGTCGATGACGGGATGGAGTTTTCCAATCCTGCGACTCCTGAGGCCACCCGTGCGGCGCAGAGCCGAATAACCGCCTGAGCCGCGCAACCTGAGGCGCGCAGAGGCGTTTTTGCGGCGCTGCACAATTTGCCGATTGCCTTGTTCGTTCGAACGAACTATCGACCAACTGTGGTTCAACAGCGCCTTCTTGAAATCGCGATCGCGGAGTTCGCCACCAAGGGGTTGGAAGGCGCGAGCACGCGCAGCATCGCCGCCGCCGCGGGCACGGCCATGTCATCGATCACCTATCACTTTGGCGGCAAGGAAGGGCTGTATCTGGCCGCCGCCGACCATATCGCTGCGCAAATGGGCGATACTCTCTCGCATCTGGCGGGCGGCGGGGTGCCCGAAGCGATTACGCCAGCGGCCGCCCGTGCGCTGATCCACGCCATCGTTGCGAGCTTGATCGACAAGATGACGGGCCAGAAAAACACGTCTTACTCGCTGTTCATCATGCGCGAGCAGATGGAGCCGACCGCGGCGTTCGAGCGCATCTACGGCGGGATGATGGGGACGATGCTCCAAACGCTCGTTAATCTCGTTCAGATCGCAACCGGGCGGGACGAGGGCGACACCGCGCGCGTGGCTGTGATCACCGTGATTGGGCAGGTGGTCACGCTGCGTGCCTCCCGTGCGACAGTCCTTAAGCTGATGCAGCGCGCCGATCTGGACGCTTCCGCGATTGCCGCGCTCGGCGCGCGGATCGCAGCCAATACCGATGCCATTCTCGACCGGCTGATCGCCGAACGACAGGAGCTTTCATGAGCGATACGCCCCAACCCGACGCCAAGGCCGATCAGGATAACTCGGCGGCCGCAGCACCTGCGAAGCCGTCGATTTTTCGCAAGCCGCTGTTCTGGGTCATCGTCATTCCGGTGGTCGGGGTGATCGTGGTCGCAGCGGTGCTCTATTATCTGGACGCGCGGCAGTATGAATCGACCGACGATGCCTTTGTCGACGCTCATATCGTTCGGATCGCGCCGAAGGTCGCGGGCACGCTAAAGGCGGTTGCCGATATCGATAACCGTCACGTCCAACGCGGCCAGTTGCTGGCGGTGATCGAGCCGTCCGGGCCAGAGGCGCAGGTTGCCGAAGCCGAGGCCAACGCAAAGCAGGCGGAAGCCCAGTTCGAGCAGGCGCGCGCGCAAGTCGTGGCAAGCCAGGCAACGCATGACCAGGCCGTCGCGCAGGCACGAGCCCCGCTCGCCAGCGCCGCCAAGGCGGAGCAGGATCTCGCGCGCTATGAAGCGCTGCGCCGGATTGATCCGGCGGCGGTCGCCGGGCAGCAGCTCGATGCGGCGCGGGCGACCGCGCGCTCCACTGCAGCGGAAGCGGCTGCGGCACGCCAGCAGATCGATAGCGCCAGCGCCAATATCGCGGTGGCGCGCCGTCAGGTCGCCGCCGCCCGTGCGGTGATCGAGGCGCGGCAGGCATCGGTACGGCAGGCCAATGTTACGCTGGGCGACAACCGGCTGGTCGCGCCGGTAGCCGGGCAAGTGGTCAACCGTCAGGTCAATATCGGCTCTTATGTCGGGCCGGGAACGCAATTGATGGCGATCGTGCCCGATCACATCTGGATCACCGCGAACTTCAAGGAAACCCAGCTGCGCGACATGACCGCGGGCAAGCCGGTCGATATCAAGGTCGACGCTTATCCCAACGTCAAGTTCAAGGGCCATGTCGACTCGATCCAGCGCGGCGCGGGCCAAGCATTTGCCTTGCTGCCGCCGCAGAATGCGACCGGAAACTACGTCAAAGTGGTGCAGCGCGTGCCGGTGCGGATCGAGTTCGATACCAAGAACGCGCCCGATCCCCGCAAATATCCGCTGGGGCCTGGCATGTCGGTAATCCCCACGGTCAAGGTTCGCTAAGATGGCGAGCGCCGCAGCGCGCGCGGACGGATGGGATCCGACCCGGTCCGCAGCGGGCAGTTTGAGCCCGTGGCTGATCGTCGCGATCATCTCCATCCCGACCTTCATGGAGGTGCTCGACACATCGATCGCGAACGTCGCGCTCGATCATATCGCGGGCGGCCTGTCGGTTTCGAACGATCAGGCAACCTGGGTGCTGACCAGTTACCTTGTCGCCAACGCGATCATCATCCCGATCAGTGGCTGGCTGTCCGATGTGATCGGGCGGAAGCGCTATTTCATGATCTCGATAGCGCTGTTCACGCTGTCCTCGCTCATGTGTGGTCTGGCACCCAATCTCTCGACGCTCGTCATAGCGCGCGTCTTGCAAGGTATTGGGGGCGGTGGACTGGCCCCTGTCGAGCAATCGATGCTTGCCGATACCTTCCCGCCGCGATTGCGCGGAATGGCCTTTGCGGCGTTTGCGATCGTCGTCGTGGTCGGGCCGGTACTCGGGCCGACGCTGGGCGGCTATATTACCGAAAATTCCAGCTGGCATTGGGTGTTTCTCATCAACGTGCCGATCGGCATCGTGTCGCTGTTTCTCGTCAACGTGTTTGTCGACGAACCCAAGGCGATCAAGGATGATCGCGCGAAATTGCTTCAGCGCGGTATCAGGGTCGACTATATCGGCATCATCCTCATCGCACTCGGCCTGGGGTTCTTCGAACTCACGCTCGATCGCGGCGAGCGGGAGGACTGGTTCGCGAGCAGCCTGATCATCGCGACCACGACGATTTCGGCGGTATCCCTGATCGCGCTCGGCTTTTGGGAAACGCATCATTCCGAGCCTGTGCTCGACCTCAAGCTCCTTAAAAGCCGGAATTTCTCGTTGACGTTGCTGGTCATGGGCGTGACCGGGATGATCCTGTTCGGCACCACCCAGTTGATCCCGCAAATGTTGCAGCAGGTGCTTGGCTATACCTCGTTCCAGGCCGGGTTGGCGCTGACCTTCGGCGGGGTGGCGACGCTGGTCGCGGTGCCGTTTGCCGGACGGCTGTCGGGGGTGGTCGATGTCCGGCTGTTGCTGTTTCCGGCATTGCTCGTTCAGGCCTTCGCCTTGTGGAACATGACGCATCTCAACGCCGACATCACCTTCCTCGATGCCGGGGTGGCGCGCCTGTATCAGGCAATGGGGCTGCCCTTCCTGTTCGTGCCGATCAGCGCAGTGGCCTATGTCGGCTTGCCGCAGAACAAGACCGCGCAAGCGTCGAGCATGCTCAACGTGGCACGCAATCTTGGCGGATCGATCGGCATTTCGGCGTCGCAGACGATGCTGGCATCGGGCCTGCAGCGGCATCAGTCGGATCTGGTTAACGGCCTTAATCCGCTGAACCCGAATTATAATGACTGGCTGGCCAAGGCCGGGAGCGCGTTTGGCGGGCCGGGGGACACCATTACGCCGCTCGCCGTGCTCTACAGCCAGGTGCAGCGGCAGGCGGCGATGCTTGCCTTTCTCGACGTGTTTCACTCGTTGATGGTCGTGGTGCTGTGCGTCGCGCCCGTCGTTTTCTTTATGCGCTCCGGCAAATCCGGTGGCGGTGGTGGAGGCATGGCCCATTGACCCGCTCTCTCGTTACGGCGGCGCTGCTCGGCGCGACCTTGCTTGGCGGTTGTACCGTCGGCCCCAATTATCATGCGCCGACGATGCCCGTCCCTGCTGCCTTTGCCGAGCTGCAGACCGGTGTGCCGGGCGCGACGATCGACCCCGCCCATTGGTGGACGGCCTTTGGCGATTCCACGCTGACGACGCTGGTCGAACGGGCGCTGAAGGACAGCCCGACGATCGCGATCGCGGCGTCGCGCGTGCGGCAGGCGCGCCTGGATGAGATCGCGGCGCATGCCGTGGGCAAGCCCACCGTCGATGCCACGGGCAATGTGACGCATGTCGAATTCAGCAAGAATGCCGGATTCTCGTCCCTCGCCAGCCTCTTTTCCGGCGGTGGCAGCAACAGCGGCAGTTCGAGTGGCGGCATTGCGCTGCCCGGTAGCGGGATCACCACCTATGCCGCCGGCTTCGATGCGAGTTGGGAGATCGATTTGTTCGGCGGCGGGCGACGCGGCGTCGAGGGGGCCCTGGCACGGACCGACGCGGCGATCTGGTCGCAGCGCGATGCCGCCGTCACCTTGGGAGCCGAGGTCGCCCAGGCGTATTTCGCGCTACGGCTTGATCAGGCACAGATTGCCGTGGTCGAGGACGAACTCGGGCAGCAGCGGCGTGCACTGGAGATAGCGAACAACGTTGCCAGAGTCGGGTTGAGCCCACAGATCGACGTGAAACGGCAGCAGCAATCGATCTCCAGCATCGAGGCCCGGTTGGAGCCGCTACGAGCGGATGTCCGGGTCCGGATTCATGCACTCGGCATCCTGCTTGGCACCGAGCCGGGAAGCCTCACGGCGGAGTTGACCGGGCCGCTTCCCGCGTTGCCGACGGCTCCGGTCGTTCCGGCCGGGTTGCCGTCGGATCTGTTGCGCCGCCGCCCCGACATTCGGGCGGCCGAGCGCCAATTGGCGGCATCAACCGCAGACATTGGCGTGGCGGTGGCGGACCTCTACCCGAAATTCAAGCTGACCGGGATGGCGCAACTGATCTCGACCTCGCTCGGATCGCTCGTGTCGGGCGATAGCATCCAGGCGACGGGGGTAGGGGGGATAACCTTTCCCTTGCTGGATTGGGGGCGGCGCAAGGCAACAGTGGGCCTGCGCAAGGAAGACCGGGAACAGGCGTATCTGCGCTATCGCACGACCGTGCTTGGCGCGTTGCGCGATGTCGAGGATCCGCTCGCCCGCATCGACGCCGAGCGTCGTCGTAACGCCGCGTTGCGGCGTGCGGTCACGGACGCACAAGCGACAGCGCGGGCGGTCGAGGCGCAGTACCGCACCGGCTTCGTCGCGCAGAACAGCTTGATCGATGCGCAGGTCGCGGTGCTCAGCGCGCGCGAGCAACTGGTCGCCAGCGATGCGCAACTGCGGCAGGACAGTGCGGCGCTGTTCAAGGCGATTGGCGGCGGATGGGAGGATGCCGCAGCCGGGTGATTGGCAAGCACGTACGGGCGCGCCTAAGGTGCGTGATATGACCACGAGCGATGACCTGAAAAGCGCCGGTTTGCGGCATCTGGAAGCGCTGATCGGTTTCGACACGACCTCGCGTGATTCGAATCTTGCGCTGATCGGGTATGTTGAGAATGTCCTTCGCCGTCACGGCGTGCCCAGCCGACGCGTCTCAAATGCCGACCAGACCAAGGCCAATCTCTATGCGACGATTGGCCCGGCGGTGGCGGGTGGCGTGGTGCTCTCCGGCCATACCGACGTCGTCCCTGTCGACGGACAGGCATGGACCAGCGATCCGTTCATACTGACCCAGCGCGGTGAGCGGCTTTACGGTCGCGGGACGTGCGACATGAAGGCTTTCCTTGCGCTTGCGCTGGCGGTGGTGCCACGCTTCGCCAACGGAAATGTAGCGCGGCCGTTGCATCTGGCCTTCTCTTACGACGAAGAAGTTGGGTGCCTGGGTGCCCCGTCGATGATTCGCGAACTCGTCTCCGAGTTGCCCGCACCGCTTGCCGTGATTGTGGGCGAGCCGACCAATATGGAGGTGGTCAGCGGTCACAAAGGTATTTCGACCTGGCGAGTGACGGTGAAGGGGCATGAAGCGCATTCCAGCCTGACGCACCTTGGCGTGTCGGCCAACATGGTTGCGGTGGGGCTCATGGCGCAACTGCGGGACCTGGCAGAGTCGCTCGAACGACATGACAACCCCGCATCGCTCTATCACCCGCCGCACGCGACCCTTACGATCGGGCTGATGCAGGGCGGGACGGCGGTCAATATCCTCGCCCGCGAATGCAGCTTTGTGTTCGATCTGCGCACACCGCCGGGGCAGGATCCGGACACGATCATGGCACCTTTTCTGGAGGCATGCGCACGGGAGGACGGTGCGTTGCGCGCGCGCTTCGCGGATGCGGGTGTGTCGGTCGTGCGGCGGTCCGCAACGCCCTCCTTCGCGCCCGAGGCGGAAGGGGCCGCGGAAACGCTCGCGCGACGCCTGGCTGGCGACAATGGGCCGGCGCGAGCTGTACCGTACGCGGCCGAAGCCGGCCAATTTCAAGGTGCGGGATTTTCTACGGTGATTTGTGGCCCGGGCTCAATCGAGCAAGCGCACCAGCCGGACGAATATCTGGAGGTGGCGCAATTTGAACGGGGTGCGGCGTTCATGGCACGGCTGGTTGAGGCGATGTCGTAGCGACCAACCTGCAACGATGTTCCAGCGTTGTCATTTATTTTTGCGGTTTGTCTCGAACGGTTCGCACCGCGCACATGCATTCCCGAATCGGGACACATTGCGGACATCGCGGCCAGCGCACATTGCGATGGCGTTTCAGGCAATCTTTGCAAAAATATCGACCCGATACTGAGTTAACCTACTCAAATATCGAACGGATCAATCCCGCATCGGGTCGACGGAACGATTTACCAGGGGCGGCTGCCCTCGCCGTAAACCACATCAAGGATGAAGCTCAACATCACATTTTCTCCCTTACACACCCAGTTGGGTGCTTCGGGTTATTAATTGAATCTTAACGATAATGCAATCGCGTTTCCGCGAAGGGTGCGACGGAAGCGGGACGTTTAACGGTTCGTTTATTGCTCACGTTTACCTCGAAATCCATGGTGCGTGCCGTGCAACCCCCTTATCCGCCGCGTCGCCCTCCGGGGCGGCGAAAAAGTGCGTCAGACGCACCTGGTGGCCTCGTGCAATCGGGCATCGACATCGCCCCCCGCGGCGATCCTTCAAACACGTGGCAAATCGTGTGCCTCGTCGAGATCGCGAACTTCTCCGCCCTTCGTCGTAAGTTCGGGCGTGTGGGGGCGGATAGTCTCGCCCTGGATCTCGAGCGTCGGATCGCGGCGGTTCTACCCGATAGCTCGACCATGATCGTCAGCCGCACGTCTATCGAGGTGTCGCTCGAGCGCGCAAGTTTCGCTGCTCTCGGGGTTGCAGTGGACGTTTTGCGGGGTGTTGCGGAGATCCCGCTCGATTTGGATGGGGAGGCGCACGCCCTTCAAATCGAGATTGGGGGGGCGGCAGCGCCGCTCGCGACGATCGAAACCGTGCGGTTGATCGAAGAGGCCGAAGGCGCGCTGGAAGACGCGCGTTCGACGCATCAGCCCGTGCTGCGCGATCTATCGGTGTGTACCCCGACCTTCGACCGGCAGACCCTGACGCGCGAGATGCCGGCGGCGATCGCGAATGGCGAGATGTTCTTGCAATATCAGCCAAAAGTGCATGTGCGCGAGCAACGGATCTCCAGCGCGGAAGCGCTGGTGCGTTGGCAGCACCCCAATCGTGGCCTGATTCTCCCAGGGGATTTCATCACCGTTGCGGAGCAGGCGCAGCAAATTTCCGCGCTCACCCTTTGGACGCTCGACGAAGTGATCCGGGATCAAAAAGTCCTGGCGGCAGATGGACACGATCTGACGATATTCATCAATATTTCGGGTCAGCTTCTCAGCGACAAACATTTTGTAGAAGCGGCATGCGCTAAGACTCACAATTGTGGGGCAAAAATCGGTTTTGAAATTACCGAAACGGCTGTGATCCGCGATCCCGAATGCGCGATCTCCAATCTTCAGATTTTTGCAGATCGCGGTATCGTCATTGCGATCGACGATTACGGTGCCGGCTTGTCCTCGCTTGCCTATCTCAAGCAGCTCCCTGCACGCGAACTCAAGATCGACAAGATGTTCGTGCTTCAGCTGACCAGCAGCAATCGTGACCCGCTGATCGTACGCTCCACCATCGATCTCGCCCATGCTCTGGATATGGAGGTGACGGCGGAGGGCGTGGAGACCCAGGCAGCGATGGCGCTGCTTTCGGTCATGGGGTGTGACATGGTGCAGGGATATTTGATCAGCCGCCCGATATCGATCGATGCCTTTCGGTGTTTCCTGCACGAATATCGCGCGCGCCCCGCAGAGGATGACCGGCAATCGATGTTTAAGCGGCCTGCTACGTTTTGGAAAAGCGCTTAAGAACGCGATTTTCGGTCAGTTAGTGCGAATTTAAGGACTGTTCTGACAGTAAGGGTGCGATGAGGCACCTTATGTTCCGTTTGATCCTGGCGCTATCCCTGATGGCGGTCGGCGCGTGGGAGCTCGATCGGCCGGCCGTTGCGCAGAGCTTGGCGCAATGGGATGTCCGCTACGACGCGCTGGTGGCGGATGCCAAGGCACAAATGTTCGGCGACCCGTTGATCGCGATTGAACGCGCGAGAGCGGCGGAGGGCGTCGCGTCGCGTCTCGCGATGGCGCGGCGCAATACGGCCGTGGCGACCGCGCAATGGCTTCAGGGCGAAGCATATCTGCGCCTGAACGACACAGCGCGGGCGGAGCCGCTCATCGAACGCGCGATTTCACTTGTCGCGAAACCCGCTTCGCCA
Source organism: Sphingomonas sp. DC1600-2 (assembly GCF_049897605.1). Classification (NCBI taxonomy): domain Bacteria; kingdom Pseudomonadati; phylum Pseudomonadota; class Alphaproteobacteria; order Sphingomonadales; family Sphingomonadaceae; genus Sphingomonas; species Sphingomonas sp. DC1600-2. The sequence goes on from NZ_JAFCWO010000010.1 coordinate 44,109, forward strand.
ACAAAACTCTATGGCGATCTATTGCTGTCGCGTGGCGGCTTGAGGTTGGCAAAAGCAGATGTCGCGGGGGCTCTGTCGGCGTATCAACAGGCGCATAACATCTTTCGAGATATTGGCGACGCGCGCAGCCGCGCTATCGCCATCGTCAGTATCGGTTTTCTCTACCAGGAGGCCGGTGACTTTAAAACGGCTCTACGATATTTTGATCAGTCGGCCGATATATATCACGGAGACCAGCGGCTTCTATTTTCAATTTATACGAACCGCGGCATTTGCTTGATGGATTTCAATAAAATTATCCAGGCGCAAACTGCCTTTCGAAAGGCGCTGGCGCTGGCGCACGATTTGAAAATGCCGGCACTGGAGGCGAGTACGCTTCGGAATATCGCGCGGGCGCAATTGTTCGCGGGTCAGCGCGCGGCCGCCGAGCACAGCATCGCGCTTGGGTTACAAGCCGATCGCGGAACGGATGCCGCAACCTCCCGCAATCATTTCCTGGTGTTATCGGCTTGGGCAGCGCGATTGCGCGGTAACCTTGCCGAGGCCCAACGTCTGATTGAGCGGGCTTTTGTCAACGTCGATGGGAACACTTCGACGCTCGACCTGCGCGAGGGCCATCTGGTCGCATACGACATTTACAAAAAGACCCACAATCAAGCTCAGGCGTTGGTCCATCTGGAAGCTCTGAAAGAAGTCGACGATAAAACCTCCAAGCTCGCCGCGTCTGCCAATACCGCGCTCGCCGCTGCCCGGTTCGATTTTGCGAACCAGGAACTGAAAATTGAGAAGCTGAAGCGCGCGCAGTTGCTGCGCAACATCGAAGATGCCCGAAACCGCGCACGCACCCAGCAAACCATCTTTGGCGGGCTCGCCGTGGCGACCGTCATCATCGTGTCGATGCTTGCCTTTGGCTTGGTCACGATCCGTCGCAGCCGCAACGAAGTCCGAGCTGCAAACGTCGATTTGGCAAAAACCAACGAAGCGCTTGGCCGGGCATTGGCCGCCAAGACGGAGTTCCTTGCGACGACCAGTCATGAAATTCGCACGCCGCTCAACGGGATCCTGGGCATGACTCAGGTTATGCTGGCCGATCGCGGCCTGGAGGAACACCTGCGCGACCGGATCGGCGTGGTTCACAGTGCCGGCGTGACGATGCGGGCGCTGGTGGATGACATTCTCGATGTCGCGAAGATGGAGACGGGCAACCTTACGATCGAACATGTGCCCTTTGACCTCAAGGGCATGTTGCGCGACGTTTCGCGGCTTTGGGAAGAGCAGGCGCGGGGGAAGGGGCTGGATTTTGTTCTCGATCTCCAATCTTGCCCCGAGTTCATCGAAGGCGATCCGGCAAGGATGCGGCAAATTGCCTTCAATCTGCTCTCTAACGCCCTGAAATTTACCGAGAGCGGCCAGATCACCGTCCGCGCCGCCGCCGAGGGGACGACCCTCCGGATCGGTGTCAGCGACACGGGGATCGGTATCCCAGCGGAGAAAATTGGCATTATCTTCGAATCGTTTCGTCAAGTCGATGCCGGCACGACGCGCAAATATGGCGGTACCGGGCTTGGGTTGACCATCTGTCAGAACCTCGCCCGTGCAATGGGCGGCGATGTGACCGTGGAGAGCGTGCCGGGTGCAGGTACGACGTTCACGCTTTCGCTGCCATTGGCGCTGGCAGCGGCTCCGACGATCGAGACGGCCTCGGCCGCTGCCACGCCAGAAGCGTTGCTGATCCTCGATCGCAATCCGATCTCGCGCAGTATGTTGCGCGCAGTCCTGGAAGCGCGCGCGGGCACGGTGCTGTTTGCAGCAAGCGTGGAGGAAGCGGTCGCCCGGATCGCGCAAGGCGGGGTCACCCGTGTTCTGATCGACGATGCGACGGTGCAGGCGGAGAGCGATGTCGACCTGGGCCTGGCAGCGCTGGGGGCGACCGGGGCGGTCACGACGTTGCTATGGCGCGCGCCGGATATCGAAGATTGCACACGCTTTGCGTCGGCGGGTATTGACCGCGTCATTGCCAAGCCTATCGCGGGTGCGGCGCTGGCGGCCGCGATGTTTGGAAATGCCGCGCCATCGGACGTTTCCGCATCGGAGGTGCTTGTAACGCAAGCGGCATGAAACGATAGAGATGCACACCATGGCGTATTTTTACTCTCGTGATTCCGTAGTGGAGTGCTCCCGGTGAACATTCTGTTCATCGAAGATGACCCGATGAATCGGCGCGTCGTGAAGGACATGCTCGATGTCGCTGGTGCGACGATGACCGGTGCGGAGAGCGGAGAAATTGGACTGGCGCTGATCGAGGCGCAGGATTTCGAGATCGTCCTGCTCGATCGCGTATTCTTCGAACGGCTGATTGTCCGGACGAGGGAAGGGGTTCCGACATGGATAATTCGCCCGATGCCTCTGTTACTGGTCGACGGGTCGCGTTCTTCGCGGTTCCGCAGCGTGAAGGCTGCGGGCGCTCGGCGGTCGAGTGGCGATTTGGGGAAGCGCGGTGGCGATAGAGCTGAATTTCGTCAATAACTCCAACGATGCGAACAAGTCCGCCGTTGTTCTCTTCCAGAAGAACCTTGCGAGCATGGCGGACGACGCGCCGATCGCCTGGAAGGTGATTGCGGACTGTGCGCCGGGCCGAACACATCGTTTTATTTTCCCCCCTGCCATAGAAGTCGTCGCAACCGATGAAGCCGGGGTGCCGGCCGGTCCGGTGTCGGGCTGGGACGCGCAATATTTTGTGGTCGGCCACAATAGCTCCGACTGTGCGGTTGCGCTCGGGGCTGCGGAAGCCGCACCTGGCGAAGTTCATGTTCGCAACGCGTTACCGTATGCCCGTATTACCGCCAATGTCTTACGCGATGGCCGACTGCTCGCCATCAAGGCAGGCGTTCAGCCGCAGCAGATGGCGGTCTTCCAGCTCAAGCCGTCGCTGTGGGTGGGTACGGCGTCGGCGGTTTCGGAAGGGCAAGCGATCGATCCGCAAGTGCTTTCCACCGTTAAAACTGAACTGTCCTTGCTCGGCTTGGCCAGCGCGGACATTGTGATGAGCGGCGGCGGCGGCGATGCCACTTCCACCCCGTTTCGCTTTTCCCTGCAAAACGTCGTCATGGCTTAAGTGGCGATGCAGGATCCTCGGGCGGAAAGGGATTGTCGTTGCTTCGCAACATGACCCGCTTCTGGACCGCCAACGACGGTCGCCTCGTATTCGAAATCATTTTCGACCGTGCGTGGCGCGCGGGGGATCTCGATCCGCCCGCTGTCGCGATTGTGCGATGTGCCTCGTCGCTCGACGAGCGCCACGAGGTCGCGATTTACGAAGATCGGCCAAGCTGGTTCGCCGTCGACTTCTCATCGGGCTACCATGTTCACGGCACGCTGCGGCAAATGGGGGACGTTTTGATCGAGGGGACGCCGTGTCTCACGATTTTTGCCGACATCCATTATCGGCAGCCAGGGCACGAACACCTGTTCCATTTTGACGGCGGCATGGTCGCCTGCCCAAGTGCTGCGCTGAATGAGCAGGGTACGCGTCACCGGCGGTATCCGGGGGAAGGTCGACCGGCATTCGCAGACTCACGTCGCGGAGACGCCAAAACAGTGTCTTCTGCCAAAAATCCGCGGTTCCAATCCATATGACAATATACGTCGAAGTACGTTGGTAGATTTAATGATGTGATTTTGGGTATTTCAAATGCATTATAGTGATATTCAATTTGTGTCGTACGTTACGAATACGGTTCGATCCGATCCCGGCGAGGACGATTTTCAGAATATAGCCTTGGATGGCACTTCTCTCGATGTTGAGGCGCGATGCGCGTTGATGGCGCGTGCTATGGAAACCGCGCGTGAGGCGCTGGCTGCGACGTCCTCGACGTGCGCGGGACCGGTGCTCAAAGTCTTCATGGCACCTGAATGTTTCTTCTACAGCCCGCGGCAGGCCTATCGAACGGACGATGTCCAGCGCACGATCGCGCGGTTGCAAGCGATAGCCGCGGGCGGTGAGTGGTCCGACTGGATTTTCAGCTTCGGCACGATCGTCGGCACCTCCGCGCCAACGGTCAACGGCGCGCCAGGTGCATTCTATAATTTCGCCTTGATCCAGGAAGGGGGCGGTGCCGGTGCCGGGCCGGCTGGCGCTCGTATCCTGGCAAAACCGCTGATCCGCCGCACGGAAGCGGACGTGGGCGATCACCATGCAGGCGGGGAGGCGACCAAAGGACTGCCGAAAGGGCCGCGAGAGCAGCAGCTCTCTGTTTATGACGGAGCCGGAATTTTCACAATGCGGGGGCTGACTTGGGCGGCGGACGTCTGTCAGGACGCGTCGCGTGGCCTGGTGGTTCGTGCGCCGCAATTGCCGGGGGAGCCGCAGGTTCAGATTCAGTTGCATCCTTCGGCGGGGTCGAGGGTTTCGCCGGATGGGATTGTCGCGGTCCCGGGCGGATTCGTGTTCAATGTCGACGGGGCAGGGCAAGACACGGTATTGCGGCAGGTGGGCACCCCGGATCCGATCGCGCCATGCGTACGTGTCGGGGTCTCCGACGATGTTCTGGCGCTGTCGGCGGAGACGATAGCGGTCGATCGTCTCTATCCGCAGGGGCCGGGCGAGATCGTTATTTTCGATCCGCAGCCGCTTCCGCCAGCGACCGATGTTCAAGGCATGCGGCAGAGCCTGCTGTGGCGCGCAAGCGACAGTTATCAGTTTGTTTTCGATCTAATCTATGACGAATATGGCCGCTTCTCGACCATACTGGTCGCGCCTCGTCGCCTGCCGATCGATATGTTCCATGGGAACAGCTATTTTCTGCCGCTCGATATCGTGACCTGCGACCCTCTCGATCAGCAGGTCGAGATCACCATGTACCTCGGCGGCGGTCGCGATGGCTATGATTTCGCGCTGTGGTGCAAGATCGCGGTCCCGGGATTTGTGTTCGAGGGGGTAGCGTTTCAGTTCGGTCTGGATTGGGCCGGTCCCGCACCGCAGACCATCTGGTGACGATGGGGGCCGCCCCGCCGGTTCGTGAATCGGCGTTATCGCTCGCCCGCCGGGTCGTAGCCGCCAGGTATTGTGCCAGCGGGGCTGCTGACGGGGCCGTCGGGAGCCGGTAGCGGTTGGATCAGGGGTGGCACCTTCAGCAATTGCCAGCCCGGCGGTAGATAGTCGACCGACATATAGAAATAGAAGACGCAAGAGCCGTCGCCGCGATAGCTCGCGCCCTTCAGCACGCCGAGCGCGGTGGTGCCGCTGAATACGGGCGATCCGCTATCGCCGCCCTTGCAGGTCGGGCCGGCGACGGTGACCCAGGTCGGAAGGCACGCCCCGCCGCACAGATCCCCCGCCGGGGCGAAGTCGGTCAGTTGCACCAACGCGCAGCTATAGCCCGTGCGTTCCCCGCGGTGGCAGACGAAATCGCCCGCGCGCGTGCTGGCGCGCCCGCGCTCGCCGGTAACAGGGCGAAGACGGGTGCGCGCCGTATCGGCATAGAAGGTCGGGGGTAGCGGCGCGTCGGCGGCATTGATCTGCACGTCGCGATAGCCCCAGCCCCATTGGCCGACAAAGGGCAGCGGTGTCGAACCCGCCTGCGGATCGCGATAGACCAGGTCGTCGACGCAGTGCGCGGCGGTGGTGACACCGTAGCGGATGCCGTCGGTAACCGTGAAACCCGTCGTACAGAGATACCGCCGCCCATCGGCCGGGCTGACGCCCTCGACTCGCGAGCCGCCTTCGGGCGCGAGATTGACATCGACATGGTTGAGCACGCGGACCTGAACCGGCACCCCCGCAATCGCTTCCAGTCGGGTCTTGAGCGCGGCGGTGCCTGCAGGTGCGTCGGCGCTGCCGATCAGGATCGCGAGTTCGCCCGTGCGCGGATCGAGTCCCATGCCCGGCGGCGTCCGCAGCGCGGCGCGCAACGCCGCTTGATGGTTGGTCATCGCCCAGATGACCTGCTCGCGGGTGACGCGTGCGCCGGTGCGAAAGACGATCGGCAGCGTGATGCCGCCCGCAATGATGCTCTGCGCGGGAACCGGTGTCGCGCCGGTCAGCGAGACCAGGATGCGATACGCCGGGCGGTGTTCGATCGCGATGCCGGCCAATCGGTCGCGATAGTGCTCGGCGATCGCGTCGGTTACGGGGATGCTTGCATTTTGCGCGGTGAGACGTGCGATCGCTTCGGGTTGGGATACGCCGAACTGCCGCGCATATTCGGCAGCATCCTCGGCCATCGCCTCCGCCTCGGTCTCGAGCCGCGCCGTGACGGCGAGCGGTGCTGGCGGGGCCGCGACAGTCGGCACCGCGACGGGCTGCACGGCCCGATCGGCAGGACCGGGGGCGGGGGGAACGGCTTGCGCGCGGGCCTCGATCGGTGACAGGATCAGCGCGGCGGCAAGGAAAAGGATACGCACCAAAGCGCGATACCAGCTTTGCCCGGCCGCCGCGAGCGGTCTCAGTGTGTCCAGGCTTCGAACGGCAAGGCGAGCGCTTCGGCGACCGCCTGATGGCGGATTTTGCCGCCGGACACGTTCAGACCATTGGCGAGGTGCGGGTCGGCCGCCATCGCCGCTTCCGCTCCGTGCGCGGCGAGCTTCAGCACGAACGGCAGCGTGGCATTGTTGAGCGCGAAGGCCGAGGTGCGTGCGACCGCGCCCGGCATGTTGGCGACGCAATAATGGATGACGCCGTCGACTTCGAACACCGGGTTTTCATGCGTGGTGGCATGGCTGGTTTCGAAGCAACCGCCCTGGTCGATCGCGATGTCGACCATCACCGCGCCGCGCTTCATCGTCTTGACCATGTCGCGCGTCACCAGCTTGGGCGCTGCAGCCCCGGGCACCAGCACCGCGCCGATCACCAGATGTGCGTTCTTCACCGCTGCCGCGATCGCCGCCTTGCTGGCGTAAGCGGTCTTGATCTGGCTGCCGAAGAACATATCGAGCTCGGCCAAGCGTGCGTTCGATATGTCGTAGATGGTGACGTCGGCGCGCATGCCGACCGCCATTTGCGCGGCGTTGACGCCCGACACACCGCCGCCGAGAATCGCTACCTTGGCCGGGGCCACACCCGGCACGCCGCCGAGCAGGATGCCGCGACCGCCTTGTTCCTTTTCGAGATAATGCGCGCCGACTTGCACCGCCATGCGCCCGGCCACTTCGGACATCGGCTTGAGCAGCGGGAGCGACCGATCGTTGGCGGTGACCGTCTCATAGGCGATGCAGGTCGCACCCGAGCGCATCAGCCCTTCGGCCTGCGGCTTGTCGGCGGCGAGATGGAGGTAGGTGAACAGCAAATGGCGCGGCTCCAGCAACGCGATTTCGCTCGGCTGCGGTTCCTTGACCTTCACGATCATGTCCGACTGCGCGAAAACGCTGGCGGCGTCGGGCAGGATCGTCGCGCCCGCCGCGACATAGTCGGCATCGCTGAAATCGATGCCGAGGCCCGCGCCGGTCTGCACCGCTACGCTGTGGCCCGCGGCAACAAGCTCGGCCACCGATGGTGGGGTCAGGCCGACACGATACTCATGATTCTTGATTTCCTTGGGTACGCCGATCCGCATCTATCTTCTCCTTGTTGGGGGCAGTGTACAGGAGGCGTGGCGTAATGTGCTTGCAAAGATCGCGCGTTCGGCTGCGGAAATGCAATGCTGTTGCGAAGCAGCGCATTTGTACACAATATGATCCCATATGGACAGTATTGACCGCAACATCGTCGCGCAGCTCGGCCTGGAATCGGGCCTCACCAGTGAGGAGCTAGGCGCAAGAGTCGGCCTGTCGCCATCCGCCGCGCACCGCCGGGTGAAGGCGCTGGAGCAGCACGGGATGATTCTTGGCTATCGCGCGCGGCTGTCGCGCGCGGCGCGGGGCAACCCCTCGACGGTGTTTGTGTCGGTTACGCTCACCGATCAGCGGCAGGCGACGATGCTGGCGTTCGAACAGGCGCTCGCGCAGACCACCCAAGTCGGCGAAGCCCATCTGATGAGCGGCGAATCGGACTATTTGCTCAAGGTGCTGGTGCGTGAAGACGACAGCTACGAGCGAATCCACCGCGAAGTGCTCTCGACCCTGCCCGGCGTGCATCGGCTGGTGACACAGTTCACCATTCGTACATTGGCGAGCGAGGAATGATGTACGTTTGGCCGTGGCGCGTGCCGTTGCGGGGGGCGGGGACGCGTGCTATTGCGCCGCACCATTGGGGCGTTTGAACAAGTGCCGTCATCCATGATTTCTCGATATGACATCCGGGCAAGAACAGCCTTCGCGTGAGCACTGATCAGGCCAGCGCGGGCAATTTGCCTGCTGCACCCGACTCGGTTGACGTCGGGCTTCACCCACACGGCAGAGACGGCGTCGCCAAGCTTGCGCTTGGTGCGATCGGCATCGTGTTCGGCGATATCGGCACCAGCCCGATCTACGCCTTCCGCGAGACGTTTTCCGGCCATCACAAGCTCGCGCTCGATACTGTCCACATCATGGGGGTGGTCAGCCTGATCTTCTGGTCGATGATGATCGTGGTGACCTTCAAATATGTCACCGTCATCATGCGTGCCGACAATAAAGGGGAGGGCGGCAGCCTGGCCCTGCTGGCGCTGGTCAACGGCCGCACCAAGAACAAGCGCTGGTCGCGCGGGATCGTGCTGCTTGGTGTGTTCGCCACGGCGCTGTTCTACGGCGATTCGATGATTACCCCGGCCGTGTCGGTGTTGTCGGCGATCGAGGGCGTCGCGATCGCGTCGCCTGGGCTCGGCAAGTTGGTGCTGCCGCTGGCAATGGCGATCATCATCGGTCTGTTCTCGATCCAGCGCAGCGGAACCGCGCGCGTTGGGCTGTTTTTCGGGCCCATCATGCTGCTATATTTCGCGGTGATCGCGACGCTTGGTCTCATCAGCATCGCGCATACCCCGCAAATCCTGTGGGCGTTCTCGCCGCATTACGCGCTGGAATTCTTCGCGCTCGATCCGGCGCGCGCCTTTTTGGCGCTGGGCTCGGTGGTGCTGGCGGTGACGGGCGCGGAAGCGCTCTACGCCGATATGGGGCATTTCGGCCGCAACCCGATCCGGGTGTCGTGGCTGTTTGTCGTGCTGCCGGCGCTGATGTTGAATTATATGGGCCAGGGTGCGTTGCTGTCGCGCATGGGGACGGCGGCGTTGGAAAGTCCGTTCTATCTGCTCGCGTCCGAGCATTTGCGGCTGCCGCTGGTGGCGCTGGCGACGGCGGCGGCGGTGATTGCGTCGCAAGCGGTGATTTCGGGCGCGTTTTCGGTGACGCAGCAAGCAATCCAGCTCGGCTTTGTGCCGCGCTTGCGGATCGAGCATACCAGCGCCGCGACCGCGGGGCAGATCTACATTCCGCTGGTCAACTGGCTGCTGGGCGTGATGGTCCTGCTGCTCGTCATTTTCTTCCGCACCTCGTCCAACCTCACCTCGGCTTATGGCATCGCGGTTACGGGCGCGATGTTGATCGACACCTGCCTACTGACGGTGGTGCTGTTCCGCCTGTGGAATTGGCCGGTTTATTATTCGGTTCCACTGCTTTCGCTGTTCTTCATCGTCGACGGTGCCTATTTTACCGCCAACCTGACCAAGGTGCCGTCGGGCGGCTGGTTCCCGCTGCTGGTCGGCTTCATCATTTTCACCATCCTGACGACCTGGTCGAAGGGGCGGCAATTGATGATCGACCGGATGCGCGAATCGGCAATGCCGATCAAGATTTTCATCCAGTCCGCCGCCACCTCGGCCACGCGCGTGCCGGGCACGGCGGTGTTTATGACCGCCTCGCCCGAGGGCGTGCCGCACGCGTTGCTGCACAACCTCAAACACAACAAGGTGCTGCACGAGCGGATCATCCTGCTCACCGTCAAGATCGCGGACGTGCCCTATATCGCCGAGGGCGAGCGCTGCTCGCTGGAGGATCTGGGCGCGGGCTTTCATCGCATGATCCTGCGCTATGGTTTTATCGATGAGCCCGACGTGCCGCTGGCGCTTGCCAATGTGCATCGTTGCGGCGCTGATTTCCGGATGATCGACACCAGCTTCTTCCTGGCGCGGCAGAGCCTGTTGCCGTCGTCGCATCCGGGGATGATGATCTGGCGTGAAAAGCTGTTCGCATGGATGCTCCGCAATGCCGAGAGCGCGATGGAGTTCTTCCGCTTGCCGACCAATCGCGTAGTCGAGCTGGGCAGCCAGCTCGAGATTTGAGCCAGGTCGCGCCCATTATCGTCACCGCGCTGTTCGGGCGCAGCGATGCGGCGTGGTTCGACGATTTGCGGACGCGCCATTTTCCGCCCGAACGCAATCAGCTGTCGGCGCATCTGACGATGTTCCATCATCTTGCGCCAAGCCTAGAGCGCGAGCTGAAGCAGCGTTTGGCAGGAGAAACGCGGCAGGTGGCGGCCCCGGATGCGCGAATCGCCGGCGTGATGTCGCTCGGCGGTGGGGTGGCCTTCCGAATCGACTGTCCGTCGCTGGAGGATATCCGCGATCGCCTGGCCGATGCCTTTGCTCCGGTGCTGACGCCGCAGGACCGCGCGCCGTGGCGTCCGCATGTGACCGTGCAGAACAAGGTCGACCCGCCCGTCGCCAAGGCCTTGCAGGCCGAATTGTCGCGCGATTTCCGTCCGCGGCCCGTTCGAATCGCGGGGTTGGCGGCATGGTGGTATCGTGGTGGCCCGTGGGAAATGCTGTCGCGCCATATGTTCGCTTGACCGCTTCGCCGCGCATTCCTATAGCCCGCGCCTCGCGAGTGATTAGCGCCTGCGCATGGCGAAGTAGCTCAGTTGGTTAGAGCACGGGAATCATAATCCTGGGGTCGGGGGTTCAAGTCCCTCCTTCGCTACCACTCGCGACCTATTCCGCCTCGATCGATGATTTCCCAACCGGAACGAATGCGCTAGCTGCAGCCGTGACGCCGCCGATCAAGCGCGGCGCAGCCTGGGAAAGGGAGCAGCTATGTTTAGCCACATCATGATCGGATCGAATGATCTCGAGGCATCGCGTAAATTCTACGATGCCACGCTCGGCGCACTGGGTGCGCGGGCGGGTTCCGACAATCACGGTCGTATTTTCTATATGCACAATGGCGGGATTTTGCTGGTCACCAAGCCGATCAACGGCGAACCTGCATGCCACGCCAATGGCGGCACGATCGGGTTCGCGGCATCCTCGCCGGAGCAGGCCGACGCGTGGCATGCGGCGGGCGTCGCCGCCGGTGGTACGCCGATCGAGGACGATCCGGGTATCCGCGAAAACGGTGGGATGAAGCTCTATCTCGCATATCTGCGGGATCCCGCAGGCAACAAGGTCTGCGCGATGTATCGCTACGCTGCCTGATGTTGGCGGTGACGGGCCTCTTGCGCACCGTTATCGATCCACCATGTTGCCAGTCGGCCCGTCGCTGCCCTAGAGGCGGCGGGCCGACAGGACGAAAGCGACCATGACCACCCACAAGACGCGCATGTTGATTCTGGGCTCCGGCCCGGCCGGCCTTTCCGCTGCCATTTATGGCGCGCGGGCCGGCATGAAGCCGATTCTCGTGCAGGGCATACAGCCCGGCGGCCAGTTGATGACCACCACTGATGTGGAAAATTACCCCGGCTTCGCCGACGTCATCCAGGGGCCCTGGCTGATGGAGCAGATGCAGAAGCAGGCCGAGCATGTCGGCACGACCCTGATGTACGACACCGTGGTGGAGGTCGATTTCAGCCAGCGTCCGTTCCGCCTGATCGGCGATAGCGGTGACATTTACGAAGGCGATGTGCTCATTATCGCGACGGGCGCACAGGCCAAGTGGCTTGGGCTGGACAGCGAAGACGCGCTGAAAGGCAAGGGCGTCAGCGCGTGCGCGACGTGCGACGGCTTCTTCTATCGCGGCAAGAAGGTTGCGGTGATCGGCGGTGGAAACACTGCGGTCGAGGAAGCGCTGTACCTCACCAACCATTCGCCCGACGTGACGCTAATCCATCGTCGCGATTCATTCCGCGCCGAGAAGATTCTTCAGGAGCGGCTGTTCGCGCACAAGGGCATCACGGTCCTGTGGAACAAGGAAGTCGCCGAATTCGTCGACGGTGGCGGCACTGCCGGGCTCGTCGCGCTGGAACTGATCGACACCGTGACGGGCGAGCGGTCGCGTCTGGAGACCGAGGGCGGGTTCGTCGCGATCGGCCATCATCCGGCGACCGAATTGTTCCGCGGGCATTTGAAGCTGGATGCCGATCATTACATCTGGGTCGAGACGGGCTCGACGCGCACCAGCGTGCCCGGCGTGTTCGCCTGCGGCGACGTTATGGACAAAGTGTACCGGCAGGCGGTCACGGCGGCTGGCACGGGCTGCATGGCGGCGCTGGACGCCGAGCGCTTCCTTGCCGAGGCCGAGTTCGAAATGGTGGCAGAGGCGGCGGAGTAAGGCTCTCCGCTCAGGCCGTTTTGGCCGGGCGGGACAGCGCCGCGACGATCTGCTGCTCCAGCCACTCCGCGTCGTGGGGGTGGGCGAAGCTGTGGCTGGCGGTCTCACAGACGTGGATCGACAGCGGCAGTTTGCTGGCGCGGGCGGCTTCGGCAAAGGCAAGCGCGGTGTTGTCGTGGCGCGCGAGGAGGATCGTGGTGCAACCACGCCATGCGGCAAGCGCGCCGAACAGCTCCATTGCGAGTGGGTTGGCAACCTTGGTTTGATTGCGAGCAATTTTCCTCAAGCCATTGAATAAGTATCGAAGATTTACGCCTCCGCGAGCCAGTCGGACCCACTCCCGCGGATTTTTGAGCTTGGTCGCATAGTGAGCGCGGATCGCCGCGGCAGGAGGAAGGGCGTCGTTCTGTTCGATCAGCCACGGATTGGCGAGGATCAGCGCATCGATCCCCGCTGACGCCCCGAATAGCGCGAGCGCGGTGGCCGCATCGCAATTGCCGAAGGCCACCAACCGTTCGACTCCGGTTGCCGCGCGGAAGGCGGTGGCGGCGCTGGCGATGTCGAGGCCCGAGGTGCGGAATCCGTTATTGTCGCCGGTCGAGTCGCCAATGCCGCGCCGGTCGAAGCGGAACACCGGCACCCCGCGCGCGGCGAGTCGCTGCGCGAGCAACGCCATGCCACGATGCGCGCCGATGCGGATTTCATTGCCACCCGATACAATGAGCAGCCCGGTCTCGCCCGTCGCGGTGTCGAGCGTGCCAACCAGCGTTTCGCCCGCGCATGCGAAGGCCGTTACCGTTCGCATGCGGCGATCCAGTCGGCGATGTCGTCGGCAAGCAACTGGGCGAGGGGCAAATCGTTACCTGGCTCCGCGCGTCGCCACAGCGGTGTGCCGGGAACATGGCGGTCGGCAGCCGCAGGATCGGTGTCGAGCCGGACAGTGCGTACTATGCCGCCGTCTTCGGATGTCCACGGAGTAGAGCGCGAAAGGTCGGTCAGCAGTGCGGTGGAGATCAGGTTGCCGGCGATTTCGACCGGAGGGGCCGGCTGGTCGTCGGGTGCTTTCGGGTCGAAATACCAGTCCGTCTCCGCCAGCTTGATATGCGGCTGCGACGCCTGCTTGATCCGCTTCAGGTCGCGCATCAGGCTGGGGCCGTTCTGCGGCGCGAAATGCCAGCGTCCGTCGAGCAAGGCCAGCTTGTCGAGCAGCGCACCACTGCGCAGTGCCACGCCATAACATCGACGATCGGCATTCCACGCGTCTTTGATCGCGCAATCGAATCCGTCGGCAATGTCGAGAATGCTGCAGCGTTCCAGCGGCAGCAGGCTCTCCCCCTGGCCGGGAAGATCGGGGAGCATCGCCGCCAACCCGCGCGCCGCCAATGCGCGGCAGATAGCGACCGCAAAGGCGCGCAGCCGATTGGCTTCCTCGAACAGCGGCAAGGCAATCGCGACGATTGGCCCGTTGTCAGGCCCGAAGCGCAGCATGGCCTCGCGGCCGCCGCTTGCCTGATACGAATCGATCAAGCGGCGCTCATCGGCTGGCTATCGCCGGATCTTGGCGGCGACGAACCGGACCAGTGCGCCGAAACTCTCCAGCATTTCGCCATCGACTTCGTCATCCTCGATCAGGATCCCGAGCCGCTCCTCGATTTCGGTCAACAGCCCGGCGACCGCCATCGAATCCAGCTCGGGCATTGCGCCGAACAGGGGCGTGTCGGCGTTCAGCGTTGCCGTGCGAGCCTCGCTCAGGCCCAGCACGTCGCGCAAGGTTGCGCGGAGCGTGGCGTCGATACGATCATAGTCTTCAGAAATCACTGCGCGCCCCAATTTGTGGGTTATGGTGCGTTGCGATAGTGACTGGGGGGCAAGATGCCAAGTGTGCCCCGCCGCCAGCCTCTTCACAGCCCGGCGGTGGCGGCTATCAAGGGGCATGATCGCGCTCGACCCCTTCCCATATCCAATCGATACGTTGCCGTTGCGGGGCAGCGCGGGCGACCCAGCGCTTGTCGACCGACAGGGAACTCTGGATTTCGCCGGGCTGGAGCGGCTTGTCGGTCAAGTCGCGGCGTGGCTGGCGGGTCAGGGATATGCGCCGGGAGCGCGCGTGGCGAGCTGGTTGCCCAAGACGCGGTTTGCCTGCGTGCTGCCGATGGCGGCCCCGCGCGCGGGGCTGGTGCATGTGCCGATCAACCCGATGCTCAAGCGCGCGCAGGTCGCGCATATTCTGGCGGATAGCGGCGCGGTCGCGCTGGTGACCCAGATCGGGCGGAGCGCGACACTGGAACAGGATGATATTTCAGAGAATTGCGAGGTTATTCTCGAAGAAAATGTAAGTCTCGATGCGGTACTATCGGCCAGCAACGGCGATCCGGACACACTGGCGGCGATCCTTTATACCTCGGGATCGACCGGGCGGCCGAAGGGCGTGATGCTTAGCCACGCCAATCTGTGGTTGGGCGCGATCAGCGTCGCGCAGTATCTGAAGCTGGCCCCTGCCGACCGCGTGCTCGGCGTGCTGCCGCTCAGTTTCGATTATGGACAGAACCAGCTCTTTTCGACCTGGGCGGCGGGTGCGAGCTACGTGCCGCTCGACTATCTGGTCGCCAAAGACGTCGTGAAGGCAGTCGATCGCTTTGCACCCACGACACTGGCAGGGGTTCCGCCTTTGTGGGTGCAATTGCTGGAGATTGAGTGGCCACAAAGCACGGCAAATCATTTGAAACGTTTGACGAATTCTGGCGGCGCGTTGACCGCTCCGCTCGTCCACGGGTTGCGCGCGCGCTTTCCGCAGGCGGACCTGTATCCAATGTACGGGCTGACCGAGGCGTTTCGCTCCACCTATTTATCGCCCGAATTGGTGGACGCGCATCCCGATTCGATCGGGCGGGCGATCCCTTTTGCCGAGATCATGGTCGTGCGGCCTGATGGCAGCCCGGCGGCGGGGGGGGAGCCGGGCGAGCTCGTCCATGCCGGGCCACTCGTCGCGCAAGGGTATTGGCACGATGCCCAGCGGACCGCCGAGCGCTTCCGTCCCGCACCCGCATGGGCGCAATCGGGCGGGCTGGCGGTCTGGTCGGGCGATACGGTGGTGCGCGATGAAGACGGCCTGCTTCGCTTCGTCGGACGCGAGGACGAGATGATCAAAAGCGCGGGCAACCGCATCAGCCCGACCGAAATCGAGGAAGCGGTGGTGGCGGGCGGCGAAACGGCGGAGGCGGTGGCGCTGGGCGTGCCGGATGCACGGCTTGGGCAGGCGATCGTCGTAGTCGCGCGTGGAGACGGCACGCACGAGGCCGCCCTGCGCGCGCGGCTGCGGCGCGATTTGCCGAGTTTCCAGCAGCCGACACGCTATGAATGGCGCGCCGAGCTGCCACGCAATGCGAATGGCAAACTCGACCGCGCGGCGCTGAAAGCGGAGATGACGTCATGAAGCCGATGGGCACGATTCCGCGGGATTTCCAGGTCAATCCGCTGCAGATTGGCGGACGGGATGCGGCGCATTGGGTTGCTGTCGCCGGAGACACGCCGCTGTTCGTGTACGACATGGCGGTGGTGCGGGACCGCATTGCGTGGTTTCGCGCGGCCTTTTCCTCGGTCGACCTGCATTATGCGATCAAGGCCAATCCCTTCGCCCCGCTGCTTGCCGCGATGGCACCGTTGGTCGATGGCCTCGATGTCGCCTCGGGAGGGGAGTTGGCGCTGGCGCTGCCGGTGAAGCCGGGCGCACGCATCAGCTTCGCAGGACCGGGCAAGCGTGATGACGAACTGGTATTCGCGATCCGCTCCGGCGTGACGATCAATCTCGAATCTGCGGGCGAAGCGGCGCGCGCGCTGGCGATTGGCGAACGGCACGGGCTTACGCCGCGACTCGCGATCCGGGTGAACCCGGAGCTCGAATTGCGGGGGTCGGGAATGCGGATGGGCGGGCGCGCCTCGCCTTTCGGTATCGACGCCGACCGCGCCGCCGCCGTGGCTAGGCACGTGATCGATGCCGGGGCGGACTGGCGGGGTTTCCACATCTTCGCCGGATCGCAGGCGCTCGATCCGCAGGCGATCATCGAAACGCAGGCCGAAACGCTGGCGCTGGCGGGTAGACTGGCCGACGCGGTGGGCGTGATGCCACCGCTGGTCAATCTCGGCGGCGGCTTTGGCATTCCCTATTTCCCGGGCGAAGTGCCGCTGGAGGTTGGGATCATCGGAAACGCCCTTGCCGAGGGGCTGGAAAACCGTGCGCCAGGCCTGAAAGACACCCGTTTTGCGATCGAACTGGGCCGCTGGCTGGTTGGCGAAGCGGGCGTGTATCTGACACGCGTTGTCGACCGTAAGGAGAGCCGAGGCGAGACCTTCCTCGTCACGGATGGCGGCATGAACCATCAATTGGCGGCATCCGGCAATCTCGGGACGGTGGTAAAGCGCAATTATCCCGTCACCATCGCCACCGCCGCGCCAAATGCGCCGACCGAAACCGTCAGTGTCGTCGGCCCGCTATGCACCCCGCTTGACCGGTTGGCGGACCGCGTCACGCTGCCGGTCGCCGACGTCGGCGATCTGGTCGCAGTGTTCATGGCGGGCGCTTATGGACTGTCGGCCAGCCCGTTTGCGTTTCTTGGGCACACCCCGCCGCACGAGCTGCTGGTGGGCCAAAGCGAGCATTCCTAACGCAATTTTCACCTCTTTCGTCTCATAGCGGCACGATAGCCGTGAACCTGCCACCGCGACGTCAGACGTGACGTTATCGGCAGCACCTCGCGGCGGGAGGTTTGCATGGCGCGGTTTTACAGGTCTTTTCGAGGTTTGCTCGGTGTCGGCGTTGCTGCGTTGACGCTCGGCTCGTGTGCCAGCGGGGGGCGTCCCGAACTGCCCCAGGCGTCGTTCGTCGCCACGCAGGAGCAGCCGGGGGAAGAATATGTCATCGGCCCCCTCGACCAGCTCAGCATCTTCGTATGGCGCAACCCCGAACTGTCGGCAAAGGTCCAGGTGCGGCCCGATGGCCGGATCACTACGCCCCTGATCAGCGACATGCCGGCGGTCGGCAAGACGCCGCGGATGCTCGCCGACGATATGAAGATTGCGCTGGGCGAATATATCAAGGATCCGATCGTCTCGGTCATCGTCGAGAATTTCTCGGGTACGTTCAGCCAGCAAGTGCGGATCGTCGGCGCGACCGCGAAGCCCGCCTCGATCCCGTACCGCGCCAACATGACGCTGCTCGACGCGATGATCTCGGTCGGCGGTCTCAGCGAATATGCGGCGGGTAACCGCGCGAAGCTGGTCCGCTACAATCGCGAAACGGGCAAGCAGGTCGAATATAACATCAAGCTGTCGAGCTTGCTCAAGGATGGCGACAGTCGCGCCAATGTCCGGCTCGAGCCGGGGGATGTGATCATCATCCCGCAGAGCATGTTCTGAGCGCGGACGGATGAACGGCTTGCTCGATGAACTGCGGGTCGCGCTTCACGCGATCTGGATGCGCCGCTGGATCGCACTGGCGGTCGCGTGGGGCATTGCCGTGCTGGGTTGGGCGGTGGTGGCGCAAATCCCGAACAGCTACGAATCTCGGGCGCGAGTGTCGGTGCAGATGAACACGATCCTGCCCAATGCCGTCGGCATTACCCCTGCCGACCAGCAGAAGGACATGGACACGATCCGCCAGACGCTGACCAGCGCAGTCAGTCTGGAGAAGGTCGTGCGCGGCACCGATCTGGCGAACACAGTGAAGACCGATCGCGACGTGGCCGACCGGGTTGCGGGCCTGTCCAAGGCGATCAAGATCACCGCACAGCAGGACAATCTGTTCGAGATCGTGGCGACCGGGGCCAGCCCCAAGGTTACCCGGCAAGTCGTGCAGAAGCTGATCGACCTGTTTGTCGAGCAGAACCTGTCGGGCGATCGCGATGAGACGAGTACGAGCCTGAAATTTCTCGATGCGCAGCTCGAGCAGCGCCAGAAGCAGCTCGCCGATGCCGACGCGAAGCGCGCCGATTTTCAAAATCACTATCTCGGCAGCTTGCCGGGTAGCGGGTCGCTCACCGACCGTATGGGGGCCGCGCGGACAGCGATGGCGCAAGTCGAGAGCGATCTCGCCGCTGCGCAATCGAGTCTGGCGGCGGTGAACGGCCAGATGGCGGGTGTTCCCGCCAGCGTCGCGGGTGCCGCAAGCGCGGCGGGCGTGGGCCCGGCGCGGGCCCGCCTCAATGCGATCCAGGGCCAACTCGCGGATGCGCGCGCGCGGGGCTATACCGAGAATCACCCCGACGTGATCGCGTTGCGTAACCAATTGGCCGCAGCCCAGGCGGCCGCGCGCGGCGAACCGGTCGCGGCCGGTGCTGCTTCCGCTACCAACCCCGCCTATCTTTCTTTGCGCTCGATCCAGGCGGACAAGCAGGCGCAGGTGGCGGCCCTGCTCGCGCGCAAGGCGCAGCTTCAGGGGGATCTGGATGCGATCACCGCGAAGCTTGCGGCCGACCCCGGCGTGGCCGCGCAGCAATCCAAGATCGACAACGATTATCAGGTTCTGAAGGACGGCTACGCCAAGTTGCTGGCCGATCGCGAAGCGATCAAGCTGCGCGGGCAAGCGCAAAGCCAGACCGATTCGATCAAGTTCAGCGTCATCGATCCGCCAACGGCACCGCGTGTGCCGACTGCGCCGAACCGCCCCTTGTTGCTGACCGGCGTGTTGATCGTCGCGCTCGGTGGCGGCGTCGCTGTGGCGTTCGTGCTGGCGCAATTGAAGGCCACCTTTGCCACTGCCGCGCGGCTCGAAAAAGCAACCGGAATGCCGGTGCTCGGCTCGATCGGCGAAATGGTCACCGCCACACAGACCGCCGCTCGTCGCCGGATGCTGCTATATTATGGGGGCGGTGTTGGCGGGCTTGGCGTGGCCTATATCGCGCTGCTGGGCGTGGAAATGCTTCAGCGCGGGTTAGCCGCATGAGCGACCTCACCCCCCGCAAGACTCGCCCGTCGCTGTTGGAGCGGGCCGCTGCGACCTATGATTTCGGAACGGACGCACGCGCGCCCTATCCCTTGCGCGGGATCGATCCTCCATCGGCACCCATCGTTGCTGCGGAGCCGCCCTCCGATCTGCCTCCTGTGCAACCAAAGCCGATGCAAGCGGTCGCTGCACCGCGTCGCCTTGCTGGCGTTGCCGCGATCGACCGTGCTCTGCTGGCGGAACGCGGCTTGCTCGTGCCTGGGGCGGCAATCGGTGCTCTGGCGGAGGAGTTTCGCCTGGTGAAGCGGCAATTGCTGGCGACCGCGCGAACCGTGGGCAAAAGCGATGCCGAGCTTTCGCGCCTGATGCTGGTCAGTTCGGCCAGGCCGAATGACGGCAAAACCTATTGCGCGGTCAATCTCGCGCTTTCGCTGGCGGCGGAGCGCGATCTTGAAGTGCTGCTGATCGACGCGGACTTCGCCAAGCCCGACGTGATGGCGCAATTCGGCCTCGGCGAGCAGGCGGGTTTGCTGGATGCGCTTGCCGATCCGAGCATCGATGTCGAAGCCTGTGTCGTTCGGACGGACATCGCCCATCTGAGCTTGCTGCCCTGTGGTACGCGCACGCCTGCCGATACCGAACTCGTCGCCAGCGCGCGGACGGGTGAACTCATCACGCGACTGCTCACTGCCGATCCCAAGCGCATCCTGATCTTCGATTCGCCCCCGGTTCTCGCCGCGTCGCCGGCCAGCGTGCTGGCGGCTCAGGTCGGGCAGATCATGCTCGTCGTCCGCGCCGACCGCACCGGCGAGAGCGATCTGCGCGAAGCCATCACGCTGCTCGATTCATGCGAGCATATCCAGCTCGTGCTCAACGCCGTGTCGCTGGTGCCCGGCGGACGCCGCTTTGGCGACTATTATGGATATGGCCAACAGGAGGACGCCATATGACGCGCCCGATCTCATCTTTGTCGCCCGCGCTCGGCCTGGCGGCAATCGCCGCACTGGCGACCGCGCCCGCGCACGCTGACGAGCGCAAAAGCTCGATCACACCCTATATCGAAATCGGGCAAGTCGTCACCGCCGACCTCAAGAATGACGATGTGCTGACCTATTCGACGGTCGCCGCAGGGGTCGACGCTTCGGTGCAGACCAAGCGCACCCAGCTCCAGGTGAGCTATCGGTACGAGCGTCGTTTCTCTTACAGCAAGAAGGTTGGCGACGACGATGTGCATAGCGGGCTGGCGCGGGCGAGCGTGCGCGTCGCTCCGGGGGTGACGCTGGAAGGGGGCGCGATCGCCACACGAGTCCGCTCCGACATTCGCGGCGCGGCTCCCGGCAATCTGGCCGGGAATGTCGACAATATCAGCCAGGTCTATTCGGCCTATGTCGGCCCGACGGTCGCCAGCCATGTCGGCCCGGTCGGGGTGGCGGCGAGCTATCGTTTCGGTTTCACCAAGGCCGAAGCACCGGGGACGACCGGCGTTGCCCCCGGCAGCCCGAAGCTCGACGTATTCGATACCTCGCAGAGCCACGTCTTCAACGCGAGCGCCGGGGTCAAGGCAGGGGCGGTGCTGCCGGTCGGCGTCAACGTTTCAGCGGGCTACGAGCGCGATACGGCCGGGCAGCTCGACCAGAAATACGAAAGCAAGGTGGTGCGGGGTGATCTCGTCTTGCCGGTTCTGCCGACGCTCGCAGTGACGGGCGGTGCCGGATACGAAAAGATCACGGTCAGCCAGAAGGATGCCTTGAGGGACGCAAATGGGGTGCCGGTGACCGACAGCCGTGGCCGCTTCCAGACCGACCCCGCATCGCCAGCGCGCATTGCCTATCAGACCGACGGGCTGATCTATGATGCCGGCGTCATCTGGCGGCCAAGTCCGCGCACCACGCTGCAGGCGCGGGCCGGACGGCGCTATGGCGGGATGACCTATACCGGCTCGTTCAGCTATGCCGCTTCGCAGGCGATCGGCATCCAGATCGGCGTGTACGACAGCGTGGACACGTTCGGACGGCAATTGCGCGAGGGAATCTCCAACTTGCCGACCAGCTTCATCGATCAACGCGACGCCTTTGCGCAGCAATTCAGCGGCTGCACCTTTGGCACGAGCAGCGCCGCGGCGGGCGGATGCCTGAATGGCGTGTTCCAGTCGATCTCGACTGCGGCCTATCGGGCGCGCGGTGTCGATGCAGTCATTGCGGCCAAGCGTGGACCGCTCAGCTTCGGGGTTGGCGCAGGTTATGCCCAGCGGCGCTTTTACGCGCCTAGCGGCACCGGCTTCAGCATCGACGGCGTAACCGACGACAGCTATTACGCTCAGGCCTATGTGAGTGCCCCGATCAATCGCAATTCGGGTGTGAGCGGCAATATCTTCGCCAATTATTACGAAAGCGGTATCTCGGCGGCTCCAGGTGTCTTCAGCACCGGGGCGACCGCTTTATACTATCACAATGTAGATTTCCGCTGAGAATTGACCCGGTAGGGGCATAAATTTCCATTGAGAATTGACCCATGTTTGAACCCGCCCCTGGCTGACCAGTCTGGGGTATCGGGAGTGATCGACATGGATT
>NZ_JAFCWO010000011.1:0-61614 GCF_049897605.1 Sphingomonas sp. DC1600-2
CACGGGAGTGGTCCATGGCCAAGGCCCAGTTCGCCGTCATCTTCGGCGAGCGCTTCATCAGGGCCATGGCGGCGTAATGTTCAACCGCCCGCCCACACACGGAAATCCTGACAGTGCCCTTTGGGTGCAGCCTGCCTCTGCCGACGGGCCTGCCGGTCCGCTCCTGCCGCTCCCCCGCCATTCCGGCGCCGGGTGCGGTGTTTGAAGGAGTGAGGATCATGGAACTCAAGCATATCGACATCGCCAACCTGTCCGTCTCGCCTGCCAACATGCGGGTGAAGGGTAAACCCATCGATCTGGCCAGCCTCTTGCCATCGGTGCGCGCGCGCGGCGTGCTGGTGCCGCTGATCGTGCGGGCCAAACCCAGTGCTGAACCGGTCGACGGGGGCAGTCCCGACACCTATGAGATCGTGGCGGGCAAGCGGCGCTATCATGCAGCCCTCGCGGTCGCGCAGGAAAGCGGTGAAGCCGAGCCGCTGCCGTGCGCGGTGATGGCGGCGGGCGATGATGCCGCAGCTCTCGAAGCCTCGCTGATCGAGAATATCGCGCGGTTCGATCCCGATGAGGTGATGCGCTGGGAGAGCTTTACCCGGCTGGTGCGCGAAGGCCGAACACCGGACGAGATCGCGCTGACCTTCGGGCTGACCGAGCTACAGGTGAAACGGACGCTGGCGCTCGGCAATTTGCTGCCCCGCATTCGGGGTCTCTACCGCAAAGGAGAGATCGATGCCGCGACCGTGCGGCATCTGACCCTTGTTTCAAAGGCACGGCAGCAGGAGTGGCTGGCGCTGTTCGACGATCCAGCCGCCTATTGCCCGACCGGCCATCACGTGAAGGCATGGGCATTTGGAGGCGCGTCGATCCCGGTACGGGCCGCGCTGTTCGACCTCGAGCGCTACATCGGGGATATCGTGGCCGACCTGTTCGGCGAGGATCGCTATTTCGCCGACCCGCAGGCGTTCTGGGTGTCGCAAGAAGCAGCGATTGCCGAGCGCGTCGAGGCCTACACCCAGGCAGGCTGGTCGGATGTCGTCGTTCTGCCGACCGGCGAGCCCTTCCATGCATGGGAACATGAGCGCACGCCCAAGCGCAAGGGCGGCAAGGTGTTCGTGGCTGTTGGACCACGCGGCGATGTCGCGTTCCACGAAGGCTATCTGACCACCAAGGAAGCGCGCAAGCTGGCGGTGGGAGAGGGGGCTGAGAAGAGTGACAAGCCAGTCCGCCCCGAGCTCAGTGCGCCGATCCAGAACTATGTCGATCTGCACCGGCATGCCGCAGTGCGGTCGGCGGTGGCGGCAAATCCGTCGGTGGCGCTGCGTCTGATGGTGGCGCACGCGATTGCCGGGTCGTCGCTATGGCGCGTGTCGGTCGAGCCGCAGCGAACGGCCAATGACGCGGTTGCCGAGAGCGTCGAGAATTGCGCCTCCGAAGCCGGGTTCGATTCACGACGGCGCGCCGTACTGGCGTTGCTGGGCTTCGATCCCGACATGCCCACCGTCACCGGTGGCTATGATTGCGATCACGGCCTTGCGGGCTTGTTCGTGCGGCTACTCGGGCTGACCGATAGTGCGGTGCGCGATGTGCTCGCCATCGTCATGGCCGAGACGCTGGAGGCGGGCAGTGCGCTGATCGAACTGCTCGGTGTCCATCTTGGTGTTGAGATGCGCGGCGTGTGGGAGGCCGACGACGCGTTGCTCGACCTGATCCGCGACCGCGAAGTGTTGGGCTGCATCCTGAGCGATGTCGGGGGTGCGGGCGTTGCCACCGCCAATGAGGGGGCGACCGGCAAGGTAAAGCGGCAAATCATCCGCGATTGCCTGACCGGTGCAAACGGTCGCGGCAAGGTCGAAGGCTGGGTGCCGCGCTGGATGGCGTTTCCGCCTGCTGCCTATACGCTGCGCGACGGGGTGCAGACGGTCAGTCGCAGCATGGCGTTGGGCGGCCTCGTTGAAGCGGCGACCCCGCAGGTTCTGTCCATCGCCCGTGCGGCATGATCCGATCCCGGCGGTGCCTGTTGGCACCGCCGGTCATCACATGATGCGGTGAAATACCCATCACGAATCACAATTTGGCTTCGGCTAACAGTTCCGACGCAGATGTTCTCAACACGCCCGCAATGCGCATAACGTTGAGCAACGTGACGTTGCGTTCGCCGCGTTCGATCTTTCCCATATGAGATCGGTCCAACCCTGCAGAATTAGCCACCGCCTCTTGAGACAGGCCCAATGACTTGCGTCGAGCGCGGATAGCCGTTCCCAGCGCAACAAGCGCGTTAGAAGTCGTCTGCGTTCCCGAAATCCTTGCCACGGGCTGGAAGGTCGTTCGACAGCGTATTTATGACCACGGTATTTACGACCCATTTTGACTGTGGCACGATGTCTGGCTTGAGCTGATCCTTGCGGAAGATTGGAGCCATGCCATGGCCGGATCGTATGAAAATCGCTGGTCGAACGCTGATCGTCTGAAATGCGTGTCGGTCGAAGACCTGTACCGCGATCATGGCGAATGGCTTCGCCGCCTCGTCGCGGCGCGCTTGCGTTTGCAGCCAGCCGATGTCGACGACATCATGCAGGACACCTGGCTGAGGGCCGCCCGGCCAGTTGCCGCCGACATCTCGCATCCACGCGCTTTCCTGTTTCAGACGGCGCTCAACCTGTTTCGGGATCGCAAGCGGCGCGAGGCGGTTCGCCAACAATATCAGGAGGGTGCTACCGTCGCTCAGGGCTTCGGCGGTCGGGATGCCATGTCTGAGCAAGAAGCAACGGTCGAACTTGAGAGGATCGTGCTCGACTTGCCCGAGAAGATGCGCGACGTTTTCGTGCTCAGCCGCTTCCGGCATATGAGCAATGTCGAGATTGCGGCGGCACTCGGGATTTCGGTCAAGACCGTCGAATGGCGGATGGGCAAGGCGTTGGCGTTGTGCATGAGCAAAGTACGCGACTAGACGGCGGCAGAGTCTCATGAATGACAATGAGGTGGACGGCGATGACGCCACTGAGCAGGCCGCGCATTGGTATGCGCGACTGGAGACGCTTCCCGTTTCCGCGCGAACGCTCGAACAGTTTTTCGAATGGCGCAAGATCCCCGGCAATCGCGAGGCGTTCGACGCGGTCGATCTTTTCTATCGCGAGACCGGTACGCTGGCTGGTCGGCCCGCTATTGCCGCCGCGACAGCGCAAGCGCTGACGCGATCTGCTGGCCCATCCGACAGACAATCGCTCCGCATCGGCGCGATGGCGGCGGCTGTAATCGGAGTAGGCGTCGTCGGCCTCGCGATCTTCGGCGCATGGCCCTTAAGCGGCGATCGATACGCAACCACGATCGGCGAACAGCGCACGATCCGGCTGGCCGATGGATCGAAGGTCATGCTCGATACCGACACAGTACTGACAGTTGATTTGCGTGAGAAGGCGCGCCGCATTTCGCTGGCGCGCGGACAGGCGTATTTCACGGTCGCGCACGACGCGGCGAGGCCGTTCACCGTCGAGGCTGGCGATGCGCGTGTTTTGGCGACGGGCACGCAGTTCGATGTCCAGCGCAGCGGCGACCGTATCGACGTGACGCTAGTCGAGGGAAGGGTGCGGGTCAGTTCGGGCGAGCAGCCCATTGCGCAGTTGCGGGCAGGGCAGGGGCTGACCCTCGACGGCGCGCAGCGGAGCGCCGTTCGTACCGTGGAGACCACGCCCGCGCTCGCATGGACCCAAGGGCGCATCGTGCTTGACGGCATGACGCTCGAACGCGCGATCGCCGAGGTCAATCGCTACGTTAAAACGCCGGTCCGGCTCGACGCGGCGGACTTTGCCCACGCGCGGATCAGCGGATCGGTCGAAACAGGCGATGTCGGCAGTTTCACAGCAGCCGTCACCACGGTTCTGCCGCTGAAGGCGCAGACCAATAGCGACGGCTCAATTACGCTGCGGCCGTGACGTTCACGCCCGCGCGATCCCGGATCGCGCGGGCGCAGACTTTCCATCACGCAGGCTGCGTCGCCTTCGGCCGTCCGCGCTTTGCGGGCGTTGCCACTGGCGCAGCGGCTGCCTTGGCCTGGCGACCCTTTGACCCGAGCCCGATTTTCACCGCCATGGCGCGACGCTGCTCCGAATAGGTCTCGGCGACCATCGGATAATCGGCCTTGAGATTATAGCGCTGGCGATACTCTTCCGGCGTCAGCCCGTGTGTCGAAAGATGACGGCGCAGCGTCTTGTAAGGTTTGCCGTCAATCATCGAGAGGATGTGGTCCTTCGACGCGAGCGATTTACGCACCGTGACGGCTGGAGTGAACTGCTCAGCCTCTTCGGATTCGTCGCTTGCGGTATCCGTAGCACCGCCTTTTGCGCCAAGCTCTGTGATCGTCGCGTGCATCGCGCGCAGGAAGGCCGGAACATCGTCTGCAGCAACGCGATTGCTGTTGTTGCCGAGCCAGGCGATGGTCAGTTCAGTGGCGAGTTCGACGGCATTCAATGGTGTTTCGTCAGTCATTCGGGTTCTGTCCAATGGAAGCTTTCAGCGGGCGTCAGTAGCAAGCTGGCGGCGCAATAGCCAATACTGGCTATTACGTGCTCGCTTGAGAGGCATTCTTATCGCCGTCAGATGTCTCGAACATGTCTGCAAAGGCGCGTTTCCCGCGTCTTCGCCACAGCACCAGCATCTGTTCTTGATCGTCGCCGCGCAGGCGCGCGGCGGCTTCGATCAATAGGCCGAAGATCACCGCGCGATCGTCATCGGTCAGTTTGATCAGGCCCGCCTTTGCGATCAGGCCACCAAGCTCGATCAACTGGCGTGTGCGTTCGCGGCGCTTCACTTGCCAATCGCGCGTGTCATGCCGGGCGTGCATCAACAGCAGACGATTGCGCGCTGCCATTGTCCGCCGGGTCGCCGCCTGCATCGCGACCAGCGTTGACCGCAGCGCTGCGTGGCGTCCGTTGAAAGAAGGCCGTGCCGCTCTTGCGCCACGCCTCCCGTGTCGCGCTATCGTTCGTCCCTGCGGCGGCGAGCAACGCACCCGCCAGGGTTTCGATCGGCAGGGTGTCGGCACCCGTTGCCACAACCAACTCGCCCAATTGCACGAGTTTGCGGTCGCGCAGCAGCTTTGCCTTGCTGCTCAGCGCCTTCAGTTCAGCATCGAAATCGCGGGGCTTACGCATCACCCAGTCCTCTGCTTGTGTGTGGAGGACGAACCAAATATCGCCGCAGTCGATCAGCGGCAATGCGTTGAAATGTCTTGGGACTTCGACGTCCCAAAATACATGAAATGTTTTGAGGGCGCGCTTATACGTCGTGCCGACGTGCGCTTTGAAGTGTAGATGGTGGCTCGCTATGGCGATCTATCACTTCTCGGCCAAGATCATTTCCCGCGCCAATGGTTCGAGTGCGGTGGCCGCTGCTGCGTATCGTTCGGCGTCGCGGCTGCATGACCAACGCCTCGATCGGCATCACGACTTCTCGAATAAGGCTGGCGTCGTCCATTCCGAAGTGCTGCTGCCCGACGGCGCGCCTGAGCATCTGTCCGATCGCGAAAAGCTGTGGAACGAAGCTGAAGCGGCCGAGAAGCGGATCGACGCGCAGCTTGCCCGCGAGATCGAGTTCGCGATCCCGCGCGAGTTGAACGAGGCGGAAGGCATTCGGTTGGCGCGCGAGTTCGTCCAAACCGAGTTTGTGAAGCGGGGCATGGTCGCCGATCTCAATGTGCATTGGGATATCGGCGCGGACGGCGAGGCCAAGCCGCACGCGCATGTCATGCTGACCATGCGCGATGTTGGCGAGGACGGGTTCGGCAAGAAGAACCGCGACTGGAATCGCACCGACTTGCTGGAGAAATGGCGTGAGCGCTGGAGCGAACACGTCAACACGCGCTTGGCCGAGTTGGATATCGATTCGCGGATCGCTCACCGCTCGCTGGAGGCGCAGGGCATCGACCTGGAGCCGCAGCACAAGATCGGCCCGGCCGCTTCGCGCATGGCGGCGCAGGGTCTGGCATCAGAACGGCTCGACGAGCATCACGAAATCGCCCGAGCGAACGGCGAGAAGATCATCGCGCAGCCGGGTATCGCACTCGACGCGATCACCCGCACGCAAGCCACCTTCACCAACCGCGATCTCGCAATGTTTGTGCACCGGCACAGCGACGACAAGGATCAGTTCGATCGCGTGATGGCAGCGGTGAAGGCCGCGCCGGAGCTGGTCGCGCTCGGCAAGGACGGGCGCGGAGAAGCGCGCTTCACGTCACGCGCGATGATCGAGACCGAGCAGCGGCTTGAGCGTGCAACCGCCAATCTTGAATCCCACCGCCGCTATGGCGTCGGCGAGCAACACCGCAAGCTCGCATTGGTCCGTGCGGAAATGCGCGGGATGAGCCTTTCGCCTGAGCAGCACAGTGCGTTCGATCACGTGACCAAGGCGCAAGGGATCGGCGTGGTCATCGGCTACGCCGGGACCGGCAAGTCGGCGATGCTCGGCGTTGCCCGCGAAGCGTGGGAAAGCGCGGGCTACCGCGTTCAGGGGGCGGCGCTGTCGGGCATAGCCGTCGAGAATTTGGAGAGCGGTTCCGGTATCGCATCGCGCACCATCGCCAGCCTTGAACACCAGTGGGCGAAAGGCGAGGGATTGCTATCGTCAAGTTACGTCCTTGTAATCGACGAAGCCGGGATGATCGGGACCCGGCAGATGGAACGCGTCATCGCCGAAGCCGAGAAGCGCGGGGCCAAGGTGGTACTGGTGGGTGACCCCGAGCAGCTTCAAGCGATCGAGGCGGGCGCCGCGTTTCGCTCGATTGCGGAGCGACACGGCAGCGTCGAGATCACCGACATCCGCCGCCAGAAGGTCGACTGGCAGCGGAGTGCCACGCGCCAGTTGGCGACCGAGCGCACTGGCGAGGCGCTCGCTGCCTATCGCAAGCACGGTGCGGTGCATGTTGCGGCCACGCGAGACGAAGCGCGCGCCGATCTGGTCGAGCGCTGGGATCGCGAACGGATCGCGCAGCTAGGTGCGAGCCGGATCATTCTTACGCACACCAACGACGAAGTGCACGCACTCAACCTGGCGGCGCGCGAGCGGCTGGCGCGCGCTGGCGCGCTTGGTAGCGATGTCGTGCTTCATGTCGAAAAAGGCGAGCGACGCTTTGCTGCTGGCGACCGGGTGATGTTCGGTCGCAACGAGCGCAGTATGGGCGTGAAAAACGGATCGCTCGGACAAATCGAGAGCGTCACCCCGAGGCGCATGGCAGTGATGCTCGACGATGGTCGGTCGGTAGCGTTCGATATCAAGGATTATGCCGCAGTGGATCACGGCTATGCCGCCACCATCCACAAAAGTCAGGGCGTGACGGTTGATCGCGTGCATGTGCTGGCCACGCCGGGTCTCGATCGCCATGCCGCCTATGTCGCGCTGTCGCGGCACCGCGACGGCGTTCAGCTGCACTACGGGCAGGACGACTTTGCCGATGAGGCCAAGCTTGTCCAAACGCTGTCGCGCGAGCGGTCCAAAGATATGGCATCCGACTATGCGCGCGATGCTTCCGGCTCGCGCGCTGCCAATCCGCGCGGGATCGCCGTGCCTGCACCCGGGCGCGTTCCGGAACAGGAGCGCGCGCGCAGCCGGTTTGACGGCTTGCAGCTTCGGCCCATCACGCTCGAGCCAACGCCAAAGGCCTCGGTTCCGAACGCAGATCTTGCGCTCCCAGCAGCAGTTGAGCGTCATGGTCGTATCGTGGGCACCATGAGGTTCGCCCAAAGCGTGGGCGAGCCCTATACCGACGAGCAGAAGGCAGAACTCGTCGCGAGCCGCCGATCGCTCGACACTATCCGCCCGCACGCGGTCGATGATCTCGAAACTGCCATGGCGCACGATAATCGGCTGATCGACGAATCCGCCAAAGGGCGCACCGCAGCCACAATCCGGGCGATGCAGCTCGAAGCGGAAATGCGCGAGAACCCGACGCTCCGCGCCGATGTGTTTGTTCAACGCTGGCAAAGCCTCGAGCGCCAGCGTCAGGCGCTTCGACGCTACAACGAGGACAGCAAGATCCGGATGGTCGAGACCAAAATGATCGGCATGGCCAAGAGCCTGGAGCGCGATCCGCAGGTCGAGTCGATCCTGCGGATACGCAAGGGCGAACTCGGGTTACCTGCAACGCCCAATCGCAGCATCGGTCATAGCCTCGCGGAAATGATCGGGTGGAGGCGGACCAGGGGGCTTGGCGTTGAAGTGTGAATTCGTTCAAGTAAGCGCTGAAAATAATCGCATGTTGACCTTGTTTCAGTGTAGATCTCTAATGGTAGTAACGCTGACGCTTTAGAATTAGAATATGCCGGATGGAACGCTCCTTGAGTTTTGCACATTCTTTGCCGGGCAGATCTGAAGCGGAGTGGGAGCCGCTGTCCCATCATCTGCGGCAAGTGGGTGCGCGCGCCGAGGCATTTGCCGCCGTCTTTGGCGCGGCACAAGTCGCGCAAGTGATGGGTATATTGCACGACATTGGCAAGCACTCCCAAGCCTATCAGCGCTACATTCGAACGCCCCAGACGAGCGAGGCTAAGACGCGTGGCCCGGATCACAGCACGGCGGGGGCGAAGGAAGCTGTCTGCCTGTACGGCAAGCTCGGTCGTTTGATGGGGTTTGGCATTGCGGGCCATCACGGCGGCCTAATGGACGGGCACGCCCTGACCGAACGCCAGAACAAGACGGTCGAAGATTACACCGGGTGGGAGGTGCACGCCCCGCCGTTGCCCGACCTTGCTACGCTGCTGGCGAAGCTCAGAAAACCGCATCGCAACGCCATCGAACCGGCCTTCAGCCTCTTCTTCCTGGTCCGGATGCTCTTTTCTTGTCTTGTCGATGCCGATTTCCTGGAGACGGAGCGTTTCTATGCGGCGGCTGAGGGGCTTGCGCCGCCGCAGCGCGGGGGAAAGGTAGACCTTCGCCACCGCGATGCCGTCCGCGCCTTTATGGCGAAGCATCGACGTGAGGACACGCCCGTCAACAAACTGCGCTCGCAAATCCTGGACCATGCCGTGGCG
This sequence comes from Sphingomonas sp. DC1600-2, assembly GCF_049897605.1. Taxonomy (NCBI): domain Bacteria; kingdom Pseudomonadati; phylum Pseudomonadota; class Alphaproteobacteria; order Sphingomonadales; family Sphingomonadaceae; genus Sphingomonas; species Sphingomonas sp. DC1600-2. The sequence goes on from NZ_JAFCWO010000011.1 coordinate 9,015, forward strand.
AAGGCCGGGCTGGAGCCGGGCCTGTTCACGTTGACGGTCCCCACCGGCGGAGGCAAGACGTTGACGTCGCTCAGTTTTGCGATGGAGCATGCCAGCGCGCACGGGCTGGATCGGATCATCTACGTCATCCCCTTCACCTCGATCATTGAACAGACGGCCGATGTCTTTCGCGATGCGCTGGGAGAGCGGTTGAAGGGCGATGTGCTCGAGCATCATTCCAGCTTCGACTGGGATCGGCGGGAACCCGCCGGGGAGGGCGATGCCGAAGGGGAGGGTGTCAGCGGTCTCGCCAAGCTGCGACGGGACACGGAAAACTGGGACGTGCCGATTGTGGTGACCACGGCGGTCCAGTTCTTTGAAAGCCTGTTCGCTGCCCGTACCAGTCGTGCGCGCAAGCTGCACAATCTGGCCAGGAGCGTGATCGTGATCGACGAGGCGCAATCGATCCCGGTGCATCTGCTGCGGCCGTGCATGGCGGCGATTGATGAACTGGCCAAGAACTATGGGGCGAGCGTGGTGCTGTGCACAGCGACCCAGCCTGCATTGCGGCAGCAGGACGGTGCCCTGCCACACTCGACACCCGGAGGCGTTGCCGAAGGATTCGATATTCCCACCGAGCGCGAACTGGCACCCGATCCTGCCGCGCTGTACCAGGCCCTCAAGCGGGTCTCGGTCGAATGGCGGCAGGAGCCGCTGCCTGATGCGACCATTGTCGCGCGCTTCGCTCAACAACCGCAGATGCTGTGCATCGTCAACAGTCGCGGTCATGCGCGCGATCTGTTCGATGCGATCAGCGATCAGCCGGGCGCGCGCCACCTGACGACGCTGATGTGTGCCCGGCACCGGCGCGAGGTGCTTGCCAAGGTCCGCGCCGATCTCGCGGAGGGCAAGCCAGTACGACTGGTGGCGACGAGTCTGATCGAGGCTGGCGTCGACGTGTCCTTTCCAGAGGTGTGGCGTGCAGCCGCGGGCCTGTCGAACGTTGCCCAGGCGGCCGGGCGCTGTAATCGGGGCGGCGAACTGGTCGGCTTCGGTCGCGCTGTGGTGTTCGAGCCGGCCGATCAGCGCATCCCGCCCGCCATCCACGCCTTTTATACTCCGGCCCGCGAAGCCTTGCGCCTCCATGCCGAAGACCCGCTGAGCCTGGAGGCGATCCAGCATTATTATCGCGCGCTGTACTGGCACCAGGGCTATGCGGCGCTCGATCGGGCGACCGGGCGCGGTGAACCCTATGCGATCGTCCCGGCTGTGCGGGACAGCGCGGACGCGCGCGGCTTTAACTTTCCCTTTGCTACGATCTCGGATGCCTTCCGCGTGATCGACGAGGTGATGGACCCGGTGCTCATTCCGTATGACGCGGATGCCGAGGAGGCGCTGCGCGCGCTTGCCCATGCCGACTTCCCACCGGCGGGAACGTTGCGCAAGCTCCAGCAATATGTCGTGCCGGTGCCAAAGCTAGTCCGCGCCGCGATGTTGGCGAACGGAGATGCGGGGGTCGTGTGGGAGGATTATGGGGATCGGTTCGTGCGCTTGGGTGACATGTCCCTGTATGACCGCTGTCTGGGCCTGGCGCTTTCGGCCCCGGAATGGCGTGGATCGGAGCAAAACATCATCTGATACGCGCTGCTGCCGCAGATTGGCAGTTCACAGTGTAATATGTTCACTTCACTTGATTAGAAATATATATTGCGCTCACCATTTTGGTTGCGTAAGCGATGTTCGGCGCCTGGATCAAAACTTTGCGGGAATTTCCAGGCGCCGGATCACGAGAGCCTTCAGCCGAGGGCAGAAAGGATCAGCGCTATGTGGCCCATAGCCCGGTCATTACGGTGATAAAAGGGGCTGTCTCTCAAAAGAGGGCAGCCCCACTCCATTTGAGGTGCGGGTCGAAATACAGTTAAATAAGATCAACTTCACCTTGATTAGATTCGCCCCCCGTGCGGGGGCGTGGATATGATGCGACAGGTCGCCTCAAATGGGTTCACCGCAAACTTTCGAGAGATTGCGAAGTTATTTTTCCGGTATATAATGTGCCGTAGGCGGGATAAATGTCGGTCAGGCTACACATCTGGGGCGATTACGCCTGCTTTACTCGCCCGGAGATGAAGGTCGAGCGCGTCAGCTATGACGTGATTACGCCTTCCGCCGCGCGCGGCATCCTGGAGGCCATCCACTGGAAGCCGGCGATCCGCTGGCAGGTCGATCGAATTCATGTGCTGAACCCGATCCGGTTCCAATCGATCCGTCGCAACGAAGTGGGTGCCAAGGCGAGCGCCGCCAACGCCGCCAGCGCGATGAAGCGCGGGACCACCGATGGGCTGGGCATCGTAGTGGACGACAATCGGCAGCAACGGGCGGCGCTGGTGTTGGTCGATGTCGCCTATGTGATCGAGGCCCATTTCACCATGACCGAGCGCGCCGGGCCGGACGACAGCGCCGCCAAGCATATCGCGATGTTCAATCGCCGCGCGGCACAGGGCCAGTGTTTCCATCGCCCTTGTCTGGGTACGCGCGAGTTTCCAGCCGAATTCGCGCTGATCGAGGACGGTGCTGCGCTGCCGCCCAGCACGCTCGACAAGCCGGATTCCGATTTGGGTTGGATGCTGCACGATATCGATTTCGCGCGCGGCAACGAATCGCGCTTTTTCCGGGCCGAGATGAAGGGCGGCGTGATCGAGGTGCCGCCGTTCGACGCCGCTGCGGTGGTGCGATGACGATCCTCCAGGCGCTGAACGGATATTATGCTCGGATACCGGATGTCGCCGCGCCAGGATGGAGCCAGGAGAAGTTCGGCTGGTGCATCGTGCTCAGCCCCGACGGTCAGGTGATCGATGTCGAGAATCTGCATGATCTGTCGGGCAAGAAGCCAAAGCCCACGCTTCGGGTCGTGCCGGCGGCTCTCAAGCGGACGGTAGCCATTGCCCCCAATTTTCTTTGGGATAAGACTGCCTATGTGCTGGGCCGCACTGCGGGCGAAGGCAAGCGAACGGCCGATGAACATGCCGCGTTCGTCGCCCTCCATCTGGACCGATTGGCGGGGCATGAGGATGCCGGGCTGGTCGCGCTTCGACGCTTTCTGGAACGCTGGCGGCCTGAGCAGTTCGAGACGCTGCCGGATGGCGGCGCGGAGATGCTCGACGCCAATGTGATGTTCCGGCTCGATGGCGAACTCGGCTTCCTGCACGAGCGCCCCGCCGCGCGAGTGTTGGTGGACGCGGCCAGCAGCCGTGGCGCGGATGTGCCGGGCCGCTTCTGCCTGGTGACGGGGGAGGTGGCACCGGTCGCCCGGTTGCACCCGACGATCAAGGGCGTGGAAGGCGGGCAGTCTTCGGGTGCTGCACTGGTGTCATTCAATCTCGATGCCTTCACATCGCTGGGCAAGGAGCAGGGTGATAATGCCCCGACCAGCGAGGGCGCGGCGTTCCGCTATGGCGCGGCACTCAACCGCATGTTGCAGCGCGACAGCGGCAACCGTCTGTCGCGCCCCATCGGTGATGCCACCGTGGTGTTCTGGGCGGATGCGAGCAAGGCGGAGGCGGAGGCTGCCGACGCCTTCATGGCGCTGATGATGGAGCCGGATACGCGAGAGATCACCGACGAGAAGGAAGTTGCCCTCCTGCGGACGCAGATCGAGCAGATTGCTGCCGGACGTCCGGTGGCCGATCTGCGCGCGGACATCGCCGAAGGCACGCGCTTCCATGTCCTGGGCCTATCGCCCAATGCGGCGCGCATCTCCGTGCGGTTCTGGTTGACCGATACGCTGGATGTCTTTGCCCGCCGTCTCGCGGAGCATTACCGGGACATGCGGATCGAACCGCTTCCGCGCAACTGGGGGGCGGCTCCGTCGGTCCGCCGACTGCTCGCCCAAACCGTGGCGGCGCAGGGCGAGATGAAGAACGTGCCCGCGCTGCTCGCGGGGGAAGTGATGCGCGCGGTGCTGTCGGGCACTGCCTATCCCCTGTCGCTTCTCGCCGCTGTGCTGATGCGTCTTCGCGCGGGCGACAATGCGGGGACCGGCTGGCACGCAGCCGTGATCCGCGGCGTGCTGGCCCGAGCACCTGATTATCGTGCTTCCAATGGAGAACCTCCGATGAGCCTGGAACGGGACTATAAGGAACCGGGCTATCAGCTCGGTCGCCTGTTTGCCGTCTATGAACTGGCGCAGCGCGCGGCGCTGGGCCGCGTGAACGCCAGCATCCGCGACAAATATTTCGGCGCTGCCTCGGCCACGCCGGCCAGCGTATTTCCGATCATCGTGCGCGGCGGCCAGAACCACCTCGCCAAGGTGCGCAAGGAAAAGCCGGGCTGGGCCACGCTGATCGAGCGCGAGCTGGAGGAGATCCACAGCCATCTTGTACCCGAACTGCCGCGTTCGCTGAGTCTGCAGAAGCAGGGTGCTTTCGCGATCGGCTATTATCACCAACGCGCCACCAAATTGAGCAGCGATAAGGTCGGGGAACTCGATCCGACCGCGCTCACCGATACCGACGAGACCGAGGGGGAAGCATGAGCACGCCGGTTACACAGCGCCACGAGTTCGTCCTGTATTTCGACGTGACGAACGGCAATCCGAATGGCGATCCCGATGCCGGCAACATGCCCCGGCTCGATCCCGAAACCAATCAGGGGCTGGTGTCGGACGTTGCGCTGAAGCGCAAGGTCCGCAACTTCGTCGCGCTGGTGAAAGAGCAGGAACCGGGCTTCGAGATCTACATGACCGAAGGCGCCACGCTCAACAACCAGCACAAGAAGGCATGGAAGGCGCTGTTGCCCGAGGTTACCAAGGATGACGACTTCAAACGGTTGCCCAAGGACCAGCAGAAGGCGCAGGAACTCACCCGCTGGATGTGCACCAATTTCTGGGACATCCGCACCTTCGGCGCAGTGATGACGACGGGCGTCAACGCCGGGCAGGTGCGCGGGCCGGTGCAGTTCGGCTTCGCCAAATCGGTGGAGCGCATCCTGCCGCTCGAAATCTCGATCACGCGCATGGCCGCGACGACCGAGAAGGATGCCGAGGAAAAGGGCGGGCGCACCATGGGCCGCAAGCATATCGTCCCTTATGGCCTGTACCGCGTCCACGGCTTCGTCTCCGCGCCGCTCGCCAGCCATCCGACCAAGGGCACCGGCTTTTCGGAAAGCGATCTCGAACTGTTGTGGCAGGCGCTCACCCAGATGTTCGACCATGACCGCTCGGCCGCGCGCGGCGAGATGGCCAGCCGCAAGCTGATCGTCTTCCGCCACCAGAGCGCGCTCGGCAACGCCCAGGCGCAGAGCCTGTTCGATCGGGTGAAAACCTGGCGCGTCCACGAAGGGTCGGTGCAGGAAATCGGCAGCACCGCCACCGACAACTGGCCGCCCGCGCGCAAATGGGAGGATTACAAGGTCACGATAGATCGAGAGGGCGCACCGGCGGGCGTCGAGATCCTCGAATACTGACGCATGGCGATGCGCGCGCCGCCCCCGGACCCCGCCGCCGAAGACGCGCTGGTGCCGGTGTCGGCGTTGCAGCATTATCTGTTCTGCCCGCGCCAGTGCGCGCTGATCCATGTCGAGCGCATCTGGGCGGAGGACGGTGCCACCGCCGAGGGGCGCATCCTCCATGAACGGGTCGATGGCGGTCGACCGGATCGTCGCGCAGGCGTCCGAACGGTGCGGGGGCTGGTCCTCCGCTCGTTTGAACACGGCCTGGCGGGCAAGGCCGACGCGATCGAGTTCGTCCGCGACGTGCCCTATCCGGTCGAGTATAAGCGTGGTCGCCCCAAGGCGCACCGCGCCGACGAAGTGCAGCTCTGCGCTCAGGCGCTGTGCCTGGAGGAGATGTTCGGCTGCGCCGTTCCTGAAGGCGCGCTGTTCTATGCCCAGACGAAGAAGCGCAGCCGCGTCACCTTCGATGCCGAGTTGCGCGCGCTGACGATCGCGCTCGCCGCCGAAACCCGGGCGATGCTCGCCGCCAGCCATACCCCGCCGCCCCAGGCGAAACCGGCCTGCCGTCGCTGCTCGCTGGCGGATGCGTGCCAGCCCAAGCGCCTGGAGCGTCCGCCCGCCGTCCAGCGCTGGCTTTTGCGCCAGCTCGCCGAACCCGATGCCCTGCCGGAGGAATGACCGATGCGGCGCCACCTCAACACCATCTACGTCACCACCGAGGATGCCTGGCTGCGCAAGGACGGGGCCAATATCGTCGTCGAGGTGGAGGGTGCCGAGCGCGGGCGCGTGCCGATGCATCTGCTGGAAGGGGTGGTGTGCTTCGGCCGACCGGGTGCCTCGCCCGCGCTGATGGCCGCCTGCGCCGAGGCGGGGATTGCACTCTCCTTCCTTACGCCCAACGGCAAGTTCCTCGCCCGGGTGGAGGGACTGCGTACTGGCAACGTCTTGCTACGCCGTACGCAGCACCGCGTCGCCGACGATCCCGTGCGCGCGGTACCGATCGTGCGCGGCATCGTCACGGCCAAGGCGGCCAACCAGCGCACTGTGATCCGCCGCGCGCTGCGCGATCATGGCGACCGGCTCGCCCCCGAAGCGCATGCTGCGCTTACGGCCGCAGAGGCGCGGCTGGGCCACGTCGCGCGCCGAGCTGCGCAGGCGGAGGATATCAATAGCCTGCGCGGGCATGAAGGGGAGGCGGCGCAAGTCTATTTTGGGGTGTTCGACGCAATGCTGCAGGGGGAGCGACCCGTCTTCACCTTTGCTGGGCGTTCGCGCCGACCTCCGCTCGATCGCGTGAACGCGCTGCTCAGTTTTCTCTACGCGATGCTCGGGCATGATTGCCGCTCGGCGCTCGAAGGCGTGGGCTTCGATCCGCAGGTCGGGCTGCTCCATGCCGATCGACCCGGCCGCGCCAGCCTGGCGCTGGATCTGATGGAGGAACTGCGCCCGGTGTTGGCCGATCGGCTGGCGCTGACCTTGATCAATCGCGGGCAGCTTAAAACTCGCGATTTCGCGGTGGACGAGGGCGGTGCCGTGTCGTTGACGGAGGATGGTCGTAAGGCCGTGCTGGTCGCTTGGCAGGAGCGCAAGAAGCGCGAACTGCGCCATCCCTTTCTTGGGGAAAGCATGCCGATGGGGCTGGTGGCGCATGTGCAGGCGCAGCTGCTGGCGCGGCACTTGCGCGGTGATCTGGACGGTTACCCGCCCTTCATATGGAAGTGACGCGATGCTGATGCTGGTAACCTATGACGTGAGCACCGAGGACGCAGCGGGCCGACGTCGGCTTCGGCGGGTGTCCAAGGCCTGTCTGGACCTTGGCCAGCGCGTGCAGAATTCGGTGTTCGAATGCGAGGTCGATCCGGCGCAATGGGCATTGCTGCGCGCCGCGCTTTTAAGGGAAATTGATGCGGAAAAGGATTCGCTTCGCTTTTATCGGCTTGGTGCCGATGGCCAGCGGCGAGTCGAGCATGTCGGTGCCAAGCCGGTCCTTGATCTGGACGGCCCGCTGCTGTTCTGAACGTTCTGTCGCGGCAGGGTGCGCGAACCCCAATGTGTTGACGTCGCACGGGAAGGTTCGCGCGGGGTAAAAACACATGCTTTTCATAGCGATGATTGGGAATGGGGGTGAAAGCACCTTGGTTTATGTGAAGTGTGCGCCACTTTCGCGCTGAAGCCCGGATTTACCGCTCTTTCTCATTGTATTAAGCACCGCGGCGTCGCTCCCCGCGCGGGGGCGTGGATCGAAACCACCACGGATCGCCTGTATGTCGGCAGCCGTTTTCGTCGCTCCCCGCGCGGGGGCGTGGATCGAAACAAAAACATCCCGTCGAACCTGCGCGTCCCGCTGGTCGCTCCCCGCGCGGGGGCGTGGATCGAAACTTTCAAGGGAACTGCCGATAGCGGTAGGGAAACCGTCGCTCCCCGCGCGGGGGCGTGGATCGAAACACGTCGAAGAAGGCGAAGACGCGTGCCGACTATGGTCGCTCCCCGCGCGGGGGCGTGGATCGAAACACCGATCGCTCCACCGTAGCGGCCTTCCTGCTGGTCGCTCCCCGCGCGGGGGCGTGGATCGAAACTATTGCCCGCCATGATTAACGACATTCTAGCAAAGTCGCTCCCCGCGCGGGGGCGTGGATCGAAACTTTCTGTCTCCACCATTAGAGACGGTATATAAAGTCGCTCCCCGCGCGGGGGCGTGGATCGAAACAGCATCAACTGGATAGCCGCGCTCGACCAGCGCGTGTCGCTCCCCGCGCGGGGGCGTGGATCGAAACCGGGTCGGCCATAGCAGCATCAATGAGCCGATCAAGTCGCTCCCCGCGCGGGGGCGTGGATCGAAACCGTGCGTCACCAAAGATAAAATTCCCGTCGAGCCGTCGCTCCCCGCGCGGGGGCGTGGATCGAAACCCGGATCAGGAAAGCGCACGCCTCTATTTCGAGGTCGCTCCCCGCGCGGGGGCGTGGATCGAAACCGCCTCAACGAGGGCGACGTGAAGCGCCACACGCGTCGCTCCCCGCGCGGGGGCGTGGATCGAAACCCCAAGGACATGACGTTCACCGGGTTCCGGCATGTCGCTCCCCGCGCGGGGGCGTGGATCGAAACCGCTGGTAGGCGTGCAGGCTGTCATGCTGCAAAAGTCGCTCCCCGCGCGGGGGCGTGGATCGAAACAATGACATGGGGCCACGCGAGCTGGTGATAGTGGTCGCTCCCCGCGCGGGGGCGTGGATCGAAACCGGGGCCCGATGTGGGATAATCACCGGGACCGACGGTCGCTCCCCGCGCGGGGGCGTGGATCGAAACATGAACAGCGTGACCGAACCCGCGCTTCGCGATTGTCGCTCCCCGCGCGGGGGCGTGGATCGAAACACCTGCCTCGGTGTAACCCGTAAATCCAGACGCATGTCGCTCCCCGCGCGGGGGCGTGGATCGAAACCAATGGGCAAAGGCGCTACGCAATTTGTTCTGACGTCGCTCCCCGCGCGGGGGCGTGGATCGAAACGCTTTCTGGCATGTCTGATGCCGCCACCTCCAGCGTCGCTCCCCGCGCGGGGCCGTGGATCGAAACCCAAGCTCGGCGTCGCGCCGCGCTGATACCGACCGTCGCTCCCCGCGCGGGGGCGTGGATCGAAACGTAGTACCCCGAGATGAGCAGGCTACCAGCAGCGCGTCGCTCCCCGCGCGGGGGCGTGGATCGAAACCCGGTCAATGCGCCTGGCGTCTTCGAGGAAGCGCGTCGCTCCCCGCGCGGGGGCGTGGATCGAAACACCGAAATGCGCCTGGCCGAACCGACTGGCGCACAGGTCGCTCCCCGCGCGGGGGCGTGGATCGAAACGGGTCTAGGGGGCCTTCCGCCAGCAGGTCGATGGTCGCTCCCCGCGCGGGGGCGTGGATCGAAACGGGGCCAGCTTCGAGTACGCCAAGGGGCCATACAAGTCGCTCCCCGCGCGGGGGCGTGGATCGAAACGGTCACGTCGTCGATCGCGCAGGCGGCGATGGGCGTCGCTCCCCGCGCGGGGGCGTGGATCGAAACACCAGCGGCGACACCTTTTGGTGTGCATACTATGGTCGCTCCCCGCGCGGGGGCGTGGATCGAAACATCTGATGCTGCGCGTCGAAGAGATGCGCGCGCGTCGCTCCCCGCGCGGGGGCGTGGATCGAAACACGATGACCGGCTTGTTTTCACCGGCGGCGGAAGGTCGCTCCCCGCGCGGGGGCGTGGATCGAAACATGAACTGGTTACGTTCGGTTTGTGTTGCTTGGGAGTCGCTCCCCGCGCGGGGGCGTGGATCGAAACTGGTTGCCACAGTGTGGATGCAAAGCGGCGGGTGGTCGCTCCCCGCGCGGGGGCGTGGATCGAAACAGCGCGGCCGTCGCGGCACCGGCCGCCGCCGTTGGTCGCTCCCCGCGCGGGGGCGTGGATCAAAACTCGGTCCTGCTGTTTAAGAGTCATATGGCGAAAGACTGGTTTTACCCCAAGGGCACCTGAAAGCAGCTATTCCGCCGCCAACGCAGTTGCAACCGCCGCTATGAGATCTTCACCTTCCCGAACTTGCCGTCGAGAACCTTGGCGCCATCGCGAAGGAAATCAAGATGATCTGACCAGTGCTGCATCATGCGCACGCGCTCTTCCCAATATTCGCCGCGGGTATAGGCGCGGCGCACGGCATTGTTGTCGCAGTGGGCAAGTTGGCGCTCGATCGCGTCGGCGTGCCATAGCCCCATCTTGTTCAGCAGCGTCGCCGCCATGGCGCGAAAGCCATGGCCGGTCATCTGGTCTTGCGCGTACCCCATTCGACGAAGAGCTGCGTTGATGGTGTTCTCCGACATCGGTCGCTCAACCGAACGTAGCGATGGGAAAAGATACGAGCTGTGCTCGGCGTCGTGCTCAATCGATTCGATGATTCGAAGCGCCTGACGGGAGAGCGGTACCGAATGCGCTCGCCGCATCTTGGTCTTTTGCGGCGGGATCGTCCAAACGGCTTTGCCGAAATCGAAATCCGCCCATTCGGCAAAACGCAGCTCTCCAGGCCGAACAAATACGTGCGGTAGGAGGCGAAGCGCCAGGCCGGTCGTCGGATGATCTTCCAGCGCCTCGATGGCGCGCAACAGTGCGCCGGCCTCCGGGGGCGTGGTGATCGCGGCGCGGTGAACGTGTTTGGGTACGATCAGCGCGCCACGCAGGTCGGCGGCGACATCGCGCTCTGCGCGTGCAGTTGCGATGGCATAGCGAAAAATCTGCGAGCAGGTGCTGCGGAGCCGTTTTGCCGTCTCGTATCGACCTCTGGCCTCCATCTTGCGCAGCATGATGAGCAGTTCCTGCGCGGAGATCGAGGCGACCGGGCGCTGCCCAATCGCTGCGTTAATGAAGCCCAGCAGCCAGTGTAGCTTCTTCATCGTGACCGTCGAGCGACCCTCTTTCTTGACTTTGAGCAGCCATTCGTCCGCCACGGCTTTAAAGCTGTTGGAAGCTGCCACCGTCGCAGCAATCCGGTCGAGCTTGGTTCGTTCGGCAGGATCATCGCCCCGCGCCAGCACCTTGCGCGCCGCGTCACGGGCCGCGCGAGCCTCGGCTAGCCCAGTGTCGGGCCATACGCCGAATGCCAGGGTCTTTTGTTTGCCAAGGTGACGGTAGTTCATCCGCCAGTAGCGAGCGCCGGACGGTGCCACGAGCAGGTAGAGCCCGTCGCTATCACTCAGCTTGTACGCCTTGTCGCGACTCTTGGCCGCTTTGATCGCCACTACCGACAACGGCATGATGGTATCTCCATCCAAGCGACCGGCGCTGTGCCATCAAAAATACCATCAGATTGCTGGTATGCAGTGGTATTTCGCCGATCTGACTGAGACGGCTATACCACAAAAAACCGCAGAAAACAGCCATTTAGGGTACGTTTTGGCATGCCTTGGGAAGGCATTTTGGTGACCCCTACGGGAATCGAACCCGTGCTTCAGCCGTGAAAGGGCCGCGTCCTAACCGCTAGACGAAGGGGCCGTGCCCGAATGCTCGGGAGCGAAGGGCCGGTTAGGCAAAGCGGACGGGTTGGTCAACCCATTGTGTCGCATTTGTTGAATCAATCGGCCCAGGCGGCATCGTCGATGTGCAATTCGGCGGCGGGGCGGGTGCCCCAATCGTCGATGCGTGCGCGACCCGCAAGCCACAGGCGGCGATGCGGTGCCGCACCCAGCAAGGCCTGGCCCAGCGCGGTGTCGGCCTGGCGGAAGGCGACCGCCTTCAGCGTGCCACCGCCGCCGCCAGGGCAATCCCCGCTAACGATCGCGCGGACATGGCCGTTGCCGACCACATCGGCTTTGAGCACGCGCACTGGCCCCGCGACCACGCGCGGTTGCGGCCAGCCCATGCCATAAGGGCCGCCGGCCTCCATCGTCGTGACCAGATCGGGCGTCACGCCGCGCGCGCTCAGCACCGCGTCGAGCAACAAGGCGCGGTCGCCCATCGCGCGGGTGACGGCGGCGTCGAGACGTTCGCTCAGAAAGTCGCCAAAAGCTTCGATGCGGTCCTCGGCAATCGTCAGGCCAGCCGCCATCGCATGGCCGCCGCCCGCCACCAGCAGATCGGCCTCTTTCGCGGCGAGCACGGCGGCTCCCAAATCGACGCCGGGGATCGATCGCCCCGAACCCTTGCCGATGCCCGCATCGTCGAGCGCGATGACCAGTGCCGGGCGGCCGAACTTCTCCTTCAGGCGTCCGGCGACGATCCCGATCACGCCGGGGTGCCAGCCGTGCCCGGCGACGACGATCACCGCGCGGTTGCTCTTGTGTGCGGCGAGCATTTCGGCGGCTTCCTGCACGATCCCCTCGATCGCCCGGCGTTCCTCGTTGAGCCGGTCGAGCTCGGTTGCGATTCGTTCGGCTTCGCCCGGGTCGCGCGTTGTCAGCAAGCGGACACCGAGATCGGACTTGCCGACGCGCCCACCGGCATTGATGCGGGGGCCGAGCGCGAAGCCGAGATCGGTGCTGGTCGGCGCGCGAGTCAGCCGCGAGGCGGTGAGCAGCGCGTCGATCCCGATATTGCCGCGCTTGGCCATCACCTTGAGCCCCTGCGCGACGAAGGCGCGGTTGAGGCCCTTGAGCGAGGCGACATCGGCCACGGTGCCGAGCGCCACCAGATCGAGCAAATCGAGCAATTTCGGTTCGGGACGATCGGCGAAGAATCCGCGCGTGCGCAGTGCACGAATCAGCGCGGCCCCGAGCAGAAAGGCGACGCCGACGGCGGCGAGATGGCCATGCGCGGCCCCCTCGGTCTCGTCGAGCCGGTTGGGGTTCACCAGGGCGAGTGCATGGGGCAGGGCGCTCGCGCATTTGTGATGGTCGACCACGACAACGTCCACGCCCGCGACGCGCGCCATTTCCAGCGCCTCGAACGCCTGCGCGCCGCAATCGACGGTGATGATGAGGCTGGCGCCCTCGTCCTTCAGGCGCACCAGTGCCGGGCCGGACGGGCCGTAACCCTCCATCAGCCGGTCCGGAATATAGGGCCGCGCCTCCAGGCCAAGGTCGCGCAACAACAGGATCATCAACGCCGCCGAGGTCGCGCCATCGACGTCATAATCGCCGAACACCGCGATTTGCTCACCTGCCTGCACTGCGTCGGCAAGGCGATCAGCGGCGCGGTCCATATCCCGGAAAATCGAGGGATCGGGCATGAAGGTGCGGATGCTGGGGGTTTTGTAGGCCGTCAGCGCATCACGCGGGCATCCGCGTGCCAGCAGCAATTGCGTGACCAGATCATCGGGCGCGAAGCCGGGGTCACGCGCGTCGGTCTCCAGCATCCGCCAGCGCCACGGCTGGCCGAGAATCGAATGGGTGATGTTGAGCACGGTGTTCATTGCCGCCCTCCTACGCCGATGTCGCCATCGCGCAAATCACGGCGCGGCTGGACCGCATCCACGCGCTGTGCGACGATGCCAAAAAACAAGAGAGGGTGGGGCGATGCGGTACGTGACGAGCGCGGCGTTGGGGTTGGCATTGATGGCGGCCACGCCGGTGGGGGCCGCTCCGGCGCATTTTTCCGCGACGATCACCCGCACGACCTTCGGCATTCCGCATATCCGCGCGACCACATGGGGTGGCCTCGGCTACGGCGTCGCTTATGCCTATGCGCAGGACAATCTGTGTATGTTGGCCGAGGAGTTCGCGACCGTGGCGGGTGAGCGATCGCGCTGGTTTGGCCCGAAGGAGAGCGCGGTGCTCGGCTTCGACAAGATCGACAATCTCTCATCGGATGTCTTCTTCCGTTCGGTGATCGACGTGCCGACCTTGCGGGCGGGTATGGCGCGCGGCAATTCTGTCACGCGCGCGCTCGTGCGCGGTTATGTCGCGGGGTATAACAAGCTGTTGCGCGATATCGGCCCGGCGGGTGTCCCCGGCGAGTGTCGCGGCAAGGGCTGGGTTCGCCCGATCACGCTCGACGATATGCTGCGGCTGAACGAGAAGCAGATGTTGCTGGCAAGCTCGCTGGCGCTGGCGCCACTGGTTGTCCACGCGGTGCCGCCCGGCGGGACACAGGCTGCATTCATCCCTGGTGAAGACCCGCTGCGGCCGCGCGACATTGGTTTTGGCAGCAACGGCTGGGCCTTCGGCAAAGAGGTCACCGCCAACGGTCGCGGCCTCGTCGTCGGAAACCCGCATTTTCCGTGGAACGGGCCGTCGCGTTTTTATGAGATGCACCTGACCTTGCCCGGCCAGTATGATGCGATGGGCGTGGGGATCGCGGGTGCGCCGATCGTAACGCTTGGCTTTAACAAGGATGTCGCCTGGACGCATACGGTGACGGCAGCGCAGCATTTCACGGTGTTCCAGCTCAAGCTCGATCCCGCCGACCCGACCAAATATCTGGTCGATGGCAAGAGCGAGGCGATGCGGCGGCAGGTGATTTCGGTGCCGATGCCGGATGGCGCTCCGCCGGTACAGCGGACGACCTATACGACGCGCTACGGGCCGATCGTTTACAATCCGCTGGCCGGGTTCGGCTGGACCAAGACGCAGGCCTACGCCTTGCGCGATGCCAACCACAATAACCAGCGGGCGCTGGAAACCTGGGTCGCGATCGGGCAAGCGCGCAGCGTCGGCGAGGTGCGCGCGGCGGTGGAGCGGACGCTGGGTATTCCGTGGGTCAACACCATCGCCGCCGATCGCGCGGGCAATGCGCTGCACGCCGATGTAACAGCAGTGCCCAACGTATCGGCGGAGAAGGTGCGTACGTGCGGGATGCCGCTGTCCGGCGTCCTGAAGGGCAAGCTCATTTTGCTAGATGGCAGTCGCTCGGTCTGCGATTGGGATCGGGCTGCGGGAACGCCGGTTGCCGGGCTGATGCCCGCGCGCGATCAGGCGGTGCTGGAACGCCAGGACTATGTCGCGAACAGCAATGACAGTTATTGGCTGAGCAACCCCAAAGTGCCTGCCCTGATCCGCTCGCCTGTCCTGGGCACGACCGAGAGCGAGCGGACGTTGCGGACGCGCTCCGGTCTGATTGAGATCGACCGACGGCTGAACGGCAGCGATGGATTGCCGGGCACCAAGGTCGACCCCGCCGCCGCTGAAGCGATGGCCTTTGCCAATAAGAGCCTGGCGGCCGAACTGGCGATCGATCCATTACTGGCTTTGTGTCGCGGGCAGGAGGATGTAGCGGCGGCGTGCGCGGCGCTGAGCGGATGGGACCGGCGCTTCAATCTCGATAGCCGGGGCGCGTATCTGTTCGCGACCTTCTGGGAGGGCGTGCGGTCGCTGCCGGGGCTGTGGGCGGTGCCGTTCGACAAGGCCGATCCGGTCCACACGCCGCGCGATTTCGTGACGGGCGGCGCGCAGGGTACGAAACTGCTTGCCGCGCTGAAGGCAGCGGCGGCGACGCTGGCAAAGCAGGGGATCGCACTCGACGCGCGCTGGGGCGATGTGCAGTTCGCGGTACGCGGGCAGGACCATATCCCGATCCACGGCGCGTCCGGGCAATTGGGGGTGCTCAACGTCCAGCAATCCGACCCCGTTCCGGGCGGGATCGTGCCGAAGCATGGGTCAAGCTATGTCCAGATTGTCACCTTCGACACGTTGGGGCCGGTGGCGGACGCGTTGCTCAGCTATTCGCAGTCGACCGATCCGGCATCGCCCTATTTCGGCGACCAGACCCGCGAATTTTCGGCGAAGCGGTTCCACCATTTGCCCTTTACCGAGGCACAGATCCTGGCAGACGGGGGCCACAAGAGCGTGCGGATCAGCGAATAAGCGGATCGATCACGCCTTGATCCAATTGCCCTCGCGAAACCATTTGGTGACGATGTACTTCGTCCCCTGAACCACCGGCATGCCTTCGTGCAGCGTGGCGGTGTTGCGGTCGCCATCGGGTTTCATGTTGTTCCAGGTGAGCAGCAACCCCTTTTTCGGAGCGACGCGGATGCCGATGGTGGGGAACCAGGTGGCACCTCCTTCCTCGACATCGTTGAGATAGATCATCGCCGTCCAGGTGCGCTGGCCGCCGGTTTCGACCATTTTGGGCCAATAGGCCTGGGCTTCGTTGAAATAGTCGAAATGCGCGCGGAAATGCTGGCCGACCGCATAGCGCTGGCCCTGCATCGTTTCCCCGTGGACCGGATCGATACCGAGGAGATCGGCGATCGCCTCGTCGGTTGGGCGGACGTCGGGCGACCAGCGATCCATGTCGCAACTGTCACTGGTGCGAAAATCCTGCACCGATTCCTCGGCCAAGACAGTCGAGCGGCGGCGATTGGCGTCGATCAGGGCAACCAGCCGGTCACAGGTCGCGGCATCAAGAAAATCGGGATGATAGAAAATCTGCGCCTCGTCGACCTTGGCGCGCTTCACGGCCGGATTGGCATCGAGCCGACGGGAAACGGATTCGCCGACCAGGCGGCGCACAGGCGAGGGGCCGCCGGATTTCTTTGCAAACAGAGCCATGGCGCGGGACTTTGCCGTGCGCGCTCGAAAAAACAACTCGAAAAAACAGGGGCCGCAAACCCAAGTTTGCGGCCCCTGATCGGGTGGTTACCAGAAAATGTCGTACACCGTATCGACGACATAGCCGGTGCGGATATCGACGAGCAGCGCGTCATTGTAATAGCGCACCCAGCGATAGGGCCCGTAGGCTGGCGGCAGCCGATAATAGTCGGCGTCGTCGATCCAATAATCCTGGTCGTACAGGAACGAATTTAACGTAAAGCCGATCGAGAAACGGCGATAGCCATAGCCCCAGCCTGGGGGAGCATAATACCGGGGAAGGTGGTAGATGTTGCGGTTCTGAATCCGGTAATAGTTGTAATTATACCGGTTGTCCCGCCGCCAGTCGCGATTCCAGCCGCGATTGCCGTTGTTGTTCCAGCCGTTATTGTAGCCGGGACGACCGTCGTGCCGGTCACCGCGCCAATCGCCGCCGCGCCCGTCATTGCCGCGCGGATCCCCGCGGCCGGGTTGTGCACCGCCGCCATAGCGGGGATCGCGGCCCGGCTGGGCTCCGTCAAACGCCGGCCGCCCGCCATTCGGACCACCGTTGAACCCGGGGCGACCATCGAACGGGCGGCCGCCCGGCTGCTGCGAGGGCTGTCCCTGCGGGCGGTCGCCACGATCGTTGCCGAAGTCGGGACGAAAACCCGGTCGGCCACCCTGGCCATTCGGGCGTCCACCGCGATCATCCCGCCCTGACCACCTTGGTGCCTGGGGCTGTTGCGGTTGCGGTTGCGCCTGGGGCTGAGCTTGCGATTGTGGTGCTGGTGGACGGGCAGCGGGCGCTTGCCCGGCCGGTTGACCCTCCGGACGCCGCCATTGCGGACGGCCCGCATCTCCGACCATCGCCGGGCGCTGCGGGCGTCCTTCTCGTTGGCCCTGGCCCTCTTCACGATGCGGCCGGTCGTTGCCCTCCTGCGCCATTGCGGCCGCCGGGATCAACGCAGAGGCCGCCATGATTGCGGCGAGCATAGACTTGCGCATCAAAACTTCCTTCTCTTCGTCCAGACGCCATGTCCGGTCGTTGAACCCAATATGGTCCCGTGTCGATGAGCCGTCGCTGAATTGGGCTGACAGCTTTGCGAAAGGTATTATTTACTTCGCGGGATCAGCGCGGGAACTTCGCGTGCCGCGTCGGTTGGAGAAACGCCGGGCGAGGGCGGAGCGTCGATCGTTTCGTCGCCGCGTTGTACGCTTGCCGCCAGCAACACCGCTTCGACCAGGCGCGGATAGATGCCGCAGCGGCACAGGTTGGTGATGCTCGTGCGGATGTCATCCTCGCTTGGGTTGCGGTTCTTCTTGAGCAGCACCGCTGCCGCCATGATCATGCCAGGGATGCAGAAGCCGCATTGTGGCACGTTCTTGGCAAGGAACGCCATTTGCGCCGGATGCGTGCGATCGCGCGACAGCCCCTCGATCGTGGTGACAAAACTGCCCTCGATCGCGCCGATCGTACGCTGGCACGAGCGCACGGCTTCGCCATCGATTTCGACGGTGCACGCCCCGCATTCGCCATTGCCGCAGCCATATTTCGTGCCGGTGAGGTTGGAGGCATCGCGCAGCGCCCACAAGAGCGGCGTGTTCGGGTCCATCTTATATTGAACGGGCTGATTGTTGACGGTGAAGCGGGTCATGTCGGCACGATAGGCCAAGATGTGTCGGTACGAAACGGGTCGTTTCCCGTCCTGCGATTGTCGGGCGGGGAGAGGCAGGCGATATAACCCTCATGACGCTTCCCACCCTGTTCATCCCGCATGGCGGCGGGCCCTGTTTCTTCATGGATCCCGCGGGCGGGCCACCCGACCCGATGTGGCGGCCGATGCAGGCTTATCTGTCCGGGGTGATCGCAGCACTACCCGAGCGACCCCGCGCCATCCTGATGGTATCGGGGCATTGGGAAGAGCCGGAATTGACCGTCAATGGCGGTGACGGGCATCCGATGCTGTTCGATTATTATGGCTTCCCGGAGCATACTTATCGGCTCGACTGGCCATCGCACGGCAGCCCGGATATCGCGCGGCGTGCGTCTGCACTGCTGGAGGGGGCCGGGTTCCCCACGACGGAAGATTCGGCACGCGGCTGGGATCACGGCGTTTTCATCCCGATGATGGTGGCAGTTCCGGACGCCGACATCCCGCTGGCGCAGCTTTCGCTGCGCGCCGATCTCGATCCCGCCGCGCACATCGCGATCGGTCGGGCGCTGGCACCGCTACGTGACGAAGGCGTGCTGATCGTCGGCTCCGGCATGAGTTTCCACAATTTGCGTGCTCGCGGCCCGCAAGTGACGGCGGTAGCGGACGAATGGGACGCCGCGCTGACCGCAGCCGTTACCGATTCCGATCCGGCCTCGCGTGCGGCGCGCGTGGCCGCGTGGGAGAGACTTCCCCACGCTCGCTTCGCCCATCCGCAGGCCGAGCATCTGCTGCCGCTGATGGTTGCGCTCGGCGCGGGCGGCGATGGCCCGGCCGTGCGCGATTATGCCGATCATGTCCTTGGCTGGGCAGTCTCGGGCTATCGCTTCGGCTGACGCCTCAGGCGCGCCAGCCGGTGTCGATCTTGTCGACCAGGCGCACCATCGCGTCGAAATCGGCCTTGCCCGGGCCACCCGGCACTTGCGCCATGTGCAAATCGCGCTGATGCACCGCGATTACCTCGGGCGACACCTCGATCGGCGTGCCCATCGACATCGTCGCGATCTGAATTTCGCAAGCGCGCTGCAGCGACCAATGTTTGATGAACGCCTCGGGCAGGGTCCGGCCCATGACGAGGATGCCGTGGTTCTTGAGCAGCATGACGCGCTTGTCGCCGAGATGTTCAAGCAGGCGGGAGCCTTCCTCGTCGCGAACCGTCACGCCTTCGAAATCGTGATAGGCGATTTGCCCGGCAAAATTGCAGGCGTAGAAGTTGGTGGCGCGCAAGCCGCCCTCAAGCGAACTCACCGCCATGCCCGCCGTGGTGTGGGTGTGCATGATGCAATGCGCGTCGGGCAGATGGCGGTGGAACAGCGCATGCTGCACGAACCCGGCGCGATTGACCGGGTAGGGGCTGTCGTCGAGCTTGTTGCCGTCAATATCGATCTTGACTAGGCTGGAGGCGGTGACCTCGCTGAAGTGCAGGCCGAACGGATTGATCAGGAAAGCACCCTCTTCGTCGGGCACTTTCAGCGTGATGTGGTTGTAGATCATTTCCGACCAGCCGAGCATCGCGAACACGCGGTAGCAGGCGGCGAGTTCCTGTCGCGTCGCCCATTCGGCTTCGGACATCTTCGCAGCGCGAAGGATTGCGGTGGCCATAGCGGACTCTCCTCATCCGGGTCGTTTTTTTCTGGACTCGGTATCGCATGAGATTTGCCGGATTGCCAGAGCGGGGGATTGCCAGACCCGGCTTGGTCCGGGCATGGGGGCGGCGAGTAGGAAACGGCGCGTTAGCGGCCGGGAGAGGATCGCATGCACATCGACGCCGCCAAAACACCGCAGGATGCCGACGACATCGCCACCAAGGGCGTGAATGCGCCCGATCTGCAGGTGTTCGTGTTCGCATTGTTCTTCATCTTCGGCGGCATCACCAGTCTGAACGATGTCATCATTCCCAAGCTGAAGGAGCTGTTCACGCTCACCTACACGCAGGCGATGCTCGTTCAGTTCTGCTTCTTCACCGCCTATCTTTTGATCGGCATTCCGGGGGCGGCGCTGGTCAAGCGGATCGGCTATATGCGCGGCGCGGTCGCCGGGCTGGTGACGATGTTGGTTGGCTGCCTGCTGTTCATTCCCGCGTCTAGCACAGCGACGTACGCGCTTTTCCTGTTCGCGCTGTTCATCCTGGCGGCGGGCGTGGTGCTGGTCCAGATCGTGGCCAATCCGCTGATCAGCTTGCTTGGCAAAGCCGAAACCGCATCCAGCCGTCTGACCTTCGCCCAGGCGTTCAATTCGCTCGGCACGACGATCTTTCCATATGCCGGCGCCATCATCATTTTGGGCAGCCTTTCCAAGATTTCGGCGTCGGACCTGACCGGCGCGGCGCTGGATGCGTATCGCACGGCGGAAAGCGGCGCGATCGTTCGTGGCTATCTCGGTCTGGCGGTTGCGCTGGCTGTCGTCGCGACCGCCGTCTGGCTGTTTCGCAATCGGCTGCCGCATGATGCCAATGCCGCGAAAGACAAGCCGCTTGTCGGTGCCACGCGCTACGTCGCGGGCCTGGCTCTGGCCGCGCTCGGCGCGGTCGTCGCCGTGGAGGTGCAGGCGTGGATCGGGTTGGTGCTCATCTTGCTGGCACCGGTAATCTGGTTGTACGGTAACGACCTGATGCAACGTCCGCGCTTCGCGCTCGGCGCGCTTTGCATCTTCCTCTATGTCGGTGCGGAAGTGTCGATCGGCTCGCTGATCGTCAACTACCTCAAACAGCCTGGCGTCATGAACCTCGACATCACCAGCGCTGGCAAGATGATCCCATTTTACTGGGGCGGGGCGATGATCGGCCGGTTTGTCGGCTCTGCGGTGTTGCGTGTCGTCAACCCGGGCAAGGTCCTGGCGGGCGTCGCCGTCGGTGCGGTCGCGCTGATCCTGATCTCGAGCTACACAACGGGCTCGGTCGCGGGTTACAGCCTGCTGGCGGTCGGGCTGATGAACGCCATCATGTTCCCCACGATCTTCAGTCTTGCCTGTGAAGGGCTCGGCGCACGTGCGGCAGATGGATCGGGAATCATCAACGTTGCGATCTTCGGCGGTGCCGTGCTGCCCCTGGCGACCGGAACGTTGGCGGATGCGAGCGGAAGCCTGACGCTCGCGCTGCTTATTCCGGTGGCGTGCTATGTGGTGATCTGCGCGTTCGGCGTTTACGCAGCGCGGCCGGCACCCCAATACGCCGACGCCTGAATTCAAAAGCGCAGCGCTGCGATCTCGGCTGGGGTAAAGCCTGCCTCGGCCAGGATCGCGGCCCCGTCGGGTGCGTCCGCCATGCGCGGGGGCACTGTCGCGCTGACCGAATAACGCGGCGCTGGAGCGGGCTGGGTAACCCCGCCCGCCGTAACGAAGGTCGCGCGCGCGACGTTGTGCGGGTGCGCGATGGCTTCATCGAAGCCGAGGACGGGGGCGATGCAGGCTTCGTGCCCCTCAAAGGCCGAAACCCAAGCGTCGCGCGTGCGCAGTTTGAAGCGATCGGCGAGGTCTGCCTTCAGGCGCGGCCACGAAGCGGGCGCGAACTGCGCCTCCCACTCGGCCCCGTCCAGCCCCATAACCTGTCGCAAAGCCGCGTAAAATTGCGGTTCGATCGCCCCGACCGCAATCCATTTGCCATCGGCGGTTTCATAGGTGTCGTAGAAATGCGCACCACCATCGAGCAGGTTGGTGCCGCGCGCTGCGCTCCAGCGGCCCATGCCGCGAAAGCCCCAGATCATGCTGGCGAGCACCGCCGAGCCATCGGTCATCGCGCAATCGACGACTTGTCCTTGGCCCGTCGCTTGCGCGCTCAGAATCGCGGCGAGCATGCCGAAGGCCAGCATCATGCCGCCGCCGCCGAAATCGCCGACCAGATTCATCGGCGCGACCGGTTTACGCCCGGCTTCGCCCAGAGCGTGGAGCGTGCCGGAGATGGCGATGTAGTCGATGTCGTGGCCCGGCTCGCTGGCCAGCGGCCCGGTCTGGCCCCAGCCGGTCATGCGGCCATAAACGAGCTTGGGATTATCGGCGAGTAGCGCCTCTGGCCCGAGGCCAAGCCGCTCCATGACGCCTGGTCGAAAGCCCTCGATCAATCCATCGCATGTGGCTGCGATGCGCCGGACGGCGGCGATTGCCTCGGGCTTTTTCAGATCGAGCATGATCGTCCGGCGCGAGCGTAACAATGGGTCGCGTGCGGCCTCGGTCAAACCACTGGCACCCGGGCGTTCGACCCGGATAACCTCCGCGCCGTGGTCGGCAAGCATCATGCCGCAGAACGGCCCTGGCCCGATCCCCGCCATTTCGAGGATGCGAAGTCCGGCGAGGGGCGGGGATGCCATGCTGTCTCTCCTGCTTAACCTTAAAACGCGGCGATCCCGGTGATGGCGCGGCCGAGGATGAGCGCGTGCACGTCGTGCGCGCCCTCATAGGTGTTGACCGTTTCCAGGTTCATCAAATGGCGCATCACTTGATATTCGCCGGAAATGCCGTTGCCGCCGTGCATGTCGCGGGCATTGCGGGCAATATCGAGCGCCTTGCCGACATTGTTGCGCTTGACGATCGAGATCATCTCGGGCGCGAATTTGCCCGCATCCATCAGACGCCCGACGCGCAGCGAAGCCTGGAGGCCGAGCGCGATTTCGGTCTCCATGTCGGCCAGCTTCTTCTGGAACAGTTGCCGCCCGGCGAGCGGGGTGCCGAACTGGTTGCGGTCGAGCCCATATTGGCGCGCCGCATGGAAGCAGAATTCGGCGGCACCGAGCGCGCCCCAGCTGATGCCGTAGCGCGCGCGGTTGAGGCAGCCAAACGGTCCCTTCAAGCCCTGCACATTGGGCAGCAACGCGTCTTCGCTGAGTTCGACCTCGTCCATCAGGATCATGCCGGTGATCGAGGCGCGCAAGCTGAGTTTGCCCTCGATCTTGGGCGTGGCGAGGCCCTTCGCGCCCTTTTCGACGACGAAGCCGCGAATGCCGTCGCCATGCGCTTCGGACTTGGCCCAGATGACGAACACGTCGGCGATCGGCGAATTGGAGATCCACGTTTTCGCACCCGACAGCAAATAGCCGCCATCGACCTTCTTCGCGCGCGTCGTCATGCTGCCGGGGTCGGAGCCGGCATCGGGTTCGGTCAGGCCGAAGCAGCCAATCCATTCGCCGCTCGCGAGCTTGGGCAGATATGTGCGCTTCTGCTCCTCGGAGCCATAAGCGTAGATCGGGTACATCACGAGGCTCGACTGCACCGACATCATCGAGCGGTAGCCAGAATCGATCCGCTCGACCTCCCGCGCGACCAAGCCGTAAGCGACATAGGAGGCACCCACGCCGCCATATTCCTCGGGCACCGTCGGCCCGAGCAAGCCAAGCGCACCCATTTCGCGGAAGATGTCGGGATCGGTGATTTCGTTCTGAAAGGCGTCGATAATGCGCGGGGCGAGCTTGTCCTGCGCATACGCCCGCGCCGAATCGCGGATCATCCGTTCGTCATCCTCGAGCTGATCGTCGAGGAAAAAGGGATCGGCCCAATCGAAACGCGCCATATCGGCCATCTTACTTTCCTTCTCACGTCGCCCCGGCGAAGGCCGGGGCTGCTGGAATGTCGCGAACGCCCTGCCACGACCGCAGCGGCCCCGGCCTGCGCCGGGGCGACGGTTATTGGTCTAAAATCCGGTCGTCGAACAAGCCGAATGCCAGCGTCGAGGCGTAATAGCCGATCGCGCGCTCGCGTGTCATGGTGTGCGCCCATTTGCGCATGTCGAACGCGGCATTTTGCATCGCCATCAGCGCTTGCGCCGCGATCAGCGGGTCGACCGGGCGGATCGAGCCTTCGGCGATGCCGTCGCTCATCGTGCCGGCGAAACGGCGCGCGATCCGGTTCGAACGATCGACCATTGCGAGCCGCGCCTGTGACGGCAGGCCGGAAAGCGCGGTGGTGCGCAACAGCGGCCCACGTTCGGAAAACTGGACGTCGAGCAGTGTGGCAATCGTCCCCGAAAGACGCTCCCAATGGCTGCCGCCGCGATCATCGGCAAGGTGTTGCGCATCGGCGACGGTATCAAGGCTGCGTTTGTAGCAGGCGAGCACCAGATCGTCCTTGGCATCGAGATGGTGGTAGAAACTGCCCTTGGTGACGTTGAGTTCGGAAGCGATCTTCTGCACCGAGGCACCGCGATAGCCGAGCTGGTTGATCAGCCGCGTTGCGGCGAGCAGGAACGCCTCGCGGCCCGGCTCTGGCTCGTCATGCGCGAGATCGATCAACTCGGGTGCCCAACGCGCGTTCGGCCCGGCGATGCCGTGTGCGAACACGTCCATCAAGCGCTCTTCGACGCGCGGATATTGGTCAAGATCGTAGCGGTTGAGCCACACCGGCAGCCAGAAGGTGTTTTCCAGCAACACATGCGCCCGCCCGCCGTGCAAATCGGTTTGTGCGCGATTGGCGGTCGGGCCCCACAGGCTCCGCGTTTTGCGGAAGACTTCGCGCCAGCCGGCCATCAGGCGGCCGAGCACGGGCTCTTCCATTGCGCGCAGATCGGACAGAATCGCGAAAGAGGTTTCCTCTCCACGCTGGATCCGCGCCAACCGGGCCATGTTGAGCGACAGATATTTGGCGACTCGGGCGCGTGGCGTCGGCTCGGCGAGCGATTCCTCGAGCATGCCCAGCAGCCGCTCCAGCGTATGCTCGAAGCATGCCGCCGCCAGATCTTCCTTGCGCTTGAAATAATATGTCACGCTGGTGGTGTTGAGGCCGACCCGGCGCGCGACGTCGGCGAAGGTCATGCCCTTCGCGCTCTGTTCGTTGATCGCTTCGGCGGCGGCAGCCAAGATGGCGTCGCGCTTGGCGCGAAAGCGCTTGGTGCTGGTGTCTTCCTCGGGCGGAATGGTGTCGGGGGCCTCCATGCCGGAAACTGTAACATCATCTTTTAGAAGAAACAGTCATTTTTGTTGGCTGCGGCATTCCGCGCATTTTGAGCGGCAAAGACGCTTTACCGAATACGCGGTACGGTCTAACCAGCGATCCGACAGCAAGATCGGAGAGCGCAGATGGACTTCAGCTTCAGCGAACGCGAAACCTATTTTCGGGACCGCGTGAAGGGGTTCATCGACCAGCAAATCCGTCCGCGCCAAGCCGAATTTGATGCGCAACACGACGCGGGCGAGCGCTGGAAGGTCATTCCCGTCATCGAGGAGATGAAGGAAAAGGCCAAGGCCGCCGGGCTATGGAATTTCTTCATGCCGCCGCATTCGGGGCAAAGCCATGTCGATGACAGCTTCGAGTTCGAAGGCACTCAACTGACCAATCTCGAATATGCGTTATGCGCCGAGGAGATGGGCAAGGTTGGCTGGGCGAGCGAGTGTTTCAACTGCTCGGCCCCAGATACCGGCAATATGGAGGTGCTGCACCGTTATGGCACGCGCGACCAGAAGGAGCGGTGGCTGCGGCCATTGATGAACGGCGAGATTCGATCCGCCTTCCTGATGACCGAGCCTGCGGTGGCATCCTCCGATGCGACCAATATCGAGACCTCGATCGTGCGCGATGGCGACGAATATGTCATCAACGGGACCAAATGGTGGTCGTCGGGCGTGGGCGATCCGCGCTGCAAGATTGCCATCACCATGGGCAAGACCAACCCCGATGCATCGCGCCACAGCCAGCAGAGCCAGGTGCTGGTGCCGATGGATGCCCCCGGCGTGACGATCAAGCGGATGCTGTCGGTCTATGGCTATGACCACGCACCGCATGGCCACGGCGAAGTGGTGTTGAAGGATGTGCGCGTTCCGGTCGAGAACGTCCTGTTGGGCGAAGGGCGCGGGTTCGAGATTGCGCAAGGGCGGCTCGGGCCGGGGCGCATCCACCATTGTATGCGCACGATCGGGACGGCCGAAACGGCGATCGAGGCGATGGCGAAGCGGCTGTTGTCGCGCGTCGCCTTCGGCAAGCGCATCGCTGACCATAGCGTGTGGGAAGAACGGATCGCGCGCGCGCGGATCGACATCGAGATGACGCGGCTGCTGTGTCTGAAGGCCGCCGACATGATGGACAAGGCCGGCAATAAATCGGCCCAGCTCGAAATCGCGATGATCAAGGTGCAGGCCCCCAATATGGCACTGAAGATCCTCGACGACGCCATTCAGGCACATGGTGGCGCGGGTGTCTCCAGCGATTTCCATCTGGCGCACGATTGGGCGGCGATGCGCACCCTGCGCTTCGCGGACGGCCCGGATGAAGTCCACAACCGCGCGATCGCCCGCAACGAGTTTGGCAAATATGCCGAGTTCAAGGTGGATCGTCCGTCGAGCGGCGATCTGGCGGTGTCGCGGTGAAAGCGGCCGTCCTTTATGCGCCAAAAACCGAGTTGGTGATCGAGGACATCGCGATCTCCGATCCGGGGCCCCGCGAAGTGCTGATCCGCACCGTCGCGTGCGGAGTATGCCGGTCCGACCTGCATTTCGTCGACGGCGCGTTCCCGCACCCGATGCCGACCGTGCCGGGACATGAGGCTGCCGGGATTGTCGAGGCGGTCGGCTCCGACGTCGCGCATTTGAAGGTGGGCGATCATGTCATCACCTTCTTCACGGTGTTCTGCGGCGCGTGCGAATTTTGCGTGAGCGGGCGGCCGTCGCTGTGCATCGATCCCTCGACACGGCGGGCGAAGGGCGCGCCGCCGCGACTGAGCTTGAAGGACGGCACGCCGCTCGCCCCGTTCCTCAACCTTTCGGCCTTTGCCGAGATGATGTTGGTGCACGAAAATGCCTGTGTCGCGATCAGCAAGGAGATGCCGCTGGACCGGGCGGCGTTGCTCGGCTGCGCGGTGATTACGGGCGCGGGGGCAATCTTCAACGACAGCCAATTGCGCCCGGGCGAAAGCGTTGCGGTAATCGGCTGCGGCGGGATCGGGCTCGCGGCGATCAACGCCGCCAAGATTGCGGGTGCCGGGCAGATCATCGCGATCGATCCCGTCGCCGACAAGCGCGCGCTGGCGGAGAAGCTGGGTGCCACGCACACGCTCGATTCGAACGATCCCGATCTGGCGAAGACGGTTGCCGGGATGACCGGGGGCGGGGTGCATTATGCGATCGAGGCGGTCGGGCGGCCCAACACCGCTGAGCTCGCCTGGACGATCCTGCGGCGCGGCGGCACCGCGACCATCCTCGGCATGATCGCGCCGGGTGGGGAGGTGAAGATCGCCGGGCCGACCTTCCTGACCGGCAAGAAGTTGCAAGGGTCGTTGCTGGGATCGACCCGCTTCCCGATCGACATGCCGCGACTGGTGCAATTGTATCTCGACGGCAAACTCGATCTCGACACGATGGTGGCGGAGCGGATCGCGCTTGAAGGCGTCAACCATGCGCTCGCCAATTTGCGCACCGGGGACACGGTGCGGTCTGTGATCGAGTTCGCATGATGGCCGACAGCGCGGACGTCACGATGGTCGGGACGATCCCGGTGCCCGCCGATGACACGATCGACGCAGGCGCGGTGGCGGCGTGGATGAAGGGCCATATGCCCGCAATCGACGGTCCTGTCACGCTATCGAAGTTCAAAGGCGGTCAGTCGAACCCGACATATCGCGTTGATGTATCAGGGAAAAGCTATGTTTTGCGGCGTCAGCCGTTCGGCAAGCTGTTGCCCTCTGCGCATGCCGTGGACCGTGAATATCGGCTGATTGCAGGGCTGCATCCAACCGGCTTTCCGGTGCCGACGCCGTTCGGGCTATGCGAAGATCCAGCGGTTATCGGATCGATGTTCTATGTAATGGAACTGGTCGAGGGGCGCAGCCTGTGGGACGGCGCGCTTCCGGGCATGACCCCGGCCGACCGGCGCGCGCATTACGAGGCGATGGTCGATACGCTCGCCGCCTTGCACAACACCGATTATGTCGCGGCGGGGCTGGGCGATTATGGCCGCCCGGGCAATTATTTCGAACGCCAGGTGGCGCGCTGGACCAAGCAATATCGCGCGTCCGAAACCGAGCATATGCCAGCGGTCGAGGCGTTGATCGAATGGCTGCCCGCCACCCTGCCAGATCAGACCCGCACGTCGATCGTCCACGGCGATTTCCGCATCGACAATATGATCTTTGCGGCCGACGCGCCGCGCGTCGCGGCGGTGCTCGACTGGGAATTGTCGACACTGGGCGATCCGCTGGCCGACATCGCCTATTTCCTGATGAACTGGGTGACCGAGCCAGAGGGGCGCTCCGGCGTGAAGGGACTGGATGGACCCGAGAGCGGCATACCGACCGTGGACGAGGTGGTGGCGCGCTATTGTGCGGCAACAGGGCGGGACGGACTGCCCAATCTCAACTGGTACTTCGCCTACAGCCTGTTCCGCCTGACCGGCATTGTCCAGGGCATCAAGAAACGCATCGTCGAGGGCACCGCCTCCAGCGCGCAAGCGGCGCGGACGGCCGAGCGGGTCGGCCCGCTGGCCGAAGCGGCGTGGGATTTCGCCAAGAAGGCAGGCGCGTAAGCGCGGGCCGAAAGAGGGAAAAGCATGAGCCAATTCGACCTGAGCGGCAAAGTCGCCATCATCACCGGCTCCTCGCGCGGGATCGGCAAAGCGAGCGCGTTCGAATTGGCGGAGCATGGCGCGAAGGTGGTAATCTCCAGTCGCAAGCAGGAGGCGTGCGATGCGGTCGCTGCCGAGATCAACGCGCGTTACGGTGAAGGCCGCGCGATCGCGGTTGCCGCGAACATCTCGGACAAGGCCGGGCTGCAACATCTGGTCGATGCCACGCGTGCCGCCTTTGGGCAGATCGACGTGCTGGTGTGCAATGCCGCTTCCAACCCGTATTACGGCCCGCAGGCGGGGATTGCCGACGAGCAATTCCGCAAGATTCTCGACAACAATATCGTCTCCAACCACTGGTTGATCGCGATGGTCGCGCCCGAGATGCGCGCGCGCAAGTCCGGCAGCATCATCATCGTCTCCTCGATCGGGGGCTTGCGCGGATCGACGCTGATCGGGGCGTATTGCATTTCCAAGGCCGCCGACATGCAATTGGCGCGCAACCTCGCGCATGAGTTCGGGCCCGATAACGTCCGGGTCAACTGCATCGCGCCCGGCCTGATCAAGACCGATTTCGCGCGCGCGCTGTGGGAGGACCCCGAACGGATCGAGGCCGCGAACAAGACCGTGCCCCTGCGCCGGATCGGCGAGCCCGAGGAAATCGCCGGGGCGGTGGTGTTCCTCGCCGCGCAAGCGAGCAGCTTCATGACCGGCCAGACGATCGTGCTCGATGGCGGCGTGACGATTTAGGAGAGGCAGATATGGCGCGCTTTACCGGCAAATCGATCATCGTAACGGGCGCAGGATCGGGCATCGGGCGGGCGACGGCGCTCTTGTTTGCGCGCGAGGGCGGATCGGTGATCGTTGCAGACCAGGCCGAGACGGTCGAAGAAACCGCGGATCTGATCGATCGCGCTGGCGGCACCGCGCATGCGATCCGGATCGATGCCGGAAATGAGGAGGACGTGGTGCGCGCGGTGAATGTCGCGTGCGAATATTATGGCGGTCTTGACGTCATGTTCGCCAATGCGGGGATTTCCGGCGGGATGGCGAACATCTTCGATACCGATGTCGCGCTGATCACCGAGGTGTTGCGCGTCAATCTGATCGGGCCGTTCCTGGCGATAAAGCACGCCGCCCCCAAGATCGCCGAGCGTGGCGGTGGCGCGATCGTGCTGACCGCGAGCGTCGCGGGCATCCGCTCGGGCGCGGGGTCGCCCGCTTATTCCGCATCCAAGGCTGGCGTTATCAACCTGGCGATGGTGTCGGCACAGCAGCTTTCGGGATCGAATGTCCGCGTCAACGCGATCTGCCCCGGCTTGACCGAGACGGGCATGACCAGGCCCACCTTCGATTATGCGCGCGACGCGGGGAAGATGGATCGGCTCGGTCGGCTGAACCCGCTGCGACGCGGCGCGCAGCCCGAGGAACTGGCGGAAGTCGCTGCCTTCCTGGCATCGGATGCGGCAAGCTATGTCAACGGGCAGGCGATCGCGGTCGATGGCGGGCTATCCAGCAGCCACCCGGTTACCCGGCAGGACTATGGCAAGACCGCCGTGTAACGCCCAAATCCGTTCGGGCTGAGCCTGTCGAAGCCCTCTTCGCCCAGGCACCGCCATCGCATAGGGGATGGCCCTTCGACGGGCTCGGGGTGCACGGAAGATCAGCTCATTCGCGCAGGCGGATCAGCCCTTCCTGCGCCACGCTGGCGACCAGACGACCGTCACGCGTGAAAATCTTGCCGCGATTGAACCCGCGCGCATGCCCCGCCCAGGGGCTGTCGCAGGCATAGAGCAACCAGTCGTCGGCGCGGAAATCCTCATGCAGCCACACCGAGTGATCCAGGCTGGCGCTTTGCAATTTGTGGGTGAGCCAGTTGACGCCGTGCGGCAGCGTTGCCGTGCCGAGCAGCGACATGTCCGAGGCATAAGCGAGCACCGCGCGGTGCAGGGCGGGATCATCGGGAATCGGCGCAACGACGCGAAACCAGCTGTTCTGGAACGGTGCCTGTTTGACCGGATCCAACCAACTGCGCGGCGAGACCGGGCGAATTTCCACCATACGCGGGCGCAGGAAATTGGCACGGAAGCGATCGGGAATGCGGTCGATCATTGCGAGCCGGATATCGCGATCGTTGGTGAGGCCCTCGGGTGGGGGGACGTCGGGCATCGCGTCCTGATGGGTGAGGCCGCCCTCAGGCATCTGTAGCGAGCAAGCAAGGTTGAGGATCGGCACGCCGCGCTGTGTCGCGATCACGCGACGGGTGGAGAAACTCTTGCCGTCGAAATCGCGCACCACCCGGTACAGGATCGGGTGGTCCTCCGCCCCCGGTCGCATGAAATAGGCGTGGAGCGAATGCGCGGCGCGTGGCGCATCGGTTGAGCGTTGCGCTGCCTGCAACGCCTGCGCGATGACCTGTCCGCCGAACACGCGCCCGAACCCGTCATTGCCGCGGATGCCGCGATACAGATCGGTGTCGATCTCCTCGACATCGAGCAAGTCGACGAGATTTTGCGCGAGCTGAGCGGGCGTGGGCA
This sequence comes from Sphingomonas sp. DC1600-2, assembly GCF_049897605.1. Classification (NCBI taxonomy): domain Bacteria; kingdom Pseudomonadati; phylum Pseudomonadota; class Alphaproteobacteria; order Sphingomonadales; family Sphingomonadaceae; genus Sphingomonas; species Sphingomonas sp. DC1600-2. The sequence goes on from NZ_JAFCWO010000011.1 coordinate 40,109, forward strand.
GGTTGTCCATCAATAGCCCGCCGCCCGCGCGATCCGGTCCGCATGGAAATTGGCGTCGCCGAACATCTCGGCCAGCACGCGCGCGCGCTTCATGTAGAAGCCAATGTCATATTCATCGGTCATGCCGATCCCGCCGTGCATCTGGACGCCTTCCTGCACCGACAGCGTCGTCGCCATGCCCGTCATCGCTTTGGCAACCGACACGGCGGTGTCGGCGGCATCGCTCCCGGCGTCCAGCAACTGTTGCGCCTTCAGCACCGCCGCGCGCGCGACTTCCATCTCGGAATAGAGATGCGCGGCGCGGTGTTGCAGCGCCTGGAAGCTGCCGATCAACGCGCCGAACTGCTTGCGTTCCTTGAGATAGCCAACCGTCATGTCCATCGCGCCGCCACCGACGCCGAGTAGCTCGGCGGCGGCCCCCGTGCGTCCGGCGCGGAGCAAGCGGTCGAGTGGCGAGCGGCCATGATCGACCTCGCCAATCACCGCGTCGGCATCGACCTCGACCCCGTCGAATTCGAGCCGCGCGGCGAAGCTGGCATCGGCGAGGCGCTCGGGCGTCGCGGTCAGGTTGGCGGCACCCTTGGGGATGGCGAAGAGCGTAATGCCTTCGGCATCGTCGGCATTGCCTGTGGTGCGCGCGGCAACGATCAGCAGATCGGCGACATGCCCGTGGGTGACGAATTGCTTCTTGCCGGTGAGCTTGAAGCCGTTACCCGAGCGTTCGGCCTGCAATCCGATCGTGTCCCGATGCTTGGCAGCTTCGTCGATCGCAAGAGCGGCGACGGTTTCACCCGCGAGGATGCCGGGGAACCAGCGCGCGGCATGGGCGGTGCCCTTGAGCGCTTCGACCGCGGCGACGGCGGTGGCGAGGAAGGGCGAAGGCGACAGGTTGCGGCCGATTTCCTCCAGCACCACGCCCGCCTCGACATGGCCGAGCCCAAGGCCGCCCTCGGCTTCGTCGATCAAAATGCCGGTAAAGCCCATTTCGGCGAAGTTCTTCCACAGGTCGCGGCTGAATCCGGTGGCGTCCTTGCTGTCGCGTAGCGCGCGCATGTGCGTCACCGGCGCATGGTCGGCGACGAAGTCGCGGATCGTGTCCTGAAGCGCTGTCTGATCGTCGTTGAGATAGAGTGGCATGTGTCAGTCCTAACAATGCGTCACCCCGGCCTTGTGCCGGGGTCCACCGCGCCTCGGGCCGAGCCGCTGGTGGGAGAGGTGGACCCCGGCACAAGGCCGGGGTGACGGTTCCCTCGATTTTACGACGGCAATTCCAGGATCCGCTTGGCGATGATGTTGAGCTGTACCTCGCTCGTCCCGCCCTCGATCGAATTTGCCTTGGTCCGCAACCACGCCCGCGCCTCACGCCCGCCGCCCGACGCGTCGCTTTCCCATTCGAGCGCGTTCGATCCGCCTGCCGCCATTTGCAGTTCATGGCGGGCCTTGTTCAGCTCGGTGCCGTAATATTTCATCATCGAGGGTTGCGCGGGGTGCGCGCGGCCTGCCTTCAACTCGTCGATAAAGCGTTCGGACATCGCCCCGAACGCCTGTGAGCGGACCTCGAACGTCGCGATTGCCGCGCGCAGCAGCGGATCGGCCAAGCGCCCTTCATGGTCGAGCCCAACCGTCGCGATCGCACCTTCGATCAACGGGTTACCACCGTTTCCTGCCAGGCCCATACCGGAAATCATTTCGCGTTCATGGCCGAGCAGATATTTGGCGACATCCCAGCCCTTATTCTCCTCATGCACACGCTGCGATTTGGGCACCTTCACATTGTCGAAGAAGGTTTCGCAGAAGGGCGAATAGCCCGAGATCAGCAGGATCGGCTTGGTCGAAACACCGGGCGAGGCCATGTCGAACAGCACGAAGCTGATGCCCCCCTGCTTTGACTCCTTGGAGGTGCGAACCAGGCAGAAAATCCAGTCAGCCTTGTCGGCATAGGACGTCCAAACCTTCTGGCCGTTGACGATATAATGGTCGCCCGCGTCCTCGGCCGAGGTGGCTAGGCTGGCGAGATCGGAGCCGGCATTGGGTTCGCTATAGCCCTGGCACCAACGGATTTCGCCGCGTGCGATCTTGGGGAGATAATCGAGCTTTTGCTCCTCGGTGCCATATTTGAGCAGCGCCGGTCCGAGCATGGAAATACCGAACGAATTGAGCGGATTGCGCGCCTTTATTGCGGCCATTTCTTCGCGCAGGATCTTGGTTTCGGCAGGCGACAGGCCGCCGCCGCCATAAGCCGTCGGCCAATCGGGCACGGTCCAGCCACGCGAGGCCATGGCATCCATCCACGCCTTCTGGCCCGGTTGGAAATCGGGATTACGGCCGCCCCAGCAGGCATCCTTTTCCGACCGGATCGGCTCGCGCATTTCGGGCGGGCAATGCGCTTCGAGCCAGGCGCGCGTCTCGGCGCGGAAGGTGTCGAGGTCCGTCATATCGTCTCCTCCATTCGTCTCGTGCGCTCGCGCCGTTCGCCGCGAGCGCGGCGCTCAATTGAAGCGACCGTTGCTTTCGGCCTTGCTCTTCAGCAGCTCCGCCACCGCGAAGCCGTGTTTTTCGAGCCCGGCCACGATCTTCTTGAGCCCTTCGGTATCCGCCCAGAACATGGGCCCGCCGCGATAGACCGGCCAACCATAGCCATAGATCCACACCACATCGATGTCGGACGCGCGCTGCGCCATCTTCTCCTCGAGGATCAACGCGCCTTCATTGACCATGGTGTAGAGCGTCTTCTCGACGATCTCCTCGTCGCTGATCTCGCGCTTTTGCAGGTTCGATTTCGAGCGGAAATCCTCAATGATTTCAGCGACGCGGGGCGAGGGCGTCGGGTTGCGCTTCTCGTCATAATCGTAAAAGCCCTTGCCGGTCTTTTGCCCCCAACGGCCTTCGGCGGCGAGCGCGTCGCGGATGTTTTCGATGCGCGTCGGGTCGCGATGCCAGCCAATGTCGACGCCGGCGAGATCGCTCATCTGGAACGGCCCCATCGGCATGCCGAAGGCGACGTGGACGCGGTCGATCTGCTCGGGCGTCGCCCCTTCCAGCAGCAGCTTCATCGCTTCGACCTGGCGGGGTTTCAGCATTCGGTTGCCGATGAAGCCGTCGCACACCCCGGCGACCACCGCGACCTTCCGGATCGTCTTGGACAGCGCCATGACGGTCGCGAGCACATCGTCATCGGTCTGTGCGCCGCGCACGACCTCGAGCAGTTTCATCACGTTGGCGGGCGAGAAGAAGTGCATCCCGAGCACGTCGCCGGGGCGCTTGGTCACCGAGGCGATCTCGTCGATGTTGAGATAGGAGGTGTTCGACGCGAGGATCGCCTTGGGCTTGGCGATGGCGTCGAGCTTGGTGAAGATCTCCTTCTTCACGTCCATATTCTCATACACGGCCTCGATGATGAGGTCGCACTCGGCGAGGGCACTAAAGTCGAGCGTGGGGGTCAGCGCGCCCATTGCGGCCTCGACCTGTTCGGGCTTCAAGCGGCCCTTGGCGGCGGAGGCTTCGTAATTCTTGCGGATCACGCCGGTGCCTCGGTCGAGCGCGTCCTGCGCCATTTCGACGATCGTGACGGGGATGCCGGCGGACAGGAAGTTCATCGAGATGCCGCCGCCCATCGTGCCCGCGCCGATGACGCCGACACGCTTGATCTCGCGGAGCGGGATTTTGGGATCGATGCCGTCGATCTTGGCGGCCTGGCGCTCGGCGAAGAAGATGTGGCGTTGCGCGGCGGACTGCACGCCCATCATGAGCTTCATGAATTCCTGCCGCTCGAAGGCGATGCCTTCGTCGAAGCTGGAGCCGTCGGTTGCCTTTTCGACGCAGGCGATGTTGGCGGCTGGCGCGTCGAAGCCGCGGAAGCGCTTGGCGTTGTCTTTCTTGAACGCCGCAACCGCCTCGGGATCGGCTTGGGCCGTCTTGTCGCGCGCGCGGGGCAAGGGGCGCGCATCGGCGACGTCGCGCGCGAAGGCGATCGCGTCGGCAACCAAGCTGTCCTCGCCCGCAATCCGGTCGATCAGCCCGGCGGACAAAGCGAGCTTCGCCGGAATCGGATCACCCTTGGCGGTCAGTTCGAGCGCAAGCTTCACGCCCGCGATGCGTGGCAGGCGCTGCGTGCCACCCGCGCCGGGCAACAGGCCAAGCTTGACCTCGGGTGTGCCGATTTTCGCGCTGGGGACAGCGATGCGATAATGGCAGCCGAGCGTCACCTCGCACCCGCCGCCGAGCGCGGTGCCGTGGATTGCGGCGACCACCGGCTTGTCTGCGGCTTCGATCATGTCGACCACGGTCGGCAGGCCCGGTTCCTGCATCGGGCGGCCGAATTCGGTGATGTCGGCCCCTGCGAAGAAGGTGCGGCCATCGCAGCGGATGACCATCGCCTTTACCTGCGGGTTGGCGAGGCCTTCCTTGATCCCGGCCTCCAGCCCCTGCCGCACCGCCGCGCCAAGTGCGTTTACGGGCGGGTTGTTCGAGATGATGACGAGGACGTCGTCGTGGAGTTCGGTGGTGATCGGGCTAGTCATCGGCATTCTCCTAAGCGTCACCCCGGCCTTGTGCCGGGGTCCACCGCGCCTCTCTAGAAAAGCGCTGGTGGATGAGTGGACCCCGGCACAAGGCCGGGGTGACGGAAAATCAGGTCAGCGCACTGTAGATCAACGTCTTCAGCTCGCGGCGGATCGGGTAGACATTGCTCGGGCTCATTTGCGTCATGAACACCATCGACAACTGCTCGACCGGATCGACGAAAAAGGCGGTCGAGAACATCCCGCCCCAATAATATTCGCCGACCGAACCCGGAATCATCGAGCGCGCGACATCGATGTTGACCGCGAAGCCCAGACCAAAACCGGTGCCGGCATTGGCGGTTTCGCTGAACAGCGACTTGGACATTTTCGACAGATCCGAGCCGCCAGGCAGGTGGTTCATCGTCATCAGCTCGATCGTCTTGCGCCCGACGATGCGCGCGCCGTCGAGTTCACCGCCGTTCAGCAACATCGTGCAAAACCGATGATAATCGAGCGCGGTCGAAACCAGGCCGCCGCCGCCCGACACCAGCTTGGGCGGGCGGCTCCACGCGCTCGCTTCGCCGCGATCATACAGGAAGCGGCCCTTTTCGGGGGTGAAGGTGTAGCAATCGGTGAGCCGGTCGATCTTGTCTTCGGGCACCGCGAAAAAGGTGTCGTCCATCTTGAGCGGGGCGAAGATCTGCGTGCGGAAGAAGTCGGCGAGCGACTGACCCGAAACCTTCTCGACCACCGCGCCCAGCACATCGGTCGAGACCGAATAATTCCATGCCTCGCCGGGCGAAAATTCGAGCGGCACTTTCGCGACCGCTTCGATGAAACCGTCCAGATCGAGGTTGCCGTGCCAGTTCTCGATTTTGCCCTCGCGATAGGCGGCGTCGACATAGGAACGGTTCTGGAAACTGTAGGTCAGCCCCGATGTGTGGCGGAGCAAGTCGAGCATCCGCATCGGCTCGCTGGTCGGGCGCGTCTGGAATGGCACGCCACCCCCGCCGCCATTGTACACGCCGACTCCCTTGAACGCGGGCAGGACGTGATGGACGGGCGTGTCGAGCGCGACCTTGCCCTGCTCCAGCAGCATCATGAAGGCGATCGAGGTGATCGGCTTGGTCATCGAGGCGATGCGGAACAACGACCCTTCGTCGATGCTTTTGCCGCCCTCGCGCGCCGGCCCTTGCGAGGAGAAGTGCGCGATGTCGCCGCCGCGTGCGATCAGGATCTGCGCATTGGCCAGCCGCCCGGAATCGAGATAGCGCTCCTTCAGGAAAGTATCGATCCGCTCCAGCCGTGCAGCGTCGAATCGTCCGATCTCCGGCATCGTTCTGCCCATAGCGATTTCCATACCCTCACTTCGAAAGTCCTATTCCCCTATTGCCTTGAGTCACGCATGAATCAACACTAACCTTGCGATCAGCGCTGGTTTTGGCAAACCCGAGTTTCAACTCGGGCGTGCCGACCGGCTAGGGAAGAGGATGCATCGTGGATACAGAACCGCTTGTCGTGCTCGATCCGGCATGGCCGAAAATGACACTGGCGCAGGCGACCGCCGCGCTGACGGCGGCTGGCACCAAGTTCGAGATCGAGACGGTGACGATCGGTGGTATTCCGACGCGGGTGTGGAAACATGCGCCGCCGTCGCTCGCGTGGCTGATCGCCGCGTCGCGGATGCATGGCGAGCGACTGTTCACCGTCTATGAGGATGAACGCGTCAGCTATGCGGCGAATTTTCGCGCGGTGGCTGCGCTGGCGCATGCGCTGGTCGCGATGGGAATCGGCAGGGGCGACCGTGTCGGGCTGGCGATGCGCAATTTGCCCGAATGGCCGGTAATCTTCTTCGCCGCCGCCAGCATCGGTGCGATCGTGGTGCCGCTCAATGCGTGGTGGACCGCGGGCGAGCTCGAATATGGCATCGATGATTCGGGGTGCCGTGTGCTGTTTGTCGATAACGAACGCTATCAGCGGTTGGTGGCGCACGCCCCGCCTTTGCCCGCATTGGAGACAATGATCGTGGCGCGCGCGCCGGGCCTGGTCGGCGACGGCGCACAGCGGCTCGAGGATCTGATCGGCACGCCGCACGACTATGCGCAATTGCCCGACACGGAACTGCCCCCGATCGAGATTGCGACCGACGACGACGCGACGATTTTCTACACAAGCGGCACCACCGGCAATCCGAAGGGGGCGCTCGGCACGCATCGCAATTTGATGACCAATATCCTCAGTTCGGCTTTTGGCGGCGCGCGCGCCTTTGTGCGGCGTGGCGAAGCTGTACCCGACCCGCAACCAAGGACCTATCTGACCGTCATCCCAATGTTCCATGTGACGGCATGCAGCGCAACGATGATGGGTTCGATAGCGGCAGGCAACACGTTGGTGTTCATGCGCAAATGGGATCCGGTACGCGCGATGGAGATCATTCAGACGGAGAAGGTTCACGCCACCGGCGGCGTGCCGACGATCGCCTGGCAGATATTGGAGCATCCTGAGCGCGCCCGATATGACCTCTCCTCGCTGGAGATGATCGCTTATGGCGGTGCGCCATCGGCCCCCGAGCTCGTGCGGCGGATCTACACCGAATTTGGCGCGCTGCCGTCGAACGGCTGGGGCATGACCGAAACGATGGCGACGGTGACCGGACACGGTGCCGAGGATTATCTTGCGCGGCCGACCAGCGCCGGGCCGCCGGTGCCCGTTGCCGACCTCAAGATCATGGACGAAGACGGTATCACCGAGCTGCCGATCGGCGAGGTCGGCGAATTGTGGGCGCGTGGGCCAATGGTGGTCAAAGGCTATTGGAACAAGCCGGAGGCGACCGCCGCCACTTTCGTCGACGGCTGGGTGCGCACCGGCGATCTCGCACGGCTCGACGAGGAAGGCTTCGTCTATATCGTCGATCGCGCCAAGGACATGATCATCCGCGGCGGCGAGAACATCTACTCATCGGAGGTCGAGAACGTGCTCTATGCGCATCCGGCGGTGACCGATTGCGCGCTGATCGGCATCCCGCACCGCACGCTGGGCGAGGAACCGGCGGCGGTGGTCCACCTTGCCCCAGGTACGACCGCAACCGAGGCGGAATTGCAGGCGTGGGTGCGCGAGCGGCTGGCGGTGTTCAAGACGCCGGTGGCGATCCGCTTCGTTCCCGAAACGCTGCCGCGCAATGCCAACGGCAAGATCTTGAAGAAGGACCTTAAGGGCCTGTTTGAGGATCGCGCCGCCGCCTGAGCGATCAGGCGTCGAACGCGGCCGCGCGACGCGGCAGCGTGCGGTGAATGATAAACACCGTCAGCAGCAGCGTGGGAACCACCAGGATGCTCCCCTCCGGCCCGGTTTCGCCGCCCGAAAGCAACGCGGCCCCGGCCGGGTGCGAGGCAAGCAGGTGCCCCTCCATCGCCAGCCCGGAATCGCGCACGCCATACAGGAAGGATTGCGCCCAGTCCCACGTTGCGTGGAAGCCGATCGCCCACCACAGCGACCCGGTGCGATACAGCACATAGACGAAGGTGAGCCCGGCAAGGGCGACGCTGACCAGGCCCATCGCCGTTTCGCCCTTATTGGCGAGATGCCCGCCCGCAAACACCCCGACCGAGAAGACCAGTGCCGCCACCCAGAACCCGATCGTGCGGGCGTTTTTGCTGGCGGGAGCCACGGCGCGCACAATTCCCGCGACACCCCGCGCAAGCGTGTATTGCAGGAAACCGCGGGTCAGAAATTCCTCGAACAGGCCGACCAGGCAGAAGGCGAAGAACCACGCCGCGCCATACCCCAGCGCCGCACTGCCGCCGATCGCGAAGCCGTCGAACACCAGCGCGCCGGACAGCGTCAGCATTCCCACCAGCAGCGACAGCATGGCAATGCCCCAGGCCATGCCGGTGAGCAGATCGGGCACAGCGCGCTCCCGGCGCAGGCCATAAGCAGCGAAGGGGCGACGCTCGATCCGCGACATCAGCCAAGAGGTGACGAGCAGCACCGCGAAGGTGAGCGCTTCGCCCTTGATCGATGGGATGACGCCTTGCGGCGCACCTGAAGGGGGGTGGGGAGGCTTTCCGTTGATAAAGGTTGCCGCAGCCACCGCGCCGATCGTGAGCACGGTCAGGGTCAGGCAAAACAGCAGCAGACTCCACCCCGCACGTAGCCCGTCGCTACCGATGAAAATGCGGCGGAGTCCCCGGTCACGGGGCTGAGCGGTGTCGGCGTCGGTCATCAAGGTCCCCCCGGCGATTTTGGGCGTGTCGTGGTAGGCGGTCGATCAGTTCGGCGCGATAACCCGCTGGATCGCGCGGCACCACCCGTCGAGTCGGTCGACGCGGGTCTGCTCGGCGATTTGCGGGGTGAAGGTTTCAACGTGTCCACGCATCGCGCTGGCCTCTGCCAGATTGGCGAAAAGGCCACAGCCGACTCCCGCCAGCATCGCCGCGCCCAGTGCGGTTGTCTCGGCAAATTTGGGGCGCTCGACATTGACCCCGAGAATGTCGGACATGTCCTGCGCCATCCAGTTATTGGCGACCATCCCGCCATCAATCCGCACACACGCCCAGTCGACGCCGTCCGCAGCAAAGGCGGTTTTCAGGTCGTGCGCCTGATGCGCCATCGCCTCCAGCGCGGCGCGCACGATATGCGCCTTGCCGGTCGAAAAGCTTAAGCCCGAGATGGCGGCGCGCGCTTCGGGTTCCCACCACGGCGCACCCAGGCCGGAGAGGGCCGGTACGAGGAAGGTTCCGCCATTGTCGGGAACGCTGCGCGCCAGTATCTCGGTTTCCGCAGCGGTGCCGATCAGGCCGACCGCGTCGCGCAACCATTTGATCAAGCTGCCCGCGACGAATACCGAGCCCTCCAGCGCATAAGCGCGTCGCCCGTCAATCTGCCAGACGATCGTGGAGAGCAACCGGTTGCGCGAGGTCGGCGGGATCGGCCCGGCCTGGCTCAGGACAAATGCGCCGGTGCCGAAGGTCGCCTTGGTCTCGCCGATCTCGAGGCAGGATTGGCCGATGGTTGCCGCTTGTTGATCCCCGGCGATGCCGCAGATCGGGATGGGCGCGCCGAACAACCGGGTTTCACCGAAATGCCCGGCGCAATCGACGATTTCGGGCAAGGCCGAGCGAGGGGCACCGAACAGCTCGATCAGTCCGTCATCCCAATGGCCGCTGCCGATCGCCATCAGCGCGGTGCGGCTGGCGTTGGTGGCGTCGGTGATGTGCAGGCCGCCCGTCAGCTTCCAGATCAGCCAGCTTTCGACCGTACCGACAGCGAGTCGCGATCCGGCGGTTTTTACGGCATCCCAATGCGCCATCGCCCAGCCGATCTTGCTCCCCGAAAAATACGGGTCGAGCAACAGGCCGGTCTTGGCCTGCACCATCGGCTCATTGCCCGCCTCTTTCAGCGAGCGGCACGTCGCTGCGGTACGCCGGTCTTGCCAGACGATCGCGGGGGCAAGCGGTTCGCCCGTTTCGCGGTCCCAGAACACGATCGTCTCGCGCTGGTTGGTAATGCCGATCGCGGCAATCTTTTCGGCACCCCCCACTTTTTCTATCACCGTGCGGGCGACCGCGAGGGTTTTTGTCCAGATCTCGGACGCGTCGTGCTCGACTCGCCCGGGTTCGGGATAATGCTGGGTCAGTTCTGCGCCCGCCGTCGCCACACAGCTGCCGTCGAGGCGAAAAGCCATGGCACGCGTCGAGGTCGTGCCTTCGTCTATAACGAGAATGAGGTCTGACATGGGACAAGGGCTAGCGCGGTTTGCGCGGCGAGGGAATGCCGCTAGGAACGGGACATGGCAGATCGGGATGAAAGCAAGAGCGACGCGTTCGGCCTGACCGCGACGCGTGCGCATGACACTGAGGAGGAACGTCGCATTGGATTGCGGCGCGATCGCCTGTTGGCCGCACTGACGCTGATCGCCGGCGTGGGCCTGGCATTGGCGCTGCCCTTTGCGTTGAAGGCAGGGGCCGAGTTCTTTCTGCCAACCACCGCCGCTTTGGTGATCGCGATCGCCTTGGTTCCTGTTCTGGAATGGTTTGAGCGACGGCGCGTGCCGTCTGCGCTCGCTGCGTTGATTTGTGTGTTGTTGTTTCTGGTCGCGGCAAACGTTGCGCTGGCGGCGATCGTAGTTCCCGCGACGGAATTTTTTCGTCGCCTGCCTGAACGGATCGACCGGATCCAGATGAACATCGCGCCCTTGATCGATTTCTATTCGAGTTTCGAGCGTTACCTCAATCGCACGGTGCAACATCTGGCTGCATCGGGGCCGGTCCGGGCACCGGCCACCACTGCAGTCGCACCGCCGAGTTCGATCTTGGAGCTCGCCGCGAGTTTTGCGCCGTCGGTGATCGTGCAGGTGTTCTTCGGGATCCTGGTGGTGTTCTTCTTCCTCTCGGGCTGGACCGGGCTGCGCAAGAAGACGATCACCAGCCGCGCCAGCTTCGGCGGGGCAATGGCGACGGCGCGGGTCATTCAGGATGTCGTGGACGATACGTCGGCCTATCTTGGTACGATTACGATCATCAACCTGTCCTTCGGCCTGATCATCGCCGGCGTGTTGTGGGTGATGGGAATGCCCTATCCGTTGATGTGGGGTGGGATCGTCGCCTTGCTCAACTACGTCCCGTATTTCGGCCCGATCACGGCGGCGTTGCTACTCGCGCTGGGGGGATTGATGACCTTCCACGACATCTGGGTCGCGCTTGTGCCCGCCTTTGTGATGATCGGGTGCCATTTGATCGAGGCGAATGCGGTCACGCCGTTGATTGTCGGGCATCGCTTGACCATCAACCCGATCATGATTTTGGTGTCGATCAGTTTCTGGAGCTGGGTGTGGGGCACGGCGGGCACGCTGCTGGCGGTGCCCTTGCTGATCATCATCCAGACCGTGCTGGGGGCAGCAGGCAAGCCGGATATTGCAGGTTTTCTGTTTGAACACGGCACCTTGACCCGACCGCGTCGCGGCCGCGTCGATGCTTCTTTCGAAGAAAGTGAAACGGAGCGTTGACAGGCTAGGGGGCGTCGCTTAGGAGCCGCGCCTCACGCTTTTCAAGCGGGTGTAGCTCAGTTGGTTAGAGCGCCGGCCTGTCACGCCGGAGGTCGCGGGTTCGAGCCCCGTCACTCGCGCCATTCCCCGCAAATTGCTTGGGAAGGCCGCGATATCCCCTCAATTTTTTGACGTCCTGCAGCCTGGGTTCAGGCATTAGTGTTGAACGTTCGACGAACAATCGTATCGTGTTCTCCTGAGGTCATTGACAGGGTAGGGGGCGTCGCTTAGGAGCCGCGCCTCTCGCTTCTCAAGCGGGTGTAGCTCAGTTGGTTAGAGCGCCGGCCTGTCACGCCGGAGGTCGCGGGTTCGAGCCCCGTCACTCGCGCCATTCCCCTTCATGCCCAGGGGGAATCAGCGAAATTTCCCTGTCTCCATCCACGCCAGCATGCGCCGCATCGGCAGGATCCAGATCCAGGCGATGCCAGCGATCAGATAGAATGCGGCCTGCAACAATGGATGCCAGCCGCCGACCAGGCGAGACAGGCTGGCAACCAGGATGCACCACACGCCGATCAACACCAGAATCGCCAGCATCCCGACGGGTTTACGCCAACTTGGGGTCATGGTCGGGGAATCCATCCACATTCGGTGATGACGGCGTGGAGCGGCATGTCCCACGCTTCGGTCGGCAAGGACTCGACCTGTTGCACGCTCCACGCAACCCCGATCCGCCAAGCGTCGGGAAACGTCGCGAAGGCGCGGTCGTAATAGCCGGCACCTTGCCCCAGCCGATCGAGCTTCGCATCGAACGCCAGCATGGGCGTGAGAATGATATCGGGTTTCACTACAGGTGCGTCACTGGGAGGCTGGGAGAGCCCATACCGCCCCTCGACAAGCGCGACCTGTTCATCCCAGCCCAGAAAGCGCATTGGCGCTTCCCGAGTGGTCACATGGGGCAAAGCAAGACGGCAGCCTGCGGCGCGTGCGGCGGCGGCGAGGTGCTGGGGATCGGCTTCACTTCCCACGGGGATGTAGGACGTCACGCACAGCCCTGGTTTCAACAGCGCAAGCAAGGCCGTTGGCGGTTCGATCGGCGTGGATGACGTCGCGAAAAAGCGATCGCGCCTGGCACGAATTTGGGCGCGCAACGCCCGCTTGTCGATCGTCACCTGCATCGCGGCACCTTATACGGCGTCGCCGGTGGTGGCGAAGCCGGAGCGCCACGAACAAGCGGGGTGGCGGGACCGCCGTGGCCGTGTGCCGGGTTATCCTCTGACGCACGGTACGTCAGGTGGGGACCATGTGCGTCGGGCCAGGGCCCGGGCAGGGACAGCCCCCTTGGATGATGAATAGCCTCAGGGATAATAAAGGCTCGTACCGGGCAGTGCCCGCCACCAAACGATATAGGCGCTTGCGCGCTATTGCTCAAGGGAGGTGGCGATCGATTCGAGCCGTTCGGCGATGCGCGTCAGCAGCACCTCATCCTGGATCTTGGCCGGACGACGTTCCGCCTCGTCCAGCGCGTCCGCCAGCATCAGCGCAACGAACAACATCGTGCGCTCGCCATTCATCCCGCCCGACGCGCGCGCCGCGGTGGCCCATTTTGCGTCCAGCACGGTGCCGAGGCGAAGCAGCTGATCTTCCTGACCATCAGGACAGGCCACGGTATGGCGACGGTCGCCAATCGTCAGCGTAACGTCAGCCATCAGTCGCCCTCGCGCTGCAGAATGGCGTCGAGGGCGGCGATAGCCTCCGCCATGCGGGTCCGCAGCGTTTCATGGCGGCGCGCCAGGACTTGGCTGTGGGTCATCCGCGCTTGGGCGGCGGCGTCGATACGAGCGAGGGCACGGTCGATCCGGTCGAGCGCGGCAGGATAAGGAACGTCTGCCATGCTTACGAGATAGCATGGCGCGAGGCGGGGACAAGGCGCATTTGTGACGAGTTCGTGTCATCCGTTCGGATTGCACGATGAAGGGCGACGAAGAGGGCGGGCGGTTGACGTGCCCGCCTGTCGCCCGCAAAGACGCGCGCATTCGAAGGACTCGGTGGCGCGCTGCTACAGGGTCAGCCGCTTGAAGGAGCCAGCATTATGACGATCAAGGTAGCGATCAACGGTTTCGGGCGCATCGGCCGCCTGGTCGCACGTGCGATTCTCGAGCGGGGCGATAGCGGGCTTGAGCTTGTCACGATCAACGATCTGGCTGACGCCAAGTCCAACGCCTGGCTGTTCAGCCGCGACTCGGTGCATGGCAAATATCCGGGTGAAGTGTCGGCGGAGGGCAATGACCTGGTCGTCGACGGCAAGCGCATCCGCGTTACCGCCGAGCGTGATCCCGCCAATTTGCCCCATGCCGAGCAGGGCATCGACATCGTGCTCGAATGCACTGGCTTCTTCACCGATCGCGCGAGCTGCCAGAAGCATCTCGATGCCGGTGCCAAGAAGGTGCTGATCTCGGCACCCGGCAAGGGCGTCGATCTGACCGTCGTTTTCGGCGTCAACCATGACAAGCTGACCGCCGAGCATACGATCGTCTCGAACGCCTCCTGCACCACAAACTGCCTGGCCCCTGTCGCCAAAGTGCTGAACGACGCGATTGGCATCGAGCGCGGGCTGATGACGACCGTCCACGCTTACACCAACGACCAGAAGATCCTCGACCAGATCCACCCCGATTTGCGCCGTGCGCGCGCAGCGGCGATGAACATCATCCCGACCACGACCGGCGCAGCGCGCGCAGTGAGCGAAGTGCTGCCCGAACTTAAGGGCAAGCTCGACGGCTCTGCGATCCGCGTGCCGGTTCCCGATGGCAGCCTGATCGACCTGACCTTCATGCCGTCGCGGGAGACGACCAAGGAAGAAGTCAACGCGATCCTCAAGGCCGCGTCCGAAAGCGGACCGCTCAAGGGCGTGCTGGTCTTCTCGGACGAGCCGCTGGTCTCGGTCGACATCGTTCACACGCCTGCCTCTTCGACGATCGACAGCCTCGAGACAGCAGTGATGGACGGCAAGCTGGTCCGCGTGGTTAGCTGGTATGACAATGAATGGGGCTTCTCCAACCGCATGGTCGATACTGCGGGGGCAATGGGCAAGTTCCTCTAATGGGGGTTCTGGCGGGCATCGCCCGCCATGGCCGCCCGAAGGGTCCGATGGAGACGCTCGACCATGTCGAAGTGACACTGGACGGCGGCCTCCATGGCGATTTTCGCGGGGTGATCAAACCCGGTGGCAAGGGACGGCGGCAAGTCACGTTGCTCGAACGTGGTGATTGGGACGCGGCAATGGCCGAGGTCGGCCACAGCCTACCCTGGTTCGAACGCCGTGCAAACTTGCTGGTCGAAGGGCTTGATTTACCGCAGATTGCGGGAACGCGGCTGCGGATCGGCGAAACGGTAATCTTGATGATTACGCGCGAAACCGATCCGTGCGAGCGCATGGAAGCGCTCGCGCCCGGATTGAAGGCGGCGCTGCTGCCCGACTGGCGCGGGGGTGCGTGTTCGCGTGTTGTGGTCGGCGGGACGATCCGCGTCGGCGATGCAATTGTGGTTCTTGAGGAGTGATGGACATGACGCGGGCCTTCAAGACGTTGGACGACATGGGCGATGTGCACGGCAAGCGCGTGCTGGTGCGCGAAGATCTCAACGTGCCGATGCACGACGGCGCGGTGAGCGACGATACTCGGCTGCGCGCGACCGTGCCGACCGTCACCGAACTTTCCGACAAGGGCGCGATCGTGCTGATCCTGGCGCATTTCGGGCGGCCGAAGGGTGTGCCCTCGGCCGAGCTGTCGCTGAAGCAACTGGTTGGCCCTTATGCGGTCGTGCTCGGTCGGCCGGTGACCTATGTCGATTGGGAAGGCGATGCGGCGGCGGTTGCGGCGTTGCAGCCCGGCGACATCGCTGTGCTGGAGAATACGCGCTTCTTCGGCGGTGAGGAAAAGAACGATCCGGCGGTGATCGACCGCTTTGCGGCGCTGGGCGACCTGTATGTGAACGACGCCTTCTCGGCTGCGCACCGCGCGCACGCCTCGACCGAGGGGCTGGCGCATAAGCTGCCGGCTTTTGCCGGCCGCGCGATGGAAGCGGAACTCGATGCGCTCGACAAAGCGCTGGGCAGCCCCGAGCATCCGGTGGCGGCCGTCGTCGGCGGGGCCAAGGTTTCGACCAAGCTCGATGTGCTGAAGCATCTCGTCACCAAGGTCGACCATCTCATCATCGGTGGCGGCATGGCCAACACCTTCCTTGCGGCGCGCGGCGTCGATGTCGGCAAGTCGCTGTGCGAGCACGAACTGACCGGAACGGCTGAGAAAATCTTCGAGGCAGCGGATAGCGCCAACTGCACGATCCATTTGCCCTATGATGTGGTGGTGTCGAAGGAATTCCGCGCGAACCCGCCGGTCCGCACCGTCAATGTGCATGAAGTTGCCGCCGACGAGATGATCCTCGATGTCGGGCCGGCTGCGACCGAGGCGCTGGCCGATGTGCTCAAGAATTGCCGGACCCTGGTGTGGAACGGACCGCTCGGCGCGTTCGAGACGCCGCCCTTCGACACGGCGACGGTTGCGCTGGCGAAGACCGCTGCTGCGCTGACCAAGAGCGGCTCGCTCGTCTCGGTGGCGGGCGGTGGCGACACGGTTGCCGCGCTCAACCAGGCAGGCGCTGCGGACGACTTCACCTTCGTCTCGACCGCCGGTGGCGCGTTCCTGGAGTGGATGGAAGGCAAGGACCTTCCCGGGGTCGCCGCGCTGTCGCGCGGGTGATCAGCTTTGCGGGGCCGGCGGTGCCGGTTCCCGCAACAGCGGGACGAGTTCGGCGTTGAGCGAGTCGAGATCGAACGCCGCCGCCTTGGCGTAGCGGACATGGCCCGAGCGATCGATGATATAGTTGGTCGGAACCCCGCTCAGGATCGGGTAATTGCCCTTGATGCGGCGCGCCGAGGGCATGTGCATCACCGCAAACAGCTTCTTTAATTGGAAGAGCGGCAGCGAATCCTCGGTGGCGATGGTGAACACCTTGAGGCCGTGGGTCTTTTGCAGCTCGTAATAGGTGTCGAGTGTGGGCAGCTCCTTCTTGCACGGCCCGCACCAGGTGGCCCAGAAATTGAGCACGACGACCTGGCCGCGCAAGGCGTCGGACGAGACCTTGCTGCCATCGATCAGCGTGAGTTCGAACGGTGGCGCGACATCGCCCACCTTGGGCGGTCCGCCCGCGCCCAACAAGGCGACCGCGGCCAGCGCCAATGCGCCCGACAGTGCGACTTTCGAAAAACGGCGCATGGCTTCCCCCCTCAGAGATGCCCGCGAGCGTGCCGCGCCCCAAGGCGCGCGTCAAGCGTTGCCCCGGAGGATCGGGGTCGCTAACACCCGCGGCCATAACAACACCGCTTTAGGAAATGGGAGCTTCCGATGACGCCACAGGTCAAGGCCATTCTCGACAAATATGAGTCGGACAACCCTGCAACCAAGGCCAATCTCGCCCGCATCCTGATGCAGGGAAAGCTTGGCGGCACCGGCAAGCTGGTGATTCTTCCGGTCGACCAGGGGTTCGAGCATGGCCCGGCGCGCAGCTTCGCGGTCAATCCGCCCGCCTACGATCCCCATTATCACTATCAGCTTGCGATCGATGCCGGGCTTTCGGCCTATGCCGCGCCGCTTGGCATGTTGGAGGCGGGGGCGGAGACCTTTGCCGGGCAGATCCCGACGATCCTCAAGGTCAACAGCTCGAACAGCTGGGCGCAGGGCGCGAACCAGGCGGTGACCGGCAGCGTCGAGGATGCGGTGCGGCTTGGTTGCGCGGCGATCGGCTTCACCATCTATCCCGGTTCGGACGATTTGTTCGACATGATCGGGCAGATTCGCGAGCTTTCGGCCGAGGCAAAGTCGGTCGGCATCGCCACCGTGATCTGGTCCTATCCGCGCGGCGGCATCCTGCCCAAGTCGGGCGAACTGGCGCTCGATGTCGGTGCCTATGCCGCGCACATGGCGGCGTTGCTGGGTGCGCACATCATCAAGGTGAAGCTGCCGAGCGACCATATCGAGCAGAAGGAAGCCAAGCCCCTTTATGAGGGCACCGACTGGTCGAAGCAGGCGGACCGGGTGCGCCATGTCGTGCAGGCGAGCTTTGCCGGGCGGCGGATCGTGGTGTTCTCGGGCGGCGCGGCCAAGGGTGCCGATGCGGTCTATCAGGACGCGCGCGACATTCGCGATGGCGGTGGCAACGGCTCGATCATCGGCCGCAACACCTTCCAGCGCCCGCGCGCAGAGGCGCTTGAGATGCTCGCCAAGATCATCGCGATCTACAAGGGCGAGGAGTAAACCCGATGTCCGGGGCGGGGTGGGAGGCGGTCGACGGCTATATCGTCGACCATTTGCTGGGTGACGATGTGGTGCTGGATGCAGCCCTCGCTGCCAACGCCGCCGCCGGACTGCCGCAGATCGATGTCTCGCCCGCACAGGGCAAGATGCTGCATCTCTTCGCGCGGATGGTCGGCGCGCGGCGCATCCTCGAGATCGGCACGCTTGGCGGCTATTCGACGATCTGGCTGGCGCGGGCCCTGCCCGAAGACGGGCGAATGGTGACGCTGGAAATCGATCCGCACCATGCGGCGGTGGCGGGCGACAACATCGCGCGCGCTGGCCTTGGCGAACGGGTCGAAGTCCGCGTCGGCGCGGCACTGTTATCGCTTGAGGCGATGATCGCGCAGGGAGAAGCGCCGTTCGACCTGGTGTTTGTCGATGCGGACAAGGAAAATTGTGTCCCCTATGTCCGCTCGGCTATGGCGCTTGCGCGACCGGGCACGACGATCGTGGTCGATAATGTGGTGCGCGACGGCGAGGTGCTCGATCCGGCAAGTGCGGACTCGCGCGTTCGTGGGGTGCGGGCGCTGTTCAAGATGATCGTGGACGAACCACGGCTGAGCGCCACAGCGGTGCAGACCGTTGGCGCGAAGAAATGGGATGGCTTCGTGCTGGCCGTGGTGGGAGCCGTCTGAACGCGATGCCCCAAGAGTTCGCCTATCATCGCAGCCTTGGGCCGATGATAGGCGTGCTGCTCGGCATTGCGATTGTCGAGATGTGCGTGGTGCATCTGGTGGTGGGCGCGCTGTTCGGGTGGACGGTTGCGCTGGTCGTGGGTGTGCTCGACCTTTCGCTGGTGATCGGCCTGGCGCTGTTGCTGCGCTCCTTCCGGCGACTGCCGGTGACGATTGCGGATGGCGTGCTGACGCTGCGGGCGGGCCTGTTGAAGTCGGTTGTAGTTCCGGTGGGCCAGATTGCGGGCCTGCGCGCGACATGGGATGCGGCGGCGCTGAAGCAGCGCGGCGTGGTGAACCTGGCCTTGGTGAGTTGGCCGAGCGTGGTGATCGACCTCGATCCGCCCGTGCCGACGCGGCGCGGCAGGCAGGTCCGCGCGGTTGCGCACAAGCTCGACGATCCCGCCGCTTTCCATGCCGCGATCGCCGCGCTATCGCGCAGGGATGAACAGTGAAGACCCGCTAGGCCCGCTCGACCCCGATTTCGCGCTGCAATTCCAGCGCGACGACCGCCGACCCAAATGCCAGCTTTATCTGATCTCCCCGCTGGACGTGGGCGGCGGCTTCCCCGATCGGTTGAAACGCGCGCTGGAGGCGGGGCCGGTCGCGGCGTTCCAGTTCCGGGTGAAGGATGTGGACCAGCACAGCGCCGCGGCCCTCGCCGAGCCGTTGCAGCGCATTTGCGCGGATGCCGACGTCGCCTTCATCGTCAATGACAGCATTGCGCTCGCCAAGCGGCTGGGCGCGGACGGCGTGCATCTGGGGCAGGGCGATGGCGACCCGCGTGAGGCGCGCGCGCAGCTTGGGCCAGCGGCGCAGATAGGCGTCACATGCCACGACAGCCGCCATCTCGCGATGGAAGCGGGCGAGGCGGGGGCCGACTATGTTGCCTTCGGGGCCTTCTACCCGACGACCACCAAGACGACCGAGCATGTCGCCGATCCGGTGCTGCTGAGCTGGTGGTCGACGGTGTTCGAGATCCCGTGCGTCGCGATCGGCGGTATCACACCGGTCAACGCGCCGCCGCTGATCCGCGCCGGTGCAGATTTTCTCGCGGTGTCGGGCGCGGTGTGGGGCGGGGACGAGGCGGCTGCGGTACGCGCGTTCGAGGCCGTGCTCGCCGCCTGATGGCGCTTCAGTAGGTGTTCCGCCCGGCGCGGATTTCAGCCTTGGCGGTGAACAGCTTGCGGGCGGTGGTGCCGGCATCGCGCACCAGCACCATCACCTCGTCATTGATCTGGATCTTCTCGTCGGGGGACGGCCGCAGGATGGCGGCACCGCCGCGCTTGATCTGGACGATGAAAAACGCACCGGCCGCCTGACGTTCGGCCTCGCCGACGGTCAACACACACATCGCCGACCCGGCGTGCGCCGAGACGATTTCCAGATCCAGGCCCATTTCGCCGAGTTCGCCGCGCGCGCGTTTGAGCGCCGCGTCCGATCCCAGATCCGCGCTTTTCGGGAAGAGCACCATGCGTGCGATGCGTTCGGCACCGATATGGGTCGGCAGCACGACATGGTCGGCCCCGGCGCGGCGCAGCTTGCGTTCGGTCGTCGGGGCCTCGCCGCGCGCGATGATTTCGAGCGTCGGGTTGAGATTGCGCGCGCTGAGCGTGATGAAAACGTTCGCCGCGTCGTCTGGCAGGACTGTCGAGAGTACACGTGCTCGGTCGATCCCGGCCGCGAACAAAATCTCTTCCTCGGTCGCGTCGCCTCCGATGCACAGGTGGCCGGCGGCTTCGATTTCGGCGAGGCGATCGGCGCTGCGTTCGATCACGACCAGCGGCATGTTCGCCTCGGCAAGGTCGCGCGCCAGCATCGTTCCGATGCGACCAAAGCCGCAGATCACGACATGGCCGGACAATTTGTCGATTCGCGCGCGCATACGGTTGGCTCCCAGGATCTGGCGCAGTTGCAGGACGGTGAAAAACTGGACGAGCGCACCGGTCAACAGGATCATGCCGGTGCATCCGAACACGATCGTCGCGATCGTGATGGTGTGCAAATAGCCGGTGTCGATCGGCCTGACTTCATCATACCCGACCGAGAAGACGGTCAGCAGCACCATGTACGAGGCGTCGACGAAGCTCCACCCCGCCGCCATATAGCCGAGTGTCGCCAGGACGATCACCAGCCCGACATAGCCGAGAATAGTGATCAGATTTCTGGCAGGCGAGCCGAGAACGGCTTCAGCGTCGGCTAGGATCTTGCGCACGGAGGAGGACTGTTGCCCAGCGGGACGGGCAAGTCCAGTGGGCGATTAACGGCGCAAGGTTACCAGTGCCGCACGCGCCCCGTATCGACATGGACGAAGCCGTCGCGCGGATAATAGCCGACACCGCCGCCGCCCAGAGCGAGAGCTGCGCCGTGCAGCCGGTCGAGCGTCACGCCGGGCACCATGATGTCGGTCGCCTTGCCCAGCATATGCTGGCTCTGGCTGGCGACGCCGGTATGTTCGCCGCCCTTGGCACGGAGCGCGGCGTTGGTCGCGGGCGAGCGATAGCCCGAGATCAGATTGATCTTGCTGCCGCCGCTCAATTCCAGCTTGTCGCGCAACTGTACGAGCAAGGCGAGCAGACGGCGGTCCATCACCGTCGATTCACCGGTGCGCCAGTCGCGCAGGCCATGGTTCAGCTCGGCCAGCCCCTCGGGCAGGAAAGTCCCGTTCCGCGCGAACAGCGCATCGACGGTTTCGTTATTGTGGACGTTGCGAATGGCGAGGCGCCATTCCGTGCCGACCGCCATCGCCGGAAAAGGAAGCGCAAGCGCCGCACCGCCAACCAGCGCGCCGCCAAGCATCGCGCGTCGGGACACTATCATCGCTTGAGGCATCGCGCTGGACACAAGCCGCTATTCCAATCGTTTGTCTGCTTAGACCCCATGACTGCCGGAGCCTTGGAGGCTCGAATCTGAGATGCTGATGATGGATTTGTTAGCAGCGGAGACGAGTCATGACGGAGGCAGTGAAATACGTTGGTCTGGACGTTCATAA
>NZ_JAFCWO010000012.1:0-48024 GCF_049897605.1 Sphingomonas sp. DC1600-2
CCAAAACCACGAAAGGAAAAATCACCAGCTTGACCCAAAACCCGCTCTGCGGGACATACCTTCACCCGGGTCAATTCTCGATGGAAATACCGGGTCACTTCTCAGCGGAAATCTACAGCATGCCAATGGCGCGGCGATCATCATCGCGCCCGGCGGTGGCCACCGTATGTTGGTGTGGGTGAATGAGGGGTTGATGCCCGCCCGTGCGCTCAACCGCTTTGGCGTGACGGTGTTTGTACTGAAATATCGTCTCGCCCGGGAAACGGGCTCAAACTATCGCATCGAGCGCGACGCGGCGGCCGATGCACGGCGGGCCGTGCGCTTCGTGCGGGCGCATGCTGCCGAATATGGCGTCGATCCCCGTCGCATCGGCCTTATGGGATTTTCGGCAGGCGGCGAACTCGTGTCGCTGGTTGCAGACAACCCGGCACCGCCCGAGCCTTCGGGCGATGCCATCGATCGGATCGACGCGCGACCCGACTTTCAGGTTTTGATCTATCCGGGGCCGCTCGGCGTGCCCGCGCGAGCGGTTGCAGAAGCGCCGCCAGCGTTCCTGGCCGCCGGGACCCTGGACACCTGTTGCGCCGAGCCGACCCTCACGCTCTACCAGCAATTGCGCGGCGCGCATGTCTCGGCGGAACTGCACCTGTTCGCCGATACCGACCATGGCTTCAACGTCGCGATGCATGCCGAGCGCGTCTCGCTGCAACATTGGCCTGACCGGCTCGCCGACTGGTTGAGCGATGGTGGCTGGCTTGTGCCAGGCGGTGGCAAGCGCGCGACGCCCAGCAGCACGACCGCGCTGTTGCGCAATTAGGGCAGCAGCCGCTTGCGGCCTTCCGACAAATGCCAGCGCATTGCCAGCGCCGCGCCGTCGGCATCCTGCACCCGGATCGCGTCGACCAGCATCTCATGCTCTCGCAGCATCGCGCCGATCACCTCGGGCGGGCGCGAGCGCGAAATATCGACACCGGCGCGCATAATCCGGTCGACATCGCCGAACAGCGCATCGAACGCGACCAGAAAGGCGGGGTTGGCGGTCGCCAGCACGATTTGCCGGTGCAACGCCATATCCTCGTCATGCGCCGGTGCGCTCGACAGCAAGGCGGTGCGGAGCGCGTGCATCGCGGCCTCGATCGCCGCCATTTCGGCGCTCGAGCGGCGCGTGGCCGCGAGGCGCGCCGCCTCGGCTTCGAGCACGAAGCGCACCTCATACGTGCCAAAGGTCGCCGACATATGGTCCATCGGCAAAAACGCGATCAGCCGGTCCGAAGGGCGACCCTTGACGAATGAGCCCGCACCGCGGCGCGCCTCGGTAATGCCGTCGGCGGCGAGGCGGACGAGCGCCTCGCGCACGATCGTGCGCGACATGCCGAACATTTCTGCCAGGCGCGCCTCGGACGGCAGGCGATCGCCCACCGCCAGCCCGTCGCCATTGATGATCTCGACGATCCCGGCATAGGCCCGGTCGGCTAAGCGGCCTTCATTCATCGGTCGTTCCTTGGTCACCGCGTCGGGCGCGTGCCGTCAGAATAGGTGGCTGGCAACAAGGATCAACGCCAGTCCGAGCACCGACACGACGGTCTCCATCACCGACCAGGTGCGAAACGTCGCGGGTGTGTCGATGCCGAGATAGCTTTTCACCAGCCAGAATCCGGGATCGTTGACATGGCTGAAGAAGAGCGATCCGGCACCGATCGCCAGCACGATCCATTCGGGCGACGCGCCCGAGGCGGCGACGAATGCGGGCATGATCCCCGCAGTCGTGATCGTCGCGACCGTGGCCGAACCGGTGGCGAGGCGGATACAGACCGCGACCAGCCACGCCAGCACGATCGGCGACAACGGCCCGCCGGTCGCGACCCGCGCCAGCAAATCGGACAGGCCAGCCGTGACGAGCACTTGCTTCAATGCGCCGCCCGCACCGATCGCCAGCAGGATTGCCCCCGCCGGCTGCATCGTCTCGGCCCAGATCGCTTCCTGCACCTTGGCATCGCCGATGCGCCGACCGAACAGCAGCGGTAGCGCCGCCAAACACGCGATCAACAATGCGAGGACCGGATTGCTGGCCACCGCAAGCATGCCAAAGCGCGCTGCGACCGGCGGCGGCAGCAGCGCGACCGCCTGGCCCGCTGCGATGAGGACCACGGGCATCAGCACGACCAGCAGCGCGCGCCAGTTCGCGGGTGCCGGCATGTTCAGCACCGTCGGGGCGAGCAAGGGCGGGGCCAGTTTTACGCCGCGCGCGGTGAATTTCGCGAGCACTGGCCCGGCGACGATTGCGGTCGGGATGCCGATGAGCAAGCCGTAGCCGAGCGTGCGCAGCAAATCGGCGTGCAGCGCCTCGACTGCGAGCAACGGGCCCGGATGCGGCGGCACCAGCGCGTGCACCACCGACAGCCCGGCCAGGGCCGACAACATCAGCCGCAGCTTGGCCGAATCCTGGTTCGCACCCGCCGGGAGCGCCGCCGCAGCAGCCGCGACGATCGGCAGCAACAGCACCAACCCGGTTTCGAAGAATAGCGGCAAGCCGATGAGGAGGCCCGTCGCCACGCTCGCCCAGGGCGCGCCGCGTACGCCGGCCCATCGCAAGGCGGTCCGCGCGAGGCCTGCGGCCGCGTCCGACAATTGCAGCATCGCGCCAAGTGCCAGACCGAGCGCGACCACCAGCCCGGTGCCGCCCAGAATATCGCCCGCGCCCTTCTGAATGGCCTTTGCGGTGTCGGCAATCGGCAGGCCGGCGATGATACCGACGACGAACGCGCCCGACAGCAAGGCGACGAAGGGATGCAAGCGCCCGCGGACGATCAGCACGATCGACAAGCCGATGCCGAGAATGGCGGCCAAAATCAGGCGATAGTCCTCGGGCCTCATCGCGTGTGCGCCGCGATCAGCGCGGTGGCGGGCACGGTGCGCCCATGCGCCAGCGATTGCGAATGGACCATCGGACCCCCTTCTCCGCCGCAGTCTCTCGCAATGTGCGGGCTGCGTAGGAGTATCTGTACGACAACAATGCGCAATATTCCAAGATTATTCGCGTCAAATCGGCAAAAATTGTAATATGCGCTTGAATCTGTCCAACCAATTTGAATAGGATCAAGCCATCGAGACTCGCATCGAGTTTCGTTCGATCGGCAGAAGCCGACAGTCGGACGCGACGTGTGCCGTCACGCCGCGAAAGGGGGAGAGGGCTTAGATGACGAGGCAGCAAATAGCGGTGAGCGAGGCCACGCTGGACCGAGACGCTTCGGCTCCCTTCGCTCGCCTGACCCCGACACAGCGCAAGGTCCTCGACGGCGTCTATTGCGGCCAGCTCAACAAGCAGATTGCCTATGACCTCGGCATAGCCGAGGCGACCGTCAAAGCCCACATGACCGCGCTGATGCGCAAACTCAAGGTACACAACCGCACGCAATTGGCGGTTACCGCGCAGGCGCTTGGTTGGAGCAAGAGCGCTTTGGCGCATTGAGGGCGCGACCTTCGCGCTAACACGATACGAAATGCGGCCTTTGTGACGCGGCGCGCCCGGTTGCAGTCGATACCGCTATTGCAACCGGGCGCGCTTCATTGGTTTGAGGACGGCTTGTGGCCGTCGGTTTAGAATTTCACCTCGGCCTGCATGGTGAAGGAGCGACCACGCGGATCCGCGACGCGCGGCTCCCATGAGCTGCCGCTGCCGTTGTTGCTGTCATAGGAAATCGCGAAGGGCGGGTTGGTGTCGAACAGGTTGCGCACACCGAAGGTCAGCTTGAACCCTTTGATCCCGTTATAAGAAGCGGAGAGGTTGTAGTAGATATAGTCCGCGACGTCGGTGATGTCGTTTGACGGGTTGAAGGTGCCGGCCAGCACGCCTGGCAGCACCTGGTTCTTGTAGCCCGAGCGGAAGATCTGAGTCAGCGACAGGCTGAAATCATCGTTCGAATAGCTCACGAACGCATTGTGCTTCCAGCGCAGGCCGAGATCGGACGCGAGCGAGTATACGCCAAGCTGCTGGATGGTCGCGGCGCTGGCGTTGACCTTCTCTTCCTTCTTCAGCAGCAACGTGCCGTCCAACCCCGCGCCGAAGCTGCCGCCGAGCGCGTCGATGCTGCCGCGCACGGTGAAGTCGATGGCCTGGGTCTTAGTGTTGCCCGCATTGGCATAGGTCTGGTCGATGACGGTCAGCTTGCCCGTGGAATCGCGGATGAAGCGGTCCTGGAAGATCGAATAATTGGCAAACAGATATTGCAGCGGCAGCACCTGGATGGTGTTGTCGCGGTTGATCGACCAGAAGTCTGCGGTCGCGCTGAAGTGGCGCGATGGCTCAAACACTACGCCGCCGCTAAACATCGTCGCGGTCTCCGGTCCCAGCGCCAGGTTCCCGCCGTTGCGGATGTTGACGTTGTTATTGAGCGACGGACAGCCGTTCGCCGCATTGACGGTGCCGTTCGGGCAGTTTTTGGGGTCTGCGAAATCAGACCCGGTATAGACCGAATCCGTGTCCGGATTGAAGATCTGGTTGAACGACGGGACGCGGAAGGCGGTATTGTAGGAGCCGCGGAACATGATCGGCTTGAACGGCCGATATTTGAGCGAGATCTTGGGATTGGTCGTCGTTCCGAAGCCCGAATAATCGTCAAGGCGACCGGCGAGCGTTAGTTCGAAGCCCTTGAAGATGGGCACGAGCAATTCGCCATAGACCGCCTTGATGTCGCGGTGGACGCCGTTGAGCGCATTGCCATTGTCGAATGGTGCCGCAATGATCGTGCGCTGTACGGCGCGCTGGTCACCGTTGAACTTATATTCCTCGCGCCGGAAGTCGACCCCGGCTGCGAGCTTCACCATGCCGCCCCACATGTTGAACAACGATCCCGAGACCGACGCATCGCCCTGCTTGACCGAATATTTGCCGCCATACAGCACGACGCCGTTGGCCGAGGCTGACTGGATGGCTGCCATCCCGGCGGCGCTTTGCGTCTGGCCGGGGAACAGGAACGGATTGACCGCGCCGCTGTTGAGCGCCGCGACCAGCGCGTCCTGATAATAATAACCGCTGCCGAGCGTCGAAGAAGAGATGCTGTCGGCATAGGAAATGCCGGCGCTATAATCCCACCCTTTGAACAGCGGGCCCGTCGCATTCAGCGCCGCGCGGAAAGTGGTGGTGGTGGTCGAGATCTCGCGCTCCCCGCATTCGACGCAGCGCCAGCGATAAGAGAAGGTCGAGTTGGCATTGAGCAGCCCCGGAAACACGCTGTTGATGCGGCTGACGAGGTTGTCGAACGCGACATCGTTGACGCCCGCGATTCGCGCATATTTGTAATTTTGGGTGGTGGTATTGGGGGTGATCTGCACCGGGGAGAAGCGCTTGACCGAGTCCGCGCTCGATCCGGTGATTTCGAGCGCGATCTCGTGTCCGCCGAGGCGCTTCACCGCGCGCCCAAGATAAGTCAGCGTGTTGAGCTGCTGCTGGAGATAGACGTTCTTGCCGGTGTCGTAGGAGCAAGCAAGGCCGTTGCCCGGTGCGCCCCACACGTCGGTATCGTAAATATCCTGGTCCGGCACGGCGTTACAGCCGGCCTGGCCGGGTAGACGCAAGGCGTTGATGCCGCCGGTGGCGCGCACCGTCGTTCCGGGGATCAGCGGGAATGCGGACGAGGTGGCAAAGCTGGTGCCCGCCAGGTTGACGATCGTCGCAAACGGCGTGCCGCGCGTGTCGACGCCAAGCCCACGGTCATGCTGGAAGGTATTGACGAAGCTGCGCGAATGCGCCTCGAGCGGGGAAATCCAGCTATAGCTGACCGTCCCCATCACGTTGAAGCCCTGCTTGTCGAGATCGCCGAAACCGGCGATCGCCGACAGGCGGTAGATCGGCGCGTCGCCTTTTTCGGTTACGTCGGTGAAGGCGGTCGCGCCGAAGCCGCGATAATTCTTCTTGGTGATGAAGTTGATGACGCCGCCGACCGCGTCGGTGCCGTAGATTGCCGATGCGCCGTCCTTCAGCACTTCGACGCGGTCGAGCGCGGCAAACGGGATCTGATTGACGTCGACGGCGGACCCGGTGGTGCCTTGCGCAGCGACCCGGCGCCCGTTGAGCAGCACCAAGGTCGCCGCCGAGCCCTGGCCGCGCAAATTGGCGAAGGACGCGCCGTTATTGCCGCGCCGCTCGGAGGTTACGACGTCGGAGTTGCTGGCGAGATTGTCGGCCGAGCTGCCATTGTCGGTGAGGAAGGCAATCAGCTGTTCGGGGCTACTGATGCTGTTGCGTTGCAGTTCCTTGACCGTGATGACTTGCAAGGGGAGCGCGCTGTCATTCGGGTTCTGCTTGATGCGCGAGCCGGTGACGAGAATGTCGGCCGAGTCCGCCTTGCTCGACGTTTCTCCCGCACCGATCAGGGGCGTGGCTGCCCCGGTCGGCGTCGCCGCTTCCTGCGTCGTCTGGGCGAACCCGGTCCCGGCGAAAAGACACGTCAAGGCGGTGAACGCCGTGCCGGAAATGAGCAAAGTCTTGAGCGACGTCATAGTCTGAACCCCCTTTTTGCGCCCCCGCGCAACCCTGGACATTAGGTAACAGGAATGTTGCATCGCGCCATAGTTTCTCTTGCGAGTGCCATAGCCTATGGGCATCTCTTGCGACGGATTTGACCAAAAGTGTTGCGCGCGCGCACCAGTGCGGGATTGACGCTGGGCCAACCGCAGAGGAGCATGACCGCGGCGCAGCATTGCGGCCGCACGTGGGGGAATGCGATGTCGACGGTGGTATCCGGCGCGTCACTGCCGGAAATGCCGACCGTTGCCAGCGGGCTGGAATCCGCGCGCAGTCGTTTCGCGTTATACTTGCTGCTCGGCTTTTCCGCCGGGCTGCCATATTACATGTTTTCGACGATCCTGTCGGCCCGGCTGGCGAAGCACGGCGTCGATCTGGTGCTGATCGGCTTTTTCGGCTGGGTGCAGTTGCTGCCGACGCTGAAATTTCTCTGGGCACCCTTGCTGGACCGCTTCTCGGTGCCGGGTTTCGCCCGCTTTTTCGGGCAGCGGCTTGGGTGGATCATGCTTTCGCAACTGGGCATTTTCGCCGCGATGGTGGCAATGGCGTTCACCTCGAGCGATGCCAGCCTGCCGCTGACCGCGCTGTTCGCCTTACTGCTGGCGTTCTGGACGACGACGCTGGAAGTCTCGGCCGACGCATGGCGGATCGAGCTGGCTCCGACCCCCGAAACGCAGGGCCCGCTCACTGCCGCCAATTTGTGGGGCTATCGCAGCGCGATGGTCGCGGCGGGCAGCGGCGCACTGATCGTCGCCGATCACGCCAACTGGACCTGGGCCTATCTGGTGATCGCCGCCGGTGCGTTCGCGCCGCTGCCGATCCTGGCGATGATGCGTCCACAGGTTGGCACGGGGCGCGCTGCGCCACCCGCGCGCAGCGTTGCCCTGACAACCGGGCTCGGAGCCAGCGCCGTGATCCTGGGCCTGTCGCTGTTCCTCGCGGCGGGGGTGGGGGCGCTGGTGTTGCGCGCGGCGGCGGCGATCGGGATCAGCGCCAAAACCGATGCCACCACTGCCGTCCTGGTGCTGTGCCTGCTGCCCTTCGTCATCATGGCGGCGCTGCTGCCGCGCATCGTCCGCCTTCCGGCGGGAGCATGGGCACGGCGATCGACGATGGCCGGGCCCTATGTCGATATCTTCTGGCGCTTTGGCTATCCGGTGCTGCCGCTGCTGGCCTTTGTCAGCTTTTACCGCATGGGCGACGTGCTCACGCTGGCTTTGTCCAAGCCACTGGAAATCGCGGCGCATTACGACCTTACCACCATGGGAATTGCCGACGGTTTCGTCGCGTTGCCGAGCAGCATGGCGGGGGTCGCGGTGGGGGCGTTGCTGGCGGTGCGCTTGCGGCTGACGCGTGCGCTGGCGCTGGGGGCGATCGGGTCGGCGCTGGGCAATTGGATTTTCGTGTGGCTGTGGTTTCAGCCGCCGAGCCCGCATGTCATCTATATCGCCACCGCGCTCGACCAATTCGCGCATGGCATGGAAGGGGCGATCTTCGTCGTGTTCCTGTCGATGCTGGTGAACCCGCGCTATCCCGGCGCGCAATATGCGTTTCTGTCGGGCTTTGCCTTCCTGTTGCCGCGCCTGCTGGCCGGAGCAGGCGGCAATATTGCGCGGCATATCGGCTTTGATGGATTTTTCTGGCTGTCGGGCGGGCTCAGCCTGGCGGCGGTGCTGTTCCTGCCGTTGATTGCGCGGGTGCGGGCGCGGGAGGAGGCGGCATGATCGACATCGAACGCGCCTTCGCGCCAGCGGCGGCGGCGGTCGCCGAGGAGCGTATTCCCGGCGCGACGCTCGGCATCGTCACTGCTGACGGCAGGCGCGCGGTGCAGGTCGCGGGTCACGCCGCGCTGTTCCCCGAGCCGGAGCCCCTGACCGAAGCGCATTGGTTCGATCTCGCCTCGGTCTCGAAGGTGATCGCGACGACGACGATGATCCTGCACCTTGCAGATCAGGGCCGGATCGATCTCGATGCGCCGTTGACCGAGGCTATCCCCGACCTGCGGCAGTATGACATTGCGGGCGCGCCCGAGCGCCGCCTGACCTTCCGCGATTGCCTGGCCCACCGTACCTTTTTCCCCGCCGTCGAGCCGATCTACACCTATGGCGATGATCCGAAGCGGCTGCGCGCGTTCGTGCTGCAGCGCGAATGGCGGCACGGTCCGCCGGTTTATTCCGACATCAACTTCATCCTGCTCGGCATCGCAGTCGAACGGCTGACCGGCGCGCCGCTCTCGGCCTGGCCGCTCGGCGCTGGCCTCGCTTATGGCCCGCCGCCCGGCCCGGCGGTGGCGACCGAACGCTGCGCGTGGCGCGGCCGCGTGCTGAAGGGCGAGGTGCATGACGAAAATGCCGCAGCGTTGGGCGGCGAGACCGGCCATGCCGGGCTGTTCGGCACGGTCGGCGGCGTGCTCGATTTCGCCACCGGGGTGCTGGACGGGAGCGGAGCATCACCCGCGATGCGGCGGGCGATCCGCACCCCGCTCTACGAGCATCGCACGTGCGGGTGGGAGCGCAAGTTTGACGGTTGGTCGGGCGGAGCGGCCTGTTCCGCCGAGACGATAGGCCATACGGGCTTTACCGGCACTGGCCTGTGGATCGATTTCGAGCGCGGATATGCGTGGACGCTACTGACCAACCGCGTCCACCCGACGCGGCATTTCGACAGCGGGATCTTCGTGCTGCGACCGGCGACTGGCGATGCGGTGGCGGGGACGGTGGGTTAGGGGGGATTGATGGTGCCGTTCGGCAACTTCCGCCCAGTTGCGGACGTTGACGGGCCTCTTCGCTGCTAGTGATTGGGGGCCGTTCCACTATTCATCGTGCTGCAGTGACAATGTCGAACATGAAGGAGACCACGCCGCGTACAGCTTTGCCGGCTGAATCATGTGCTGGCTCGAACAGGTGCTGCGACACGAGCGCGGGGCAAATCCAGCGATCGGCATCATCTTTTCCGGAGTCCGGGTTGATCCGTGTGCAGCCGTCCACCTTACCATCGACGCTAATCGACAAATAATACTCGGCGTGCATCGCGCTACGATCGTGTTTTATTTCCATCTTGGCGAGTTGCTCGGCCGAAAGCCAATCGTCCCTCCTTCGAAGTGGGGCTGGCGGCATACCATTTGGCGCAAATTGCGCAGGGTCGGCGCCCCACTGAACAAGTTGCTCAGTGATGCAGGAGTTGAGAGCCTCAGCCGCTTTGCCTGCGCCTTCCAATACTGCGAGACCGACATTATTTTTTTCAATTTTTACTCCAACCGAGGCGGCCTGCCCAAGTCTCCTTATAACTGTCCCATCTTCAAACTCTGCTTGAACTGCGTAGGGATAAGGCGACAGGCGAATTCCGGACGACCAAGCGTCGATGCTGGGCTTGCCGTCGTCAAATACAATTTCAGCGCGCTTGTTCGACGCCAGTGAGGTCTTAAGTATCTGCTCCCCGGCAAAGATAAATCTGTATCGATCGCTACCCGGCACTGTGCGAATCGCGAAGAGGGCGGGGCTTGTACCCGGAATGGTTCGCGTGAGCAGGCAGACCCCCGGTGTACCATCGATCTGCCAAGGCAGCTTTGATGTTCCGTCAGTTACAGCAGCGGCAGCCGTTTGGTTGTAGGAAAAGACAACTGTCAGCAGCGCCAATCCTTCGAGCCAGATTTTACCCATAAAATCTCCCTTGAGTCGTCGTGGCGGAATGCTGGCAGCTTGCGGTGACATTCTCCAGTGCTCGGGGTACCAGTGCACAACGTTGCTCACCATCCCGGTAACGCCCGCTCCCCACCAATCCCAGTCGCTTAGCGTTGCCCCCTAAACGAAATGCGGCTCGGGCCGTTCGCGCAATTGCTCGTAATGCACCAGCGCCTGTTCCGCGCCCAAAGCGACCGGCTGGCCGTCGCGGAAGGTCCATTCGCCGCGGTCGCAATCCTCGGCGCGGACATAGCCGTTGATGTAGAAGCGGCGCAGGTGGGTGGCGGTGTTGGTGCCCGAGGCATGGACCAGATACGGGCTCCACAAAGCGATGTCGCCGGGTTCGAGGATCAGGTCGACTTGGTCCTCGGGCGACAGGCCCGCCGCGTCGAGCGCGCTGTCTTCGGGCGAGCGGCCGAGCGACGCGGCGGGGTCGAGCGGCAGCGCTCCGCGCGTGTGGCTGCCGGGGATGAAGCGCATGCCGCCGCTGCCCGGATTGTGCGGATCGATCGCGAGGCCGGTTTGGACGTAAGAGCTGCCGAGATTGCGATACGCTTCGGCCGGGCGGCGCGATTTCGCGTCCTGATGCCAGGCAAAATCGCCACTGCGATCGGGCAGTTTCCAATGCAGTTGGTTGATGATCTGTTTGATGTCGCGCCCGATCAGCGGCTCCAGCAGCGTGGCCCAGCGCGGATCGAGCCGCGTCTGGTTCAGTAGCGCGACATGGTAGGACGGCCATTGCACCATCGGCACATGCGGGGCACCGTCGGGGCCGGGGCGGACGGTGTAGAACAAATTGCCGTGGCGAAAGCTCCGGCCATGCGCGACGCCCTCGGCATAGACCTGGTCCATCGCCGCGCCGATCGCGGCGACCTCGGCGGGCGAAAAGAATCCGCGCACGATGGCGTAGCCATGGGCACGAAAGTCGGCGACATAATCGGTCATTACCCGTCTCTCAGTTTTGCGATGCGATCAGGAGCAAGGCGGCGTCCATCGCCTTGGTCGCGCTCGCGCCTTCGGGAACATCGTTGGCGTAAAACGCCATCGTCAGCGTGCGTCCGCTCTTGGCGATCATATAGCCGGACAGCGCGTTGGTGGCGTTGAGCGTGCCGGTTTTGGCGAACAATCTGTGGTCGAGCGCTGTGCCGGCAAAGCGGCGCGTGAGCGTGCCCTCGCCCCCCACCGGCAGTGTTGCGCGCCACGCGGCACCCCACGGCTGCGCGCTGACCCAGCGCAGAAAGGTAACCACGCCGCGCGGCGTCACCCGGTTGTAGCTCGACATGCCCGAGCCATCCGCAAAGTCGAACGCCACGCGCGGCACGCCCGCCTCGGCAAGCATCGCGCGCACGGCGACCTGGCCATCGGCGATCGATCCGCCGCCGCTCTTCAACGCGATGCGACGCAGCATCAGTTCGGCGTGGAGGTTCTGGCTGACCTTGTTGATCAACGTCAGATCCTCGCTTAGCGGCGGTGGCATCAGCCGGGCGAGCGGGGTGGTGGCCGGTGCGCGTGCGGCGGGAGCACCACGCCGGATTGCCGGGTCGTCGGCGGGCATGAGCGGGCGATGGCGCACGCTGACATCGCCCGTCACGCGAACGCCGCGCGCAACCAGCATATTGCGCAGCATCCATGCAGCATGATGCGCGGGATCGTCGATGCCAAGGCGCAATTGCTCGGGGGGGTGGCCAACCGCGATTGTCCCGCCAAGCCGCACCACCGTGCCATTCGGTGCGCGGTCGAAGGTGATCGCGGATGCCCCCGCCGCCGTTGTCAGCGCGCCATTTTCGAGCGTGTAATAGGGTGGCAGCGTCACCGTTGGCGGGCGACCGGGCGTGGTCGGCGCGACGGTGACGGGCAGTTCATTGTCGTCGAGCGTCAGCGCAGAGGTGGCGGTGCCCGATTTGGTCGGGATGTTGTTCCAGCTCATCCCCGGGCTCCAGCGCTCGTCGGGATAGAGGCTGTCATCGCCGACCACATCGCGCACCACGCGCGTCTTTGCGGCGACCGCATCGGCCAGCGTCCCAAGGCAATCGACCGTGCAAGTGGGCGCGCTCGACAGGCGAGCATCGCCATGCCCTTCCAGAATCACGTCGCGCTGGTTGCCGGTCTGGTCGATCCGCACCGCCGCACCGCCCGCTTCATCGGGCTGGTCGAGCGCGCCCAGCGACCAGAAAGCGGCGGCAGTGGTGAACATCTTGGTATTGGAGGCCGGGATGAAACGCTGATCGGGGTTGATCGCGACGATTTCGGTGCCGGTCTCATCTACCACGACCAGGCCAAAGCGCGTGCCGGGGCTGGCGCTGCGCAAAACGTCTTCGACCCGGCTTTGCAACGCGGATTGGGCATGGAGCGCGGTCGGCAAGGCGGCGACAAGCAGCAGGGAGAAGGGCGGGACAAGGGCGCGGTGCATTCCCGCAGCCTAGGACCAATTGCGCGACAAACAATGCAGTGCGGCACATACAGAGCGTTGCCCCCGGTATAACCGTCGCGCATGATCGTACCGATCGCCGGTTGTCGGCACTCGTGCGCGGCTCCACTATGCCGCCATGACACGGCATATCGCATTGGGGTTGGGGCTTTGCGCCCTGCTATTGGCACAACCGGCAATGGCCGATGATCTGGCCGCGACCTTGGCTTTGCCGATTGCGAGCGGGCTGGTCGGCGCGGCGGACACGCCGCGTTTCGCCTGGGTCGAAAATGCGGGCGGCGTGCGCAATATTTGGGTGTCGGCGGGGGGTAGGCCCGCGCGCGCGATCACGGCGTTCACCGACGATGACGGGCAGCAACTGTCCGATCTCGCGCTGACGCGGGATGGCGCAAGGGTCGCCTTTGTGCGCGGTGGCGACCCCGAATTTCCCGACGGCAGCATCCCCAATACCGCCGCCAGCGCGACGCCGCCCAAGCAACAAATTTTTGTAGCATCCACCACAGGCGGCGCGGCGGAACTGGTGGGCGAGGGCCACGCCCCCGTCTTCGCGCCGGATGGCGAGCGGCTGGCCTTTACCCGCAAGGGCGAAATCTGGCTGTGGAGCAAGGCCGCAGGGGCGCAGCGGGTCGCGACGGTTGCGGGAGACGCCTCGCGGTTGGAATGGTCACCGGACGGTCGCCAGCTTCTGTTCGTGGACGAGCGCGGCGACCACAGCTTCATCGCCTTGCTCGACGTTGCCGCGCGCGGGGAGGCGCGGCTGCGCTATCTCGATCCCGGTTTGGGCTTCGCAGTCGAGCCGTGCTTTGCGCCCGATGGCAAGAGCATCGCCTATATCCGCTTCGTCGATCCGCCCGCCACCGCTATCGGGGATGGCGGTCGCTATTGGTCGATCCGCAGCGTCGAGCTTGCGACTGGCACCGCGCGCACCTTGTGGGCGGCTCCGGCGGGTGCTGGCGGAACCTATGCCGGAACCCGCGCCCGCAATCTGTTCTGGGCGAAGGACGGCACGATCGTCTTTCCGTGGGAGCGGAGCGGCTGGCTGCACGCTTATGCGCTCGATCCGGCGCGCGGCAGCACGCGCGATCTCACGCCGGGCGCATTCGAGCTGGAGAGTTTCCTGCTCTCGTCCGATGGCAAGGCGCTGATCTATGCCGCCAATGCCGGGGACCTCGAACGGCGTCACATCTGGACGGTGCCCCTTACCGGAGGCGCGGCGGCGCGGATGACGCAAGGCGCGGGCAGCGAATCGATCCCGACCTTCGCCGGAACGACGCTGGCGGTCCTGGCGACCAGCGCCACGCAACTCGCGCACCCCGCTCTGGTCGGCGACGCGCTCGCACCGCTGCATGATGCGCCCTCGGTTGCCGGGTTTGCAGCACCGGAAACGGTAACCTTCACGGCGGAGGACGGCGTGCTGGTCCACGCGCAATTGTTCCGCGCGCGCGGCCCCGGCAGGCATCCCGCATTGGTCTATGTGCATGGCGGCCCGCGTCGGCAGATGCTGCCCGGCTTCAACACCTCTTATTATTATTCGAACGCCTACATTCTGAACCAGCATTTCGCGGCCAAGGGCTATGACGTGCTGTCGGTCAATTATCGCAGCGGCACCGGGTACGGCCACGATTTTCGCGAGGCACCCGGCCAGGCGCGCGGCGGTGCCTCGGAATATCGCGACGTGCTGGCCGCAGGCAAATGGCTGGCGGCGCGCAGCGATGTCGATCCGGCGCGGATCGGGATTTGGGGCGGGAGTTGGGGCGGTTATCTGACCGCCTTGGCGCTCGCTCGCAATAGCGACCTGTTCGCTGCCGGGGTGGATTTCCACGGCGTCCACGCAATGGTTCGCCCGGTCGAGAAGACGCTGTCGCCCGATGCCGAGGCCGCGGCGCATCAGTTGCAATGGCAATCCTCGCCGCTTGGCGCGATCGCAACGTGGCGGTCGCCCGTGTTGCTGATCCACGGCGATGACGACAAGAGCGTGGACTTCTACCAATCCTTGCTGCTCGCGCGCGAACTCACCGCGCGGCAGGTGCCGTTCGAACAATTGGTCTTTCCCGATGAGCGCCACGATTTTTTTCGCTACGCCGATTGGCTGGCGAGCTATCGGGCAACCGATGATTTTCTGGATCGCACGCTCATGCATAAGGTCACGCGATGAAGTGGGCTGCCGCGTTTTTGGCCTTGTTGTCGATGTCCCCAGTGTGCGCTGCTGCGGGCCCAGACGACGCGGTTATCATCCGTGGCGCGCGGGTGTTCGATGGCACCGGCGCGCCTGCGACGATTGGCGACGTGCTGCTGCGGGGGGACCGCATCGTCGCGGTCGGCCCGCATCTGCGCAAGCCTCGAGGCGCGCGCAGCATTGATGCGCGGGGGCTTACGCTGATCCCCGGCCTGCACGATCTCCACACGCATTTGCGCTCGCCCGGTTACGATGCGCCCGATGATCTGGGCAAGGCCTATGCCGGTTATTTGCTCGCGGGCGTAACCTCGGTGAACGATTATTCCGTGTCGGGTGAAATGATTGCACCGATCCGCCAGATGGTCGCGTCTGGGGCGGTAGCGGCCCCGCACCTCGAACTGGCGGTGCGCGTCGGCGTGCCGGGTGGGCATGGCACCGAATATGGCTGGGGAGCCTTCTTCACGCTGCAGGCCGCAACCCCCGCCGCCGCGCATGTCGCGATGGCGACCGCGCTGCCGTATCAGCCCAACCTCATCAAGGTCTTTGCCGATGGCTGGCGCTATGGGCGCGACAGCGATCTCAACAGCATGAACGTGCCGACGCTGGCTGCAGTCGTGGCCGATGCGCACAAGGCCGGTCTGCCGGTCATCACGCATACGGTAACCGTGCAGGGCGACCGCGTCGCCGCCATGGCCGGAGTCGATGCCGTGGGGCACGGGGCGGGGGATGCGCCGATCGACGACGATCTGATCGGGCTGATGAAGGCGCATCACACCGCCTATATCCCGACATTGGTGGTATATGAGCCGCAGCAGACCCGCCGTTTCGAACCCGACGAGCAACGCGCGCTGACGCCGCCTGAGGCGGCGTTCGAAGCAAGCCATGCCGCGCAATCGTCCAAGCCGGTCGCGGCTTATGATGCGAAGCGCTGGGCGATCATGCAGGACAATGTCCGGCGGCTGAAAGCGGCAGGGGTGCGTATCGGCGTCGGCACCGATGCCGGGATCGAGGGTGTGTATCACGGGCCCGGCACGCTCCGCGAGATCTGGTGGTTGACCAAGCTGGGCTTCACCCCCGCCGAGGCGTTGGTCGCTGCGACCGCGACCAGCGCGGATATCCTGGGGCAGTCGGCGGACAACGGACGGATCGCGCCGGGCCAGCGCGCCGATCTGGTGCTGATCGCTGGGCGGCCAGATGAACGCATCACCGATTTGTGGAAGGTCGCGCGGGTGTTCGTGTCGGGGCGCGAGATCGCGCTCGCCCCGCTGCGCGCGCTGGTGAACGGGGTCGCACCGACTCCGCTACCGCTGCACATCATGCCGGGGCCAATCGATACCGGTGCCCGGGGTGACGGCCGCACCGACCTCGATACGCTGCCGGTTGAGAGCACCGATTCCGGCGTCGACCACAGCCACCTCGATTTCGTTCGGCCGGGCAGCGACGATCCGAAAGCACCGGAGCGGCCGGTTTTCCTGATCGCGCATATGGGGGCCAAGCCGCGTCCGTTCGCGCAACTGGTGCTGCCGCTCACGCAAGGCGCGGTGCAACTCGCCGATGCGCGCGGCTTTACCGGCGTCGCGTTCGATGCGCGCGGCAGTGGCCGCTACGATCTGTTGTTCGATAGCTATGCGATCAATGACGATGACTGGTTCCGCACCGGTTTCGAGGCGGGGGAAGTCCGCCACACCTTCCATATCCCGTTCAGCGCCTTTGCCAGTCGCGACGCGAAGGCTCAGCTCGATCTCACCAAATTGCGCGCGCTGATCGTGCGGCTTGAGGGCAAGCCCGGCGGCAAGGCGTGGCTGCAACTCGACAATATCCGCTTCTATCGGGAACGCGCGAGCGACGACCGGGCCGCGCCACTTCCTGCACCCGGAAGCCGTAATCCCCAGCATTATAGCGAAACGAACTGACGCTTAAGGGCAGGTTCCGGCGGGCGGGCGATGCGGCAGCGCGCGTCCTGCCGCACGGCCCGTCAGCTTGCCGCCGTCCACCGCGAGGACGCCGTTGACCAGCACCGTCTGCACCCCGACCGCCAGTTCGGTTGGCTGTTGATAGGTCGCGCGCGGCGCATAGCGGCGGGGATCGAACACCACCACGTCGGCGAACGCACCGGCTTTCAGGTGCCCACGTCCGGTAAGGCCGAAGGTATCGGCGGTCAGCGACGAACTGCGCTCGATCATTTCGCGCAATGTCAGCACGTGATCGGCGACGACGTATTTGGCGTATTTGCGCGCGAAGCTGCCATAAACGCGCGGGTGGCCGGGCGAGGCGTCGGAATCGGTCATCACCCAAGGCTGGCGCATGAAGGCGGCGATGTCGGCCTCGCTTTGGTTGAAGGAAATGACGCCGGGATCGCCGACGCGGATCACCGCGATCGCGGCGGTGATCGGGTCCGTCTTGGTCGCCACCGCGACCTTCGCAAGGGTCCGATTGCGTTCGGCACCTTCCGTGATCAACAGCTTGGTCGGCCCGCCGCGTTTGCGCATGTTTTCGGCCATGTCGGTGCGCAATCGCGTGGCCTGCGCGGGGTCGTTGAAGCGTGCCAGCATCGCTTTGCGGCCACCATCCTGCGCCCATAACGGAACCAGCGAGGCGACCATGCTCGAGCCGCTCGCCGACCACGGATATTGACTCGCGGTGATGTTCAGCCCCGCCGCGCGCGCCGCCGCGATCCGCGCGATCACCGCCGGGGCCTGGCCCTGCACATCCACGCCGAGCGCCTTGATGTGCGAGACATGCGCCGGAATATGCGCGGCGCGCGCTATCTCAATCTCTTCGTCGATCGCCGCCAACAGTCCGACGGTGTAGCTCGACTCATCCCGGATATGGCTGTCGTAAAAGCCGCCCCGCTTGCCCGCTTCAGCGGCGAGCGCGACGACCTCATCGGTCTTGGAAAAGCTTTGCGGGGCATAGAACAGCCCGGTCGAAAGCCCGATCGCGCCCTGGCACATCGCGCTTGCGACCAGCGCCTGCATCTGGCCCAGTTCCTGCGGAGATGGCGCGCGCTTGGCCTCGCCGATCACGCGCTGGCGGATCGTGCCGAAGCCGGTGTAGGTGGCATAATTGATCCCGACCGGGCGCGTCTGTGCGCTGGCCAACACGCGGCCGACATCGATCTCGCCGCCGCCGTCATTGCCGATGAACGCGGTCGTCACGCCCTGCATCAGGAACATTGGGATCAGCCGCTTGGCGGGATCGTCCGACGCCAGATCGTCCCCCATATGCGTATGCGGGTCGATAAAACCGGGCGCGACGATCATGCCATGCGCGTCGATCACGCGCGTGGCGGCGCGCACCACGTGCGGGGCGACCTCGACGATGTGATCGCCCTCGATCGCGACATCGCCGACGAACGGCGCGTCGGACCCGGTGTAGATGGTGCCGCCGCGCACGATCAGGTCGGCGGAAGGCGGAGCCGAAGCGCCGACCGCGGCGAGCGCCACGCCGACCAATAACCCGATCCGGCCGATGTTCATGGCGTACCCCAAAAGCCGGGGGGCGGTGGCGACAATATGCCCCCGATATCCGTCACCCCGCCCTCACGATCCTCTGCCAGCCACAAGGGCCCGTCAAGATCGACAAAATCGGACAGCATTGCGACGTGCAAGGCGGGTGCGATCGAGAGTGAGGAACTGACCATGCAGCCCGTCATCAACCCCAGGCCGCGCGCGCGAGCACCGTGCGCGAGCGCAAGCGCGGCGGTCAGCCCGCCCGCCTTGTCGAGCTTCACGTTGACGCACTGATAGCGCGCGGCAACCCGATCGAGATCGTCGGCGGTGTGAACCGATTCATCGGCGCAAATCGGCACTGCCGGGGAAAAATCGGCGAGCCACGCATCCGCGCTGGCGGGCACCGGTTGCTCGAGCAGCGCGACGCGGAGTTCGACCAGCAGCGGCTGCATCGCTTCGAGCAGGGCGCGGTCCCAGCTCTCATTGGGGTCTACGATCAGCGTGGCATTGTGGGCCACGGAGCGAACCGCGCGAAGTTGCTCAGCGGGATTTTCGTGGTTCACTTTGACCTTGATCAGCGGCGCGGCGGCGATCAGCGCTGCCGCCCGTGCCATCGCCGCAGGGGTGTCGATGACGACCGTCAACGCGTTTGGCATTGATGTGAGGTCGGGGCCATCGATCATCGTCGCGACCGCGCGGCCCGAGCGCTTTGCTTCCAAATCCCATAAGGCGCAGTCGATCGCATTGCGCCCCGCGCCCGGCTGCAGCAGGCCGAGCAGATCCTCGCGATCCGCGCCGCCCTCGATCGCATCGCGTACGTGCGCGATCTCGTCGAGCGCACTCGCGACGCTCTCGCCATAGCGCGGGTAGGGGACGCCCTCGCCGTGACCGACATGTCCGTCCTGCATGATCGATACGGTGATCACGTCCGCCGCGGTTTTCACCCCGCGCGCGATGCGAAACGGCGTGTGCAACGCAAAGCGGTCGTGCCGCGCCTCAAGCGTGCGGGGCATAGAGCGCATCGATGATGGACTCGACGCCAAAGGCGATCGGGTCGGTACAGGGCAGGCCGAGCATATCCTCGGTCCGTTCGCACAGCGCCCGCGCCGCCGCTGCATCCAGCGCAGAGGTGTTGAGACACACGCCGATCGCCCGCACGCCCGGGCTGGTCAGGCGCGCCACCTGCAGATTCATCGCCAGGCATTCCGTCAGCTCGGGCAGGGCGCGTCCGGGCAGACCGCGCATGTGCGCACGCCCCGGTTCGTGGCAGAGCACGATCGCCTCGGCCTGCGCGCCGTGCAGCAGGCCGGTCGAGACACCCGCGAAGGAGGGATGGAAGAGCGACCCTTGCCCTTCGATCACATCCCAACCGTCATCGTCGCGCGCGGGTGAGAGCTGTTCGATCGCCCCCGAGATGAAATCGGCGACCACGGCATCGACCGGTATGCCGCCGCCTGCGATCAGGATCCCGGTCTGGCCCGTCGCCCGGAAATCGGCGGCGATGCCGCGCGCGCGCAGCGCTGTGGTCAAAGCGAGCGTCGCGTACATCTTGCCGACCGAACAATCGGTGCCGACCGTCAGCAACCGGCGACCGGCGCGTGGATACCCTGTCCCAACCACCAGATCCGCAGGCGGATCGCGCACGTCGAACAGAGTGAGGCCGCGCTCGCGAGCGAGCGCGGCAAGCCGTGGCACGTCGCGCAAGCGCTGGTGCAGTCCGGCGGCGACGTTCATCCCGGCTTCCAGCGCGGCAACCGCATCCGCGATCAGATCCGCCCCCATCGTCCCGCCCGAATTGGCGATGCCAAGCACCAGCGTGCGTGCGCCAGCGCTTGCGCCTTCGGCAATCGTCAGGCGCTTGATCCCGAGCGTCAGCGGGCAATCGTCATACCGAAACTCTCCGACGCAGTCGTCCGGGCGGAAAGTGGCGAGGCCGCGCGACGTCTTGATGCCGATCGGGTCGGCGCTATGGCCGAGATAGAGCAGATAGGGTCCGGGTATCATGCGGGCCACCGTATCGGCAGCGGCGACCGCCACAGCATAGCGAGTGGATCACCCGGCATAGCCTGTCGTTATGTCGTGCGCTTCAGGCGGCGTCGATAACCCGCGCCAGCGTCTTGAGAAAATCGGTGGCGAGCGCGGTCGGCGGGCGGTTGAGCAGGAACATCGCATGGACATCGAACGCCAGTTGCGGCTTTAGCGGCCGCACCGACAGACCGGGGCTGAGCGAGGCCTGCGCGGTGAAGCTGTCTACCACCGTCATCCCCACGCCCTGCCGCACCAGCGCGGTGGCGATGTAGAAGGTCCGCGCCGACACCACCTCGTCGAGTTCGAGGTCGAGCCGCTGCAACTCCTGGGTAAACAACTGCCCGATCGGACCGCTCGCCGCCAGGCTGATGAAGCGCTTGTCGCGCAGGCATTCCAGTTCGAGCCGTGGCGGGGCGTCGGGCATGTCCTGTTCGCGGTACAGCACGACGAGCTCGCCCTCGCCGAGCCAGCGATGCCCGATCGGGGCTGCCGGGGGCACCGCATATGCGATCGCGATGTCGGTTTCGCGTTCGTAGAGTTTGCGCAGCAAATCGTCGTGATGGACCGTCTGCAGGTCGAATTGGACCGTCGGATGGCTGCGCAGAAAACTCGCCACCGCAACGGGCAGCGCGTCGAGCGCGAGCGACGGCAGTGCCGACACCCGCAAAACTCCGCCGGTGCCGCGCTTTAGATTGCGGCTGGCCTCGCGCAGCGCATAAACGCGGTCCTGAATTTCGCTGACCTCGGCGAACAGGGTGTGTGCGTCTTCGGTCGGCACGAGACGCCCAGTGCCGCGCTCGAACAGCGGAAAACCGAGCAGCGACTCGGCATGACGCAGCGTCTTGGAAACCGACGGCTGCGAGATGTTGAGCGCCCGCGCCGCAGCACTGACCGAGCCATTGATATAGACGGCGTGAAAGATTTCGATGTGACGCAGGTTCATGACGCAACACCCTGTGCGAGCGCTTCTTCGCTTCGGCTATAGGCGGAGCGCGCGCCGGGATCGACGGGTACGTCGGTCGCGAAATAGGCGACACCGTTGCCGTGCTGTGGATCGATCCACAGCCCCGATTTCAGCCCATAGGCATCCCCCAAATGCCCCCAACGCGCCCGTCCATCGCCAAAGGGATCGTCGCGGCAGCCTGCGACCGGCGTCGCGAGAAACGCGACCGCCAGGCCATAACGGCACATTTGCCCGTGCCAGGTGTCGCCATTGCTTCCCGCACCGCTATCGCCGTTCCATGTCCATTGCGGGGTCTCCAGCAAATGGACCGAGCGCCGGGTGAGGATGCGCACGCCGTCGACCCGCCCTTGGTAGAGCAGCATCCGCCCGATCCGGGCAAGACCGCGCGCGGAGATATAAAGCCCGCTTTGCGGCGCAAAGGTCGCGCCGTTTCGGCCCGCACGC
Organism: Sphingomonas sp. DC1600-2; assembly: GCF_049897605.1. Lineage (NCBI taxonomy): Bacteria > Pseudomonadati > Pseudomonadota > Alphaproteobacteria > Sphingomonadales > Sphingomonadaceae > Sphingomonas > Sphingomonas sp. DC1600-2. The sequence goes on from NZ_JAFCWO010000012.1 coordinate 21,696, forward strand.
CAAAGGGACAGATCACAACTGCCGTCGCGGGCTGGCGTGACCGGGCAGGGCGGGCGCGCACCGTGATTGTCGTCGCGCGTTACCGACCCCGAACGATATTGCACGACGACGCGCGCCACCGTGCGGTCCGAACAGGTGACGAGATTGTAGCAGGCATCCAGTTTCATCGGTGCGAACACGAGCCGCTGCATCAACCGGTCGAAGCGTTCGCCAGTGGCCCGTTCCATTACCGCCGCGATCACTGGAAAATTCAAATTGGTATAGCGAAAATAAGCACCGGGCGCGTGCGCGGTATCCCACACTTTCGGGTCGGCCAGCACGCTGCGGAGATCGGCGTCGAGCGGCAGGACATAGTCGACGCCGTCGGTCAGGCTCGAGCGGTGGGACAGCAACAGGCGCAGGGTGATCGGTCGGTCGGCAAAGGCCGGGTTGTGCAGCGGATAGCCGAGCAGTTCCGACACATCGGCGTCGAGATTGAGTCGGTGCTGCTCGACCAGGCGCAGGACGGCAATCGCTGTGACCAGTTTGGAGATCGACGCAATCCGAACCGGGTCGTCCGCGCGAAGGGTTCTGGCGGCGGCGACATCGGCCAGACCCGAAACTTGTACCGTCCGCTCCCCGCGTCGATCAAAGGTTACCCGCGCCGCCGCGACCGGCTGATGGAGGCTCGCGGCGAGCAAAATCAACGCGGAGATCATATCATTTGGGCATCCCGTTCAGGCCACTCGCCTGGCGCAGTGCCGCGCCGTCGAGCCGATACCCGTCCAGAAAGACGGTGTGGACATGGCGCAGGTTGCCGAGCGCCGCCGACACATCGCCATCGACCAGCACGATATCGGCGGTCTTGCCCACCGCGATCGATCCCGCCCGGTCGTCCATGCCGGTCATCCGTGCGGGAATGATGGTTGCGGTCTGCAGCGCTTCGGCATTGCTCAGGCCCGCTTGCTGGTAGAGTTCCAGCTCGCGCACCAGTTCCAGACCGTAGCCGTCGGTGCCGGCAACGATCGGTACGCCGGCCTGATGGAGTTTGCCGACCAGATCGACCATCTTGGTGAAGCTCTTGCGAAAGTCGTCGCGCGTCAGGCCACCGAACAACGGATAGCCGCCGATTTTCCAGCCGCGGACGACGCTCGGCGGCGCAACGTCGGCGAAGGGCGCATATTCGGGCGAGATCGCGCTGCCATCCGACGTCATCAACGGTTCCCATACCGTCAGCGTCGGATCGATGATGGTGTGGCGTTTGGCAAGCTCGGCATAAAAGGACGTCATTGCCGGAGAATTGAGATCGACGTCCTTGCCATATTTGGCGGGCCCTTCGAGGCGTGCGGCGGTATTGGCCTTGTCGACCACGTCTTGCGGCATGGCCTGCATCAGGATGAAGTTGATGTGGGTCACTTCGTCATATCCGGCGCGCACCGCGTCGAGCGGGCGCATACCGGCAGGTACGTGACCGTGGACGTGCAACCCCAGGCGATGCGCTTCGGCCGCTGCGGGCGCGATCCAGGCAGGATTCATCGAGGTGTAGAATTTGGCACCCCAGAGCCCTGCGGCCTTGATCTTGTCGACGGCAGCGACCGCCTCTGCCGCTGACGACACCGTCAGCGCACCCTGCGCGGCGAGGGGATCCTTGCGATCGATGATGACCGAGACCTTGCCGTCCGGGGCCAGCAAATCGCCAGCTGCCCGCCGTTTGTAGATGCTGAGCGCCTCGTCGATCATCGATCCGGGGCTGCGGTAATTGGTCATGCCGGTGGCGACGTTCTGCAGCAGGTTCCAGTCATCGCCGACGTGCTGATGCGAATCCCACAGGCCCGGGGTCAGCGTCTTGCCGCGTCCGTCGACTACGGTTGCGCCGGCGGGCGCGGTGATCGAACCCCCAGCACCGATCGCCGCGACCTTGCCACCCGCGATTAGCACCGCGCGATCCGCAATGTAGCGGCCCGCGACCGAATCGAACAGCAGCACATGGTCAATCAGCGTCGCCGTGCGGTTGGCCTTGCTCAGGAAGCGATGCGCCACCTCGCGCACCATCGCGGCGGTCGCCTTGTCCTGAAGGTCCTTCAGCTTGGGGCCGTTCTTCTCATAGCCTTCCGGCAACATCGAAATGACGCCGGCGTTGCCGAACAGACGATTGTCGCTGTCGAGCCATACCGGCGATGGCGCGAAGCCATATCCCGTCAGAAAGGCGAGCTTGATCGTCTTGGGGCCTTGCGGGCCTTCGACTTGCGTCGGCTGTCCGATCGCGATGCTGGCATGGCCCGTCGGTAGCAAGTCGATGCCCTTGGCCCCCGCCGCGACCAGCGCATCGATATCGAATTCACCGGCAAGTGGCGGACCGCCATAGGTGTTATAATGTTTGTCGGCGAAGGGGGCCGAGCCCGAATCGATCACCGTCTTCCAGTCCGCCACCCCGTTAGTGCCAACCGTGAAGGTCTCCGTCGCATCCCCGGAATCGGTAAAACCGCGAATGGCGATCGACGTGGGGCGTCGGGTGGGATCGAGCGTGACCACCTCGTCGGTTTCGGTCACCCAGCCGCGCAGTGACATCGACATGCGATACGCGACGCGCCCGTCGGGCATCGTCCACGACCAGATGTCGCCATGCTTTCCGGCGATCGAGCTGAGCGTGAAGTGCCGCGCGCCGGAGGGCGGCACCAGCAATTGTTCCTTCGGTGTCGGTGCCGCTCCGGCGATCGAAGCGGTCGCGGCGAGCAATGTCGCAAGGATCAGTCGGCGCATACAGATTCCCCCCAAGAAGCGGGGAGAGTGCCAACTCGACGCCGTCAGCGCAATGCTCGCCCATCCACAAAGTGGACGATGCCCGTCATCGCGACCTTGGCGACACCACCGGCCAGATCCGCAGCCCGTCCTTGGCAACGCAAAGACGGGCTGCGGCAGCTGAAGCCGGGCTTAGAATTCGGCGCTGATGCCGGGCTTAGAATTCGGCGCTGATGCCGAAAGTGAAGGTGCGGCCGCTGGTCGTATAGACCTCGGTACGCTGGGCGACTGCATCCAGCGACTGCACGATCGGTTCGTTGGTGATGTTGATGCCCTCGGCGATCAACCGGACGCCTCGGCGCAGGTTGATATGGGCCTGGAAATCGACATTGTTGGTCCCGCGAATGCCATCGCCGCTATTGTCGATGGCGTTGCCGGCACCGGTCAAATAGCTGCTGCGATAGGCATCGGAAATGCGGACGCCCCACAGCTTGTTCTCGTAATACAGCGTGGCATTGGCCGCCCATTTCGAGAGATTATACTGCGGGATGATCTTTGGTACATTATAATAGGCGGTCTGATGCCCGTCGAACCAGGTGCCGTTGACCACCGCGCCAAGATTTTTGAGCGCGCCGGGCAGAAAGGTGAAGTCGTGCTGGACTGCAACCTCAATACCCTTGATGTCGGCACCCGCGCCATTCACCGGCTGGCTGACGTCGAACAAGGTGTTGGCGTCTTCCCCTTGCACCAGCAGGGAGAGCGGAAGCCCGGTCTGACCATAGGGGATTTGCTTGGTGGACGAGCTGATGAAGCTGTCCATGCTCTTGTAGAAGAAGCCGACTGAGGCAAAGCCGCTGCGACCCATATAATATTCGACCGATCCTTCGACGGAGGTCGCCTTGAACGGTTTCAGGAACGGATTGCCGAGGCTGAGGGTGCCGCCATTGGGACGCGTGGTGATCGACCCGGCTGCCGCCAGATCGCCCAGCGCGGGGCGATTGACATTGCGGCTGGCGCTCAGGCGAACGACCACCGCTTTGGCAACATCGAGCGCCAGATTGGCCGCAGGCAGGAAGCCGTGGCTGTTGGTGCGGATCGCAACAGGCGTGAAGCCCGCGCCGGTCGCCAGATGCCCCGACGACAGCAAGTCGGTCGAGTAATAGCGCAGGCCCGCATTGGCCCGCAGCCGCATCCCGGCCACGATGGTGTCGAGATCGAGCTGGGCGAAGCCTGCGCCGGTCTTTTCATCGACGCGGTAATCGCTGCCCGCTTGGAGATTGGCAGCGGTCAGGTTCCGATTGTCCCCGATATAGCTGTAAACCCCGTCGACGTTTCCGACGATGTATTGAATCAAGGTATCCGGCGTGACGGTCTGTTTTAGAGTGTTGGGGATGGCGATGTCGGCGGGCACGTTGTGAAACACTTTGTTCACCCACGTATAGCCGCCGTTGATGAAGTGCTTATACTCGCCACCCGCCTTGAAGGTGAGCGCTTCATTCAACGTGTAGGCCGCTTGGAGCTTCCCATTGGCATATTGGTTGGTGATCTTGTTTTCCTGAACGTCGAGCCGCTGCACCGCCCAGTTGTTCGGATCAGTGATATCCTTGCCATAGGTGTTGACCGGAATGGTCGGGCGATCATCATAGCTGAACGGGGTGTTCTTGAGCTCCATGAACACCTTGTCGAACACAGGCTGGCCGAAATCCGATTCCTCATAGCCGCCAAGCGCGCTCAGCGTCAGCCGGTCGGTCACCTTCCAACTGGCATTGGCGACGCCCTGATAGAAATCGGTGCGGTTCTGGACGACATGATGTTCGGACCGCAGATCGATGCCGGTATAGCTTGCCGCGCGCAGCGTATTGGTGCTGTCGATCACGGCGCTCTGAATGACCTGGGCTCCGGTGATCGAGGTGCCGGTAAGCGCGTTGCTTCCGGCCGTCGCCAGCGCATAGTCGTCGCGATGGTCCCACAGCCGACCATAGAGAAAATCGACGTCGAGTTTGAACGCGTCGCCCGGATGATATTGCACCGATGAGGTGATGCCCAGCCGCTTGCGGTCGGTATACCATGACGATGGCGATTGCGCGGTCGGCTGGTATACGCCCGAAAGCAGGTTGGCGCGCGTTGCTGCATCGATGTTCGGGCCGATATTGGCGGCACCATATTTGGTGAGGCCCCAGCCCCAGTTGCGATAGCCGAACTCGTTATTCTTGATCTGGCTATAGGCGACCGAGACGAGCGCGGCGAGATCGCCCCAGCGATGCGAGACGAGGCCAACCACGCGCGGCGTGACGCCGCTGGTGTTGTCATTGGTCTGGCCCTTGGCGGAAACGACCAATTTATTGCCCGTGTCGAAGGGCTTGGCGCTGGTCAGTTGCACCGTCCCGGCAATGCCGCCTTCATCCTGTTCTGCCGAATAGGATTTCTGGACCGACACGCGGTTGAACAATTCCGATGCGAACAGGCTGTAATCGAACGAGCGTGAGCGGGTGACGCCGCCGCGATTGTCCATTCCCGACGCCGTGTTGCCGAGCACTTCCATGCCATTTAGCTGCGTGCGCGTAAAATCCGCCCCAAGCCCGCGCAGCGCGATCTGGCGGCCTTCGCCGCTGTCGCGGGTGATGGTGATGCCGGGAATGCGCTGCAGCGATTCCGCAAGGTTCAGGTCGGGAAAGGCAGCGATATCGGTGGCGACGATGTCGTCCTCATTGCCGACCGCGCGGCGCTTGAGGTTCTGCGCTTCGGTAAGGCTGTGACGATAGCCGGTCACGATGATGTCGGTTCCCTCGCCGACCGACCGGTCCGGCATGGCCGCGCCCGAAAGTGCAGCATCCTGTGCGGCGGCCTTGACCAATGCCGGATGGACCGGGGCGGCGGCCATCGGCTTCAGGATGGCGACGCCGCCCTGGAAGGTCACGCCCAGATTGGTCCCGCGCAGCAAATGGTCGAGTGCCGTTCGCACAGTATAGCTACCACGCACGCCAGCCGTGCGACGGCCGCTGACCGCGTCGGGTGCCACCACCACTTGCACGCCGGTCGCTTGTGAAAAGCGCGAGATGGCAGTGCGCAAATCCGACGGCGCGATGTCGAAGCGCTGCTCCTGGCGAAGGACGGTCGTCTCCGCCGGTCGTGCCTGTGCCACAGCAGGTGTCGCAATCGCGATCGCCAGTGCCATGCCTGAAATTCCCCGAATATGTTTCATAACGTTCCTCCGCTCGGACGCCCCTGCGCCTCGAACGGAAGACGGGTTCCCCGCCGGATCAGGACAAAAGAATTTTGTTGCAGTGCAGCGTCATTGTGATGACATTTTGGTGTCGCTTGGCCCGGTCGGCATCAGCCGCAAGTGTGCGCCCTGACGCACCACCGTGAAGCCATAGGCGGCACCGATCGCGCCCAGCAATTGTTCGGGGTTGTCGAGCTTGAAACGCCCGGACAGCACCAATTTTTCAAGCTGTGGGGGCGGGGTCTCGATCACCGGCCCGCCATGGCGGTTGAGCGCCTCGACCAAATCGCCCAGCCGCATTTCATCGGTATCGAGCCAATTGTGCCGCCAATCCTGCTGCGTTGGATCGAACCGGCTTGGCGCGCTGGCGGTGGTGCCGTCGAAGCGGGAGCGCCAGCCTGCGGGAACCAGCACGCCGGTGTCGGCGTCGCTCGCCCCGAACCGCACGCGCCCGCGAAACACGGCCAGCTTCACTTCGTTGCGAGCCAGATCGATGTCGAATGCGGTGCCAAGCACACGCGTGCTCGATCCGCGCGCAGTGACGACGAAGGGCCGGTCGGGTTCATGTGCCACGTCGAAAAAGGCTTCGCCGCGCCGCAGCACGACGGTGCGCTGCTGTGCGTCGATCGTCACGTCGAGCGCGGTCGCGCCATTCAGTTCGAGCCGCGATCCGTCCGCGAGCGCGACCACGCGCTCTTCGCCGCGTTTGGTCTCATAATGGGTGGCAAGGGCAGGGGCGGTGCCCAGGCGCGTCGCCTGCCATGCGCCGCCGCCGAGCACGAGCAGCACCGCAGCGGTCACTCCCGCCGTCGCCAGGGAGCGCCGCCGGGTCTCGCGCATCGCCAGAATATCGGCGTCGGACAGGCGACCGAACGCTGCCGCTGCCCCAAGCGCCTCCTCCAGCGCCGGGTCGTCAAGCGTTGCGCGGACGCATTCGGCGGTCGCGGCATGCGGCCCCTGGCCGGTCTCGCCCGAAAGCGCGAGACCCGCGGCTTCCTGCAAGGTTGCACGACGGCTCATCGGGCGGCACCGGGCGGCAGGCCGCGGCGTTCCAGCGCCAAGCGCAAGTGGGCCACCGCGCGCGTACAATGCTTGTCGACGGCCGCGACGCTCAGCTGCAAATCCGCGGCGATGGTTGCGCTCGCCGTGCCATCGAGGCGGCGGCGCAGAAAGACTTCGCGGCGCAGCGGCGGCATCACTTTCAAGGCACGCACCAAAATCTCCACCCGCTGGCGATAGTCCAGCACCTCCTCGGCGTGCGGTCTGGCGCAGACGATCTCCTCGCTGAGGTCGCTTGTCGGCGGCAAGGCGCTACGCTGGCGAAAATGATCGTGCACCAGATTGCGCGCGACCGTGAAGCAAAATGCGGCGGCGTCCGCCACCGGACGGGTGCGGCGATAGTCGTAGAGCCGCAAATAGGTTTCCTGGACGATGTCTTCGCCATCGGCATGATGGTTCAATCGGCCCCCGACAAAGCGCCGGAGCGCCTGGCGCAGATCTGCTTCCTCCTGATCGGCGCGTCGCCGAATCAGGATGGCCGAAATCTCATTCACCGCGCCGCGCCCCTGCGGAGACGCGGACACGCGCGTCGTGGCGCTGTCACTTCGTGCCTCCCTGCCCGGATGTCTTTCCGAGTCTTGGCCGCGTTAGGACAGAAGCATGAAGCGCGCGTGACAATCGCGCGGGCGGCGCTAAAGGGGCCGGCGACCTCTATCGGATCGGACCGGACGATGCGCTTCGTGATGCACCTGGCGGCTTTGGCGGGGCTTGCCAGCGCGACGCCCGCCGCCGTGGCGAATGAACGTCCCGACTTCAGCATCGGCGCGATCGCCGATGCGCAATATGCCGCTGAACCCGATAGTGGTCAGCGGCTCTATCACACGGCCCCCTCCAAACTTGCGGCGGCCGTGGCTGATTTCAACCGGCAGAAGCTGGCGTTTGTCGTCCATCTCGGGGATTTCATCGACCGAGACTGGGAGAGCTATGACGCGTTTCTGCCTGTGGCGGCGAAATTGCGGCATCCCTGGCATTATGTGCTCGGCAATCACGAGTTCGCGATCGACGATGCGCACAAGCCGCTGGTCGCGGGTAAGCTGGGCATGCCAGCGCGCTATTACAGTTTTACCAGCCATAATTGGCTGTTCATCATCACCGACGGGACCGGGCTGAGCAGCTTTGGCTGGCCAGCGGGCAGCCCCGAATATACGCGCAGCATGGCCGCACATGCGGCGCTGTATGCAGAAAAGCCGCTATGGGACGGCGGCATCGACGACGCGCAACTGCGCTGGATCGACACGCAACTTGCCGAGGCCGACCGTCGCGGGATGAAAGCGATGCTGTTCAGCCATTTTCCGCTCTTTCCCGAAAATCCCCACAATCTGTGGAATGCCGCAGCGGTGATGGCGGTGATCGAACGCCACCGTTCGGCCAAGGTATGGCTCGACGGGCACAACCATGACGGCAATTACGGCGAGCATGCCGGAGTTCATTACCTGAACCTCAAGGCGATGCTGGATACGCCGGAGACGGCCTATGCCCGGCTCGACTTCTTCGCGGACCGGGTGGTGGTACGGGGCTTCGGCCGACAGCCGGATTATGTGCTGCCGCTCCGCCCTTAGCCTTCCTTCGGTGTCGCGCGATTAAATCTGCGGAGTGTTCGTGCGGTCAGTGGCCGATGACCCTGACCAGCGGAGCGACATCTTGCCCGGTCGGCAATTTGCCCGAACTCGACAGACGCTGCGTCGCTTCGTCCCAGTGCAGCGTGGTGCCGCCGCTTCCAGTGCGATAGCGATTGCTGACGCCATCGTCGTCATACAGCGTGAAGCTGGTCGAGCGGCCGGGATAGACGCGGATGCTTTCCAGCGGTTGCCGCGTCGCGGTGCTGGGGATTGGCGCGCCCATCGGCACGATCGAGCCCGCACGAACGAATAACGGGATCCGGTCGATCGGCGCGGCGGCGGTTATCGTTTGGCCGCCGTGATACCGTTCATTGGTCCAGTAATCATACCAGTCTGCGCCCGCCGGAAGATAGACCGCGCGGCTGGTCGCGCCCTGCTCGGTCACCGGGGCGACGAGGAAGGCGGGTCCGAACATATATTCGTCGCCCAGGTCCACGACCTTGGGATCGTCCGGGAAGTCCATGAACAAAGCGCGCATGAAGGGCGCGCCGCTTTCATAAGTGTGGCGGCCGAGCGCATAAAGATACGGTATCAGCGCATAGCGGAGCTTGAGATACTGGGCGAGGACGGGTTCGGCCGCCTTGCCATATTCCCAGATGGCGGTGGCCGGGCGCTGCCCATGGATACGCAGCGTTGGCGTGAAGCTATTATACTCAAACCAGCGGACGAACAGTTCGGGATAATCGGTATAGCCGGGTGCCATGGCGGTGGCACCTGCCGGATCGAGCAGGACGGGACGTTCCGCCTTTGGCCCATTGGGCCACTGCCATCCGCCGGTATCGCTGCTCCAATAGGCGATGCCCGATGCCGTCATGTTGAGGCCCGTCGGCACCTGGCGCTTGAGCGCTTCCCACGTGGCCTGAACGTCCGACGACCAGAACAGGCAGCCATTGCGCTGCGTGCCCAGATACGCGGCGCGGCACAGGATCAGGTTGCGCAGATCGGGACGATCCTTCGCCGATCCCTCGGCGACGCTGGCGGTATGCAGCAAGGGGAAGACATTGTGGAACCGGTCGCCGGACCCGATCGAATAGAGATGCCCATCCGGCACAAGGTCCGGCTCGGTCTCGTCGAGCCAGAACCAGTCAAACCCCTGCGAAGCGATATTGTCGCGGATTTTGTCCCAATACCAGCGCCGCGCCTCCGGATTGGTGCTGTCGAGCAAGGCTCCGGCGCGATCGGAGCGAATGGGCAGGCCGTCCACCACGCTGCCATCGACGTCATGCAGCAGCCAGCCCTTGGCGGCGAGCATATTGTAATAGCGCGACTCGCGTTCGAAGCGCGGCCAGACGCTGACGATGCTGCGGAGGCCCATGCGCTTGAGCGTGGCGTTCATCGCCTTGGGATCGGGGAAATAGCTTCGGTCGATGTCGAGCTGCCCCATCCGGGTCCAGTAGAACCAGTCGAGCACCATCACGTCGAGCGGATAGCCGCGACGGCGATACCCCTCGGCGATGCCGAGCAGCTCGGCCTGCGTCTCGTAGCGCGCCTTGCTCTGGATAAGACCGAACGCTGCCTTTGGCGGCAGCGGCGTCTGGCCGGTCAGCGTCGCGTACCCCGCGTAGAGTGCGTCCGTGGTGTTACCCGTAATGACGAAAAAGGAGACCCGCTCACCGACCTCCGATTGCCAATGCGTGCTGTTGTACAATCCCGGCGATACGGTCGTCTGCGACGGATTGTCCCAAACGATGCCATAGCCCTTATTGGTGACAAGGAAGGGGACGCAGACCGTTTCGCCCGCTGGCGCATCGTAATTGTGGCGGCAATCGATCGTGCGGCCGCGCAAGTCCAGTCTGCCTTCCTGGTTCTGCCCGAGCCCGTAATAATGCTCATCGAGCGGTGCCGAAAAACTTGCGCCGACTTTGAAGGTCTTCTCGCCCGCAACCATATGCGGTGCCATTTCCCAGCCGGTCATGTGGGTGATGACATGGCCGTCGGCACCGTTGATGGTGATCTCAACCGGCGGAAGCGATGGGGCAAAGTAGCGCTCCATCTGCGTCGGTGCTTTTGGCCAAGGCTGCGCTGCGACTGTCAGGGATAGTGCGGAGGAGGAAAAGATGTCTCCCGTGGCAGCGACGCGATGCGTCCACCCCGTGGCATCCACCGGGGCATTGGGGCCGGGGCCCGGCGCGCCGCTGGCAAGGTTGGGATCAAGCGCGATCGTCACCCGAACGATATTGGGCGCATAGGGTTCAATCGCGACGAAGCTGCCATTGCGCTCGACGGTCGCGAGCGGATCTGCTTGCGCGACTGAAATGGTGATGATGGAGACGGCTGCCATGCCCATCCAGCGGGCAAGCGTCTGTGTACGATTCTTCATTGGGGGGATCCTCTTCGCGGGGCGGGAGGGCATCACGGATTGCCCGGCGCATAAGGGAAGGTTTGCGCCTTATACCAAGCGAGATCGTGTGCGGGTGGCGCGGCACCCGGCGGGAGCGACAGGCCGTTGACCGACATCCAATAGGCCAGGCTGGCATCACGCCACCACCGCGCCTCGCGCTGCTGGATGTCGAGGAAGGCTGCGGTCTTGGCGAAGCGCTCGGCATCGATAGCAGGGCGTAAGGTCGCCCAAGTCCGGCGCATGTCGTCGACATAGGCGACTCCGCGATCGTAATCGGCGACCATCGCCTGCCAAAGCGGCTTTCCGGACTTCAGGCGATAGGTCCACGGCACCCGGTGAAACCACAGCAGCATGGCATCCGGCGTGGTCGCAGGATCGGCCAGCACGCGCGCAAGGGCCGGGGCGTATTGGCTGGTCGCGTTGGTGCCGCCGGGCCCGCGCTCGACGCCAATGCCATCCTTGTCGGCACGGTGGTAATAATAGGGATTCCACTCGGGCCGCTTCAAATCGGAGATCCACGGCCCGGGGCCATAATGGTGGGCGGTCGCCATGAGATGGGCGAGACCCAGCGGGGTCATATAATCGACCACGGCCTCGCGCGACCCGGCCATCATCTTTGTTATCGGCGCGACGATCGCGGGGTCGGGGCCGAAGGTCATCGCCGCCCATTCGCGTGCAACGTCAGCCGACGACGCCTGCGGGTCCCAGGCGAAACGCCCGAAGGCGTACCAATTGCTCTGGTTGAAGGTCGATCCCGACCAGTCGCGCGATCGACCAATATTGGCGACTCCGGCCATGCCCGTCAGCGCGTCGCCCGTTCCCGCGACGACGCGCGCGACGGTGGAGCCGGGGCCATCGGCCAGCGTATCTGACCGCAGGGTTTCTTCGAACAGCGGCCCGAGATAGGCGAGGTGGGTCGCCTGGCCGAGATACTCCTTGGTAATCTGGAATTCGAGCATCAGCGGAGTCCGGGGCATTGCGCCGAACAGCGGATGAAAAGGCTCGCGTGGCTGGAAATCGATCGCGCCGTTTTTGACCTGAACGATCACATTGGGCGCGAATTTACCGTCGAGCGGCTTGAAGTCATCATATGCTTGTTTGGCGCGATCCTCGGCATTTTCCTGCGCATAGACAAAGGCACGCCACATCACGACGCCACCATGCGGGGCGAGGGCAGCCGCCAACATGTTGGCACCGTCGGCATGGCTCCGCTTGTAATCCTGCGGGCCGGGCTGGCCTTCGGAATTGGCCTTCACCAGAAAGCCGCCAAAATCCGGAATGGCGCGATAGAGTTCATCGGCTTTCGCGCGCCACCACGCCGCGACTTGCGGATCGAGCGGGTCTGCGGTCTTCAGACCGCCCAGTTCGATCGGTGCGGAAAACCGGGCGGAGAGGTACACCTTGATGCCGTATGGGCGAAAGACGTCGGCCAACGCCGCTGCCTTGGCGATGTACGGCGCGGTGAGGCTGTCGGCCTTGGCGTTGACGTTGTTGAGCACAGTCCCGTTGATGCCGATCGACGCATTGGCGCGGGCGTAATCGGTGTAGCGTGGGTCGCGAAAATCGGGGAGCGTCCACCAATCCCATAACGACTGCCCGGCATAGCCGCGTTCGACCGTACCATCGAGATTGTCCCAATGGTCGAGCAAGCGCAGCTTGGTCGCAGGGCTCGACGAGAATGTGGCGGCACGCACGGCATGGCCCGTCTGGGCCCAGCGTAGCAGCGCGAACGCCCCGTATAGCACGCCGCGATCGGTTTTGCCGGTAACGAGCGTCACCCGCCGCCCGCCAAGGGTCACCGGGCGGACCAGATATCCTTCCTCGTTCAACGCTGCGACCGGGAGGGCAAGCGCCGCTACCTCGGGTGTTCGGGCGGTGGCCAGGACGACCGAATCGGCGGGGATGGTGTCCTGCCGTCCCACCTCATGTCCGGACAGGCCCGAAAAACCCCGCTCAAGTTCCTCCGCCGCTACGCGAAGCGTTGGCGATTCCCGCAGCACGGTGATCGCGGAGACGGTTGCGGCCTTGCGTTGCAATTGGGGCAGTGGCCGATAGCGTAGCCAGAGATCGTATCCGTCTTCAGCCTGCGCCGGCCGCGCATAGGCTGCGCAAGCAAGGATAGTCAGCGCGCCCGCGAATCGCCCGATTGCACCGATCATATCCCCGTCTCCTGTTCAGCCGGCTCTCCCGGCTTTTTTCCGCCTTTGCGGATGACGAGTGATAGCGCTAACGCAAAAGGGGCGGGCAGGGCAATGTGCGTTTCCAACAACGCCCGCGATATCCAAGTTTTGCGGGTTGAAACCGCGCCGGTTCACTGCCCGGCCGCCTTTCGCTGATAATAGCCGGCGAGCACATCGAAGGCTGCCTTGCGCTGTCCCGTCTCGGAAATCAGGCCCTTGCGGTTCCAGCCCTGCTGGAAATCGGGATTCTGCCGCCGGGGCGAGCGGAAGTCCTTGAGGATCCATGGCGACATACCGCGCAGGCTGGGCAGCGTATCTGCCATTTTCAGCGTGTAGCGATAATAATCTGCCTGGAACTCCTCGGAGAATTTCTGCCCGTTGACGGGATCGTGAAAGCCCGCGCGCGCGTCGGCACCGAACTCCGAAAACACCAGCGGCTTGTCGAGCGGGACCCGCCACTCGCTGGTCTGCAGGTCGGCCAGGCGATCGGTCGTATACCAGCCGTTATAGGTGTTGATCGCCAGCACATCGAGATCCTTGGCGAGCGGATCGGCGAGCGTCATCACCGGATGGTCGGCGGTTTTGGATCGCTCGACCAGCAGCGCCGCGCTGACCAGCCGCGTATCGTCGAGCCGCCGCACATCGCCGACCAGCGTACGCAGGAAGGCGTTGCGTGCGTCGGTCACCGGGGTTTCGTTGGCGACGCTCCAGATCGCGATGGCGGCGCGGTTGCGATCGCGCAGGACGTTCTCCGCCACCATGGTGCGGGCGCGCGCCAGCGTATCCGGGTTCGACCAGGCGACTTGCCAATAGACCGGCACTTCGCTCCACACGAGCAGCCCCAGCTCATCCGCCAGGCGGAGTGTGCTGTCGCTGTGCGGATAATGGGCAAGACGGACGTAATTGCCGTGCAGACCTTCCTTGATCTCGCTCAGCAACGCGCGTGCGGCGGCCGGGGTCATCGCGCGGGTTGGGTCGGTACCGAGCTCTTCCTCGTGCATCGATATGCCGCGCAGGAAAATGGGTTTGCCGTTGAGCAAGATATCGGCTCCGCGCACGGTGATCGTGCGGAAGCCGATGCGGTCGCGCCAGCGATCCTCGCCCGCATTGATTGCGACGTCGTACAAGCGCGGGCGCTCGGGCGACCAGCGGACGAGGGCGCGGGGCGCGGCCATCGTCGCGCGCCAATTGCCCTGTGCATCGGTCGTGCCGCTGCGATCGAGGCCGAGTTCGGGAATGCGAAGCTGCACCGCCTGATTGGCCGCCGCAGGTCCGTCGAGATGGAGGTCGACCGCCAACTTGCCGTCTCGCGTGAGCCGCACCCAGGCATCGTCGACATAGGTATCGGGCGTCGCGACCAGCCGGACCGGTCGCGTGATGCCGCCGTAATTCTCCCAATCGGTGACCGGAGGCGGCACGGTTGCTTCGGTCGCCTGCGAATCGACGCCGACGGTAATCTGGTTGTCGCCGTCGCGCAGCAGCTTGGTGACGTCGAAAGCGAAGGGGGTGAAGCCGCCCTCATGCCGCCCGACCTGTTGCCCATTCAGATAGACCACCGTCGCATAATTGGCTGCGCCAAAACGCAGGAAATAGCGACCGTGGCGCTGGGTCGGCGCGGGGAAGCTGCGCTGATACCACATCAGCCCCTGATAATGGCGCAGCTCGGGTGCCTCGGTCAGCCAGGAAGAGGGCAGAGTCGTCAACGGCGAACGCGCGAGGTCGAATTCGTAGAGGACGCGGCTGTCGCTCGCCATCGCTTTGCGTACGTCGACGTCGCGCCAGCGTTGCTGCCCGATATCGGGCATCCCGCCGTGGAAGCCGGAAATCCCTGAGCGGAATGGATCGATCGAATAATGCCATGGCCCCGACAGATCGGTGCCGTCGCGCAAATCCCCCGCAACCAGCAGCGGGGTTGGCGAGGGCGGGGCGTCTTGCGCGGCTAAGGGCGCGCCCCACAGCGCCAAGGCTGCGATAACGCCACGTGTCCAGAACGGCCGGTGCATCGTCTCTCTCCCTTAGCGAGCGGGGCGATCCCTACGCTCGAACAATTGCGCAACACCGCGCTCAAGCCCGCGCAATTCGGCCAGGCCGCGCATGCGGCCGAGCAGCGAATAGCCGGGATTGGTCTGCTTCCCGAGATCGTCGAGCATTTGATGGCCGTGGTCGGGCCGCATCGGAATCGATCGGCCGGTGCGCTGCTGCAATCGGTGCACCGCGACCATGACCGATGCCATTTGCGCATCGCCTTCGAGATGCGCGGCCTCGTGGAATGCCTGGTTCGGCTCGCGCTGGACCGATCGCAAATGCAGGAAACCGATCCGATCCCCGAGCCGCTCGACCATCCCCGGCAAATCGTTATCGGCGCGCACGCCGAACGACCCGGTGCACAGGCACAGACCGTTCGACGCATTCGGGACGCGCTCGAACAGGGCGGTGACGTCGGCCTCGGTGCTGACGACACGCGGAAGGCCGAAGATCGGGAAGGGCGGATCGTCGGGATGAACGACAAGCTGCAGGCCCAGCGCATCGGCCACCGGGCAGACTGCCTCCAGAAACGCTACATGGTTGGCGCGCAACTGATCGGCATCGATCGTGTCATACGTTGCGATCGCCTGGCGAAAGGCGTCGACGGTAAAGCTCTCCTCGCTGCCGGGCAGGCCAGCGATGATGGTGCGTTCGAGCGTGCGGCGAGCGTCGTCGTCCATGGCAGCGAAGCGTCGGGCAGCAGCCTCGACCATGCCAGCGCTGTAATCCTGTTCCGCCCCGGGACGTTGCAGCAGATGAAGGTCGAACGCAGCGACCGCTTCCAGCTCGAAGCGCAGCGCGAGCGCGCCGTCGGGCAGCGGCCAAGCCAGATCGGTCCGCGTCCAGTCGAGCAACGGCATGAAATTGTAGGTGACAACACGAATGTCGCAAGCGGCCAGGTTGCGCAGGCTGGCGCAATAGGCGGCGATCATCGCATCCCAGTCGGGGCCGCGCCGCTTGATCTCTTCATGCACGGGCAGACTTTCGACGACGCTCCAGCCGAGCCCGGCGGCTTCGATCATGGCTTTGCGCTCGGCGATCGCCGCCTGTTCCCACACAGCGCCGTTATGCACTTCGTGCAGCGCGGTAACGACTTCACTGGCCCCGGCCTGCCGGATGTCGCGCAGCGTCACGGGGTCGGTCGGCCCGAACCAGCGCATGGTTTGCGTCAGCATCGTGGGCCGCGTCGCAAGGGCAGCGTGATTGGAAGGAAGCGTCTCGATCATTGCGCAGGCTTGGCCTCGAATAGCATGCCCGTGGCACGGCTCGGCTGGAATCCTTTCCACACGGTCGCCGCAGGCGCACCGGGGCTGTAGCCGGTATAGCGTCCGGCTGGCGCGCCGGGCCAGGTGCCCGTATCGGAGTCGACGACGAGCCCGTCGAGATAGGCACCCTTGGCCATATCGTCCTTCACATAGCGGTCGAGAAAGGCGGTGATGAAATGCGTCTCGATCGGCAACAGCCGGTCCTTGCGCCACACCGCGTCCTCGAACCAGTCGAGGTCCCAGAAGCTGTGCCGCATCGCGGGCGGCGCGCCGATCAGGCCAATGCTATGGCCTGCTTCCTTGAAGGTCAGCAGGTAGCGTTGCGCGTTGCTTTCCTGGTCAAACAGCGCCCGCACCGCCGGATAGCCGACGACATGATCTTGCCCGCCGACGATATACAAGGTCGGCGTCGTTATCGCCGCCAGGCCGTCGCCCGACCAGATCGGTGCGTCGCCGAAGCGGTTGGCGGGCGAAAGCGCGACCACCGCTTTCAAGCCGGTGACCTTGAGCTCCGCCGCCTTGGGGCCACCTGCGGCATAAGGTGCCAACACGCCACGCGTCATGTCCGCGAGCGCGGGGTTGAGCGGCGCGCCCGCCGCCGTCAATACGCCGTAACCGCCCATCGAATACCCGATCAGCGCAGTGCGCGCGGCATCGGCGCTGGCGAAAATGCCTTCGCCTGCGCGCGCGCGCCGTTGCGCTTCCCCCGTCACGAAGGCGATGTCGAGCGGACGCCGCGCAATCGGTCCGGCGCGTGCGGCCGCCGTGCGCAGGCTGATCGGCGGATCGCGGAAGGCCGGGGTCACCACCACATAGCCCTTGCTCGCCAGATTTTCGCCCAGCCAGGACAGCACCTCGGGCGTGTTTCCATAGCCATGCGCGAGGACGACAAGCGGGAAGCGCCCCTTGGCGGCGGTCGACCCGGCAGTGGCGATGCCGGGCACTTCGAACGGAACATCGACCCCCGTTTCACCCGACAGCGCGGTACGGTAGGAGATGCCGTGCCCGGTGGTTGCGGCGGGATACCAGATCTTGAGCGGCACGCGCCGATCGATCCGGCTGGCGTTGGGGGCATCGACCCGCAGGTCCGCCTGACCGGGCTGCACGAATTCGACGTCGGCGACACCAACCGGATAGGCTCCGAGTTTTGACAATTCGGGCGAGTCGATGCCCGGGCGAGCGGCGGGCTTTGGGGCTTCCTGAGCGAAAGCGCCCGCCGTTGTCGCCGCCAGTATGACACTGGCCAGCGTGGTCAACCGGGTCCTGAACCGCATCGTCGTCTCCGTAATTTCAGGACCCTAAAACGCCCTAGGCTGCGCCGTCAGAAATTGACCGACAACCGCACGCCGCCATAGCGACGGAAGTCGCGCGGTAGGAGGGCCTGCGTGGCTTGCTGGTTGCCGAAGTTACCGGCCGTGTTGACCAACGAGGCAAAATATTGCTGGTCGAACAGGTTGTTGACGAAGCCGACCACTTCCCAACGATGATCGGCATCGCGCACGCCAAGTCCGACATTGACGATATGGTAGGCCGACTGGAAGGTCTCCGGGTCACGCAGGCCGAAGTTCAGGCTGCTTTGATATTGCCAGTTGAACTGCGCGATTCCGCGAAGTTTGTCGGTCAGCGCGGGCGAATAATCGCCGCTGATCGTAAATTTCCACTCGGGGGCCTGAATCGCGCGGCCACCGGTCAAATTCTGCCGCGCGGGCGATCCCGAGCACCCCTGGGCGAGCGTCTGCATGGGATAGCATTGTGCGATCGCATAGTCGGTATAATGCGCGTCAAGATAGGTCACGGCACCGCCAAAGGTCACATCGCCACCAAGGCGCGCCGAGCCTTCCAGCTCGATGCCGCGCGTTTTCAGGCCGCCGACATTGGTAAGGCGGTAATTCTGCGTGCCGTCGGCCAGCGTCTCGATCGATTGCGCCTGGAGGTTGGTGTAATCGGTATCGAACAGCGTGAGGTTGAGCGTCAGCCGCCGATCGAAGAATTGCGTGCGTGCGCCGATCTCGCGATCGCGCGAGCGTTCGGGCTTGATCGGCCCGGCCAGTGCGCGGTTCAGGTTGAAGCCGGTGGTCAGATCGTAGGTCTGGCCCTTGTACCCTGTCGCATAGGTCCCGAACAGCATCAGGTCGGGCGTGAATTCGTAGCGCAGATTGACCTTGTAGGTGCCCGCCGTGTCTTCGGCGTGCCCGCTATAGAACGCGTTGTTCGCTTGCCGATCAAGGAAGGTGTAGCTAACCGCTTCATTCTGGACGCGACCGCCCGCCGTCAGCGTTGCCTTGGGCAGGAATTGCCAGTCGATCTGTGCGAAGCCGGCGATCTGGCGCGACTTGGAGGTCGCCGACCAATTGGCGAGCGAGAAGACGGGGCCGCGCGAGAACGGACGACCGAAACTCAAATTGGCGAAATAGGTGCCGACCGTATAGCGAAACGGCTTGGTGCTGGCGGATTGCAGGCGGATCTCGTTGGTGATCTGCTCGGAATTGAACGCGCCGATCTGATTGTTGTTACCGAACGCCCCCGGTGCCGATGTGTCGTCCTGATCGAGATAGTCGTCGAGGTGGAAGCGGTCATAGGAGGTGACGGTGATCAGGTTGGAATCGCCGAACACGGCAACCTCGGTCCGCAAATATCCGCCGCCGCCCGAATATTTTGTACGCGCGTCGAAATTGTTGCTGACGTCCTGGTTTTTCTCGCTGATCGTCACGCCCGGAAATACCACTGCGGGGGTAAGGCCAGCCTGTCCGCGGAACAAAGCATTGGACGCGACGCGGATGAACGGACGGCCGACATCGGTGTTGCCGTTGACATAATTGGCCGAGAGCGTGACCGACGAGGTGTCGGTCGGGGTCCAGCGCAGTTTGCCGCGCAGGTTGATCGATTCACGACCATTGACCCGCTTGCCGTCATAAACGTTGCGGACGTTGCCATCCCAATAATTGTACGCTGCAGACACGACATAGCCGACCGAGTCCGAGATCGGCCCCGAAATGCTGACATTGCCGCCGCGCTCATTGTCGGTTGTCACCACCGCATTGGCGCGCACGTGCAGCGTATCGGTCGGTGCGCGCGTAATGATGTTGATCAGACCGGCCGAGGCCGATTTGCCGTACAGCGTGCTCTGCGGCCCGCGCAGAACTTCGATCCGCTCGACATCGGGCAAATCGGTGAAGGCGCGTGCCTGGAACGCCAGCGGGACTTCGTCGACCAGCACCGCCACGCTCGATTCCACGCCAATGCCGAAGGCGAAGGTGCCGACGCCGCGCAGCGATACGTTTGAATTCTGCGGCTGCTCGGCCGGGCGCACGACCAGCGAAGGCGAGAGTTTTGCGACATCCTGAAAGTTGCGGACCCCCGCGCTGGCGAGCGCGGCCGGGGTGAGCACCGATACGGCGAGTGGAACCCGCTGAATATTTTCCGCGCGCTTGTTGGCAGTGACGATGATGTCGCCTGCAGTGGCGGCTTCGTCGGCGGGGCTGGCGGGCGCGGTCTGCGCCGCTCCGGCGGCTTGCGCCAAGGCCGGGTCGGCCGGGGTTGGTGCCGCCGCGCCGGTTTCGGCGATGGCGGGAGCCGCCGTGGCAATGAGCGAAACCGCCAGGGCTGCGCTGGCAACCGACGTGCGTAGAGTCTGCATATTTCCCCTCCCAAAAAGTGCGCGGCCGTTGCGTGTCGACCGTCGTCGCGACTCTCATACCAAATGGTCTTACCAATTGCAAATGATGGAATGACCTGCAGAAGGATCGGGCCTATCGCGATTGCGCGAGCCCGGCATGTTGAGTAAACCGAAGCGCTCCGTTCTACAGGCGAACATCAAGTGATCAGGCCACTTCGTCCCACTCCGTCGACCCTGCACCCCGGGGGGCGAAAGCTGTATCAGCAGGCGGCGGCCACGATCGCGGCGGCGATCCAACGCGGCGACTATCGGCCCGGCCAGCGCATCCCGTCCGAGCGCGAACTGGCCGAAGAACATAAGGTCAGCCGTCCGACGATTCGCGAGGCGCTGATTGCGCTTGAGGTGACGGGGCTGGTGCGTTCGCGCCATGGCTCGGGTATCTTCGTCGTCGACAATCCGCCCAACGACACGCTTATGCTGAGTCTCGATATCGGCGCGTTCGAGCTGACCGAGGCGCGGCGGCTGTTCGAAGGGGAAACAGCGGCGCTGGCGGCGGTCTCGATCTCCGACGAGGATATCGCACGGCTGGAAACGCTGGTGGCCGACATGGAACGCGAAAATCAGGAACATGTCAGCGGTGAGCACGCCGATCGCGAGTTTCACGTCGTGATCGCGCGCGCGACGCAAAATTCGGCGATCGTCGGCGTGGTTGAATCGCTATGGGACGCGCGCTACAGCTCGCCGCTCTGCGCGCACATGCTCGAACGCGCCCGCAGTGTCGGCGTACAGCCGCGGATCGACGAACATCTCGATATCCTGCAGGCATTGCGGGAGCGCGATCCCGTTGCCGCGCGCGCGGCGATGCGCGACCATCTCGCCCGCGTGATCGAGGGGCTGCTCCAGGCCACCGAAATCGACACGATGGAGCGTACCCGCGCCGAGCTCGAGGTCAAGCGCACCGCACTGGCCAAGCGCGGCGCGGTCTGACCCGCCGCCGTTACGCGTCCCCGACAGTCAGCGAAATACCGCTGCGCCCTGCAATCATCACCGCTTCGCCCGCGCCGCCATTGACGATGAGCGTCCGTTTTTCGCCCGGCGGGAGCAACAGTGTCACGCGGTCGTCGCCCCAGGTGCCGGGGCCATCGCGGCTCAGCGTGAGATCGATCCGTTGGGCATCGGCCTGGCCCTTCATCCGCCAGCGGTCGATCGGCCCGTCGCCGTCGCCGCCATCCTCGGCAGCCGACCAGGCGAAGGGGCCCTTGCCGGGCGGGAACAGCCAAATGCCGCGCTTATAGGGCTCGGGCCGCCATCCGCCGGTGGCGAGGTCTACCAGCATCGCCGATCCGGCACGTGCGAGCAGCGGCGGCGGGCCATCCAATGCCGCATCGAGCTCGACGATCACGCCGCCCGCAACGCGGTTGCCGGTCCAGACATCGATCCAGTCCGCGCCAGCGGGCGTACGCACCGTGCGCATTGTCGCCCCCGGTTCGGCCACCGCTGCGACCAGCAAATCGGGCCCGAGCAGATGATCGTCCCCCTCGGCCCAGGCCGCCGGGTCACCCGGAAAGTTGAGCCAGAGCGGGCGCACCATCGGGTCATACGCCGCGTGATAGCGATGCAAAAGGTCGTAGAGAAACGGCAGCAGCGTCTGCCGCAACGCCATCAATCGCCGGATCGCGGGCAGCGCTTGCGGGTACATCCACGGCTCGTTGACGGTGCGGTCGTCATTCCAGCTATGGATGCTGAAGCGCGGCATCAGCACCCCCGCCTGCACCCAGCGTACCAGCAGTTCGGGCGAGGGGGCGGGGCCCGAAAAGCCGCCGACATCGTGCCCGCTGTTGGACACGCCCGATAGAGCAAGGCCGATCGCCTGGCGCATATTGTAGCGGATCGTCTTCCACTCGGTGCGGTTGTCGCCGGTCCAGGTCTGCGCATAGCGCTGCAGTCCCGCCATCCCGGATCGCGTCACGACATAGGGGCGCTGGCCGGGGCGTGCCTCGATTTGCGCCTGCCGCGACGCGCGCGTCATCAACAAGGGCTGCACCGGACGCATCGCCGCTGCTGCGACGGGGCTGCCGAAGCCGTGGAAGCACGCGCGCCGATCCCACACTTCATATTCGTTATTGTCGTTCCAGGTCGCTTCCATGCCCTGGTCGAGCAGGCTGGTCGTCACCTGTGCGCGCCACCACTGCGCGGCTTCGGGCCGGGTGAAATCGATATAGCTGCCGACTTCGTCCCAAAATTGTGCCTCGACCGGCTGGCCCTCGGCATCGGCCACGAACAGGCCGGCCGCCGCTGCTTCGTCATAGCGCGGGTGGCTGCGCAGAAGGGCGGGCTTGATGTTGGGCACCAGCCGCACACCCGCATCGGCATAGGAGCCAATAAAGGCGGCGGGATCGGGAAATTTGTCGCGGTTCCAGTGGAACACATAGCGCTTGTCGCCGATCGAGGTGTAGCCCGAGGAGAGGTGGAACGAGGTGCAGCCGAGATCGTGCCTGGCGCATTGGTCGAGGAAGCTCGCCATCTGCACTGCGGCATCGGGCGCGTCGGTATAGCTCATCGTCGAGCCCGAATAGCCCAGCGACCAGCGCGGCATCAGCGCGGGGCGGCCGGTCAGCCAGGTGAAGCGGCGCGTCACCGCCAGCGGGTCCGGCCCGGCGATCATCCACAGATCGACATCGCCTGCGTCCGCCACGACATGGCGGTAGAGACCGTGATAATTGTCGAGTTCCCGGCCGAGATCGACCGTTACATCGGCGACGCTGTCGTAAAACGTACCGTGGCAGCGGCCATCCCCGTCGGCGACCAGGAGATAGGGAATGGACTTGTAGAGTGGGTCGCTATGCTCGGCATCGAACCCCATCGGATCGACGTTGGTCAGGCGGAAGCGGCGACCCGCGCGGTTGGTGTCGCCGGTGCGATCGCCCAGGCCGTAAAAGCGTTCGTCGGGCCGGCGCGCGAGATAATGGTGCGCGCGGCCGTCCCACCAGCCGAAATCATAGGCTTGCGTCGGGCGATCGGCCGCCATTGGCCGCCACGTGTCGCCGTCGCGCTGCTCCCAGCTGCAATGGAGGCCGTGCAGACGGATGGTGAGGCGAAGGCGGGTGGTCGTAAGCGTCAGCCTATCTTCCGTCGCCACGCAGTCGAAGGCAGGGCACGTAAAACCGCCGACATCCATGCGGTCGCGGCCGGGTTCGGCGATGTCGGCGGCACCGGGGGCGATCGCCCAGCTCGGCGGGCTCGTCACCGTGCCGGTGGCGAGCAGCAACAGGCGCACGATATCATCCTCCAGCACGAACACATGCGCGACGGCACCAGTGTCGGCGGTGAGCGTGATGCGGCCCGGCACGCGCGCGGTCAGCACGAAGCGGGGCGGGTTGGACAAGGTGGCGTGTCTCATAGTGTCGGTTCCGTGGCAGGGACGGGGGGCAGGGTCAGCTTGCGGATGAAGAGGATCAGGACGGCAGCGCCGATCAGATCCAACACCCCCAGCACCGCGAACAGCGGCGCATAGCCGACGGTATCGGCCAACTGGCCGATCATCAGCGAAAAGAGCAGGCCGCCGATCCACCCGGCCTGCCCGATAAAGCCGTTGGCGGTGCCGACCTCGCTCGGCGCGAACACGTCGGCGGACAGCGTGTTGATCAGCCCCGAGATCATCTGATGCGCGAAGCCGCCCACGCAGAACAAGGCGATCGCGGTATAGGGGCTGGCGGCAAGGCCGATACAGCCCGGCGCGATCATCAGCACCGCGCCCAGCGAAATGCCGACGATGCGCGATGGAATCAGCGCAACGCCGCGCTTCATCAGCCACGGCGACAAATAGCCGCCGAGGATGCCGCCAAGATCCGCTGCGAGAAACGGCAGAAATGCGAACAGCGCGATCTGCTTCAGATCCATGCCGCGTTCGGTGGCAAGGTAGAGCGGGATCCAGAAGCTGAAGGTTTGCCAGGCGGGCTCGGCGAGGAAGCGCGGGATGGCGATCACCCAGAAGCGGGCCGAGCCAAGGATTTCGCGCGGCTTCACGCGCTTGGTGGTGGCGGGCGGGCGGTCGGTGGCGATCATCCTCCGTTCCTCGGGCGTGATCGCGGGGTGCGTCTCCGGCGTCCGGTAGAACGCATACCACGCCGCCGCCCAGACGATCCCCACGGCACCGGTAACGATGAACGCCCAGCGCCAGTCGGCCCACAGCGCTACCGCGACCACGACGGGCGGCGCGATCAGCGCCCCGAGCGAGGTTCCTGCGTTGAACCAGCCCACCGCAACCGAACGCTCGCCCGCCGGAAACCATTCGGCAACTGCCTTGATTCCCGACGGAATCGCGGCGGATTCGGCGAGCCCCAGCAAGCCGCGGAACAATGCAAGGCTGATCCAGCCAAAGGCAAAGGCATGCAGCATGTTGGCGAGCGACCAGGCGATGCCGAACACAGCAAAGCCCGCGCGCAGCCCGAACCGGTCGATAATCGCACCCGCCACGGGCTGCATTACGGTATAGGCAAGCTGGAACGCGCCGACGACGTAGCTGTATTGCTTGGTCGTCATGTGCAGTGCGCTCTTCAGCTCAGGTGCAAGGACACCGAGCGAATTACGCGCAAGGTAATTGGCCACGGTGCCCGCGCAGATCAGCGCGACGATCCACCAGCGCAGATTTCGTATCCGCATGCCCGTTCCCCTCCTGCGCCGTATGCAGCGTCTGCCCGCCATCCTAGGGACCCACAGTTGGTCTGTCCATATTGGTCGGGCCAATTTGCACGGTTGTGGGTTGCGCATGGCTGTCCGCGCGGGAAGGGAGGGTGGCACGGTCCTTGTTGCAGCCACGACGCTTGGTTTCCTGCCCGTCTCGGCAATCGTCCGAAATTTTGGTGGCCCTACGGGTACCGTTGTGAAGTTTCAGGCACCATCATTACGTCTCAGCTTTTTGAGCTTGTTGAAAATATTGGAAAACTGTTGAGCCAGTGCATCCCACAATTTTCCGCTAAATCCGGATCAAAGTGTGGGACTCGATCTGGGACTGCATTGCGGAGGTTCCGATGGCGTTGACGACCCTCGAGGTCCAACATGCAGGCCCCGGCAGGCAGGCCGATATGTTTGGCCTCTACCCCCCTCGTTAGCGACAGCGGAGCGCGATCCTCCGGCAACACGCGAGTGCCGCGATTGGCCAGGACGTTCCTCTCGTCGACGCGCATTCCGACCGCGAATTTGCGCAAGGCCGTTCGCGCGGGCGACGGGCCTGCCTCATGGCGCGTAAGGCCGCGCCGACCTTTGAGAAGGTGACGCGCGACTGCCATGACGCGGGAAGGGGGGCTGGATGGATCCGCGTCACGGTTCCTAAATATTGAGGATCGAACGCCGCGTCTTTCCAGTCTGCTGCCTGCCAACAGAATAAGCGTGCGGCGTTAAAGGGGCTCACCCGAGATCGGGGGCTTAATTTTGGCATCGGCCCCAAGTGCTTTGTATGCGACACCACCAAGCATACCGCCGACGATCGGTGCCAGCCAGAACAGCCAAAGCTGTTGCAGCGCCCAGCCGCCCACGATCAAAGCCGGCCCGGTGCTTCGCGCCGGATTGACCGAGGTGTTGGTGATCGGAATGCTGATCAGGTGTATAAGGGTGAGTGCGAGGCCGATCGCGATCGGCGCGAAGCCCACCGGTGCGCGCGTGTCGGTCGAACCCATGATAACGAGGAGGAAAAAGAAGGTCAGCACCAGTTCTGCCATCAACCCCGCGAAGAGCGAATATCCACCGGGCGAGTGCGCACCGAAGCCGTTTGCGGCAAATCCGCTCGTCACCGCGTCGAATCCCGGTTTGCCGCTCGCGATCAGATAAAGTGACCCGGCGGCAAGCACGCCCCCGATGAGTTGCGCGGTAATATATAACGGAATGTCTTTCGCCGGGAATCGTCCTCCCGCCCAAAGTCCAACCGTAACCGCCGGATTGAGGTGACATCCCGAGACATGGCCGATCGAATACGCCATCGTCAGCACGGTCAATCCAAACGCCAGCGACACCCCGACGAAGCCAATGCCGAGCGCGGGGAAGCCCGCCGCGAGCACAGCGCTACCGCAGCCGCCGAAGACGAGCCAGAATGTGCCGAGCAGTTCGGCTAGCCCGCGTTGTGTATTGCTCATCATCACGATCCACCCCTGACCTGGGCATGAGGTTTTATGGACTTGCCCCGCAAAAGTGGAGAGGCATTTGCTCAACGTGACGCGGTTCGTTCGAACTGCGCGGGGCTGATATAGTCGAGCGCGGAATGGCGCCTGACGGGGTTGTAGAAGCCGTC
>NZ_JAFCWO010000013.1:0-42151 GCF_049897605.1 Sphingomonas sp. DC1600-2
TCGACTTGTTGAGGTCGAGGGAACCGTAATTATCTGGAGTGAAATCATGGAAAACCGAAGGAAACCTGCGCCTCCTGCCGCCACGCTCGACATAAACTGCGACTGCAAAGAATATGTGTTGGACTATCTTGCCCACTCCTTTCCGGTGCAGCTCTACGAGCCCTTCACCGACTCGGAAGGCAATCTCTCGTCGCGGCCGGTCTTTCGCGACGGCCAGCCGGTCGAAAGCCGCGAAGCGGTTACCCGCCGCGACCGGCTGATCGAGAAGCTCGCCTCGTTGCCGCCTGTGCCCGGCGCGCTCGATCAGATCGTGCAGCGCTTTGGCACGGACATGGTCGCCGAAGTGACAGGACGCTCGCGCCGCGTCATCCGCAAGGGCGATCGGCTGATGGTCGAGAACCGCGCGGCTTCGGCGAACCTTGCAGAAACCGCGGCTTTCATGGACGACGCCAAGCGCATTCTGGTGTTCTCCGAGGCCGGCGGCACGGGGCGCTCCTACCACGCCGAACTGTCGGCGCGGAACCACCGGCTGAGGGTTCACTACCTCCTCGAACCCGGATGGAAGGCGGACGCCGCCATCCAAGGCCTGGGTCGCACGAACCGCACCAACCAGGCGCAGCCACCGCTCTTCCGCCCGATCGCGACCAATGTGAAGGCCGAAAAGCGTTTCCTGAGCACGATCGCCCGCCGTCTCGATACGCTCGGAGCGATCACGCGCGGACAGCGTCAGACCGGCGGCCAGAACCTGTTCCGGCCTGAAGACAATCTCGAAAGTCATTACGGCCGCGATGCGCTCCGTCAGCTCTACATGCTGCTGGCGCGTGGCAAGGTCGAAGGCTGCTCGCTTCAGACCTTCGAGGATTCCACGGGTCTGAAGCTGATGGATGCGAACGGCATCAAGGACGAACTGCCGCCGATTACCACCTTCCTCAATCGTCTGCTGGCGCTGACCATCGACCTGCAGAACGTCCTCTTCACCGCGTTCGAACAGTTGCTCACCGCCCGCATCGAAGGGGCGATCGCATCCGGCAGCTATGACGCGGGCCTCGAGACGCTGCGCGCCGAGAGCTTCGTCATCACGGATCGAAGCGTCATTTACAGCCATCCCGCGACCGGCGCCGAGACGCGATTGCTCACCATCACCGAGCGCAGACGCAACCTTCCGGTGACGCTGGCGGAAGCCTTCGATCGTCTCTCCGATCCGCGCGCGGTGCTCTTGATCAACGAGCGATCGGGACGCGCCGCCGTTCAGGTCCCGGCGCCGAGCCTCATGCTCGACGACGGCGAGATTGAACGGCGGGTACGGCTGATCCGGCCGATGGAGCATCACAGCCTTCCGCTGAAGACAATGGCGGAAAGCCATTGGATGGAGGCCAACCGTGAGCGCTTCGCGGAGGCTTGGCACGTCGAACTCGGCGAAGTTTCCGATTTCACCGACAGCACCATCCATGTGGTGGCAGGCTTGCTCCTCCCGATCTGGAAGCGGCTGCCGAACGAGTCGACCCGGGTTTACCGACTCCAGACCGATACGGGTGAGCGCATCATTGGCCGCAAGGTTTCGGCCGCCTGGGCGGCGAACGCGCTGGCGGCCGACACGCCGACCCTGACGCCTGACATGGCGTTCGGCGCACTGATGGAGGGGCGAACCATCCTCGACCTCGCCGAGGGCCTGCAGCTTCGCCGTGTTCGCGTCATGGGCGCCAACCGCATCGAGCTGTCGGGATTCGACGACACGATGCGCGACCGGCTGAAAGCCTATGGCCTCTTCCACGAGATCATTTCCTGGAAGCTGCGCATGTTCGTGCCGACCGATGCGAGCGGCGTCGAAACACTCAATCGCGTGCTCGATCGCTATCCGGTCGAGCGCGTCGGCGAACGGGAGGCCGCGTGATGCCGCGCGACGCTTCCGACCTGGCACGCCGGCTCGCGCGCGACGCGGAGACGGTGTGCCGTCACTATCTTTCCAATGGCCGCCGCGAAGGTCGTTATTGGCAGGTTGGCGATGCCCGCAACACACCCGGTCGATCCATGTTCGTTCGGTTGAAGGAGTCATCGAAAGGACCAGCCGGCAAGTGGACCGATGCCGCAACAGGCGAACATGGCGATCTCCTCGACATCATCCGCGAGAGCTGCGGCCTCGTCGACTTCCACGATGTTGCTGACGAAGCGCGCCGCTTCTTGAACCTGCCGCGCAGCGAACAGGAGCCTTCGCCAAACTCGGCCAGACCACCTGCGCAGACTGGCTCGCCGGAGGCCGCACGGCGGCTCTTTGCGATGTCGCAGCCGATGATGCGCACACTCGCAGAGACGTATCTCCGTAATCGCGGCATTACGCCTTTGCACGAAGCCGGCGCATTGCGATTCCACCCGCGCTGCTACTATCGCCCGGATGATTACTCGCCGACCGAAATTTGGCCAGCGATGATCGCACGTGTGACCGACCTTGATGGGCGCATCACCGGCGCGCACCGCACCTGGCTCAATCCCGCCGGCTTCGATCTCGTCCGTCTCGGCAAGGCGCCGATCGATACGCCACGGCGCGCGATGGGCGATCTTCTCGGCAACGCCGTCCGTTTCGGTGTGGCCACCGATGTGCTCGCGGCCGGCGAAGGCATTGAGACCATGCTGTCGCTGCGCTGCGTGTTGCCGACCTTGCCGATGGCCGCTGCGCTCTCGGCCAATCACCTCGCAGCCTTGTTGCTTCCGCCGACGCTGCGCCGGCTCTATATCGCTCGCGACAACGATGCGGCCGGCGACGGGGCCGCGATCGCGTTGACCGAGCGGGCCCGCTCGGCCGGGGTCGAGGCGATCACCTGGACCCCGAGGCGGGGCGACTTCAACGAGGATCTGCGCGGCATCGGCGTCGACGTGCTGGCAGCAGCCTTGCGGATCGAACTTATCCCGCAGGACGTCGCGCGCTTCATGCACGTTGACGCCGCCGAGACGGGATGAAGGGCGACGGTTCGCGTGTCGCCATGGTTGGTCTGGTGAGGCCCCGCAAGCCGGAAAGAGTCCGCACCCTGGCCTTCTAGAGGGCGATCGGACCAGAAGCGCCCCGGTCCAGCAACCTCAAGGGCCGACTATTTTCCGTCGGCGGCGAAGCCGCCTTTACAGCGCGAGACAAAATAGCCGGCCCCTTCGGTCCTCCGCTGCGCTTCGGCCGCGGCGCGAGGGCGCCGCGGTGCAAGCCCGTTCCGCTCCCGGTCCAGTGATCGCCACGAAGGCCGCGATGGGCGCGGCCGATCCGGCAAAGGACCTCACCATGACGACCGACCATGACGACATCGACTTCGAACCGCCGCACAGCTCATCCCCGACCGATCACGTCCTCAACGAGCTTCAGCTCTACGGCTACCGTCCCTTCCAGGGCGAACCCGACCCGAGGCCGCTTCCCGAAGGCAATGTCGTGGCCGGCGCCGTCGTCGACATCTTCGACGCCCTGATCTCGACTCTGGGTGAAACGCGCCTTGAGCCGGACCTCGAGGATCTGCTCTGGTCAACGGTCAATCTCTTCCACCGCGCCGTCGATCGCATCGAGCGCGAACTCGACGATAACGAACAGGCGCAGCGGCGCAGCCAGCGCGAGCAGAACGGCTCGGAAGTGAAATCGGTCGAGCTCGAACGCCTGACGGCCGAGGGCATCACGCTGATCGAGCGCCGCAACAGCATGGAGCTCTTCCGCGACCAGGCCGCCGAACACTTCGAGACGCACACCGGCACACCCTGGCGTCCCCGGTCAGGATCGCTGATCAATCATCGCGCGCTCACCGCAGCGATGATCGACAGCCGCGACTTTCTGGCTGCGAAGCGTCGGGCCGAGACCGAGGTCATGCTGCCGCCTGGTCCGAAGATCGCGCTCACCGGCGGGCTCGACTTCAACGACCATCGCATGATCTGGGATCGACTCGACAAAGTCCACGCCAAGCATCCCGACATGGTGTTGCTGCATGGCGGGTCGCCGAAAGGCGCGGAGCTCATCGCCGCCAAATGGGCGAGCAATCGCAACGTGCCGCAGATCGCCTTCAAGCCGGACTGGACGAAGCACGCGAAGGCGGCTCCGTTCAAGCGCAACGACGCGATGCTGGCGGTCCTGCCGATCGGCGTCCTGCACTTCCCGGGCACCGGCATCCAGGACAACCTCGCCGACAAGGCACGCAAGCTCGGCATTCCGGTCTGGAAGCACGACGAAGGCGGCGCGTAAGCGCCGCCACTTACGGCATCAGGTATCGAGCAGCTCCGGCCGAAACAGCCGGCGCCGGCTGATGATCTTGCCGGCGACCATGAATACCCCATCGCCGGTGTAATGCAGCGTCTCCGGATGCCTCGGCGACTTGGCGACATGCGCCTTCACCACTTCGAAAACGAAGAAATTATATTTGTCGACCAGCGCATCATCGACAAGACGGCATTCAAAATTTGCGTGACACTCGACAATCAGCGGCGCCTTCACGCGCGTTGCCGATTGCGCCGTGAGCCCGAACCTCTCGAACTTATCGACCTCAGCGCCCGTCGTGTTGCCAACGCCGACCACGGTGTCGATCAACGTCGTGGTCGGGAGATTGATCACGCACTCACGGCTCTTGCAGACCAGGTCAAAGCTGTAGTTTGCGCCGGCGATGACGCAACCGATGAGTGACGGTGTAAACTCCATCATCGTGTGCCACCCCATCGTCATGATGTTTCGCCTGTCATCCAGCGCTGACGACACCATCACGATTGGCCCAGGCTCAAGGTAGCGCCGAACCTGAGAGACCGGAAAATCAAGCTTTTCTGAGCGTCTCGCCATCGTTCCTCCTGCGGTCGGGTCAGGCCCCTGGCACGGTCGCGGACACCGCCGATGTCTGGTGGGACGGGTTTCCTCTCCCATTCGAGGCCAATTTTCGTTATAGTTCGGATCGCGCCGTGGTGGTGGTGGAAGGCGCGACCGTCACACGCTTTGTCACGGAGACGCCGCGATGCTCGTCATCGGACTCATACTCAGCATTTTTGGGATCGGCCTGTTCTGCTGGCTGATCTTCGCCCTTGCGGTTTATGCGCTGCCCTTCTTCGTCGGCCTCACCGCCGGCATGGCCGCCTTCCACAGCGGCGCGGGCGTCCTCGGCGCCCTCCTTATCGGCATCGTCGTGGGCGCGTTGACGCTGGGCGTCGGCCAGGTCGCTTTTGCGCTCGTCAAGCCGATCCCCTTGCGCGCGGCCATTGCAGCGGCCTTCGCCATCCCGGCCGCGATCGCCGGCTACCACGCCGTGTTGGGGCTCTCGCAGATCGGCATGCCATCGCTGTTCTGGCGGGAGACCTTCGCTTGGGTTGGCGCCATCATCATCGGCTGCACGGCTTGGGCGCGCATGACGGTGTTGGCCGAACCCCTTCCGCTGCGACCGGACGGGGCAAATGCGGATGAGCCGCAGCCGGTTCTTACGGCCGCAACACGGGAAGGCTGAGAGGCCGGCCTCTTCGTCATCGAACAGGTTCGCGAAGCACGGTCCAGCGCCATCGGGTCTCGGTTGAGAAACGAGGACGGCCCCGGCCTATCGAAGCGCAGAGCCCGCAGCACCGATCTCCCGGCACTCACATAAAGACGGATGAAGGCGTTCAGTCGCGGCGAGTCCCCGGCAATCGATCCCGCCTTTTTCTACGCCATGGCTTCTTTCTCTACGCCTGAACTCGCCGACGTCTTGTGCAAGAGAACCGATATCCGCCACGTCTCCTCCTGAGGATGCTGTTCAGAGCACGGACGCACCTGGCCTCGTGATGGCCTGATCTGGCCGAAGACCGGCTGCGCCTCGATCGCCTGAGCCGCAACGCCGTCGGCTCGACTTTCTTCCCCTGGGCTAAAGCCCATTCCTCGCGAGGCAAGAAAGTCTCACCGCCGTCATCCTCCGCTGCGCTCCGGCCCGCGAGCGGGTGCGTCGTCGATCGTCCCCGGCCTGTCGATCGCCATCGAGGCCGCGGTGGTCGCGGGCTCGAAATCAGCAAGGAGAAGTGACATGGCTAACATCGGTTCTTTCAAGAAGGTCGGCAGCGACTTCCAGGGCGAGATCGTCACCCTGAGCTTGCAGACGAAAGGCGTCCGGATCGTCGCCGAGACCAACCGCTCCAACGAGAACGCCCCCAGCCACCGCGTCTATGTGGGCCGGGCCGAGATCGGGGCAGCGTGGTCGAAGCGCTCCGAAGAAGGCCGCGACTACCTCTCGCTCAAGCTCGACGACCCTTCCTTCAACGCTCCGATCTACGCGAACCTGTTCGATGACGAAGAGGCCGACGGCTACACCCTCATCTGGTCGCGGCCCCGCAAGAACGGCGACTGAGGCCTTCGCAGCAACCCCGCCCGGCCGCGCCGGGCGGGGTTCGCACGCGCAAGCATTAGACGGCGGCCTCTTACGAAACTCAGGAACCCTGAGCTTGCCCGACCTTGAGCAGGCGCAACGCGTTCATGGTCACAAGCACCGTCGCCCCCGTATCGGCGAGGATTGCAGGCCAAAGCCCCGTGATGCCGACGACGGTCGTTACAAGGAACACCGCCTTTAGCCCGATCGCGATCGCGATGTTCTGTCGAATGTTGGCCATGGTTCGCTTCGATAGGGCGATCATCGCGAAGACGTCCCCCACCCGTCCGTGAAGGACGGCAGCATCGGCCGTTTCGAGAGCCACGTCCGCGCTGCCGCCCATGGCGATGCCGACATCCGCCGCGGCGAGAGCCGGCGCATCATTGATGCCATCGCCGACCTTGATCACTGAGAAGCCCTGGCGCTTCAACTCGCCGACGACACGCTGCTTGTCTTGCGGCAGCAATTCGGCGTGCACCTCGATACCGAGCTGCTTGCCGATCGCGTCCGCGGTTCGCCGATTATCTCCTGTCAGCATCACGGTCTTGATTCCCGCATCAGCCAGCGCTTTCAGACCGGCCTTGGCGTCGACACGCGGTTCGTCCCGCATCGCGATGGCGCCGGCAACCTGTCCATCGGCGAGCAACACCGATACGGTCTTTCCGTCGTCGTTGAAGGCAGCGATCCGTGCGATCTGATCGGGCGTAAGCGCCGTGCGATCGCCCGCTGCGTGCGGTGAGCCGAAGAACACCTCGCTGCCGTCGACCGTCCCGGTGATCCCCTTTCCACCGATCGCCTTGGCGTCGGTGATCTGGGGCACGGCAGCATTATCACTCGCCGCGCGCTCCAGAATCGCCCTAGCGAGCGGATGGTTTGAGCCGGTTTCAAGCGCCGCGGCGAGCCTCAGCACGTCTGCCTCCGGCCGGCCGAAGCCGACAATGTCGGTCACTTGCGGCTTGCCTTCTGTCAACGTGCCAGTCTTGTCGAAGGCGGCGGCGGTAATCGTTCCGATCTTTTCCAGAACGGCGCCGCCCTTCAACAACAAGCCGCGCCGGGCGCCGGCCGACAACGACGCTGCGATCGCCGCCGGGGTCGAGATCACCAGCGCGCACGGACATCCGATCAGCAAGATGGCAAGGCCTTTGTAGATCCATTCGCTCCAGGCGCCGCCAAACAGCAGCGGAGGTATGACGGCGACCAAAGCGGCGACCACGACGACGCCTGGCGTATAGTAGCGCGAAAACCGGTCGATGAAGCGCTCGGTTGGAGCCTTGCTCTCCTGCGCTTCCTCGACCAGCTTCACAACGCGGGCGATGGTGTTGTCGGCAGCGGCGGCCGTCACGCGGATGCGCAGCGCCGCCTCGCCATTAACGGTGCCAGCGAAGACGATAGCGTCTACGCCCTTACGGACGGGCGTGCTTTCGCCGGTGACGGGCGCCTCATCGATCGCGCTTTCACCCGATACGATCAAGCCGTCCGCAGGAATGCGGTCGCCGGGCCGCACGAGGATCAAGGAATCGACTATGAGGTCCTCGGCCGGGACCTCACGCGTCTTGCCTCCCTCTTCGAGCAAAGCGGTCTTCGGCAACAACGCGGTCAGCGATTGAATGCTGGCGCGCGCTCGGCCCGCCGCGACCCCTTCGAGCAGTTCGCCGATCAGAAAGAGAAAGACGACAGTTGCCGCTTCTTCGCTTGCGCTTATGGCGACGGCGCCGACGGCGGCAATCGTCATCAGCATCTCGATCGAGAAAGGCGTGCCGGCGATAGCCGCCATGATGGCGCGCCGGGCGATCGGCACGAGTCCAACCAGCATCGCCGCCGTGAATATCCAGGGTTCAAATCCTGGAACCAACTTGCCTATCGCGTAGGCCGCGATCAGCGCGATGCCGCTGGCAATCGTGAGCCGTCCTTTACCGCTCCGCCACCATGGGCCGTTTGTCGGACCATGGTCGTGACCGTGCAGTTCGGCACTAGACGCCTTGCCGTCGTTCTGCCCGTTGTGATGACGATGCTCAGGACCCTCGCTCTTTCGGGCATCGTCATGCGCGTGAGCGTCCGGGCCGCTGCGACCTTGGCAACCACAGGCCTCGACCGCCTTCGGTCCGCCGTCGCCGATCGAATGTTCTGTCAGCAGTCTGAGCTTGTATCCCAGTCCGGTCACCGTCTTCGTGATCGCCGGACCAACTGCCT
The DNA here is from genome assembly GCF_049897605.1 of Sphingomonas sp. DC1600-2. Taxonomy (NCBI): domain Bacteria; kingdom Pseudomonadati; phylum Pseudomonadota; class Alphaproteobacteria; order Sphingomonadales; family Sphingomonadaceae; genus Sphingomonas; species Sphingomonas sp. DC1600-2. The sequence continues at coordinate 8,514 of NZ_JAFCWO010000013.1, forward strand.
CATCGTCACCGTGGCGCACGGTCATCGTGCCGGCGGTGGCCGACACGGAGACATCTTCGACACCCGGCACGCGGCGCACCGCGGTGTCGATCTTTGCCGCACATGAAGCGCAGTCCATGCCATCGACCCGATAGCGGCTCTGTTGCGAATGCTTCGTCATGACCAAATCCTCGATTCAGCCATAGCGCTACGTCCTCTAGTCGCTAGAGGAGCAAGGGCAAAGATCCGCTGCGGGATAGAAAATGCGCACGGCGCGCTGTCGATCTCGCGGCTGGGCAGAGCCCGGGCGAGAAAGAGCTCCCCACTGGCAGCCCTTGATTTTTGGTGCGCAATCGCCAATTCCTCTAGTGACTAGAGGAGTGACCGTCGTGCGCCACATCTCCATCGGCGAGGCAGCCAGACACAGCGGCGTGAAAGTACCGACGATCCGCTATTACGAGCAGATCGACTTGCTGCCGGCCCCACCCCGAACCGAAGGCAATCGTCGCACGTACGATACGCGCGATCTTCACCGGCTGATGTTCATTCGCCACGCTCGCGAATTGGGGTTCGAGATCCCAGCGATACGGACCTTGCTGACCTTGCAGGATCAGCCCAATCAGTCTTGCGCGACGGCGGATGCAATCGCGAAAGCCCGCCTTGTCGAGGTCGAGCAGCGCATTGCGAGCCTAGGTGCGCTCAAGGCCGAGCTTGAGGTGATGATCGACGGTTGCAGTCACGGACGCCTGGCGGAGTGTCGTGTCATCGAGGTGCTAGCTGACCATGGCCAGTGCATGCACCCGCACAATCAGCCGATCGCCTCCTCAACAAGCAAAAGCGCCAAGAAGCCGAAGAAGAACATCGCTGTCACCCACGGCCGATCGGGCGTTTCATGAGCTTCGATCAGCAATTCCTCGGTCACAAGGTAGAGAAGAGCGACCAGTCCGAATGCAAAGAAACCGGTCAGAATCGGACCGGGCAGCAACGCGACCGGAGCCCCGAGTAAAGCGCCGACAGGCAGCAGGATGATCAGCCCGGCCGTTATTCCGACGATTCTGGCTTTGGAGTGAACACTCTCTCCGAGCTCCGTCGCCACAGTAAGGCCGAGAAACAGAATCTCGATCGTCAAGGCAATCGTCAACAGAATGCCAACTTTTGGGCTCGCCGCGAATCCGATCCCAAGCACCAGACCGTCGATCAGAATATCGACGGCAATTGCCGTCAACAGGCCCGCTGGCCCTTTCGCCCACTCTTCCAACTGTTTTACCAGCAGCATCGTGACGACGCCGATCGCGCCACCGATCGCCGTCGCCCAGGGCGAGCCTCGATGCATGACATCGGGCAGGATCTCGCCAGCCGCCGCCGCGAATACAACGCCGGCAGCAAAATGTTGGATCGCGCTGACCAAAGTTGCTTTCGGCCGCGCGTTCACCGCAATCACGGCGCCGATCATTGCGGCCGCAGCCGGGATCAAGGTGAATTGCCAAGCTGAGGCCACCCCAAGCACCTTATTGTTTGTTCGTTGCTCTTGTTGTTGTTGGCGTCAGTCGAATATCCGACCGAGGAAGCCGCGTCCGTGACCACCGCGGCTGCCGTGGCCATCACGTGACCCGTGGCCACCATGACCGCCGTGCTGATCATATCCGCCCCACGGTCCCGGCGCGCTCGGTGCCTCTGAGGACGAAGGCGGTGCGGAAGACCTCTGCTGGGAAACCTGAGAGGTCTCGGCCGCGCTCCGCTCAATGATCTTGTCAAGCTCACCACGGTCCAACCATACCCCGCGGCATTTCGGGCAGTAGTCGATCTCGATGTTCTGCCGTTCGCTGATCACGAGATCGACACGGCAGACGGGGCACAACATGCCAGTGCCTTCGGTTCGCTCCATCGCAAAGAACTCCTTCCTTCACCAAGCTGGAAGGAGATCCTAAATCCTCTAGTGACTAGAGGAGCAAGAGGTTCTCAGCAGGAAACCTCGCGCCGCACCGACGCCCCCTAATCCCGGTCTCACCCAATTCCGCCGACGACCACCACAGTCGCCGAAAAAAGCAACTATTTTCGTCTTCGCAAGGAACGCCACAGCAAGCCCTCCGTTTTCGCTCAATAGGAGGGCATCAAAGTGTTGCCTGAGCCGGCGTTGGATCGCGAGAAACCTCATGTGCTCGTTGTCGAGGATGAAGTCCTTATGCGCGCACTCATCGCCGACGAGTTGCGAACAGCAGGCTGCGCCGTCATCGAGGCCAACTCCGCTGACCAGGCGCTCGATTATCTCGTGGCCGGCGGCAAGGTCGATCTTATGTTCTCCGATATCCAGATGCCTGGCTCCCTCAACGGCCTGCAGCTCGCCGAGCGAGTCCGCGCAGATTTTCCGACCGTCCCAGTGATCCTCACGTCCGGAAACGATCACTTGAACAGCGAGACGATGCCCGGGCGCTTTATCGCGAAGCCATATGACATCACACAGACAGTGGCATTGGTTTTTGTAACTTTGGGCGTCGCGCCGCCGGGAACGCCCGCGTGAGCGACACACGCATCCTCATTGTCGACAGCAACGTCCTGGTCCGCACACCGCTCGCCGAATATCTCCGCGAGTGCGGTTATCAAGTGCTGGAAGCCACCAATTCTGTAGAAGCCAAAGAGGTATTGAACAACACGGCTCGTCCCATTGACGTCGTGCTTATCGATGTCGGCGCTGAAGACCAAAGCGGATTCGCTCTCGCGCATTGGATACGCGATCGCGCCCCAGGTCCACGCGTAATCCTCGCCGGAACGATTACGGGCTCTGTCGAGAAAGCTGCGGATCTTTGTCAGGACGGGCCGGCCGTATCGAAACCTTATGATCACCGCCTCGTGCTGGACCGTATCCAGCGTCTTCTGGCTGCCAAGAACCGCGGCGACCAGGCCTGACAACCGTGCTAGGCGGTGCGTCGGATCGCCCCCGAGCATCTCACAACCGTCCCGGCCTGACCCGAATCACCCCGCACCCCGCCCACCCGCTCCTGAGGCCAAATATGGCCTCGGCGCACCGTTGCGACGACCCATAACGACTATTATAGTCGTTTTTCTGGTGCGCGCAGATCGTCTGTCGGAGGTGATCATGAATGATCACCGGCCGACAAGTGCGGGCGGCGCGAGCCTTGCTGAATTGGACGCAAGAGATGCTCGCCGAAAAAGCCCTGGTGGCGTTGACCGCCCTCAAACGTCTGGAGTCCGAGCGCGGGCTCCCGACGCACGAGAGCACGCGGGACCAAGTTCGCCGCGCGCTGGAGGCGGCGGGGATTCTTTTTGTCGAATCCGACCGTGGCCGCGGAATCATGCTGCTTCACGAGGCAAAGCCTGCAACGGCTTCAGGGCGAAGGTCGGCAAACTTGAAACGTTGAAACCAGCATGTGTTAACGTTTAAGAAACCGTGTCGTCGAGGAGCTTTGATGCAGTCGCCACCCCGGGATCCAGCAGTGGATGATATCGCGCCGACAGCCGCAATCCTGACCGGCTATGACGAGCGCCACCTCGTGACATATCTCCGTCTGCTTGATGCCGACTCCGATGGCGCCGACTGGCAAGAGGTCGCAAAGCTCGTGTTGCGCATCGACCCGGCGACGGAACCCGATCGCGCACGCCGCGCCTGGGAGACGCATCTCGCCCGCGCACGATGGATGACGGAGAAGGGTTACCGCCATCTTCTCTATGGTGGAGCGCCGCACTAGAAAATAGTTCCGTGCAGACCGCGCAGCATGCGCTGCTGTTGCTGTGGGTTTCAGAACACCACCTGAACGTGCATTCTCCTATCCACATCCGCGCATGAGCGGACGCTGGAGGAGACATCACAATGAGTGCTGCCGATTGGCGATCGGCGGACGCGTACCAGGAACTGCGGTTGCTCGACGCGCCGGCTTTCGCATTTGAATTCTTGCGCCGGAACTCCGAATTTCAGGAAGACCATAGGCGGCTTGCACACCGGAGCCGGGGCCGCGCTATCAATCCCTTGGACGCCGAGACGGCTGCGTTCGCCGAACGCTGGGGGGTGCGATTTCGCCCCCGAATTGCCCGACCTCCCCGCAACGGCCGCTCAATGGACAGCCAAAGCGCTCCCTCGCGTCGTCACCATCACAGATGCGCCCGACGAACTCGTCAATCCTGAACTCGGCTTGCCGCCGAGACTTCTTAGCGCAATTGCAAGAGCGGCCGCCGCACGGGCTCTAACGCTCGGCGGCACGCCGGTCCGTGTTGAATTCCTCAACACGGATGGTCCATACGCTGTGCTCCTACCGCTCGACCGGCTTTTCGAAATCCGCGTCGCTACCGCGTTACGCCTTTGGCATGGCCTCGGCGGGCGTCGAACGCCACCGGATGCCGGCGCCCTTACTCAAGAGCGCCGCAAGCGCTTCATCCTTGCGCTGCGCGCGCTCGATGCACGCCTGCTCGGAACGACATATCCGGACATCGCGGCTGGTCTCTTCGAAACCGCCCCTATCACCAAACGTGACTGGATTTCGCACGAACTGCGGGATCAGACCGGCCGTCTCGTGCGGCTCGGTTTCGAGATGATGAAGGGCGGCTACCGGCAGCTTGTTCTCTATCCTTACCGGCGCCGCATCTGAGACCGGTGCGATCTCACTGCCTGCCGACATCGCACTATTTTGGCCGAGACCCCTCCGCCACCGTGATCGCCAGTAGCCGCCGTCCTCCGACGGCCGCCCCAACGATCACCGAGGTATCCCATGTCCACCACTCTCGCAGGCGTGCCGCAACGCTACCTGCGTACGCCCGAAGCGGCACGCTTCGTTGGTCTTTCCATCCGCACGCTTGAAAAGCACCGCATCTACGGCACTGGCCCGCGCTATTCGAAACTTGGCGGACGTGTCGTCTATCGCGTCGAAGACCTGCAGGAGTGGGTCGACGCAGCCGCCAAGGCGTCGACGTCCGACCCTGGCAAAGCCGTCGTCCTGCCCGCGCGCCGCCATTCGCCTGCCGAGCTCGAGCAGGCGCGTCATCCGCGCCGCTGATCACCGCCATGTCGTCGCGCCACCGCTCACGCTCCGAACGCGAGCAGCTCGAACTGTTTCGGGCGCTGCCAGGCGATCTCGCGCCGCGCGACGCCCAGGACCTCATGGCCTATCCTTTCTTCTCGCTCGCCAAGACCCATCGCATCACGCCGATCGACTACCGGAGCGGCGAGATTGCCATCCGCGTCGAGGCCGTGCCGGAGCACGGCATGGCGACCATCTGGGACGCCGATATCCTGATCTGGGCCGCCTCCCAGATCGTCCAGGCACGCGACAGCGGCCTGCGCACCTCACGCCTGATGGCGGCAACACCCTATGAGATTCTGTCGTTCATCGGTCGCGGTGACAGCGCACGCGACTATCACAGGCTGAAAGCGGCCCTCGACCGCCTTCAATCGACGACCGTCGCCACGACGCTGCGCCAGACCAACGAACGCCGCGCGCACCGCTTCTCGTGGATCAACGAATGGACGGAGCGCGCGGATGCGCATGGGCGCGCCGACGGCATCGATCTCATCGTACCGGACTGGTTCTACAAAGCTGTTCTCGACGAAGCGTTGGTGCTCACGATTGACCGCGACTACTTCAGGCTGACCGGCGGCCTGGAGCGCTGGCTTTATCGCATCGTGCGCAAGCATGCCGGTCGCCAGCGTGCAGGTTGGCGGTTCGCCTTTCGTCATCTCTACGACAAGTCCGCAAGCCTTTCGCCGTTCAAACGCTTTGCCTTCGAATTGCGCGACATCGCGCGCCGCCAGCCGCTTCCGGGCTATCGGCTCGATGTCGAGCGCGACCGCGGCGGACATGAACTGCTCGTTTTCCTTCCGGCTCGTTTGTCCACAGCAGCATGTGGACAGCCTGTGGAAGCGGTCGTGCCATCAGGAACCACCGTTCCCGTGCCATCGGGAACCGCGCGCCCGTGCCATCAGGAACCGGAAGGCGCATTTTCAAACGGAAAATCCGCTGCTTACGACGCCCCTAACTTAGAATCTAACAAACAAGAATCTAACGATTCTGTTGTTTCCCATCGGCCCGCAGGGTGGAAAACCGATGGTGACGCGCCGTGATCGTCGCGCTGCTCAATCAAAAGGGCGGCGTCGGCAAGACGACACTCGCCTTGCACCTCGCAGGACACTGGGCCCGTCACGGAAAGCGCGTGACCCTCATCGACGCCGATCCCCAAGGATCGGCTCTCGACTGGTCCGAGCAGCGCGCCCGGCGCCACCACGCACGTTTGTTCGGCGTGGTCGGTCTCGCCCGCGATACGCTCCACCGTGAAGCTCCCGAGCTTGCCCGCGATGCGGACCATATTGTCATAGACGGCCCGCCTCGCATCGCCGCCTTGTTGCGCTCGGCGTTGCTCGCGGCCGACGCCGTTCTTGTACCGGCCCAGCCATCGCCGCTCGATGGCTGGGCGTCCGCCGAGATGCTGGCCCTGATCGCCGAAGCGCGCATCTTCCGTCCTGCCCTTGTCGCACGCTTCGTGCTCAACCGCTGTGCCGCGCGCACCGTCATCGCCCGCGACACGGCGCAGAGTCTCGCTGACCACGATCCGCCGGCGCTCGCCACGCGCATCAGCCAGCGTGTGGTTTTCGCGGACGCCGCGCGCACCGGTCAGCTCGCCTTCGAGCAAAGCGCGACGAGCGCCGCTGCCCGCGAGATCGCCTCCCTCGCTGTCGAGACCGAAAGGCTCGCACCATGACGGCGCGGCGTTCGAACGGCGGCTTCGCATCCCGACCACGCGATGCGGACGCCTGGATCAAGGCGCCCGATCGCAGCGCCGGTGCGACGCCGGAGAGCGATCCCTATACGGCGCGCCTCACCGTGGACATCACGCCCGCGCTCCGCGGCCGCATCAAAATCGCGGCCTTCCAACGCGGCCAGACGGTCGCCGACATGCTGCGGGCGCTCCTCACGCGCGAATTCCCCAACACCGATGGAGAACAAACATGATGACCAATCCCGCCTTCGCACACGCGCGAGCCGGTTCGCCTGACACGCTGACGGCAGTCGAACTGACGTGGCTCGAGAAACGCATCGAGCACTGGATAAGATTCGGTCACGACACGGGCGAAACGATCATCGATCGTCGCCGACGTGTCCTCACCTTTGCGCCGAACACGATCTTCGGCTTCGTTCGCTGGGCTTCCAACGATTACGGCACGATCGTTTCACGCATCGACATCTTGCGCGCGATCGCGCCAGGCGAGGCCTATCAGACGCTGCCTTTTGTCCGTCCCGGCGGCGAGATCCTGCTCCGGATCAGCGGCTGGCCCAAAGTCGAGCGCGTCCTCGCCACAATCGACACGGTCGAAACGCTCGGCATTGATCCTGCAGCCGTCGCGCCGGACTACTGGAGGCACGTCCACAATCGCCTCGGGGCAGGTTACGAGCCCCGCCCCTACAGCCGCGACCAGCATCGCGCGTGGCTCTTGCGCGACCGGGTGCTCAAGTGACGCGGTTCGGCTACGTCATGACGACGTATCTGGTGCTGCTCGTCTCCGCCTGCAGCGCGATCTTCCCTGTCTCGCCCAAATTCATTTGGAACGCCAGCGACAGCGTGCCGATCGGCCTCTACGCCATCCACTCTGTCGGCGCGCTCCACGTCACCCAACTTGTCGTCGTGCGTCCACCGGACGCCCTGGCCCAATTCCTCTCCGACCGCCGTTATTTGCCCAAGGGCGTGCCCATGCTGAAGCGTGTGCTCGCGCTTCCAGGCCAGACGGTATGCCGCCGCCAGCGCACCATCACCGTCGACGGCATAGCGATGGGCGATGCGCTCGATCGCGACACGCACGATCGACCGCTGCCCGTCTGGCAAGGCTGCCAGCGCATTCCCGACGGCCAGGTCTTCCTCATGAACTGGCAATCCGCAGACTCGCTCGACGGCCGTTATTTCGGGCTGCTTTCCCGCACGACGATCGCCGGCCGCGCCGACCCGATATGGACGCGGGAGGAGGACTGACCGTGCTTCACCTCCAGCCGTCCTGCGGCCGAGCTTCGTCGGCGCACGGTCGATCCCCCTTCTCCTTTCCGGCCTGCCGATCCGGACAGCCATCGCATCTTCGCATCGCGCTGATCAGCGCTTGTCTGTCCGCCGGGGTGATCGCGGCTGGCGGGCCGGTGTGCGCCCAATCGACGCCCATCCATCATATCGCGCGCGTTCCAGATGCCACACGCTTTGCAGCGTTCGTGGCCGAGGCCTCGCAGCGCTTCGGCATTCCGACAACGTGGATGCGGGCCGTGATGCGCGCCGAGAGCTTCGGCGACGTACACGCGATATCGCCGAAAGGGGCGATGGGCTTGATGCAGATCATGCCGCAAACCTGGGCGACACTGCGACAACGCTACCATCTCGGCGCTGATCCCTACGACGTCCATGACAACATCATCGCCGGTGCCGGCTATCTGCGCGAACTGCACGACCGCTATGGGGTTCCCGGCTTCCTTGCGGCCTACAACGCCGGTCCAGCGCGCTGGGAAGATCATCTCGCCACCGGCCGCCCGTTGCCGGCGGAAACGCGCGCTTACCTGACCAGGCTCGCGCCCATTGTCGGTGGCAGCGTGATCGACGACACGACATTGCTCGCGTCCGTCGTCCGATCATGGACCGAGGCATCGTTGTTTCCAAAACAGCCGTCCACCGCATCGGACGACACAACGAAGACCGGCGGGCCGCAGTCGTCCAACGCGCCGAGCGTCCGTTCGCCGCAGGATTGGACCGGACTCGCACCGCAAGCCGACGGGCTCTTCGTCGTGCTGTCGTCTGATCGACGAACCCCATGAGCGGTGTCAGTTCGGCAGGTGCATTGAACTGCGTACCCCGACAGTTGCGAGGGTCGGAAGGTCGGCAGAGGAACCACAACCACGGACGGCAAGGGAAAAGGCCGGCCTTCGGCGCGGCTTATGTGGTTGGTTGTATTGGACAATTTACCGATATCACCGACTACCCCTGCTGGCGCTCACCTCGATTTGTCCAAGCAAATCAATGTCTGAACCGCCGTCGCACGCCTGAACACCCGGATTCGGCCCGATGACGACGCGCGACGACGACCTGCGCATCCGGCCCGGCCGCATCCAGCATGGCAACCGCGGCGGCAAACGTCCGCAGACCTTCGTCGGCGAGGTGATGCGGGCCGCAAAGAAGGCCGGGCATGTCGGGAACAGCTTCCGCTCCGGCCAGGGGCGGAGCCGCTCCCGCTTCGGCCGTGGCCGGCGCGCCGCAGTCTCGATCCGGCTGCGCTCGAATGCCCGGCGCGTCGTCACCAAGGCGCGCGTCGTCCGTCACCAGGGTCCGCGATTCCGCTCGGCGCCTTTGCCGAAGCACATCGCCTATCTCAAACGCGAAGGCGTCACCAAAGACGGTCAGCCGGCGCGGATGTTCGATGCGGCCGGAGACGAAGCCGACGAGCGTGCGTTCGCCGAGCGCTGCAAGGACGATCGCCACCATTTCCGCTTCATCGTCTCTCCAGAGGATGCGGCCGAGATCGGCGACCTCAAGACGTTCACGCGCGAGCTGGTCACCGACATGGAAAGGGACCTCGGCACCCAGCTCGACTGGGTCGCCGTCGATCACTGGAACACCGACAATCCCCATGTCCACCTCCTGATCCGCGGCCGCGCCGATGACGGCCAGGATCTGGTGATCAGCCGCGACTATATCAGCCGAGGAATCCGCGACCGGGCCGCCGAGCGGATCACGCTCGAACTTGGTCCCCGCACTGAACAGCAAATCCACAGCGCGCTTCAACGCGAGGTGGAGGCCGAGCGCTGGACAAGTCTCGATCGGGCGCTGCGCGACATTTCGGACGAATGCGGCGGCGTCGCAGATCTTCGGCCTGGTCCGAACGCCGAGGATCCGGAGCTGCGTCGCCTGTTGCTCGGACGGGCGGCCAAGCTCGAACGTCTCGGCTTGGCCGATCCGGTTGGCCCGGCCTGCTGGACCCTCAAGCCCGGCCTCGACGGAACACTGCGCCAGCTCGGTATCCGCGGCGACATCATCAAGACGATGCACCAAGCCATGAGCCGAAGCGGATCAGAACCGGACGTCAGCCGCTTCGCGCTGCATGGCGACGAGCCTTCCCATCCGGTGCTCGGCCGACTCGTCCAGCGTGGTCTCGATGACGAGCTCAAGGGCACGGCCTACGTCATCGTCGCCGGCGTCGACGGCCATACCCACCATTTGCGGTTTGCAGACCTCGAATTCACCGGCGATGCCACGCCCGACGCGATCGTCGAGGTGCGCGCTTATGACGATCCCGATGGACGACGACGACTATCGCTCGCGACCAGGTCGGATCTGTCCATTTCTGATCAGGTCGGGGCATCGGGAGCGACCTGGCTCGATCGTCAGCTTCTTGCGAAAGACCCACCGCTCAGCGCCAGCGGCTTCGGCGCCGAAGTCCGCGACGCAATGGATGCCCGCGCTGATCACCTGGTCGAGGAAGGCCTGGCCAGACGACAGGGCCAGCGCGTGATCGTCGCCCGCGATCTCCTTTCGACACTCCAGCGACGCGAGCTTGAGGAGGCCACGGCCAGATTATCAGCCGACACGGGTCTGGCGTACCACCCGGCCGCTGAAGGCGAGCGTGTCGCTGGCGTTTATCGCGAACGGGTGACACTCGCGTCGGGGCGCTTCGCCATGATCGATGATGGGTTGGGATTCCAACTCGTGCCGTGGCGTCCGGCTTTGGAAAAGAACCTCGGCCGCGAAGTCCGTGGCGTCATGGCGCCGGGCGGACGAGTCGACTGGGACCCGGGGCGGAAACGGGGACTGGGCCTGTGAAGGCGCGCCTGCGGTGCATCCGATTTCTGACCCAGCGTGTCCGGCCCTTTGATCCCATACGGTTCGTGCTTGCAGCAAGCGATCGCGGAAGCGCTGGTGTGGCGCCATGAACCCGACCAAAATACTCTGGCTGCAAGTCTTCGTTGTGTGCTCGACCACGCTCGGCTTCGTCTGGGCCGCGACGCAATGGACGGCGTGGCAGCTTGCCTTCCAGCCGCAGCTCGGCAGCCCCTGGTTCTCGCTCTTCGGATGGCCGGTCTATTTCCCGGTGGCCTTCTTCTGGTGGTGGTTCTCTTTCGACGCTTACGCACACGACATTTTCGTCACCGGCGGCTTCATCGCTGGCGCAGGCGGGGTCGCTGCCTTCGTCGTCGCGGTCGCCATGTCGGTCTGGCGTGCGCGCGAGGTAAAGCGCGCCACGACCTACGGTTCGGCTCGCTGGGCCGAGGAACGCGAGATCCGCGCAGCCGGCCTTCTTCACCCAGATGGCGTATTGCTCGGCCGCTGGCACGGAGCCTACCTCCGTCACCATGGGCCCGAGCATGTGCTGTGTTTCGCACCGACCCGAAGCGGCAAGGGCGTCGGTCTTGTTGTTCCGACGCTGCTGACCTGGCCGGGAAGCTGCATCGTCCATGACATCAAGGGGGAGAACTGGACGCTCACCGCCGGCTGGCGTGCGCGGTTCGGCCGCGTGGTCCTGTTCGATCCGACCAATCCGCAAAGCAGCGCTTACAATCCTTTGCTCGAGGTCCGGCGCGGTGAGTTTGAAGTCAGAGATGTCCAGAACATCGCCGACGTGCTGGTTGATCCCGAAGGGGCACTGGAACGCAGGAACCATTGGGAGAAGACCAGCCATTCGCTTCTGGTCGGCACGATCCTGCATGTCCTTTACGCCGAACCCGACAAGACGCTCGCCGGCGTCGCCAATTTCCTCTCCGATCCGAAGCGACCAATCGAGAAGACGCTTCGGGCGATGATGACCACGCCGCATCTCGGCGAGAAGGGAGTCCATCCCGTCGTCGCCAGCGCCGCGCGAGAGCTGTTGAACAAGAGCGAGAACGAGCGCAGCGGCGTACTGTCGACCGCGATGTCCTTCCTGGGCCTCTATCGAGATCCGGTGGTCGCGGCGGTCACACAACGCTGCGACTGGCGCATCCGCCACCTGGTCGAGGCTGAGCATCCGGTGACGCTCTATCTCGTCGTGCCACCCTCGGACATCAGCCGCACGAAACCGCTCGTGCGCCTCATCCTCAACCAGATCGGAAGACGGCTAACCGAAGAGCTAGAGAACAAGCGGCGGCGACATCGCCTGCTGCTGATGCTCGATGAGTTTCCCGCGCTCGGCAGGCTCGACTTCTTCGAGTCGGCATTGGCGTTCATGGCGGGCTATGGATTGAAATCCTTCCTGATCGCGCAGTCGCTGAACCAGATCGAGAAGGCGTACGGTCAGAACAATTCCATCCTGGACAATTGCCACGTGCGCGTCTCGTTCGCCAGCAACGACGAACGCACGGCGAAACGCGTGTCGGATGCACTTGGCACGGCCACCGAAATCCGAGCGATGAAAAACTATGCCGGCAGCCGACTCAGTCCGTGGCTTGGACATCTGATGATCTCCCGGCAAGAAACCGCGCGGCCGCTGTTGACTCCCGGCGAGATCATGCAGCTCCCGCCCGACGACGAGATCGTCATGATATCGGGAAGTGCGCCCGTCCGGGCGAAGAAAGCTCGGTATTACGAAGACCCCGAGCTCGCCGGGCGGATTCTTCCGCCGCCCAGATCATCGGGCGGAAACGCTGTTCTTCGACCGCCAGCCCCCAACATGTCCCAGGTGAATACCTGGAGCGGCGCGATCGCGTCAGCGCCAACCGCCGCAGAGACGGACGATCCGGACAATGCGGGAATCCGGCGCGAACCCGAACTTCCGGACCATGAGGAGATTGTTCCCGAGCCACGAAAGCCGGTGCAGGAATTCGAGCCCGTCGAGGACGAGCCAGACGACGACGCCCAGCGCCAGCGGATCATGCAGCGCAATTTCGGCAGCGCGCGACAAATCTCGCTCGACGCGGACGATGACATGCAGATGTAGCCGTGCGCACGAAGCACACCTTTCGGCTTCCACCCGACCTGGCTACGAAGCTCGCCGATTACGCCGCCCGCAAGCGCGTGCCGCAGGCGTTGATCGTCGAGGCAGCGCTCGCCTCTTATCTTTCGCCCGATGCCGCGGACCGACTAGAAGCGGCGCTCGCGCGACGCCTGGACCGTATGGTCCGCGACATGGAGCGCATCGAGCGCCACGTCACGATCTCAAATGAAGCGCTCGCGGTGTTCGTCCGGTTTTGGCTGACCAGCACGCCGCCGCTGCCTGACACGGCGCTTGCCGCCGCGCAAACAAAAGGACGAGAGCGCTACGAAGGTTACATCGAAGCGCTCGGCCGTCGTCTCGCGCGCGGTCACAAACTAGCTGACGAGGTGATTCGCGACGTGCCGCCGCAAAAGGAGGGTTCAGCAGACACGCAGTCAGAATAGCGATCGTCCTTCTCGCTTGTCATTCTATCCCAGAGCCCTCCCGCCTCCTTGTTGTTGTTGCGCAGTCCCAGTTCCGGCTCTTTCTACTCAACCCCGCTGACATCTGCGCCTCCACAGGAGGCTAATTTGCGGGGCTCTTGTGACGACGATCTCCCTCCGATCTGAAGTATTCGCCCGAGGCGCGCGCATGCTGCGCACGGCGCTTGGTCCGGCGATCTCCGGCTATCTCGAAGATCCCAGCATCGTCGAGGTGATGCTCAACCCTGACGGTCGCCTCTGGATCGATCGGCTGTCAGGCGGTCTTGAAGACACCGGCTGTCGCGTCACGCCCGCGGACGCCGAGCGCATCGTGCGCCTGGTCGCGCACCATGTCGGGGTCGAAGTGCATGCCGGCAGCCCGCGCGTCTCGGCGGAATTGCCGGAAAGCGGGGAGCGGTTCGAGGGCCTGGTGCCGCCCGTGGTGGCTGCGCCGTGCTTTGCCATCCGGCGGCCGGCCGTCGCCGTTTACACGCTCGGCGACTACGTCGAGGCCGGCATCATGTCGGCCGACCAGGCCGAGCTGCTCCGCGCGGCCGTGCGCGACCGAAAGAACGTGCTGGTCGCCGGCGGGACGAGCACCGGCAAGACGACGCTGGTCAACGCGATCCTCGCAGAAGTCGCCAAGACCGGCGACCGCATCGTGCTCATCGAGGATACGCGCGAGTTGCAATGCGCCGCGCCGAACCTCGTGGCGCTGCGCACCAAGGACGGGGCTGCGTCGCTGTCTGATCTGGTCCGCTCGTCGCTGCGCCTGCGGCCCGACCGCATCCCAATCGGCGAGGTTCGCGGGGCAGAGGCGCTCGATCTTCTGAAAGCCTGGGGCACGGGACACCCCGGGGGCGTGGGCACGCTGCACGCAGGCTCCGCCATCGGCGCACTGCGCCGGCTCGAACAGCTCATCCAGGAAGCCGTGGTCACCGTTCCGCGCGCGCTCATCGCCGAGACGATCGACCTCATCGCGGTCCTCACCGGCCGCGGCTCCGCGCGCCGGCTCGCCGAGCTCGCAGCGGTGAAGGGCCTCTCGCCCGCCGGCGACTACGTCCTCACCCCCGCAGGAGAACCGTGATGTTAATCAAGGATGCCCGCCGTGCGTTCGCCACGGCAACCGCCTTCGTCTTCGTCGCCCTCGCAACCGCGCCGGCCTATGCGGCCGGATCGAACATGCCGTGGGAGCAGCCGCTCAACCAGATCCTGGAGAGCATCCAAGGGCCCGTGGCCAAGGTCGTGTCGGTGATCATCATTATCGTCACCGGTCTGACGCTCGCCTTCGGCGAGACCAGCGGCGGCTTCCGTCGCCTCATTCAGATCGTCTTCGGCCTCAGCATCGCCTTCGCAGCGTCGAGCTTCTTCCTGACCTTCTTCCAGTTCGGCGGCGGGGTGACGGTGTGATGGAGCAAGATGGCGCCATCGCCGGCTTCTATGCGCCCGTTCACCGAGCGTTGACCGAGCCGATCCTCTTGGGCGGCGCGCCGCGCGCCGTGGCGATCGTGAACGGCACGCTTGCTGCCGCGATCGGGCTCGGTCTTCGGCTCTGGATCGTGGGCGGCCTCATCTGGCTTGTCGGTCACATCGCCGCCGTTTGGGCGGCGAAGCGTGACGCCGCCTTCGTCGACGTCGTGCGTCGGCATCTGCGTTATCCGCAGCACATGGTCTCGTGAGGTTCGCCCGATGATGAACCTTGCCGAGTATCGTCGCCATAACCAGAGCCTCGCCGACTTCCTGCCGTGGGCGGCGCTCGTCGCCAAGGGCGTTGTTCTCAACAAGGATGGCTCCTTCCAGCGCACCGCACGCTTTCGCGGTCCAGACTTGGATTCTTCCACGCCCGCCGAGTTGGTGGCCATCACGTCGCGTCTCAATAATGCGTTGCGTCGCCTTGGCTCCGGCTGGGCCGTGTTCATTGAGGCCCAGCGCGTGCCGGCGCACAGGTATCCGTCAACTCAATTTCCGGATCCCGTTTCGGCGCTGGTCGATGCCGAACGTCGAGCCCAATTCGAAGAAGAAGGCGCGCATTTCGAGAGCGGCTACTTCCTGACACTGCTCTGGCTGCCGCCCGCCGATGACGCGGCCCGCGCGGAAGCTTGGCTCTATGAGAACCGCGCCCAGGGCGCCGCCGACTGGCGTGCCACGCTCGAAGGTTTCGTCGACCGCACCGATCGCGTGCTCGCGCTGCTCGAAGGCTTCATGCCGGAATCGGATTGGCTCGATGACGCCGAGACCCTGACCTACCTGCATTCCTGCATCTCGACGCGGCGCCAGCGCGTGCGCGTGCCGGAAACGCCGATGTACCTCGACGCCATCCTGGTGGACGAGGACCTGACGGGTGGCCTCGAACCACGGCTCGGCCGCGCACATCTGCGCACGCTCACCATCATGGGCTTTCCATCACAGACTTGGCCGGGCCTGCTCGACGACCTCAATCGCCTGGCGTTTTCCTATCGCTGGGCGACACGCGCCATCTGCCTCGACAAGACCGACGCGGCCAAGCTCCTCGGCAAGATCCGCCGTCAGTGGTTCGCCAAGCGCAAGAGCATCATGGCGATCCTCAAGGAGGTGATGACCAACGAGGCGTCGGTGCTGATGGACTCCGACGCCGCCAACAAGGCGCTCGATGCCGACGCCGCTCTGCAAGAACTTGGCACCGACCTCGTCGGCGAGGCCTACGTCACCGCCACTGTTACCGTCTGGGACGATGATCCGCGGATCGCGGACGAGCGCCTTCGCCTGGTCGAGAAGGCCATTCAGGGCCGCGACTTCACCTGCATGCGCGAAGGCGTCAACGCGATCGAAGCCTGGCTTGGGTCTCTCCCAGGGCATGTCTACGCCAATGTCCGGCAGCCGCCGATCTCCACGCTCAACCTCGCGCATATGATGCCGTTTTCGGCGGTTTGGGCCGGGCCTGAACGGGACGAGCACTTCCAGGCGCCGCCGCTTCTCTTCGCCAAGACCGAGGGATCGACCCCGTTCCGCCTCAGCCTCCATGTCGGGGATGTCGGCCACACCTTGATCGTCGGCCCGACGGGCGCCGGCAAGAGTGTGCTGCTCGCGTTGATGGCCTTGCAGTTCCGGCGCTATGCCGGTGCACAGGTCTTCGCCTTCGACTTCGGCGGCAGCATCCGGGCGGCGGCGCTCGCGATGGGCGGCGATTGGCACGATCTCGGCGGAGCGCTCTCCGACAGCGCCGCCGAGCCCGTCGCGCTCCAACCGCTCGCGCGGGTCGATGATCCCGGAGAGCGCGCGTGGGCCGCCGAATGGGTCGCGGCGCTCCTCGGTCGCGAGTCCGTCACCGTCACTCCGGAACTGAAGGAACACCTATGGTCAGCGCTGACTTCGCTTGCGTCCGCGCCTATCCAGGAGCGCACCATCACCGGGCTCTCGGTGCTCCTGCAATCAAATGCCCTGAAACAGGCGATCCAGCCCTACACCGTGGCAGGCCCCTGGGGACGACTGCTCGACGCCGAGACGGAGCGGCTCGGCGAGGCCGAAGTCCAGGCTTTCGAAACGGAAGGGTTGATCGGCGCGGGCGCGGCTCCAGCCGTCCTATCCTATCTCTTCCATCGCATCGAAGATCGCTTCGACGGCCGACCCACCTTGCTCATCGTCGACGAAGGTTGGCTCGCCCTCGACGATCCCGGCTTCGCCGGGCAACTGAGAGAGTGGCTGAAGACGCTTCGGAAAAAAAATGCCAGCGTCATCTTTGCCACGCAGTCGCTTGCCGACATCGACGGCAGTGCGATCGCACCAGCCATCATCGAGAGCTGCCCGACCCGCATCCTGCTTCCCAACGAGCGCGCGCTCGAGCCGCAGATCGCGGCGATCTACCAGCGCTTCGGTCTCAACGATCGCCAAATTGAGATTCTGAGCCGCGCGACGCCGAAGCGCGAATATTACTGCCAGTCGCGACGCGGCAATCGCCTATTCGAACTCGGGCTGTCCGAAGTCGCGCTCGCCTTCACCGCCGCCTCGGCGAAATCCGATCAGACCGCCATCGAAGAGCTGCTCGCGGAACACGGCCGCGGCGGCTTCACCGCCGCCTGGCTGCGCCGAAAGGATCTCGACTGGGCAGCGGACATGCTCACCCACAACCAGGAGACCACGTCATGATCCGTCACCGCTTGCGCGCCTTGCTCATCGCAGGCGCCGCCGCTTTCACCATTACGGCCATCGCCAGCGGACCGGCGCGTGCGCAATGGATCGTGTTCGATCCGACCAATTATGCGCAGAACATCCTAACCGCCGCGCGTGAGCTTCAGCAGGTCAACAATGAAATCCAGATGCTGGAGAACCAGGCGACGTCGCTGATCAATCAGGCGCGCAATCTCGCAAGCCTGCCGTACTCGTCGCTCACGCAGCTTCAGCAGCAGATCACCCAGACCCAGCAGCTCCTCGCGCAGGCGCAGCGCATCGCCTACAGCGTCTCAAGCATCGACCAGTCGTTCACGCAGACCTATCCGCAGGCCTATTCCAGCGGGACGTCGTCGCAGCAGCTTCTCACGGATGCGAAGAGTCGCTGGCAGAACGCACTCGCCGGGTTCCAGGATACGATGCGCGTGCAAGCCGGCGTTGTGAGCAATCTCAACACCACGCGGACGCAGATCAACGCTTTGGTGTCCTCCAGCCAGTCGGCGACCGGCGCGCTGCAGGCCGCACAGTCGGGCAATCAGCTCGTGGCGCTTCAGACCACGCAGCTTGCGGACCTGACCGCGCTGATGGCGTCGATCGCACGCGCGCAGAGCCTCGATGCCGCGCGGACCCTTGAGACGCAGGCGCAGGCACAAGCGCAGACACAGGCATTCCTCAACTACGGCGCTGGTTACCAGGCCGGCTCCGCGCAGATGTTCCATTGATGCGAACCCGGCTTCTCAATCTGCCTGCTGTCGGCCGGGCTGTCGGCTTTTTGCTTGTCGCCATCGCGATCGTCGCGGCGGCACTGCACTTCCACACATCGCCTCCACGCCTCGAGCCGCGTGCGATGGAGGAACACACGCCCGACTCGCTCGCCGAAGAGCTCAAGCGGTGTCAGCTCATCGCCGACCAGGCCAAGGACGATCCGGCCTGCGAGGCGGCCTGGGCTGAAAACCGCCGCCGCTTCTTCACCTATACGCCGGCCTCCGGACCGAAGAACCCGACTCCGGCTCCAGCCAAGAACACCGACAGGTAAGCATCATGGGCGGCACGGGAGTCATCGACAATTTCCTGGGCACCTTCACCCAGTATATCGATTCCGGCTTCGGCCTCGTTCAAGGTGACGTGCGCTGGCTCGCCAGCGTCCTCATCGCCATCGACATCACGCTGGCGGGGCTCTTCTGGGCGATGGCGCCCGACGAGGACGTGCTCGCGCGCCTGATCCGCAAGACGCTCTATATCGGCCTCTTCGCCTTCATCATCGGCAACTACAACAATCTCGCGCAGATCATCTACAACAGCTTCGCCGGCCTCGGGATCAAGGCCGGTGGCGGCACGATGAGCGCTGCGCAGCTCCTGCAGCCCGGCAAGATCGCCGAGGTCGGGATCGATGCCGGCAAGCCGATCCTCACCGCCATCTCCGGTATGATGGGCTTCACCAGCGTCTTCGCCAATCTGGTGCAGATCGTCATTCTTCTGGTCGCGTGGCTGATCGTCGTCATCAGCTTCTTCGTCATGGCGATCCAGCTCTTTGTGAGTTTGATCGAGTTCAAGCTGACGACGTTGGCCGGTTTCGTACTCGTGCCGTTCGGGCTCTTCGGCCGTACGGCCTTCCTCGCCGAACGGGTGCTGGGCAACGTGGTGTCCAGCGGGATCAAGATTCTCGTGCTCGCCGTCATCATCGGCATCGGCTCCACGATCTTCAATCAATTCACCAGCGGCTTCAACAATCCGCCGACAATTTCCGACGCGCTGACGCTGATCCTCGCAGCGCTCTCGCTCCTTGGCCTCACGATCTTCGGTCCAGGCATCGCCAATGGCCTGATCGCGGGCGGACCGCAGCTCGGCGCCGGCGCGGCTGTCGCGACAGGATTGGGAGCGGCCGGGATCGGAGCGGCCGGCATTGCGGCGACCGCCGGGGGTGTCGCCGCGGCCGGCGGCGCGATCGCCGGGACGGCGCGCGCGGGAGCCGCGGTCGCGGGCGGCGCCAGCGCCGCATATCGCGCGGGTGGGGCAGCGGGTGTCGCCCAAGCTGCCGGCTCAGTCGCCATGAGCCCACTGCGCCGCGCCGCCAGCAGCCTTCAAGAAAGCTTCGCCTCTGGCGAGCGTGCCGTCATGAGCGGCGGCGCGCGCTCGTCGTCATCCGCCGGCGCGTCCGCCGCGTCGGACAGCCCGCCAGCATGGGCCCAGCGCATGAAGCGCGGCCAGACCATCAACCGCGGCGTCACCGCCGCCGACCACGCAATCCGCTCCGGTGATCGGGCAAGCGGCGGGCATCAGGTCGATCTTTCCGAGGGGGAATAGCTCATGTTCCGACGATCGACCGTGCGCTATGGCAAGACGCCGGACGCGGAGACGCCATATCAAAAGGCCGGCCAGGTCTGGGACGAGCGGATTGGCTCCGCGCGCGTTCAGGCCAAGAACTGGCGCCTGGCTTTCTTCGGCGCACTCGTTCTCAGCGGTGGGCTCGCCGGCGGCCTGGTCTGGCAATCGGCCCGCGGCACCATCACGCCTTGGGTTGTGCAGGTTGACAAGCTCGGCCAGGCCCAGGCCGTCGCGCCCGCCACCGCGGACTACCAGCCGACCGACCCGCAGATCGCGTGGCACTTGGCGCGCTTCATCCAGGAAGTGCGCGGCATCCCCGCCGACCCCGTGGTGCTGCGTCAGAACTGGCTCGACGCCTACAACTACGTCACGGACAAGGGGGCGCTCGCGCTCAATGACTATGCGCGGACGAGCGATCCGTTTTCCAAGGTCGGCAAGAACCAAGTCTCCGTCGACGTCGCGAGCGTCATCCGCGCCTCCGACTCCAGCTTTCGCGTCGAATGGACGGAGCGTCATTACATCGACGGCGCGCTTGCCTCGACTGAGCGATGGAGCGCCATCCTCACCATCGCGCTGCAGATGCCGACCGACGCCGATCGGCTGAAGAAGAATCCGCTCGGCGTCTACGTCCACGCCCTCAATTGGTCAAAGGAGCTCGGCTGATGCGCCCGCTTGCGATCTCGTCGCTCTTACTTGCGTCTGTCTCCCTCGGCGCCTGCGCCACAGCCTGGAAACCGCCGCAGATCAGCTACGACAACACGCCGAAGCCCGCGGTGCTGCAGGCCGAGCCGCCCAAGCCCATTCAGATCGTCGAGGTGCCGAAGCCGTTGCCGCTGCCCGGACAACTCAAGCCGCTGCCCGGGAACACGAAGCGCGCCCCCGAACCTGCGGATCCGCATGCTCGCGTCGATCAGGCCAATGGCGCGGCCCGCGTCCAGCCGACACGGGCAGGCTATCTCAACGCTATCCAGGTCTACCCCTTTTCCGATGGCGCGCTGTATCAGGTCTATGCCGCGCCGGGCCAAATCACCGACATCGCGCTCGAGCCGGGCGAGCAGTTGACGGGCTCAGGGCCTGTCGCTGCCGGAGATACCGTGCGGTGGATCATCGGCGACACCGAGAGCGGCGCCGGGCCAGCCAAACGTGTCCACATCCTGGTGAAGCCCACCCGTGCGGATCTCATCACCAACCTTGTCATCAATACAGACCGCCGGACCTATCACCTCGAGCTGCATTCCGACGACAAGACGTATATGGCGTCGGTCTCTTGGGCTTATGCGCAGGATCAGCTCATCGCGCTGCGCCAGCAGAATGCGGCCGCCGAGGCCGCTGCCCCCGTCGCAACCGGCGTCGACATCAATGCACTGAACTTCCGCTATCGCATCGAGGGCGATACTCCGCCGTGGCGGCCGCTGCGCGCCTTCGATGACGGCCGGCAGGTGTTCATCGAATTCCCGACCGGGATCTCACAGGGTGAGCTGCCACCGCTCTGGGTGATCGGCGCGGAAGGCGACGGCCAGCTCGTCAACTACCGTGTCCGCGGCAATCACATGATCGTCGACCGCCTGTTCGCTGCGGCGGAGCTGAAGCTCGGCGGCAAGCACCAGGAGCTGGTGCGCATCGTCCGCACCGATGGGAGGCCGCGGTGACGGACGAAGCCAGGGATGACGTGGGGCCGAGCGCGGCCGCACGTCCGGCTGAGGAGATGCGCTTGCGCGCCAAGCGACCGCCGGTAACCCGGCTGTCCCGCAAGGTCCTGCTTGGCGTCGGCGCCGCCGCGGCCATTGGCATTGGAGGCGCACTACTCTTCGCCTTGAAGCCGCAGCATCAGACAACCGGCGCCGAACTCTTCAACACCAACAACCGCAACACGCCAGATGGTCTCGCGAACCTGCCGCGCGATTATACGGGGCTGCCAAAGCCCGTGCCACAGCTTGGACCGCCGCTGCCCGGTGATCTCGGCAAGCCCATCCTCAACGCCGGAGCGCCTTCGCCCAGCATGCCAATGCCGGGACCGACACCGGAGGAGCAACGGCTCGCTCAGGAGATGGAGGCCGCCCGCACCAGTCATCTCTTCGCGACAACGAACGTCGTCGCGCCGAGCATGCCGATCGCGCCATCTCCAACGGCTGTCTCGCCGGGACAGACGCCGGCGAGCACATCGTCTGATCTCACGTCGCAAGATCACAAACTCGCATTCCTCAATGGCAACATCGACCGCAGAACAACGAGCTCCGATCGCGTCCAGCCGCCAGCAAGCCCCTATGTATTGCAGGCGGGCGCCGTGATTCCGGCATCGCTGATCACAGGCCTGCGGTCCGATCTGCCCGGACAGGTCACCGCGCAGGTGACCGAGGACGTCTACGACAGTCCGACGGGCAAGACCTTATTGATTCCGCAGGGGTCGCGCCTCGTCGGCCAGTATGATGCGCAGATCGCATTTGGCCAGTCGCGCGCCTTGCTCGTCTGGAACCGCCTCATCATGCCGAATGGCAAGTCGATCGTACTCGAACGCCAGCCCGGCGCCGACACCGAGGGCTATGCCGGGCTCGAAGACGAGGTCGACAACCATTGGGGCATGTTGTTCAAGGCTGCGATCCTCTCGACCATCTTATCCGTCGGCGCCGAGGCTGGAACGAGCAATAGCGAGAACAACCTCGCCCAGGCGATCCGGATGGGCGCGTCGCAAAGCTTCAACCAGGCTGGCGAACAGATCGTAGGCCGCTCCCTCAATATCCAGCCGACGATCACAATCCGACCGGGCTTCCCCGTGCGGGTCATGGTCACACACGACCTGGTCCTCGAACCCTACAAAGGCTAGGTGCCCGATGAGCAAACTCAAACTAAGCGCATTGGAAGACGACAAACCGGTGAAGATGACGATCGAGCTGCCGGCGGCCGTTCATCGTGACCTCCAGGCCTATGCCGAAGCGCTCTCCCACGAGACCAACCAGAGCGGTATCGAGCCCGCCAAGCTGATTCCACCGATGCTGGCGCGCTTCATGGCGACGGACCGAGCCTTCCGAAAGACCCGCCGGACCTCGTCGTCGCAGAAGACATCGTGATGACGTGCCGAGGCTGCCTCTGCTAAAGCAGCCCGCGATCCTTCGCTTCATCGCGCATAAACGCGACAAACCGTCCTACAACGGGTTCTTCGCATTCAGGAAGCCACACGAGATTCACACAAAATGATGCATTCGCCTCCGAAATCGGCCTGAAGACCACGTCAGGAAATCCGAGCTCGGCTTGGCTCTCTGCCGCGAGCGTCACGCCAAAGCCCGCTGCCACAAACGCGAGAATATATTGCTTGCTGGCGGCGTGCGACTGAAAGTCTACGTTCCTGCCAAGAAGCGAGGCGAAGAATTCGCGCTGCGCCTGACTTTCGCCCCAGCCTTCGACAAGAACCGTCTCGCCCGACAATTCCTTCCAACCAAGCGCCTTACGCCTCGCCAGGGAATGTTTCGCGGGAAGCGCCGCCATCAGCCGCTCACTATAGATGGGCAGCATCGCCGCATGCGGCCACAACGCGAAGCTCGGGACAAACGCGGCGTCAAGTCGTCGATCGGCCAGCGCGGCGGCGATCTCCCGTTCATGCATCTCGAATTGCACCACCGAAACACCAGGGTATCGTCCGTGCCAGCACCGCAACAAATCCCCCAGAGGCTTTCCGATCGGCGGCATTCGTAGGCCCAGACGAATCTCGCCCGTCGTGCCAAGGCCGTTGTGATGACCTGCGGCCTTCACGGCATCGACTTCAGCGAGGACACGTCTAATGTGCCGCATGACCGTCTGTCCGCTCGGCGTGAGCCGCACACCGGCACGGTTGCGCTCGAAGAGGGTGAGGCCAAGCTCATCCTCAAGCCGTGCGATACGCCGACTGATCGTCGACGCATGCAACCCGAGCACGAGCGCTGCACGCGCAAAGTTTCCTGCATCCACCGCCGCCGTCACAAACTGGAGGTCGGCGAGGTCCATTTCATAAGACCGCGGCGTGACGATCCTGCAAATTGATCGCGACCACCGCTATCATTGCGCGCCTTGCAGCTCGGATTCGTTGGCTTCTTCTTCTGCAGTTCCTTCTCGCGCCGGTGTCCCATCAGCGGTGCCGGCACCGTTCAGGATCGGATATGCCAGCGCTGCGATGTGCGAGTGAACGCGCCGGAGGTCTCTGACAATACGCAGAAACTGGCCGCCATCTTCGGCGACACGAGCGACTCCCTCGCCAGCATCCGCTCGCGCCGTGGTAGCCGCGACCCGCAGCAACTGCACATGGAGCGCGGTCGCACGCGCCTCCAGTCGCCGCAGAGCGCTCTTTCGCGAGATGAGCCGGTTCGCCTCGGCGGGATCACGGGTCAGAAACACTGCAAGCCCCATGTGGAGGCTTTCCAGGATTTCCGCATTCATCGAAACGATGAGATCGCGTTCGTCCTTCGCAAACGGCCTCCCCCGCTTGATCCGTTTGACCACGAATTCGATGAGGTTGTTGGCGACGACATCGCCAACGTGCTCGAGATTGATGACGGCTGACAATATCTCCTGGACCCGGGCGCCTTCGCTATCGTCATGCAACGGCTGCTCATTTCCGAGATCTGCCAGATAGCTGCGTATCGCGGCTCCAAGACGGTCGACCGATCGATCCATCCGGCTGATCGCGGTGGCGCGCCGAGGATCGTCTTGTTGGAACACCTCCGAAGCGCCCTTCAACATTGCTTCAACCATGTCGCCCATGCGAAGCGTCTCGCGCGCGGCATTCGCCAACGCGACGGTCGCCGCCCCTAATCCTGCCTCCTCCAAGTAGATTGGTTTTCCGGGATCATCAGGCGCCGGCGGGTCGGGAAGTATGCGGACGAGCAACCGCGCCAACCAATGAGACGGCCCGATAAACACCGCCGCCAGGATCAGGTTGAACGCGGTGTGGAAGTTCACCACGATCCGCCCCGGCGCAGGATCGATGTGGGCGAGAAGCGTCACGCATATTGCCAGCAACGGAAGCGCCACGACCGCGCCCACGATTCGAACCAGGGAGTTGCCGAGCGGAAGACGACGAGCAACCGGTGAACCCGCCTCAAAGAGCGCGGGCAATGTGCCGCCGATGTTGGCGCCAACAACGAACGCCAGCGCGCCGATCGGCGAAACGGTCTGACTCGCAGTCAGCGACACGATAAGAAGCACGACCGCCACGCTGGAATGACAAGCCCAGGTGAGCAGCGTTGCCACCAACACCGCAAGGAGAGGCTCGTTGCCGATTGCAGCGAGAACGTTTTTCAGCAAAGGCGCGTTCTCGATTGGCGCAAACTCATGCGCCATCCCCGACAAGGCCAGCAACATCAGTCCCAGCCCGATCGCGATTCGCCCGGCATTGCGCAGCCGATCATCGTCGAACGAGCGGAAAGCCATGACCCCGAGCAGGACCAAAGGAGGGCCGACGACACCGGCGTCGAACGACAGCACCTGCGTAACCAGCGTGGTTCCGACGTTGGCGCCCAGCATCACCACCAAGGCGGGCCCGAGCCCGATAAGACCGTTCGCCGTAAATGCGGAGGCCATGAGACCCGTCGCGGTGCTGCTTTGCAGAAGCGCCGTAATGCCGACGCCGGCAAGAAACGCCCGCCACCGCCGCGTCAGATTGTGCTCCAGCCATATCCGAAGGACATGGCCGAAGCCTCGCTGGACGCCGGTCGTCACCATATGAGTGCCCCAAAGGAGCAATCCGACGTAGCCGGCGAGCTCGAACAGAACGATGGTCCCGGTCATCAGAACCACCCCCCGTCATCTGGCAAGTACACGCGGTCCATGGCTCAGAACTCCGCGTGAAGACGGCCAGAAAAGACCGACACCGGACCGCGGTCGGCGTTGTATGCAGGGTTGACGATCAGTTGGTAGTCGGCGGTGAAGGTGAGCCCGTTCCCGATCGCCAGCGCGTAATAGCTTTCGAAAATCCGCTCGGTGCTGTAGTTCAGCGCCCCATCACCGATCAGGAGTCCGTTTCCACCAGCGGCAAGGAAGTCGCGATGGGCCGCAGACAGCCCATTGATGGCCCCACCGATCCCAACGGTATCGTTCGGCCGACCCCAAGGATTGCCCTTGATCGAAACGCCGCCTGACAGGCTGCGGTCAATGTCGGTGAACGACAGCGTCTCGTTTTGCCCGTCGTTCCAGCTCACGCGACCGAAAACGCCGATCCCAGGCGCAATCTGCTGCTCCAAGTTCGCGTAGAAGCCGTATTTCGGATTCACGTGGCGAATACTCGCCATTACCGTATTGATGTCTTGCGCGGAATCCTGGCTCTCGATTGCCAGTGCCTGGCGGTAGTTGCCCATGACGCCCTGGGTGCCGAAGACGCCGAGCCGCAGTTTTCCAGGCTCGCCCGCGATGGCGTAACGCTTCTCGAACTCCACCACGGCGCCGCCCGTGTTGAATTTCAAGACATCGCTGTTGGGCTCGGACGGCACCTGAACGAATGCCGCGCGGACTGCCCAGTCCTTCTTATTCAATTCGACGATTGCGCCGCGCGTGTATCCGGGGAGATCCGCGGGGAAATCGTAAGCCGCGGACGACCACAGCGCCCAGTTCATGAAATCGGCGCGAGGATCGTGCGCATAGGTGTTGTTGTCAAAGAAATCGCCGATGGCAAAGCGTCCGACGATCACCGTGATGCGATCGATATCACGTTTGCCCGCGAGCTGGTTGGGACCGTCGTCGACGTCCTCTTGTTCGCCGCCGAGGCCAAAGGTCTGCTTGAAGTAATAGCGTTGCGGCCGAATCTTCGGGAATGCGGCTCCAGCCTTTTGCGCTTCGCCGTTCGGGAAGCCCGCCAGACCCAATGTCCCATTCAGGCCGAATCCCTGCGCCAATTCGGGATTGAAATAGAACTCGCCGCCCTGCCACAGCCGCACCCCGATGAAGGCGGTCGTCGTCCACGTCTCGCGGACCTCGCCGCCCCCCGGCAAGCTGTTCGCACCCGCTTGGGGGGAGCGGAAGCTTGGATATCCCTGCGCAATCACCGTCGTTTGCGCATGGACGTTCCAGTCACTCGAATCCGGCAAGCGTGGCGTCGCGCTCTGCGAGCCGGACGCCGCCCACGGCAGATCGTTGAAGTGGTAGTTCAGTCCGATTTTGGCGAGGTGAAGCCCGGGAGCAAGACGGGCGTTCGGCAGATCGAAGCGGCCCAAATCATAAGTAGCCGCAGAAAGATTCACATAGTCGTACTCAACTTTCGCCGTCCAATTGCCGCTCACCGCGAATTCCGCACCGAGGCCTGCGGTCCAGCCCGTCTGATAGCGGCCGAGCTGCGCACCGCTGCCGTCGTTGACCTCGATATGACCATGCCCCCAGGCGAAGCCACCCGTGACATAGGGCATCCACCGATCGAATGCGTAACCCACTCGGCCACGCGCGGTGCCTACGTAGTCGACCGTAGAATTGAACGGCGACGGCGCCAACGCCGGCTCGTCGGTCGGGCTCGTGAACGACGCATCGGCTTCAACACCGAGCACCAGATGATTGGCGAGTTGCCGGTTATAGCCGACCTGAAAACCACCAATGAGGCCGGTCGGACTATGAGGCAGGAAGACGCCCTGCTCAGGCTTGGGGTGGGAGTCATCGCCCAAGCGGCCGCCACCGTAGCCGAAGTGACCACCGACATAAAAGCCGGTCCAGTCATAAACCCTCTTCATTTCGGCCTCGCTGGGCGGCCGATCCGCTTTGGTCCGAACATCAAGACGCCGTTCCGTGCCCAAGCGGTCGGCGCCGGCCGGAATCTCCTGGGCGTGCGCGTTTCCCGCGCCTGTCGCGGCGACAAGCACCAGAACGGGGAAGCAGGCGCGCGCCGACAGACCGCGTCGACCGAACCGCGGTTCACGGCCGTAATTCCGTACAGGCGCATCCTTCTTGCGAACTTCAATTTCATCACAGATCATCAGCAGCTCCACTGATCACGGGACGAGCAAGCCATCTCGTGATCGACGTGAGGCCGCTCTATTTTCGGGGTATTGGGGCGCTGCGTGAGTATTCACTCACGCAGCAACTAGGAGGTTCTGGCATGGTTGATTCCTTTCGATTTGGTACGCAAAGTTTGCTCACCAGCGATCTGTTCTAAAACGCTCCCGCTGCCGCAGGCGGATACTTTGCCGATTGACCTGCGCCGCCATGCGCAAAAGCGCCTTTGCTTGCGCAACGGAAATCAAGCGCTCCCGCGCGAGTTGAAAGGCAGTGCGGGCGAGCCAATGGGCACCCGCCGCCAACAGCCCGCCGACCCGCAGACGGACAGCAACCCGAAGTGCGGCGCTTGAGCGCCCCCGCGTTTTCACGATGTCCCGTCGCCGCTCGGTCACCAACCGGCTGCCGAATGCGCTTCTTTCGCCATGAAAGAATTCAGCTCGCTTTCTCATTTGCACTGCACGTCTCCTCAGTAGACTTCGCTGCTGGCCGACCGAGCCAGGTCAGTTGGACTCACCCCACATTGCGCTTCGACGGCGGGCTCGCTCGGACTTCCAAATGCGCCACGACCTCCTCGAAAGGCGCGACGAAAGGCGAAACGCCGCGAACGCGCCACGCCTGTTCAGAAACCCCTCCCGCACAAGAATGCGCGCGACCCTCACAACCCAGATCGCACCGAACAGGCAGGCCCGTTCTTCCAAGTGACGCGCGATTGACCGCGGAGAGCGCATCAGCGCTTCCCGCCGGTTTCGTTGCGACCGAGCCTTTGCCGGATTCGCACGTGGCTCTGGTCCACCCATGCGAGAGCGGATCGCGCAAACGGGCCTTTCGGCACGTGTTTGAGAACAAGGACCTCCACTTTCCCGAGCCACCAGAGCTGCAGCCGAACGCTGATAGGCCGCTCCCGATGCTGGATCTTGCGGGTCATCATGGCTGCCTCCGCCAAACAGAGCCGATAAGCTCACGACCTCCAGCCCAACAGAGCCGTCGCGCTCTCTGAGGGCCGCAAGCGTGCAGGCGCGCAACCACAGCTCCGGATCGGCAAACGGGGCGAAACCCGATACAAGCCGGTCCCAGATTGTTGGTCGGCGCCGGCCAGACGCCGCAGTCGTCGAGTGAGGCCGCAGCGATGTGGAATGACGTATGCACATGCTCCCCCCTTCACCGGCCGACGAGCGAAAGCTGCACGATCCGCACGAGGACAAGCCCGCCGGCCAAGATCAGATAACCGCGCAAGACCAGCATCCAGAGACGAGTCATCGGCGTCATCCGAGCTGACGGAAGCTCATCCAGCGGCGGCATGCGGTACGTCGCGCGCACCATCTCGTTCTTCGCGTTGGCCGGCTCTTCGCGGTGGATGAAGAGGAAGGCGACAGCGACGGCGAGCGTGAATACGCCTCCGATCCCGAGTATCGCGAGGATCGTGCTCTCGCTCATGTTTGGATACAGCACCGATGCGGTCAGGATGATTGACAGCATCACGAGGACACCGACGACGGCGCCGGTGAACAGGTTCATCCACCGCCCATTGATCCACGGACCCAGAACGGCTTTGTCGTTGCAAAGCAGCAGCAGGAACACGGTGGCGCTCGGTAGCAACACGCCGGCCAGAGTCTGCACGGCGTTGGTTAGCAGGCCGAGCGGCATGCCGGGGGTCAAAACCAGCGCAGCAGCCAACGTAACGAGGCCGCCATAGACCGCATAGAAGCCCTTGGCGTCCTGCGGCTTCCGATGCAGCGAATGCCGCAGCGACAGCACATCGCCTATCGCGTAGGCCGTCGACAGCGAGACCGCCATCGCGCCGATCACGCTGGCATCGAGCAGCGCAAGGGCGAAGAAGACGCCAGCCGTCTTCCCGACATAGGCGCCAAGCCCGGCAGCCACGGCTCCGGCGTCCTGGAAATTCCCGAACTCCGGACGACCTGCGAACGTCGCTGCGGTGAACGCCATCATCGCCACTGCGCCGATGACGACCAGCACAATGCCAAGGACGAGATCGATGCGCCCGTAGCTCAGAAAGCGCGTCGTGATGCGCTTGTCGATCACATAGCTCTGCTGGAAGAAGAGCTGCCAGGGCGCGACCGTTGTCCCGACAATGGCAATGATCAGGAGCATCACCTCGCTCAGCTTCCCGCCTTCAGGAAACTGCGGCACGACGAGATCATGGGCGATCTGGCTGACCGGGGGATGAACCCAGACGAGCACCGGCACCAACAGAAGACTGCCGAAAACGAGAAACAGCGAAAATCTTTCGAATCGCCGGAAATTGCCCGTCCCAGCCGCGGCGATAATGACGGCCGCTGCGGCAATGACGCCTACGCCTCGCGGAAGCCCGAGGTACTCGAGCGCCAGGCTGATTCCGATGAACTCGGTGACGATGGTCAGAGCATTCAGCAAGAAAAGGTCGACAACGCTGAAGGCGCCCCAGAACTTGCCAAACCGTTCGAGAATGAGCCGCGCGTGGCCGACGCCCGTCACCGAGCCGAGCCGCAAAACCATTTCCTGGTTCACGTACAGGACGGGAATGAGCAGGATGAGCGTCCACAACAGCGAGGTGCCATAGTTCTGGCCCGCCTGCGTGTAGGTGCCGAAGGCGCCGGCATCGTTGTCACCGACCATGACGATCAGGCCCGGTCCAAGGATTGCCAGCAGCGTCATCAAACGAGCACGCCAACCGTTCCTGGGACCCGTATCGTTCTTCTTGATTGTGCCGAGCGCGCCTTTGATGTCGCCGATATGCGCTTCATCCAGCACAGCGTGACGCACGGGAGTATCGAGGTTAGACAGCATGATTAACCGCCTTTGAAATGGCGTTGACTTGAGGGTTCTTGCGTTGGAGCGGTCGTGCGGCTCGACCTGTCGCGCACGACACGCGACCGCGCTCAGTCCGGTGACAGAAACCACCGGCATTCGAGGCGCCCTGCCGCCGTCAGTCGCCAACGGGCTGTCAACCGCGGGCGCCTGCGCTTGAAAGAGAGAACCGAGCTCGCTGGGGAAGTGACGCCTTGCGGACGCACACTGGAAAACTGGAAGGTCATTTTTTGCCTCCTGATGCCTGGGCTCAGGAGGCGGCACGCATCAAAGCAGCGCGAAGTGGATCGCGCGGCCCTCGACAATCGTGTCGTCGCCCTGAGCATAGCCGAGCCGCAGCGAAACGAGAGCAGACGTCGAGCGTCTACTGTCGCATTCGTCGGCCAGACTGCTAGGTCGCGGGTTCATATCGATCCCTTGCTGTGCCAATGGAAAATCCAGCCCACCATAGGCTGGACCTTGGCGCGTGAAATCGTTGCCGGTCTTCACAGCGCCACGGTTTTGATATATACCCGAGGGGGTATATTGCAACTATACCCGGGTATACGAAATGGGCAGATCGCACGTCGTTGCCGAGAAGCAGCGACTCCTTAACCGTGTCCGCCGCTTGCGCGGCCAGGTCGACGCATTAGAGCGGGCTCTCATCGCCGACGAAGCCTATAACGACGTCATGCGCCTGGTCACTGCAACCCGCGGAGCGATCAACGGAATCATGGCGGAAGTTATCAACGGCCACATCCGCACCCACATGGTCGACCCCAACCGCGCGCCCAGCCAGAGCGAGCGAAACGCCGCGGACGAGTTGGTCAGTGTCCTGCGAACATATCTTAGGTGACGTAATGATGCCGCCTCACGCCAAAGCTCAGGGCGTTGACGAGCCGAACGCGCCCGCACACCCGAACCGGGCGCGCCGCTTTGCTCGGCCATGGGCATACTTTGTCTCCCGCCTGGACCCGCGACCACAGGCCCTCTTCTCGCCGATGCTACCGATCTTCACGGCAGCACTCGCCATCGCCATCTTCATTTTCGACACGGTCACACCCTACGAAATCGCGGCCGCGAGCCTCCAGGTCGTGGTCGTCCTCCTGTCCCTGCGCTTTTGCCGGAAACAAGGCGTCATCTTCGTGTCGCTAGGCTGTGCCGCGCTCAGCATCCTCAGCGCCGTACTTACCATCGTGAGCTATGTTCCAACCGCCGGGAGCACCTTCAGTCTCGGTGTCATCAACACGTCGATCAGTCTGACTGCGATCGCAGCAACTGCTTACCTCGCGCTGGCTACCGAGACCGCCCGCCAGACGGCTGAACGCGCGCAAGCGCACCTCGCCCACGTGGCTCGTCTGACAACACTTGGCGAGATTTCCGCCTCAATCGCTCACGAGCTGAACCAACCCCTGACGGCGGTCATCACGAATGCGAATGCCGCCACACGCTGGATCCGCAGTGAGCCGCCAAATCCGCAGAAGGTCACGAGTTCGATCGAAAGCATCGTCGAGGACGCACGGCGCGCGAGTGAGATTATCGCTCGAATTAGAGCCCTGACCACACGCGCTGAACCCCAAAACGCATGGGTCGACATCAACGCGGTGATACAAGAGGTGCTTGTCCTCATCCAGTCTCAGTTGAACGAAAACCGCATCGTGGTCCGAGCTGAACTTAACAACGGCCTGCCGAGCGTCTTCGGTGACCGAATCCAATTACAGCAAGTCGTTCTCAACCTCATCGTCAACGCCATCGACGCAATCGGTGCTGCACAAGCAGACCCCCGAGAAATTCGCATTAGATCACGCAAGACACGGCCGAGTGGCGTCGAGGTCAGCATTGAGGACACCGGCGGCGGACTGACTACGACTGATGTCAATCAGATCTTCGATGCATTCTTTTCGACGAAGACCGGGGGCATGGGCATCGGTCTCTCGATCTGCCGCTCGATCATTGAAGCTCATCATGGCCGCATCTGGGCCGAAAAGGGCGAGCCTTCAGGAGCCACCTTCCACTTCACGCTGCCTGGGACTCAGGAGGCAAACCAATGAACCTCGGCGCTCCAGCCACCCGCACTCAGAAATCAACCGTGGCGATCGTGGATGACGATCCGTCCGTCCGGAAAGCCATTAGCAATCTATGTGAATCCGAAGGGTTCGACGTCGTGGCGTTCTCCTCTACGGCCGAATTCTTGCGCTGGTCGATTCCGGAGACACCCGTCTGCATGGTCTTGGACGTCCGCATGCCGGGCGAAAACGGGCTGGATTTTCAAGTCGAGCTAGCGAAGTCTCACGCTGAAATTCCGATCGTGTTTGTCACGGCGCACGGTGACATTCCCATGTCTGTCCGCGCCATGAAGGCTGGCGCCATCGAATTCCTGACAAAGCCGTTCAGGGATCAGGACCTCCTCGACGCCATCAACGGCGGCTTGGCGAAAAGTCGTATGCGCCGTAACGCGCTCGAGATGAATGCCGAATTGGAAGCTCGATACCAATCGCTGTCCAATCGCGAGCGAGAGGTGATGGATCTGATTACAAAGGGTCAACTCACGAAGCAGATTGCGGCAACACTCAACCTTAGCGAAATCACCGTTAAGGTCTGCCGCCGGCAAATCATGACGAAGATGCAGGCGAATTCCATGCTCGACCTCGGACGCATGTCAGAGAAACTGGAAAGGATGAGAAGCGGACCCGCGGAGCTCCGGTAGAAGAAGCCACGGTCGGATCGCTGCTGCTCGATATACCCGAGGATAGTTGTGCGACGAGCTGATTTGTCGCAACGCTCTATCGGAGTCGTACCTCCGAGAAGAAAAGGGCGGAGATCGTGCCCCACACCGCCACGTTAGGACATAGGGCCCAAGCGATCCTGGCGGTGTTCGCACAGCTCCACAAGAGCGCCGGCGATACTCTGAGATACGACGAGATCACCGATTATATTGGCGACGCTCACGTCCGAAAACTCGGTCAGCAAGAGCTGACTCGCGAAGGCCTCGTTGTTGAACACCAATATACGCTCTCATGACTGCCATCCGAGACGCTGGCCGAGTTTACCTTGTCGCTGGCCGCAAGACCAGCGTTCGCATTGACCTTGGCGGGTGTGCCGCGGACGCCTGATCGACGACGATTGATCAT
>NZ_JAFCWO010000014.1:0-41779 GCF_049897605.1 Sphingomonas sp. DC1600-2
TCGCGGTTTCCTGTCTCATCTGCATTGCCCTGCGGCAACGCGATACAGGGTTGGTCTGGTTCTACTGTGCTGCGGGGCTGTTCGTTGTGGTCGCGGTGCCGCTGAAGATCCGGCAGCGGCGAAACCGCATCGCGGCGCGAATGCCCGATGAACGGCCGGCTCGACCATAAACTCAGACCACGTGCTTCGTGCCCCACGCTTAGGGTGTCATTTCGCCCTCAACCGGAACCGACCCCTTTAAAACAGCATCGTCCTGGCAAAGCTTCACATACACTCTTGGCTGCGTGATGCTCTGCGCCAGCTCGGCAATCGCGGGTGCCGGATCCGCGAAGACATAGCGGCACCATTCCTGCTCCGACCGCGTATCCACCCGCCAGCCGCCGTGATCGGCCACTGGCGTCGGCAGCGCGCGCGACCGAACGGGCATGGAGCCAGCCTGCGATCAGCTCGCGATCGACGGCGTCAGCGCTGGCAGAACCGTTCATAATCGCGCTCGGCCATGCGGACTTCATAAATCGCCTGTTCGCCCTCGACCGATTGTTCCAGCACCTCGCCATGCGCGTGGAGCCAGGCGGCACCGGCACCGTCGCCGGCATCGAGCAGGATGGTGTAGCGGCGATGGCTCGAGGTCAGCAGCGCGGCGACGGTGTCGAGCAAGGCCGACACCCCTTCCCCGCTCAGCGCCGAAATCGCCGCGACATCGTCGCGCCGTGCGGCTTCGCCCAGCAATTCGGCGCGGTCATCGGCATCAAGCAAGTCGAGCTTGTTCCACGCCTCGATCCGCGGGACCGAGAGGTCGACACCGATATCGCGCAGCACCGCCTCGACATCGTCCTTCTGCGCAATCGTATCGGGATGCGCGATGTCGCGGACATGGATC
Organism: Sphingomonas sp. DC1600-2; assembly: GCF_049897605.1. NCBI lineage: Bacteria > Pseudomonadati > Pseudomonadota > Alphaproteobacteria > Sphingomonadales > Sphingomonadaceae > Sphingomonas > Sphingomonas sp. DC1600-2. Next base: position 881 of record NZ_JAFCWO010000014.1, read on the forward strand.
AGCAAATCGGCCGACACCACTTCCTCGAGCGTCGCCTTGAAGGCCGCGACCAGCTGAGTCGGCAGTTCGGACACGAAACCGACGGTGTCGGACAGGATCGCCTTGTCGATGCCGGGCAAAGCGATCTGCCGCAGCGTCGGGTCGAGCGTGGCGAACAGCAGATCCTCCGCCATGACGTCAGCGCCGGTCATGCGGTTGAACAGCGTGGATTTTCCGGCGTTGGTGTAGCCGACGAGCGCGATCACCGGCCAGGGCGCGCGCTGGCGTCGGTCGCGGTGAAGCCCACGCGTGCGCGAAACCTGCTCCAATTCCTTCTTCAACCGCGCCATGCGGTCGCGGATCAAGCGCCGATCGGCCTCGATCTGCGTTTCACCCGGGCCGCCGAGGAAGCCAAACCCGCCGCGCTGGCGTTCCAAGTGGGTCCAGCTGCGCACCAGCCGCCCAGCCTGATAATCCAAATGCGCCAGTTCGACCTGCAAACGCCCTTCGGCGGTCGCCGCACGTTCGCCGAAAATCTCGAGGATCAAGCCCGTGCGATCGATCACCTTGGCGGACAGCGCCTTTTCGAGGTTGCGCTGCTGTACCGGCGTCAGGCTGGCGTCGAACACGACCAGTTCGGCCTCGGCCATCCGCACCGTGGCAGCCAGCGCCTCGAGTTGCCCCTTGCCGATCAGTGTCGAGGGCTGGAGCGCGCGCACCTTGATCGCGACTCGATCGACCACTTCGACATGGATCGCCATGGCGAGCCCGGCGGTTTCGGCCAGCCGGGCATCGGCATCCCGCGACGAAATACCGGTGTCGGGATAGACGACAACGGCCTTGGCACCCCGCGCGACATCGTCGCGGTCCCGTTCAAAACCTGTGGTCAATCGTTGTCCGAACCTGCTGTTTCATCAGCCAAATTAAGGGGATGGGCGGGCTGAATGGTGGAGACCGCATGCTTGTAGACGAGCTGCGCCATGCCATCGCGCTGGAGCAGCATGCAGAACAGGTCGAACGCCGCGATCTGCCCCTGCAACATTACGCCATTCACCAGGAACATGGTGACATTGTCTTCGGACTTGCGCACCGCGTTGAGGAAGATTTCCTGCAGCAGCGGCTGCTTCTTCTGCGCCTCGCCGATCGCGTTGACGATCGCGTCGATGTCGACCGTGTTGGCCGGCATGATCGTCGAAATGGCATGCTTGTAGATCAGCTGCGACTGCCCATCCCGGCGCAGCAGCACCGAGAAATTGTCGAACCAGGTGACGATGCCCTGCAGCTTGACGCCCTTCACGAGGAACATCGTGATCGGGGTTTTGGTGCGGCGCAGGGCGTTGAGGAACAGGTCTTGCAGAGAGGTGTGCTTGTCGGCCATCGGTCGATCCTTTGTTCTTGGCGGGGGATTCCCGCAGCGCGCCGGTTCCGGCGTCGAGTTAGGTGGTGTACCCGTCCTCTAATCTAGGGATGCACGATCGTTTCGTCCACCGATCCAGTCGATTAATCCTCGCGCACCTCGGTAATGCCGAGCAGCTTCAGCTTCCGGTGCAGTGCCGACCGCTCCATCCCGATGAAATTGGCGGTGCGGGAGATGTTGCCGGAGAAGCGGCGGATCTGCACGCGCAGATATTCCCGCTCAAAGGTCTCGCGCGCTTCGCGGAGCGGCGCACCCATAATCGCGGTCGCCCCGCCGCCCAGTTCGCCCGGATCGCCGAGAATATCGGGGGGTAGCATATCGAGATCGATCTGCCCGATCCGGTCGCCCGGTGCCATGATGATCGTGCGCTCCACAATGTTGCGGAGCTGGCGCACATTGCCGGGCCATTCATAGGATTGCAGCGCCACCATGGCGTCAGGCGCGACGGCTGGCGTGGGAACGCGCCGTTCGGACGCGTAATGCGCCATGAAATGATCGACCAGCGCAGGGATATCCTCGCGCCGCTCCGCCAGCCCCGGAATGGTGACGGGCACGACGTTGAGCCGGTAATAGAGATCTTCGCGGAAGCGGCCTTCGGCAATTTCATGCGTCAAATCGCGTGCGGTGGCAGACACCACGCGCACATCGACCTTGACCACGCGCTGCCCGCCGACGCGGCTGAAACTCTGGTCGGTGAGCACCCGCAGGATGCGGCCTTGCGTTGCCAGCGGCATGTCGGCGATTTCATCGAGGAACAGCGTGCCCCCGTGCGCCTGTTCGAGCAGGCCGGAGCGGACGAGCTGCCCCCCCTCCTCGATGCCGAACAGCTCCTCCTCGACTCGCTCGGGCGTCATCCGCGCCGCACTGACGACGACGAACGGCGCATCGGCGCGCTGGCTCCAGCCGTGCAGCAGCCGAGCAGCCACTTCCTTGCCGACGCCCGCCGCGCCCATGATCAGCACGCGGCTGCCCGTCGCGGCCACGCGCTTCAGCGTTGCGCGCACGCCGTTGATCGCACCGGAATTGCCGGTCAAATCGGTATCGCGGCCCACCACCGCGCGCAGGCTGGCGATCTCGCGGCGCAAGCTCTCGGTCTCGGTCGCGCGTGCCACCATCAGCAGCAGCCGCTCGGCCTCGAACGGTTTTTCGATGAAATCGGCCGCACCACGCCGGATCGCAGCAACGGCGGTATCGAGATTGCCATGCCCCGAAATCATCAGCACCGGGATCGACGGGTCGCGCCGCTTGATCTCATCAAGCAACTCGAGGCCGTCGAGCCGCGAGCCCTGTAGCCACACGTCGAGCAGCACGAGCGACGGCCGCCGCACCGAAATGGCTTCCAGGGCCGAATCGCTGTCGGCCGCGACGCGCGCGCCATAGCCTTCGTCTTCGAGCACACCGGCGACCAGATCGCGAATATCGCGTTCGTCATCAACGACAAGGATGTCCAGGGGCATGGGTTCAGGTCCGGTTCTGCGAGAGTTGCTGGGGTGGCGCTTCGGCGATGCCCCCATCGCCTCCGTCGCCGGTGTCGAGATTGGAGAGCATCGCCGTGTCGAAGCTGACGGTGACGATCGTGCCGCCGCCGGGGCGGTCGGCAAAGGTCATCGTGCCGAAATGCTCCTCCACGATCTTCTTGACGATCGCCAGGCCAAGGCCGGTGCCGCGCGCCCGCGTCGTGACATAGGGCTCGACGATACGGTCGCGCGCGGCGGGCAAGCCGATGCCGGTATCGGCGACGGTGATGGTGGTGCGGCCGTCCCGCTCCTCCAGCGTCATCGTGATGCTCGCCTCGGCTGCGCCCGGATTGGCTTCAACCGCCTCGACCGCATTCTTGACGATGTTGGTGAGAGCCTGGCTAATCTGGCGGCGGTCGCACACCAGCATGATGCTCGGCTCTTCATGCGCCAGGCTGAACACGACGCCGGGGTGCGCGACTTCGTGCAGGAACAGTGTCTGGCGAGCGAGATCGACCAGCGACTCCTCCCGGAACACCGGTTTGGGCATCCGCGCAAAGGAGGAGAATTCATCGACCATGCGTCGCAAGTCGCCGACCTGGCGAATGATCGTATCGGTCAGGCGCGCAAAGGTGGTGTCGTCCGGGTCGATCTGCTTGCCATAGCGCCGCTGGAGCCGTTCCGCGGCGAGCTGGATCGGGGTCAGCGGGTTCTTGATTTCATGCGCGATGCGGCGTGCGACGTCGGACCAGGCGGCACGGCGCTGGTCGAGCAGTTGCCCGGTGATGTCGTCGAAGGTCAGGATCGGCCCTTCGTGTGCCCGCGTGACCTTGACCGCCAGCGTGCGCGCGTCATTACCGGTGCCGATCTCGATGATCGCTTCGCGATCCTGTCCGTCGAGCAGCGCCGCCAATTCGGGCGCGATCAGCTTCAGCGGTTTGCCGACCGGCATATCGTCAGGACCATCCAGCAGCGTGATGGCCGAACGATTGATCAGGCGGACGGTCCCGTCGGGCGCGACCGAGATGACGCCGGCAGTGACCCCCGACATCACCGCCTCGATCAAGGCGCGACGGCTTTCCAGCGCACCGGTCTGCGCTTGCAGGCGCTCGGTCATTTGGTTGAAGGCGCTGGTCAACGTGCCGATCTCGTCGTCGGTTTTGGGCGTCGGCACGCGCGCGGTAAAATCGCCTGTAGAAACCAGATCCGCCGCTGCCACCAGCGCGCCGAGTGGACGCACGATGCGATCGGCAACTTCCAGCGCGATCCATACGGCGATGGCGATGATCAGTAGCGAAATTCCGAGCAACGCAGCGTTGAACTTCAGCTGCAGCGATCGCGAACGCGCGAGAAAGTCGCGATAGCTGGACAGCACTGCCGCGCTGCGCTTCGACTGCGCTTCCATCACGCGGACGTCCGAAATCGCGACGGTCAGCAAATAGACATTGGTCGTCCCCGGGATCGGCACCAGCGTTTTGATGCGGTTGCCGTTCACCGTGGTAATGCTGGGCACCTTCTGTTGGACATCCAGAATGTCTCCACGCGTCACCTCCCGCGCCAGATCGAGCTTGTCCGGGTTCAGGTTGACGATTTCATGAAATTTGCCGTCCGGGGAATATATAAAAAGAAAACCATCCGAAAAGCTTCTGTAAAAAATCTGGTATTTTCCAAAATATTCGGGAAAATCTGGAGATCTTACCTTTTCTGAAAAATTCTCGGAAATATCCTGCGCGGCGGTAACCGTAGCAACCTGCCAACGTTGGAGCATTTGCTGATACGAGGTCGTTGCAACGCCAGTAGCATTTTCGATCATGCTGCGCGCCTGATCGGAATACCAGAATTGCACGCCATATTGAAACAGCAGCGAGGCGAAGATGACCACGAACAGTGTTGGCACCGCCGCAATGATCGAGAAAAGCGCAACCAGCCGTACGTGCAACCGACCACGCCCGCCGATCGGCAAACGCGAGGCACGCCGCATCGCGATGCGGCGCCCGATCAGCACCAGCAATGCAATGCCGGGCAGCAAATTGGCGAGCAACAGTGAAGCCACCAGAGCCGGGCTTAACAGCGCATCCGCGCTACTCCCGCGCGCGATGAACAGATAGCTGGCTGCCGCGATTACAATCGCGATGGCGAGCACCGCCAGCTCCAGAAAGCGCGTGACATGGAACCGGGGCGGCACGCCGCCCCTTAACGGAACCGAAAGCACAGACTCACTCATCGTGACATTCCTACAACGCCCGCGTTGCAAGGAAAACACACAAATGACGCCGCCGATCTCAAGTTCGAACCGGGTGAGCCCGGCTCGTCGCCCGTTCAGGGGGCAATACCGAGCATATCCAAACGTTTGCGCAGCGTGTTGCGATTGATTCCCAAGGCGCGCGCAGCTCGCAATTGGTTCTGGCCGTGACGCGCCAGCAGCGCCTCGATCAGCGGCCGCTCCACTTCGGCGATGATTCGGTCATAAAGCGTTCCATCGTCAAGCGCGGCGGGTTCCTCTATCGCCAGCCGCTCGATCCGAGCGCGAATGGCCGCTTCGATTCCCGCATCGCCAATCATCGGCACCAACGGCAGCGCGCCACCCAACATGGCGCGCATCTCATCGGCATCGATCCGCTCGTCGCGCGCCAGTACGGCAATGCGCCGCATCATATTTTCCAGCTCGCGGACATTGCCCGGCCAGTCATAGGCCTCGATCACGGCGATCGCGTCGGGATCGAGCTGCTTGCGCGGCAAGCCGTCCTCGGCTGCGCGGTCGAGGAAATGGCGCGCGAGCAGCGCGATATCCTGCCGCCGCGCGCGCAAGGCAGGCAGCAGCACCGGCACGACGTTGAGGCGATAGAACAGATCCTCGCGAAACTGGCCGATCGTCACCAACTGCGCGAGATCGCGATTGGTGGCCGCAACGATGCGCACGTCGGCGCGGATCGTGCGGGCACCGCCGACGGTGGTGAACTCGCCCGATTGCAGCACGCGCAACAGCCGCGTTTGCGCCTCCATCGGCATGTCGCCGATTTCGTCGAGGAACAACGTGCCGCCCGCCGCCTGCTCGAACCGCCCGGCCGACCGCGCCTGCGCGCCGGTAAAGGCACCGCGCTCATGGCCAAACAGCTCCGCTTCGATCAGTTCGCGCGGGATCGCGGCCATGTTGAGCGCAATGAAGGGCGAACGGCGGCGCGGCCCCAAATCATGGATCGCGCGCGCAACCAGTTCCTTGCCGGTGCCCGATTCGCCCGAGATCAGCACGGTGAGGTCATTCGAAACGACGCGCGCGATGATGCGATAGACATCCTGCATCGCCGGCGACCGCCCAATCAGCGGCAGCGCGCGATCTTCGGCCTCGATCGGATCGGCCACAGCCCCCGCCCCCCGGGCGAGCGCGCTCTGGACGGTGCGGGACAGCACGTCGAGGTCGAATGGCTTGGGCAAATAATCGAACGCGCCGACTTCGGTCGAGCGCACCGCCGTCGTCAACGTGTTCTGCGCCGACAGCACGATCACCGGCAAGCCCGGATGCGCCTGAACAACGCGCTCGACCAGATCGAGGCCGTTACCGTCCGGTAGGACCACGTCGGTGACCAATACGTCGGGCGCTGTCGCGGCAAGGTGCACTTCGGCCTCGGCGACCGTCGCCACGACGATCACGCGGTGGCCGTCGCGTTTCAGCGCTTGCCCAACCACCGTGCGGATGGCGGCATCGTCATCGACGACGAGGATCCGTCCGGTGCGGGTCATGCACCCCCACGCGGCAGCATGATGCGAAACACGGTCATCGGCGGGGTTCCTTCGCGCGCAAATTGGATGATCCCGCCCATATCGCGCACCAGTTTGTCGACAAGCGCAAGGCCAAGCCCCTGCCCTTCGGGTTTGCCCGAAATGAACGGGTCGAACAGATGTTCGGCAATATCGGCGGGTGGTCCAGGGCCATTGTCGATCACGCAAATTTCGATCGGGAGTGGTCGGCGGGGTTTGCCGGGGGCGGGCGCAATTGCCATGCCGTGGCGATAGGCGGTGGCCAGCGTAATCCGCGCATCGGCTTGGTCGCGCACGGCCTCGCTCGCATTCTTGAGCAAATTGAGCACCACTTGCAGCGTCGCGTCGCGGTCGATCTGGACCGGCGGCAGCGACGGATCGAAGCGTTCCTCGATCACCACATGCCGCCCGAAACCGGCGAGCGCGACGCGCCGGGCATGATCCAGCAGGGGATAGATATTCTCGGGCACAAGCTGCAACGGGCGCGTATCGGTGAAATCCTGCATCCGGTCGATCAGCGCCGCGATCCGGTCGACTTCGGTGGTAATGAGCGTGGTCAGTTCCGCCGCACCCTTGCCCTTGGACAGCAATTGCGCCGCGCCGCGAATGCCCGAGAGCGGGTTTTTGATTTCATGCGCCAGCATCGCTGCCGCGCCAATTGCGGCGCGCGCAGCCGACGCGCGATCGGCATTGTGCCCCATCCGGCGCGAGGTGGCGGCATGATGCAGCGTGATCGTCTGCCAGCCGGGATAATCGGCGATCCGCGACTCGATATAATCGACGCGCACCTTGCCGCCGCGCTTGAGCGCGATCTCGACATCGAACGCCGCGAAACCGTGATTGTCGCGCGGATTTTCGTCCTCCGGTGCCTTCAGGATCGACGCCAATGGCTGTCCCAGCATCGCGCGCTCGGACAGATTGAGCAGCGCTTCGCACTCGGCATTGGCATGGGCAACTCGTGACTCGGGGTCGACCACCAGCACCGCCACCGGCAGCGCGGCAAACAAGTCTGCGAAATCGGGACCGGCGGCCGTGTTCACGCGGCGGCGCGACTGCACCAGGGCGCGTAGAATTCGGCGAGCATCGCCTGAACGACCTTCGGATCGGCGATCTGGTTCACGCGATTGCGGAATTCGGCAGAGCCATGCAGGCCGCGCGTGTACCAACCGATATGCTTGCGCGCCATATTGACGCCGGTCTCGTTCCCGTAATGACTGAGCATCGCTTCGTAATGCTCTGCAATCACGGTATATTGTTCCTCGATTGAGGGATCGGCCACGCGGCGGCCGCTGGCGAACCACTCCATCACCTGGCCCAGCAGCCATGGCCGCCCATAAGAACCGCGCCCGATCATCACGCCGTCCGCGCCCGACTGGTCGAGCGCCGCCTCGGCATCCTCGATCGAGCAGATGTCGCCATTGGCGATCACCGGGATCGTCACCGCGTCTTTCACGGTGCGGATGAACGCCCAGTCGGCACTGCCTTTGTACATCTGGTTGCGCGTGCGTCCGTGGACGGTGACCAGCTTCACCCCCAGGTCCTGCGCGATGCGCGCCAGTTGCGGCGCGTTGAGGCTGCTGTGATCCCAGCCCATGCGCATCTTGAGCGTGACGGGCACACTGACCGCCTCGACCACGCCCTTGATGATCGCGCCGGCATTGTCGAGATCGCGCATCAGCGCGGAGCCCGCATCGCCATTGGTGACCTTACGCACGGGACAACCCATGTTGATGTCGATGATCGCAGCACCGCGATCCTCGCTCAGCTTCGCCGCTTCGCCCATTTCATAGGGCGTGCAGCCGACGAGCTGCATCGATACCGGATCCTCGATCGGGTGCCACGCCGCCTTTTGCAGCGACTGGCGCGTTTCGCGAATCGCCGCCTGGCTCGCGACCATCTCGGTGACGTTGAGGCCCGAGCCATAGCGCCGCACCAGCGTGCGGAACGGCATGTCGGTGACGCCGGTCATCGGTGCCAGGATCACCGGGCTCGCGATCGTCACGGGGCCGACGTTCAGAGGGGCAAGAGTACGCGAAGTCACGGGATGGGATCTGCCTGAAAAACGGGCAGCCTATAGGCGAAAGCCCGTCCTGCAGCAAGGCGGGCTGGCGGGCGGCCACGGCTTGGGCTAGGCGCGCCGCATGACTTCGACCAAGACCGCCGCCATCATCGTTGCCGCCGGCACCGGCGTCCGCTCGGGCAGCACCGTTCCAAAGCAATATGCCCGCCTTGGCGGCAAGGCGGTGCTCGCGCACAGCTATGCCGCCTTGCGCAACCATTCCGCGATCGACCGCGTCATCGTGGTGATCGGTCCCGATCAGGAGGCCGCACTATACGAAGCCATCGGCGAGGCAGAGCATGTCACCGGCGGCGCAACACGGCGCATGTCTGTGCTGGCGGGGCTGGAGGCGCTGGCGGACGACACCCCTGCCCGCGTGCTGATCCATGATGCGGCTCGCCCGTTCCTGGGCGCGGCCGTGATCGACCGGCTGATCGCGGCGCTCGACACGCATAACGGCGCTGTCCCCGCTTTGCCGGTGGCGGACACGCTCGCGCGCGGCGAGAGCGAGCTGGGCGAAACCGTTGCCCGCGATGCCTTGCACCGCATCCAGACCCCGCAAGCCTTTCACTTTGCCACAGCCCTGGCCGCGCATCGCGGCTGGACCGGCGACGAACCGACCGACGACGCGCAAATGGTGCGGGCGGCGGGTTGCCGGGTCGCGCTGGTCGAAGGAGACCCCATGCTCGAAAAGATCACCCATCCCGCCGACTTCGCTGCCGCCGAGGCGCGGCTTGCCACCACGATGCGCTCTCGCACCGCCACCGGCTTCGACGTCCACCGCTTGGAGGCAGGCGAGGAATTGTGGCTGGGCGGCGTGCTGATCCCGCATGACAAGGGTCTGTCGGGGCATAGCGATGCAGATGTCGCACTCCACGCCATCACAGATGCGCTGCTCGGCACGATCGCGGCGGGTGATATCGGCACGCATTTTCCGCCCAGCGACCCGCAATGGCGCGGTGCCGATTCGGCGCAGTTCCTGCAGCACGCCGCCTCACTGATCGCGGCGCGCGGCGGGATCATCGATTTCATCGACCTGACGTTGATCTGCGAGGCCCCCAAGATCGGCCCGCACCGCATCGCGATGCGCGATCGTATCGCAGACCTCTTGCGGCTCGACGCGGATCAGGTCAGCATCAAGGCGACGACGACCGAGCGTTTGGGCTTTACCGGACGTGGTGAGGGGATTGCGGCGCAGGCCGCCGCCACCGTCCGGGTTCCAGGGGAGCGATAACGATGGATACCATCCTGCCCGCCGAACTGGTGGAGGCCGCCCGCAAGGTGGTTGCCGCCAATCTCGCTGCCGGCCGCCGCGTCGCGCTGGCCGAAAGCTGCACCGGCGGCCTGGTGGCCGCCGCGATCACCGAGATCGCCGGGTCGTCCGAAATGTTCGAAAGCGGTTTCGTGACCTATTCCAACGACGCCAAGCTGGAGATGCTGGGGGTGAGCGCCGACGTGCTCGAAACCTTTGGCGCGGTGTCTGTCGCGACTGCATGGAGCATGGCGCAGGGCGCGCTGGAAGCGAGCGGTGCTGATGTTGCCGTCGCGATCACCGGCGTGGCAGGCCCCGGCGGCGGCACCGAGAAGAAGCCGGTCGGCACGGTGGTGTTTGCCCGCGCCGAACGCGGTGCCGATCCCGGCCATGTTGTCGCCGATCGCAAGGATTTCGGCGATTTGGGGCGTGGCGGCGTGCGGCTTCAGGCCGCGTTGTGCGCGCTCGAACTGCTGCTGCCATCCGAAGACGATACCGCGCCTGAGGCCGAGGAAGCCCCGTAAAGCACGGCGGCGCGGTCCTCGAATGCGCCGATCATCTTGCGCAGCGCGGTGCCGAACACTTGGCCGGCCAGCATCTCGAACACGCGGTTCTTGAACGCGAAGTCGACCGTGAAATCGACCGCGCAGCCCGCCCCATCGGGCCGGAACACCCATTCGTTGCGCAGATATTTGAGGGGCCCGTCGAGATATTCGACTTGGATCCGGTCGGGTCGGCGCTTCTCGACCTTCGACGTGAAGGTTTCGCGCAAGCCTTTGAACCCGACGATCATATCGGCGACCATCTGCGTCTCGCTGTTCGAGCGCATCCGGATCGCCGACACCCACGGCAGAAACTCGGCATAGCGGGCGACGTCGGCAACCAGATCGAACATTTGTTCTGGCGTGTAGGGCAGCCGCCGCGTTTCGGAATGGCGTGGCATCAGCGCGCGGCGAGCTTTGCCTCCCGCGCGGCGCGCAGGCGGGCGAAATCGTCACCGGCGTGATAGCTCGACCGCGTCAGCGGCGAACTCGCGACCAGCAGGAACCCCTTCGCGCGCGCGATCGCGGCATAGGCATCGAACACGGCGGGAGTAACGAAATCCATCACCTTGGCATGGCGCGGGGTCGGTTGCAGATATTGCCCCATCGTCAGGAAATCGATCTCGGCCGAGCGCATGTCGTCCATCACCTGATGCACTTCGAGCCGTTCCTCGCCCAGACCCAGCATTACGCCGGATTTGGTGAAGATCGAGGGATCGTGACGCTTCACACTCTCCAGCAGGCGCAGCGACGCATAATAACGCGCGCCGGGGCGAATCGTCGGGTAGAGACGCGGCACGGTTTCGAGGTTGTGGTTGTAGACATCCGGACGCGCGGCCACGATCGACTCGACCGCCGCTTGCGTCTTGTTGCGGAAATCGGGGGTCAGGATCTCGATCGTCGTATTGGGCGTGGTGCGGCGCAGCGCCTCGATTACCTTGACGAATTGCGAGGCCCCGCCATCAGGCAGATCGTCACGATCGACCGAGGTGATGACGATATGTTCGAGCCCCAGCTCGGCGGCGGCATCGGCGGTGTGCTGTGGTTCGAGCGGGTCGACCGCACGCGGCATACCGGTCTTCACGTTGCAGAAGGCGCAGGCGCGCGTGCAGGTGTCGCCCAGGATCATCACCGTGGCGTGCTTCTTGGTCCAGCACTCGCCGATATTGGGGCAAGCCGCTTCCTCGCACACAGTGTTGAGGTTCAGGCGGCGCATCATCGCCTTGGTCTCGCCAAAGGCGGTGCCGCCTGGCGCCTTCACGCGGATCCAGTCGGGCTTGCGTTGACGCGGGCGGGCGAGTGGGGACATCTCGTTCATGGCGGAGCAGATAGCGACTGCCGCGCGCCCTTGCCACCCCCCCCTGAGGGCGGATACACGGCCCCCATGACCGATTTTTCAGATCTGATCGGCGGATATCGCCGCTTTCGCGACAGTGAATGGACCCGCCAGCGCGACCGCTGGGCCAAATTGTCCAAGGGTCAAAGCCCCAAGGTGATGGTGATCGCCTGTTCCGACAGCCGAGTCGATCCCGCGCAGGTGTTCGACACATCGCCGGGCGAGATCTTCGTCGTGCGCAACGTCGCCAATCTGGTGCCGCCGTTCGAACTGGATGGACGACGCCACGGCGTTTCGGCCGCGCTCGAATTCGCAGTGACACAATTGGAAGTGTCTGAAGTTGTGGTCATGGGCCACGGCCAATGCGGCGGCGTGCACGCCGCGATGACCCAGGCCTTCGCCGGTAAGGCCCCGGGCGAAGGCGGCTTCATCGATCACTGGGTCGACATGCTCGACGACGCGCGCGATCGGATCGTGGCGGAACACGGTTCCGGGCCCGAGGCGATCCATGAACTGGAACTGGAAACGGTGCGGGTGAGCATCGCCAACCTGCGAACCTTCCCCTGTATTCCCGAGCGCGAGGCCGCAGGCACGCTGAAGCTTCGCGGGGCTTATTTTGCCATAGCTGACGGCGTGTTGCACGTGATGGACGACGACGGCGTCTTCGCGGCCGCATAACCCGTTCTTTGGGAAAACATATAGGACGATACGGCGTAGGTGTCGCGGTTGCGGTTGCTCCCGCGGCACCGGTCGGCTAGCCGTTCGGAATGAGACCCAACACGCTTCGGCTGCTGCGCCGCTATCACCATTATCTCGGGCTGTTCTTCGCTCCGATGATCCTGCTGTTCGCGATCAGCGGCGCGCTGCAGACCTTCCGGTTGCAGGAAGCCAAGGGCTATGGCGGCACGCCGCCCAACTGGATCGTGTGGCTCGCCAGCGTGCACAAGGATCAGGGCCCGCCGCGTGAACGCAAGGCGGAGAAGCCCAAGCCCGCACCCGGTGCCGCTGAAGCGCAGAAGCCGCGTGCGGAAGCGAGCGCCGGCGCGGCCAAACGCCCCTCGCCCCTGCCGCTCAAGATCTTCGTCGTTCTGCTGTCGATCGCGCTCAGCCTGTCGACGATTACGGGCATCGTGATCGCGCTCGCCAGCCGCGCGATGCGGCGGATTTCGATCATCTTGCTGGTGCTTGGCACCGTAGTGCCGATCGTCCTGCTCTGGGTCTAGCCGCGCCGCGCTCCGCCTCAGGCGGCGGGCGTCGGTGGCAGCCCCAGTGCGGTGCGCGCGACCTTCTCGATTTCGGGATCGAGCACGGGCGGAGTCATGTCGACCTGCGCTTCGAGCTGCTCGGCAATCGTGGTCAGCGCCGTGATCCGCGCTGCTTTCTTGTCGTTGCCGTCGATGATCGTCCACCGACCCCAGCGCGTATCGGTGCGCTTGAACATGTCGTGCATCGCATCGAGATAGTCGGCGCGCTTGGCCCGGTTGCGATAATCCTCGAGCCCGGTTTTCCAGCGTTTCCAAGGATGGTCGAGCCGGTCTTTTAGGCGCTTGTCCTGCTCATCCTGCGTCACATGGACGAACAGCTTGACGATCGTCGTGCCCGAATCGGCCTGTTGCGCTTCGAACTCGTTGATTTCGTCATAGCCGCGCTTCCATTCGGCTTCGGTCGCGTAGCCCTCGACCCGCTCGACCAGCACGCGCCCGTACCAGCTACGATCGAACACTGCGATGTCGCCCTTGGCGGGAAGTTTCTGCCAGAAGCGCCACAGGAAATGCCGGTCGAGCTCGTCCTCGGTCGGTGCCTTGATCGGCCACACCTCGAAATTGCGCGGGTCCCAATTGGCGCAAAGACGCTGGATGATCCCGCCCTTCCCCGCCGCGTCCCAACCCTCAAGCAAAACGATCGCGCGCTTGCGGTGGACGATATGCGCGACCTGGATATGCGCGAGCCGGGTTTGCAGCGCGATCAGATCCGCTTCGTAATCGCCCGCATAGGGCTTGCCCGACTCATAATCGGACAGGGAGATCGTCATAGCGCAGAAACCTTCAACCGCAGGCGCAGGATGCGGTCATTCGCCGTCAGAAACAGCGTGCGACCGTCTTCACCAAACGCACAATTGGGGATCGGCGCGCCGGTGGCGATCAGTCCGAGTGGCTCGGCGTCCGGCGTGAGGATCATCATCCCGCCGGGCACGCTGTTGAAATGCGTACCGTCGCGCGCGATCTTCATTCCATCGGGCAGGCCCGGCGCGGCGTTTGCAAGCATCGGCTTGGCATCGAGCCACAGCGTGCGCGCGGTCGGCATACCGTGTGCATCGAGCGCATAGGCCATGATGCGTGGCTCCTGCTCGTCCGAGACCGAGACGAACAGCGTCTTGCCATCGGGGGACAGCGCAATGCCGTTCGGCCGGGTGAGCGTGCCGTCGACCAGCACCGCCTCGCCGCCGGGCGTCCAGCGATAGACGCCATTGTGCGGCTGTTCCTTGAGCGGCGATTGGTCGCCCCCGACCAGCCCATAAGGCGGATCGGTGAAATAGATCGCGCCGTCCGCCGCGACGCACAGATCGTTGACGCTGTTGAAGCGCTTGCCCTGATAGCGATCGACCAGCACCGTCCGGCGTTTGGTCTTGAGATCGAGTCGCACCACCGCGCGCGACCCGCTGCCGGCGATCAGCAAATTGCCCGCATGGTCGAGCGTCAGCCCGTTCGACCCGCCTTCGCGCACCGTGGCTGGGTCAGGCGCGACCGCATCCGAGGGCGAGAGGAAAACCTCGGTCCCCGTCGCGCGCGACCAGCGCCGGATGACGTTGGCGGGCGGGTCCGAAAACAGCAGATAGTCCCCACGCGGCACCCACACCGGCCCTTCGGCCCAGCGGATACCGGTGGCGATCGTCTCGATCGGCGTGTCGACACTCAGATAGCGGTCGAGCCCCGGTGCCAGCCGCACGATATGCGGCGTCACCGTGGCATCGGCCGCCGAAGCTACCCCCGCGCCGATCACCGGTGCGGCCAGCAAGCCAAGCCCCGCGCCGATCACGCCGCGGCGGTTCCACTGGGGCATTGGCTCGCTTGCGGGCATCCTCAGCCCTCTTGTGCCCGCGCGCCGTCACCGGTCACGCGGATGTTGAGTTCCTTCAACTGCTTTGGCGTCGCGAAATTGGGTGCGCCCATCATCAGATCCTCGGCCTTCTGCGTCATCGGGAAGGTGATGACCTCGCGGATGTTGGGCTCGTCGGCCAGCAGCATGACGATGCGGTCGACCCCCGGTGCCGAGCCGCCATGCGGCGGCGCGCCGAACTTGAAGGCGTTGATCATGCCCGCGAAATTGGTATCGACATCGGCCTGCGTGTACCCGGCAATCTCGAACGCCTTGTACATGATTTCCGGGCGATGGTTCCGGATCGCGCCCGACGACAATTCGATGCCGTTGCAGACGATGTCATATTGGTACGCGAGAATGTCGAGCGGGTCCTTTGTCTCCAGCGCTTCCATCTCGCCCTGCGGCATCGAGAAGGGGTTGTGGCTGAAATCGACCTTCTTCGCGTCCTCATCATATTCGAACATCGGGAAATCGACGATCCAGCAGAATTCGAAGCGCTTCTGGTCGATCAGCTCGAGCTGCTCGGCAACGCGGGTGCGCGCCAGCCCCGCCAGCTTGGCGGCCTGCGCTGCCTTGCCCGCCGAGAAGAAGATGCCGTCATTCGGCCCGATGCCGAGTGCAGCGGCGATCGCCTGCATGCCCTCTTGCCCATGGTTGTTGGCGATCGGCCCGCCGAACACGCCATCCTTCTGCGTGGCATAGCCCAGACCCGGGAAGCCCTCGGACTGCGCCCAGCTGTTCATTTCGTCGAAGAACTTGCGGCTCTTTTCGGCGGTGCCGGGCGCCGGGATCGCGCGCACGACATCGCCCGCTTCGACCATCGAGGCGAAGCGGCCGAAGCCCGAGCCCTTGAAATGCTCCGACACGTCGCTGATCACGATCGGGTTGCGCAGATCGGGCTTGTCATTGCCATATTTCAGCATCGATTCGCGGTACGGAATGCGCTTGAACGGCAGCGGGGAGACGGTGCGCCCCTTGCCCTGCCAGTTTGCGAATTCCTCGAACACGCCGTGCAGCACCGGCTCGATTGCGGCGAACACGTCGTCCTGGGTGACATAGCTCATCTCGAAATCGAGCTGGTAGAATTCACCCGGGCTACGGTCGGCACGCGCATCTTCGTCGCGGAAGCACGGCGCGATCTGGAAATACCGATCGAAGCCCGCCACCATCAGCAACTGCTTGAACATCTGCGGGGCCTGCGGCAGCGCGTAGAACTTGCCCGGATGCACGCGGCTCGGCACCAGATAATCGCGCGCGCCCTCGGGCGAGGAGGCGGTCAGGATCGGCGTCTGGAATTCGGTGAAGCCCTGCCCGATCATCCGCTGGCGCAGCGAGGAAATGACGTTGGAGCGCAGCAGGACGTTGGCGTGCAGCCGCTCGCGCCGCAAATCGAGATAGCGATATTTGAGGCGGATTTCCTCGGGATATTCATTCTCGCCGAACACCGGCATCGGCAATTCCTGCGCCGCCGACTGTACCACGACATCGCGGGCGCGCAGTTCGATTTCGCCGGAAGGCAGCGCCGCATTCACTGTCTCGGGCGAACGCGCCACCACGTCGCCGGTGATGGTGACGACCGACTCGGGGCGCAATTTGTCGAGCACCGCATGGGTCGGGCTGTCGCTGTCGGTGACGATCTGGGTGATGCCATAATGGTCGCGCAGATCGACGAACAGCAGGTTTCCGTGGTCGCGCTTGCGGTGAATCCAGCCGGAAAGCTTGACCGAGGCCCCGACATCGGAGGCGCGAAGCTGGGCACAGGTATGAGTGCGATAGGCGTGCATAAATCTTCTCATGTTCGTCGCCCCGGCGAAGGCCGGGGCCGCTGTGTATCGAAGCGCAACGCCTGACAACGCAGCGGCCCCGGCCTCCGCCGGGGTGACGGCGAATATAGCCGCTGCGCTTCCCTCCCCCACCCACCTTTGTCAACCCGCCCGGCGCTCGCTATGGGGGGCTGTATGCATATCCATCCGCTCATCACCGACAGTGCCACCCTCGCCAATCTCTGCACCCGATTGGCCGAAGCCGACTTCGTCTGCGTCGATACCGAGTTCATGCGCGAGAACACCTTCTGGCCCGAACTCTGCCTGATCCAGATTGCCGATGTGAACGAAGCCGCCGCGATCGATCCGCTCGCCCCCGGCCTCGACATGACGCCGCTGCTGCAATTGCTGGTCAATAATGAGGACGTGCTGAAGGTCTTCCACGCCGGCGGGCAGGATCTCGAAATCGTCTACAACCTCACCGGCACCACCCCGCACCCGCTGTTCGACACCCAAGTCGCCGCGATGGCGCTGGGGCAAGGCGAGCAAGTCGGCTATTCAAATCTGGTCGACGCCTATCTCGGCATCACCGTCGACAAGGGCGCGCGCTTCACCGACTGGAGCCGTCGTCCGCTCGACGCGCGCCAGATCGAATATGCGATTGGCGACGTGACGCATCTCGCCAAGATCTTCCCCAAAATGCTCGAGCGGCTCCGCCGCACCGGGCGCGGGGCCTGGCTCGACCAGGAAATGGAGCGCCTCGGCGACCCCAAGAATTACGCCAATGATCCCGAGGAAGCCTGGCGCCGGATCAAGGTGCCCAGCCGCAAGCCCGAAGTGCTCGGTCGCCTGAAGGCGCTGGCGCGCTGGCGCGAGATCGAGGCGCGCAGCAAGGATCTGCCGCGTGGGCGCATCGTCAAAGATGAGACGATCGCCGATCTGGCGGGTCACGCCCCGCGCAAGCAGGCCGATCTCGCCAAGGTCCGCGGGCTTTCCGCGACATGGGCGCAGAACGATATCGGCGCGCGGCTGATGGCGGCGCTCGAACATGCGCAACCGATGTCGCCCGACGAACTGCCCTCGCGCGACGACCGCAAGCCCGGCATGGGTAAGGACGGCGCGCTGGTCGCCGATTTGCTCAAGCTGCTGCTCAAGATCCGCTCCAAGGAAATCGACGTGGCGGCGCGCTTGCTTGCGCGCACCGATGATCTCGACGCGTTGGCCGCGGGTCAACGCAGCGGTTTGTCGATCCTGGAGGGCTGGCGCTTCGACCAATTCGGCCGCGATGCGCTCGACCTGGTCGAGGGGCGGCTGGCCTTTGCAGTGGTGAACGGCAAGTTGAAGATGACGCGCACCGAGGACGCCCCGGTCTATCCGCAATAATTTTGACGATCAGCCAGCCCCGTTTCTTTCGTTCCGGGTTTCATTGACCGGTAACGTTCGCCATGCAAAGTTTCGATATCGAAACTTTTTGTAGCGGGAGAACGTTCATGGCCTTTCCGACCTCTGTCAACGATCAAGTCACCGACTCGGTTACACAAGCCAACGTCAAGGTTCTGGGTGAGAGCCCGGCGATTGCGATGGGAAATCTGTATCAGGCCACCGCGCAGGCGCTGGCCAATGCCGCGCACAATGCGACAGCGGCACAGCAACAAAGCTACGTAACAGCGCAAGCGGCCACGACGATGGGGGTTGCCACCCTATATTCGATCGATACCGCAAGCACGGGAGCCTCCACGGAAGATATTTTGCAGTCGGGTCGTGTGAGGGGGCTTTAACGCCCCACACATTCGTCTCGAACGACCAAATCCGGAGCACGACCCATGGCTTATCCTACCGCCGTCAACAGCCAGATCACCGATTCTGTTTCGCAAGCTGGCGTGGTCACGCTTGGTTCCGCCCCCGCCGTGGCGTTGGCCTCGCTTTATCAGGCAGTCGCCCAGGCGATCGCGATGGCTGCGCACAACGCTACCTTCGCGCAGCAACAGGCCTATATCACAGCCCAGGCCGCCACGGCGCAGGGCGTCGCCCTGATCTACGCCCAGGCCAACACGTTGCACAGTCCCGCCGCGATGGCCCCGGTGGCCGAAAGCCAACCGGCGGCTGGTCCCGTCGCTTCTGGCGTAGCCTGAAAGGCGGACGATAGTGCAAGACCACACCGACACAAATCCAGCGGCCGAGGCTGCCGCGGAACCGTTCGCTACGGTCAACGCGCAGGTGTTGGACAGCCTAGCGGCAATCCAGGCGCTGACCAAAGGCGCAGCCGACAATCCCGCCGCGGCGATGGTCGAACTGGCGAGCGCCCAGGCCATTGCGCTGGGGCAGCTTCAGGCCGTGATCCGCCAGCAAGCTGATGCGACGATCGCATCCGCGACGACGGCGGCGGCTTGTGCCCAAATCCTGGGCGCACCGCTCCCGCCCGGTCCCGGCGCGCACTCGCCAAACTCGGCAATCGTCGCGGTTTACGAGCAGCAGGCGCGGTTGGCCGTCGACGTCTTGAAGGCGCGCGTTGTGCAAGCCGGTCAGGATGCGGAGGCGGCGACCGCCGCGCTCGCGCGCATCGCGGCGGCAGTGGCGGCTCCCTCGCCCAAGCCAGCAGCGGCTGAGCAATGATGCAGAATGCCGACCCGCAAATCAGGCTGGCGCTTAGTATCGCGGTGCAGGATGCCACCGATGCACTGCGCAATTCCACGATGATTGCCACAGCGGCATCCGCAGCCGGGCTGGCGCGCTTTTTTGCAACCAACGATCGCATCTATCTGGAGGCTGCTAAGGAAGGGCAGCATCTGATTACGAAAGCGATCGAAACGCTGCGGATGGTTGTCGCGATCTCCCAGGACTATGTGGGCGAAGATCACCCCTCGGGTTCAGACGCCGCCGCGCCCAAAGTGAGTACCACTTATGATTGAGCAGGATCCATCGCAACCGCCCGCCGGGCAAGGCGACTCGCAGCGACCGGCGCAAGATGCGGTAGAAGCAGGGATGGCCGCCGCCCAGCAACAGCACCAGGCCGCGATTGCCGCAGTGCAAGCTGCGATGGAGGCCGCACAACAACAGCAACACATCGCGACGGGCGCTGTGCAATCGGCGATCGAGGTTGCCATGAAGCAGCAACGGGACGCGATCGCGGCTGCGCAAGCACAGGTTGAGGCCGCTATGACCGCTGCGATGAAAGCAATGACGACCGCTTCATCGGAGCCCAGCACCGACCATTGACGCGACCGCAGGCGCTACCGCGCCAGGATCAGTGCCTTGCGCCCGAGCGCGGTAGCAAGCGCCGAGTGCCGACGTTCCACCGTTTCGCTGTAAAGTGCCAGATCCCCCGACGCGACGCTGAGCGTGAGCGTGTTGCCATCATCGGCGAGCGACGAGCGTTGCAGCGGCCCGGCCAATCCACCGCTCATTCGCTGGCCCAGCCGCATCGCCAGCCCCCACAACACCGCGTGGCGCAAGTCCGCCGGTGTCGCGAGAACGCCCAGCGGCGCGGGCGTTTCGGTGCCGCCGCCAAGGCTGGTGTAGAGCGCCTGCGCCACCAGCGCGCGGCCACGCGCATCGATTGCGACCCAATTGCCATGCAGTGCGATTTCGACCCCGCGTTCGGCGCGAAATTCCGGGTTGGCACGCCAGCCGACATCGGCAAGCAAACATGCCGCAAGCCGTAGTCGCGCCATGTCCGGCGCATCGCGCGTGAACAGCGGCGCGATCCAGCCATCGAGCAAATCGCCATGTTCGGCAAAGCGGCCATGCCGCCGCCCTTCATCACGCGTTGCGACGATCAGCGGGTCCTGCGCGCGCACGCTTTCGTCGAGCGCGCCGTACAGCAGCCCCTCGCGTAAGCCGAAGGCCGAGACGATCGTCGTCTCGATCTGCAAATGCTTGAGCAACACCACCAGCAAGGCGGTCGCATCGCCCAGCGTCGCGGCGCGCCCCGCCGACAGGCCCGGGATCGCGCGGAGCCAGGCCTTGTTCACATGGCTGATCGTGCGCCCCATCCGCGCGACCGCTTCGGCCGACATCGCATATTCGTGGATGACGGGCAGCGGATAGCTGCCCAAATGCATGTCAAGCCGCGCCAGCGCGCGCCAGGATCCGCCCACCAGATACAGCGGCAGCCCTGCGCCCTTGCCCGTCCACCCGGCGGCATCGAGCAAGCGCGCGACTTGCCGTTGCAGCGCGCCCTGCCCTTTGTCGCGCAGCGCGCCGAGCCGCAGCACGCCAAGCGGGAAAGAGACGCGCTCGCCCACCTTGCCGCCGCTGATGCGGATCAACTCAAGGCTGCCGCCGCCAAGGTCGCCGACGATCCCATCGGCCGCCGGGATCGCCGACAAGACACCGTGTCCGGCCGCCGTCGCTTCCTGTTCGCCGGACAGGAGCTCGACCTCAAGCCCGAGATCGCGCGCCGTGTCGAGCAGGACCTTGCCGTTGGTCGCATCGCGCACAGCAGCGGTTGCAACGGTGCGCAGCCGCGTCACCTCCATCTCGCGCGCGACGGCGGCGAAGCGTGCCAGGGCGTCACTGGCAACCGCAAGCCCCGATTCGGCGATCGTCCCGGTCTCGGCCAGGCCGCGACCGAGTCCTGCCATCACCTTTTCGTTGAACAGGATCGCGGGCAAGCGTTCCGGGCCTTGATAGACGACCAGACGGATCGAGTTGGACCCGATGTCGATGATGCCGGTGCGTGGTTCTCCCGTGATTTCGGGTTTCGCCTTGCGGAACAGAAGCGTCGCCATCGGGCGACTAACGCCGGTTTCGCAGCGAAAGCTTCGGCACCGACCCGCTTGCGGCGAGCGAGGCACCGCGACCGGACAGCGACGGATTGGTCATGAAATAGCGGTGCAGGTTGAATGGTCGCTCGCCCGGCTGGACGCGCACATAGCTGCCATCGGCCTGCAATTCCCAGCTTTGCTCATTGTCGATCAGATTGGCGACCATCACCTGGTCGAGAATCTGTTTGTGAACAGTCCGATTCTCGATCGGCAGCATATATTCGATCCGCCGGTCGAAATTGCGCTGCATCCAGTCGGCGGAGGAAATGAACAACTTGGCACCGTCATTGGGCAAGGCCTTGCCATTGCCGAACGCCCAGATGCGACTGTGTTCCAGAAAACGCCCGATCACTGATTTAACACGGATATTCTCGGACATGCCGGGGACGCCGGGCTTCAGACAGCAAATTCCGCGTACGATCAGGTCGATCTCGACCCCTGCGTTTGAGGCTTCGTACAATTTCTCGATCACGGCGGGGTCGACCACCGAATTCATCTTGGCCCAGATCGCGGCAGGCTTGCCCTCGCGCGCATTGGCGATCTCGGCGTCGATCAACCGCATCAGGCGCGGGCGCAAATCGCGCGGCGACAGGCTGATCAGCGTCATATTCTCGGGTTCGACATAGCCGGTGATGTAGTTGAACATCTGCGCGGCATCGCGCCCGAGCCGCGGGTCGGCGGTGAAGAAGCTGAGGTCGGTATACACCTTCGCTGTGATCGGGTGATAGTTGCCCGTACCGAAATGGCAGTAGGTGCGGTATTGCCCGTTTTCGCGGCGGACGACCATCGAGACCTTGGCATGGGTCTTCCAGTCGATGAAGCCATAGACGACCTGCACCCCGGCCCGCTCCAACGCCGACGCCCAGAGCAGATTCTGCTCCTCATCGAAGCGCGCCTTCAGCTCGACCACCGCAGTCACCGATTTGCCGGCCTCGGCGGCGGCGATCAGCGCGTTGATGACGGCGGGCTGCTTGCCGGCGCGATAGAGCGTCTGCTTGATCGCGACCACGTCGGGGTCCGCTGCGGCCTGTTTGAGGAAGGCCAGCACCACGTCGAAGGTTTCATACGGGTGGTGGACGACAATGTCCTTGGCGCTGATCGCGGCAAAACAGTCGCCGCCATATTCGCGGATGCGCTCGGGGAAGCGCGGCGAGAAGGGCGTGAATTTCAGGTCCGGACGATCCTCATCGACGATCGCCTCCAAGTCACCGACGCCCAGGAACGCTCCGCTTTCAGTGACGAAGGCATCCGATCCGCCAAGCTCGTCGCGCAGTACCGCGCCCAGCCCCTCGGGCATCCCGCTTTCCAGCTCGAGCCGGATGACCCGGCCACGGCGGCGGCGCTTGATGGCATTGGCGAAATAGCGGACGAGATCCTCCGCCTCTTCCTCGATCTCGATGTCGCTGTCGCGCAGCACGCGGAACTCGGCACCGCCGATGACGCGGTAGCCGGGGAACACCAACGGCGCGAAGCGCTTCACCAGCGATTCGACCGCGACATAGCGGGCCTTCTCCCCCGGCAAGCGGATGAAGCGCGGCATCGGTGCCGGGATCATCACCAGTTCGCGGATCGGCTGCTCGTCCGAAATCCGCACCAGATCGAACATCACCGCCAGCCCCTTATTGGGCATGAACGGAAAGGGATGTGCCGGATCGAGCGCTTGCGGCGTGAGGATCGGGAAGAGCTGTTCGCGAAATTGCGTTTCCAGCCAGTGCAGGTCTTCGGGTGACAGCGCTTCGTCGATCGTGCGCGAACTGAGCACGGCGATGCCGGTCTCGGCCAACTGGCGACGCAGGTCGCGCCACACGTCGCGTTGGCTCGTCACCAGAGCGTCGGCTTCGGCGACGATCGCGGCGAGTTGCTGTCCCGAGGTGAGCCCGTCGCTCGACAAGCGGGCGACATCTTGAAGCTGCTGCCCCTTCAGGCCAGCCACACGGACCATGAAGAACTCATCGAGGTTCGAGCCCGAAATCGACAAAAACCGCAGCCGTTCCAGCAGCGGGTGCGCCGTATTGCACGCTTCCTCCAGCACACGCCGGTTGAAGGCGAGCCACGACAGCTCGCGATTGAAATACCGGTCGCTACCCTCGCTCCCCGCAAAGGGGTCGTCGTCGTGGTCCAGGCTCGCAATATGGGCGGGTCGGGTCATGGGTTTTCCATCGATTCGGGTGCGCGACCGGGGATCAACCCCGCTTCCTCCAATGTGGCCCGCGCGAGCGGAATCGACAAGCGTTTGTGGCTTTCCAGCACGACTTGATCGAGCACATCGACCGCGCGTAGCAGCGCAACATGCGTGCGCTCGACCCGGACCACGAGCCATTGAATCAACTCCGGCCGGGCATCGAGCCCGCGCCGCAGGAACTGCCGCTCGAACAGCGCGCGCATCAGGCTCTCGTCCGGATCGCCGATCCGGATCGTCGGGCTTGCGCTCAGCCGCGAGCGCAAATCGGGGAGCTTGATCGACCATTCCGGCGGCGGCGCATCGGCGACGATCACGACCGGGCGGCGATCCTCTTGTGCGCGGTTCCAGGCATGGAAAATCGCCGTCTCGTTCTGCCGTTCGGCATCGTCGATCAAACCGCCACCGGTCTTGGCGGCGAAGATCCGGGCGAGCAGACTCCGGCCTGATTTGCGTGGGCCTGTGACCACCACGGCCATCACCGGCCAGGTGCTCCAGCGCTCGAGCTGCTGCACCGCGCGGGCGTTCGATGGACCAATCAGAAATTCGTCGTCACGCGGATCGGCAGGCCAGTCGAGCGGCAATGCCATTTGGGCCGGAAGCATCCCGTCAACCCGTCGTGTTATCAGCCGGCGGGGCTGCTTGCCCACCTGCGGATGGCTGCCCCGAGCGCCGTATGCGCAGCGTCGCGCCACTGGCAACCACGGTCCAGCCGCGCGCCTCCAGCGCAGCGCGCAACACAGCGGGATCGGCATCGAAGCCGACTCGCATCACCGACACGCCACCGATGGCAAGGCTGGTGGTGACGGCCGAGCGCACCCCCGGCACCACTTGCAATGCCGATTCGGTCGCGGTGACCGAGCCCGCGCTGGGCGTATCGACTTGAATCGTGATCACACTGCCGCTCGCACCCGGTTGAGTGCCAGCCGCGACGTCGCCGGTACCGACATCGCTTGGCGTATCGGTCGGTGTCGCGGCAACGACCGGCGCAACAAAAGCGAGGCCGGGATCGGTCCCCAGCAGCCCCGCGTGCAGCGCCGCCTGATAGGTATCGTCGATCCGCTTGACCCCGGCGTCGAGCAGCACGGGCAACGCATCGGCCCGGTCGACGCGGAGCGAAAATTGCGTGAGCAACCGGTTATCCGGGCCGTGCCGTGCCTCGAACATGCCGATGATCGGCCCGCCCGGCCATTCCCGACGCAGTGTGACCTTGGGGATGAGCACGTCGTTCGCGCCATATTGATCGAGCACCACGCGCCACCAGCCGCGACCGGGCCGCTCGACCTGCCCCAGCGTCAGCAACAGCGCGTCACCGCCGGTGCCGCTCGGCCGAACATAATCCACCGTGCTGTTGCCGGTGCGATAGCGCCGCCACGCGTCCTGCCACGCCGTCTTTTGCTCGAAGCCCGTGGCGACGCCGCCGCTGATCTCGATCGGAATCGTCAGCATTGGGGCCGATCGTGCCGCCTCGGGCGCAATCCCCAGGATTGCACCGGCCTTCGCACGGCTGAACAGCACGCCGAGCCGTGCGACGTAGCGGTTGGGGCCGATCTGCTCGTCCTCGACGACGATCCCCGACACCATTCCGTCAAGCGCACCGTCGGAGAGTGCCGTGGCGCTTTGGCCCATGCGCTGCGCGAGCATTGCCCAGCCCTTGCGCTGTGCGATCCGCCAGCCGGCATAGCGCGCGGCATCGGCGGTTTTGCCGACAACATCCACGGCGATGCCGCTGACCTCATAGCTGCCCGAGCTGTCGGCAGCCGCCAGCCCCTGATCGGGATCGTCGACTTGCGCGAGCACAAGCCCACCGGTCGCCGCAAGGGCAAGCGCAGCGGCGAACTGCAGGGGGCGGGAAAAGCGGCGGATCGACATGTCGGCGCCCTTTTGGCGAAGGAGGCGTGGAAATCCAAGCAGGATATGGCTAGGCGGTCATCATGAGCGATACGAACCCGGACGCGACGTCCTACACCTATGCCCAAGCGGGCGTCTCGATTGCAGCGGGCAACGCCCTGGTCCGGGCGATTGCGCCGCTCGCCAAGTCGACCCGACGATCGGGCGCGGATGCCGAACTCGGCGGTTTTGGTGGCTTTTTCGATCTCAAGGCGGCGGGTTTCGTCGATCCGTTGCTGGTCGCCGCGAACGATGGCGTCGGCACCAAGCTGAAACTGGCGATCGACCACAATGCGCATGATGGAGTCGGAATCGATCTGGTCGCGATGTGCGCCAACGACCTGATCGTGCAGGGTGCCGAGCCGCTGTTCTTCCTCGATTATTATGCGACGGCCAAGATCGATCCGGCGGTGGCGGAGCGCGTGATCGCTTCGATTGCCGAAGGCTGTCGCCAGGCGGGCTGCGCGCTGATCGGCGGCGAGACTGCGGAAATGCCCGGCATGTATGCCGCGGATGACTATGACCTCGCTGGCTTCTGCGTCGGCGCGGTCGAGCGGGACCGCGTGCTGACCGGGCAGGACATTGCGCCGGGAGACGTGCTGCTGGGTCTTGCCTCGTCGGGCGTGCATTCGAACGGCTTCTCACTGGTCCGTCGCCTCGCTGCCGACAAGGGCTGGAAGCTGGCACGCCCGGCGCTGTTCGATGCCGACGTGCTGCTGATCGACGCGCTGATGGCACCCACGCGCATTTACGTGAAGTCACTGCTGCCCTTGCTGGCCGAGCGCCGGATCAAGGGCCTTGCCCATATCACCGGCGGCGGTTTGCTCGAGAATGTGCCGCGCGTGCTGCCCGCAGGCGTCCACGCGCGGATCGATGCCGATGCCTGGCCGCAGCCACGGCTGATGGCGTTCCTGCAAGCGCAGGGCAATATCGAGCCCGAGGAAATGGCGCGCACCTTCAATTGCGGCATCGGCATGGTCGCCGCCGTCGCGCCCGATCAGGTCGAGGCGGTGACGGCAGCGTTGACTGCGGCGGGCGAAACCGTGTTCACCATCGGCGCGGTCCAAGCGGGCGTGCGCGGTTGCACCGTGACGGGCTCGCTGGAAACCTGGGGCGGTCGTAGCGCCTGGACCGCGACGCACAATCATGGGTGACGCGCGCCTGCTCCCCTCCCGCACGCGGGAGGGGCTGGGGGAGGGCCTGACCTCCAACAGCATCGCATCGCGTGAAGACACGCCCCTCCCCCAACCCATCCCGCAGGCGGGAGGGGAGTCTTGAACCGGAAGGTCGGCATCCTGCTCTCGGGCCGCGGCTCCAACATGATGGCGCTGGTCGAGCACGCACGCAGCTATGACGTCGCTTTGGTCGCGTCCGACAAGCCCGATGCCGTCGGCATCGCCTGGGCGCGCGACCGGGGCCTTGCCACCTTCACCCAATCGCCCAAGGGCATTCCCAAGGCCGACTATGAAGCCGCGATCGACGCTGCGCTCCGCGCCGCCGGGGTCGAGGTGATCGCGCTCGCTGGCTATATGCGCTTGCTGTCCGATGATTTCGTCGCGCGCTGGCGTGGGCGGATCATCAACATCCACCCCTCGCTGCTGCCCAAATATAAGGGCCTCGACACCCATGCCCGCGCGATCGCGGCGGGCGATGCGGTGGCGGGCTGCTCGGTCCATGTCGTCACCGAGGAGCTCGATGGCGGCGAAGTGCTCGGCCAGGCCGAAGTGCCGATCCTCCCCGGCGACACCGCCGACACCCTCGCCGCGCGCGTGCTCGCGGCCGAGCATGGTCTTTACCCGTCGGTTCTGGCAGACTTCGTCACGCGATGAGCCCCGATCCCGATATCCCGCTCGCCAAGGTCCGCGCGCTCGCCCTCGCGCTGCCGGAAACGGTCGAGCGAGCATCGCACGGGTCGCCGGGCTTCCTGCTCGAAAAGGGCAAGTTCTTCGCCTATTTCTGGCATAACCATCATGGCGACGGCGAAACCGTGGTGATCGTCAAGACCAATGGCCGCGACGAGCAAGCGATACTGATCGAGCTGGACCCGGAGTGTTATTATAGCCCGCCCTATCTCGGGCCATCTGGCTGGATTGCGATGCGGCTCGATCGCGAAGAGGTCGATTGGGACCGCGTTGGCGATCGGATCGCGATCAGTTGGGAATTGGTGGCGCCGCGGCGCTTGCTGGAAGCGGGTGGACGATGACCGACGATATGACGAAAACCCCGCCCCCGCACGATCCCGCGATCCAGATCGCGGCGACCGAAGCCGTCGCCAAGGCGGAAGCCGCAGCAACGCGGCGGCGTTGGATCAACCTCGGCGAATTTATCGCGGTCGCAGGCCTGCTGATCGCGGGCGGTAGCCTGTATCTCAATTGGTCCGATCACCGCGCCGACCAGGCCGACAAGCAGGTCGCCGCGGTCAAGGCGCAGCGCGACTCCTCGCGCTTCGACGTGCGCGCGGTGCCTGCGGCCAACGGCACGGCTTTGCTGCTCCAGCATGACGACCGCCACCCGATCCGCGATGCCACCGTTACCTTCCCGAGCGAGCTCGGCATCGGCAGCAAGGATACCGTCGGCGATACGATCGAGCGCGGCTGGTTCGAGCATGAAGTGCTGAAGGCAACCGATGGGGCCACGGAAAAGAAAACCGGCCGCCTGCCCGTCCTCATCGCGCTCACCTATTGGGACGGCGACACCCCGCGCACCACGCGCGGCATCTATGATATTGGCTGGAAGGCAGAGGGCGGTTTCCCGTTCGGCCGTTCGCTCAAGCTCGAAAGCCTGCACCTGCACGAACTCGGCGGCACGCAAGCGAGCCTCGATGCGGTGTGGGCCAACGTCAAGCCGAAGCCGAAACCCTAGACGAGAGGTCCAGCGCGTAAATCGGATCGATATGCACTTCGCTGCCGACCTGAAATTCGCGCGTGCCGATGACGCGGAAGCCGTGCCGTTCGTAAAAAGCGCGCGCCCGCGCATTTTGCTCCCACACGCCGAGCAACAGCCGGCGCGCGCCGATCCGCGTCGCATCCTCGATCGCGCGCGCCATCAGCGCAGGCCCAAGGCCGGTCCCATGTGCCTGCCGCAACGAATAGATGCGGCGGAGCTCCATATCAGTCGGCTCCAGCGCAATCGGGAAATTCGGTGCGGTGAGAACGGCGTACCCGAGCGGTGCGTGGCCCGGCTCGATCTCGGCAACGGTCACGATGGTCGCGGGATCGGCGAGCCACACCGCAAAGGCCTCAGCGCGATTGTTCTTGAGACAATGCGCGAGCAAGTCCGCGCCCTCCAAAGACGGCGCATAGGTATCCAGGAAGGTCGCATTGGCGACAAGCGACAGCAGGTCGGCATCCGCCACACCTGCCTGTCGCACGCGCCATTGCATCAGATGATCAGCCGACGATTTCTTCGGGCTTGAAGAAATAGGCGATTTCGATCGCCGCATTCTCGTCCGAATCCGAACCGTGAACGGTGTTGGCTTCGATCGATTCGGCCAGTTCCTTGCGGATCGTGCCCGGCTCGGCATTGGCGGGGTTGGTCGCGCCCATGATGTCGCGGTTACGCTGCATCGCGTTCTCGCCTTCGAGAACCTGCACGACGACCGGGCCCGAGATCATGAACTCGACCAGCTCACCGAAGAACGGGCGTTCCTTGTGGACGGCGTAGAAGCCTTCGGCCTGCTCGCGCGTCATGTGGATGCGCTTGGAGGCGACGACGCGCAGGCCGGCTTCCTCGAGCATCTTGGTGACGGCACCCGTCAGGTTGCGGCGCGTGGCGTCGGGCTTGATGATCGAAAACGTGCGGTTCGCGGCCATGACCGTGAAGCTCCTGTGTTGATAGGTGGGGGATTTGGAAAGTCGCGTGTCCCTAGTCGCGGGGGCGCGGCAAAGCAAGTCTCTGGGCAAGTCTCTGGGCAAGCCTCTGGGCAACCCTCAGGCCGCTTGCTCCCAACGGCCATTGTCATTCTGCTTCCAATACCGCCGTTCGATCCCGGGACGATCGGTCAGCGCTTTCCACGCCACCCGCGCCGCGCCGATGCGGTCTTCGTCGAAGAAATGGAAAGCGCGGTCGAAGCCCAGCGCTTCCTCGCGCCACAGGCCATCGGCAATCGCGATGTTGCGTGCGGTGTTCGCCGCGACCGGCTGCTCGGCAATCAGGATCGGTTGCGCCGCATCGCCCTCCCCGTCGGCCTGCGCATGCGGCAGGAAACTGTCGGCGGCATAGGTCCACAACAAGCGGTCGAGCGCGGCGCGCTGGTCGACGCTCTCCGCCACCACCAGCAACCGCCCGCCCCCCTCGACCACGCGCTCGGCAATGCGCGGCAGCACGCGGTCGAGCGGCTGGAGCGTCAAATGGTAGAAATCGACTTGCACCTACTCCCCTCCCGCTTGCGAGCTCGGGGTCGACAGCGCCCCGCGCTGTCGAGGATGTGCTGGGGGCACATCCGACCCCGAACTGGGCTGGGGGAGGGGAATCCATCGCTGGCACCCGTTCGACCCGAAACACCGCCCTCCCCTAACCCCTCCCGCACAGCGGGAGGGGAACACACGCTCAGCCCTCGAAATTGTCCGCAACGAACCGGTCGAGCAAACGCACGCCATACCCCGTCGCGCCCTTGTCATAGGTCGCACCCGGCTTGTCCGCCCAAACCATACCGGCAATGTCGAGATGCGCCCATTTCACGCCCGGCTCGACGAAGCGCTGGATGAACTGCGCCGCGGTGATCGACCCCGCCCCGCGCGGGCCGACATTCTTCATGTCGGCGATCGGGCTGTCGATCAGCTTGTTATAGGCATCCGACAACGGGAAGCGCCACAACAGGTCGCCCGAGGCCTTGCCCGCTGCCAGCAACTGGTCTGCCAGCGCATCGTCATTCGCGAAGCAGCCGGCATGTTCGTGGCCGAGGCTTACGATCATCGCACCGGTCAGCGTGGCGAGATCGACGATCGTCTTGGGGTGGTGCGTGCGCTGCACCCAGGTGATGACGTCGCACAAGACCAGCCGCCCCTCGGCATCGGTGTTGAGCACTTCGATCGTCTGGCCGGACATGGAGGTTAGCACGTCGCCGGGGCGGATCGCGTCGCCATCGGGCATGTTCTCGACCAGGCCGCACACGCCGATAACATTGGCCTTGGCCTTGCGCCCGGCGAGCGCCTTCATCGCGCCGACCACCGCGCCCGCGCCGCCCATGTCCCACTTCATGTCTTCCATGCCGGGCCCGGGCTTCAGCGAAATGCCGCCAGTGTCGAAGGTCACGCCCTTGCCAACCAGCGCCAGCGCCGGATCGCCCGCGCCCGCGCCATTCCACTTGAGCGCAAGCAACTGCGCCTGCTTGGCCGAACCCTGCGACACGCCGAGCAAGGAGCCCATGCCCAGTTCGCGCATCTCGGCTTCGCCCAGCACGGTGATCTCCAGGCCCAGCCCCTCGACCTCGGCGCGCACCTTGGCGACGAAGGTTTCGGGATAGATCACGTTTGGCGGCTCGGCCACCAGCGTGCGGGTCAGTTCCAGGCCCTCGGTCAGCGCCTTCTGCTTGCTCCACGCCGCATCGGTGCCCTCAGGCGCGCCGTGCAGCACGATCGTGGTCAGAGTCGGCTTGGATTTCTCGGGCAGCTTGGTGCGATAGATGTCATGCCGCCAGCCGCGCTGTGCGGCAGCCGCCGCGAAACGCGCCGCCGCCTTTGGCGTGGCCCCGGCGCTACCGAAATCGACGCTGACCGTCTGCACGCCGGAAGTCAGCAAGCGCGCGGTCAATGCACCACCGGCCCGCTCATACTCGGCCTCTCCTGCCGCCCCGGTGCCCAGCAACAGGACACGCCGCACGCCACCGGTGCCATCGGCAACAAAAGTTTCGACCACAGCGGCCGCTTCCCCGTCAAACCGGCTCGCCTGCGCTGCCGCCTTCACCAGATCGAGCGCAGCCGCGTCGATCAGCGTTGTCGCGAGACGCGCGAGCCCCTCTTTCTCGACAAGAAGGGCGATGGCGGCACCCGACGCGGGGGCGGCGCTGGAAAAATCGATCTGCATTATGGGGAGGCCTCGGTTACGAAAAAAATGCGATGAGTCGCGCGTTCTTAGGACAGCGACGCGTCGCTGGCAAAGCGGGGGCACCGAATTCGCCGCAGCACGATTGCAGCAAAGCGGTGTCGATGCGATAGGGCGGGATCGACCAGCGGCAACCGGGGTACATCCGGGGCCTTCTCGCAACAGGGTGCTTGTTCCGACGTGAAGCGTGCCGTTCTCCTTGCCACTTGTGTGTTTCCCGCTGTGCTGCTCGCCAATCCGGCGTGTGCGCAGGATTTGCAAACGCGTCCGGTAACGCCCCCGCCCCCATCGAGCACGCCGAGCGCGAGCGACGATCAGGTTCAGTTCACCGCGACCAACCTGGAATATGACAGCAAGGAGGACATCGTCACCGCAACGGGCGATGTCCGTATGTACCGCTCCGGCGACCGCCTGCGCGCCGACAAGGTGGTGTGGAACCGAAAGACCGGGAAGGTTCACGCGAGCGGCAACATCGCGGTCGTCAATCCGGGTGGCGATACGGCCTATGGCGATTCGATCGAACTGACCGATGCGCTGAAGGACGGCGTCGTCGACAATATGTTGCTGGTGCTGGAAAAGGGCGGACGCCTGGCGGCACGCAAGGGCACGCGCTCGCTCGATGAAGTCGTCGTGCTGGAGGATGCGGCGTACACGCCGTGCGCGGTGACCGATTCCAGCAACTGCCCGAAAGAGCCGACATGGAAGATCACGGCGGTTCGCGTACTCTATCGCCCCGATCGCGGCCGGATCTATTATACGGGCGCGCGCATCAACCTGTTCGGCTTGCCGACGCTGCCGCTGCCCGCCTTTTCCAATCCTGTCGGCGAAGGCAACAATAGCGGCCTGCTCTCACCCGATTTCCGCTACGGCCGAGTCAATGGCTTCGAATTTGCGCAGCCGTATCACTTCGCGCTGGCCCCCAATAAGGGGCTGACGATCACCCCGCGCTTTTTCAGCGCGGTGCTGCCGATGCTCAAGGCGGAGTATCAGGAACTCAACACGCTCGGTTCCTATTCGATCAAGGCGTACGCCACCGCCAGCCCGCGCAGTGCCGATCTGCTCACCCCGACCGCGCCCGGCACGCCCGATTCGTTTCGCGGCTATCTGGATGGGGTGGCCCGCTTCCAGCTCGATGAGAATTGGAGCGTCAGCGGATCGCTGCGCTTGACCACCGATCGCACCTTCCTGCGTCGCTATGACATTTCGCAGGACGATCGCCTGCGCACCACCGCGAATGTCGAGCGCATCGATACCGACAGCTATTTCTCGATCGCCGGCTGGTACGTCCAGACGATGCGCGTCGGCGATCGCCAGGGCCTGCAACCGATCGCGCTGCCCGAAATCGATTACCGCCACCGTTTTACCGACAGCTTGCTGGGCGGCACGTTCGAACTGCAAGCCAACAGCCTCGCGATTTCGCGTCCGGCGGGCCAGGATACGCAACGCGCCTTTGCCAGCGCGCAGTGGGATCTGCGCAAATTGACGCCCTGGGGCCAGGAGGTGACATTCACAGCGTTCGGTCGCGGCGATGTGTACAATGCCAACGACACGCTGGCCACGACGGTGGCGAGCTATCGCGGCAATGAAGGGATCAGTGCGCGCGCGATCGGCGCATTCGCAATCGATGTGAAGTGGCCGTTCATCGGCACCTTCCTGGGCGGCACGCAGCGCCTGACCCCGCGGTTTCAAGTGGTCGCTTCGCCGCAGACGACCAATCTTGCCGTGCCGAACGAAGATTCCCGGGCAGTCGATCTCGAGGATTCCAACCTGTTCGCCCTGAACCGCTTCCCGGGATACGACCGGTTCGAGGATTCGACTCGCTTCACTTATGGGGTCGATTGGTCGGCCGATCTTCCCGGTTTTTCGATTTCGACCAATATCGGTCAGAGCTATCGCCTGAACAATCGCGAAACGCTGTTTCCCGATGGGACGGGGCTTTCGGGCCGGGTCTCCGACATCGTCGGGCGCACGGAAATTCGCTATCGTGATTTCGTCTCGATCACGCATCGCTATCGCCTCGACAAGGGCAATCTGGCGATTCGCCGCAACGAGGTGGACGCAAGGGTCGGCTCGCGCAGCACCTATGTTCTCATCGGCTATCTCCGGCTCAATCGCAACATCGACCCGACGCTGGAGGATCTGCGCGACCGCGAGGAAGTGCGCTTGGGCGCACGCGTGCAGGTCACCAAATTCTGGTCGGTCTTCGGATCGACCGTGATCGACCTCACCGACCGCAACGAAGATCCGCTGTCGCTGGCCAACGGTTTCGATCCGGTCCGGCACCGTTTGGGTTTCCAATATGAGGATGATTGCCTCCGCCTGGGGGTGACGTGGAAGCGCGATTATCAGGACACCGGCGACGCGCGTGCCGGCAACAGCTTCCTGTTGACGCTGGCATTCAAAAATCTTGGCCGCTAAGCACTGGTTCAGGCGGCCTGTTGCACGGCCTTTTCCAAGGGCTCGTTGGGCTGAGCAGAAACGCAGACCGCGCGGGATGGGATTTTAACTACGTGAAGACTGATATCACCAAGAAGACCGGCGCAACCACCACCGGCCTCGGTTCGCTCGGCCGCCGTTTGGCGCTCGGTGCGGCACTCGTCGCGCTTGTTTCGAGCAGCGGCGGTTCGATCGCTCAGACCGTACCCGATGATGCGACGCCCGCCGTGGGGCTCGACATTCCGAAGAACCTGCAGATTTTCGGCAAGGTCGATCCCAACGTTCGCAAGCCGACTGCGATCGTCAACGGGGCGGTCATCACCGGCACCGATATCGACCAGCGCGTCGCCTTGCTGGTGGCGGCGCGCGACCTGAAGCTGTCGCCCGAGGAAATGGCGCAGTACAAATTGCTGACCGCGCGCCAGTTGATCGACGAAACGTTGCAGATCCAGCAGGCCAAGACCGCCGAGGTCAAGATTGCGCCCGACGAGGTCAACAAGAGCTATGAGACCGTCGCGCGCAACTTCGGCAAATCCGTCGCCGAAATGCGGGCCTATCTGCGCGGTATCGGTTCCTCGGAGCGGTCGCTCAAGCGCCAGATCGAAGCCGAGCTTTCGTGGAACCGCTATTTGCGGCGCAAGGTCGACATCAAAGTCGGCGACGAAGAGGTCAACGCCATCATCGAGAAGCTGAAGAAGCAGCAGGGCACGACCGAATATCACGTGCGCGAAATCTACCTGAAGGCAGATCCGGATCGCGCGCAGGAAGTGTTCAACCAGGCGCAACAGATTATCGGTTCGATCCAGAAGCGCGAAAAGGGCGAGGACACGTTCGGCTATTATGCGCGCCTGTCCGACGCCACCACGCGTGCGACCGACGGCGATCTCGACTGGTTGAGCGAAACGCAGTTGGCGCAATTGCCGCCGACGCTGGTTGAGGCGATCAAGTCGATGACGCCCGAGCATCTGGCTGGCCCGATCGAGGTGCCGGGCGGTTTCTCGATCATCTATCTGGTCGACACGCGCAAGGTCGGCGTCGCCGATCCGATGGACGCCAAGCTGACGCTCAAGCAGCTCAGCGTGCGCTTTGCCGACGGCACGACGCAGGCCCAGGCCGATGCGCGCGTTACCGAGTTCGCCAAGCTGAGCCAGACGATTCACGGTTGCGGTGAAGTCGCCAAGGTTGCGACCGCGCTCGGTGCCGACGTGGTCGACAATGATTCGGTGCGGATCAAGGATCTGCCGGGACCGCTGCGCGAGATCATGCTGAAACTGCAGGTCGGCGAATCGACCCCGCCCTTCGGGTCGGCGAAGGACGGCATCCGCTCGCTGGTGCTGTGCGGGCGCGACGAAGCGACTGGGCCGCGCATTCCCGGCGTCGAGCAGGTCCGAACTTCGATGGAAAATTCACGCGTGAACCTGCGCGCGAACCAGTTGCTCCGCGATTTGCGACGCGACGCGATCATCGAATATCGCTGACCGGGGAGAAAACGCCATGCTCGCGCCGCTCGCCATATCGATGGGGGATCCGGCCGGGATCGGCCCCGAGATCATCGCCAAAGCCTGGGCGCAGCGCGTTGCGGAGGGATTGCCGCCGTTCTTTGCCACGGGCGACGCCAGGGCGATCGCGGCGGTGTGGGATGGACCGGTAGAGCCGATCTCGCACCCGGAAGATACCAACCGCGTGTTCGAGACTGCGTTGCCGGTGCTGACGGTCGAGGATGGCGGCGAAATCATGCCCGGCATTCCCGATGTCGAGGGTGCACGCTGTGCGCTGCGCGCGCTGGAGCTCGCGGCGGGCCTGGTGCGTTCCGGTGCCGCGCGCGCATTGGTGACGGGGCCGGTGTCGAAGGCGCAACTGTATAAAATCGGCTTCAACCATCCGGGGCAGACCGAGTTCGTGGCCGAACGTTGCGGCATAGCGGGCGAGAATGCGGTGATGATGCTGGCTGGCCCTGACTTGCGCGTCGTTCCGATCACCACCCACGTTCCGCTTGCTGCAGTGAGCGGATTGTTGTCGATCGAACTGCTCGTATCGAAAGCGCGCGCGACAGCGCGCGGGCTG
Source organism: Sphingomonas sp. DC1600-2 (assembly GCF_049897605.1). Lineage (NCBI taxonomy): Bacteria > Pseudomonadati > Pseudomonadota > Alphaproteobacteria > Sphingomonadales > Sphingomonadaceae > Sphingomonas > Sphingomonas sp. DC1600-2. The sequence goes on from NZ_JAFCWO010000014.1 coordinate 36,918, forward strand.
ATGCGCAATTTCGGGATCCTCAAGCCTCGCATCGTCTTTGCCGGCTTCAACCCCCATGCCGGGGAAAGCGGTGCGATCGGTCGCGAGGAGATCGACCTGATCGCCCCCGCGATCGAGATCCTGCAAAGCGAAGGGATCGACGCGACCGGGCCCTTTGCTGCCGACACGATGTTCCATGCCCGCGCCCGCGCGACCTATGACGCTGCGATGTGCTGCTATCACGATCAGGCGCTGATCCCGATCAAGACGCTGTATTTCGACTCGGGCGTGAACATCACGCTCGGCTTGCCGATCGTGCGCACGTCGCCCGATCACGGGACTGCGTTCAACATTGCCGGCAAGAACATTGCCGAGCCCGGCGCGACGATCGCCGCGATCCGGCTGGCGGGCGAGGCAGCCGAGCGCCGCGCTGCCGCCGACGCGTGAGCCAGCCCGCTTCGGTGCCCCCGCGCCCCGACCTTCCACCACTGCGCGACGTTATTGCACGCTACGGTCTGAATGCGAGCAAGGCGCTTGGGCAGAATTTCCTGCTCGATGCGCAATTGCTGGCGCGGATCGCACGGATTCCCGGCGACTTGAACGACGCCGAAGTGCTGGAGATTGGCCCCGGCCCCGGCGGCTTGACCCGCGCCTTGCTGGCGGCGGGTGCTCGCGTCACGGCGATCGAACGCGATCATCGCTGTATCCCCGCGCTGGCTGAACTGGGCGAGGCGTTTCCCGGCAAGCTGCGCGTGATCGAGGGCGATGCGCTGGAGATCGACGCCGCATCGCTGTTCGAGGGCAAGCCGCACATCGCCTCCAACCTGCCTTATAATATCGGCACGGCGTTGCTGGTACGCTGGCTGTCGGCGGAGTGGGCTCCGTGGTGGCAAAGCCTGACCTTGATGTTCCAGCGCGAGGTGGCCGACCGCATCGTCGCGCCAACCGACGGCGAGGCGTATGGGCGGCTTGCGGTGCTCGCGCAGTGGCGGTCGCGTGCCACGCTGGCGATGCCGGTCCACCGCTCGGCTTTCACCCCACCGCCCAAGGTGATGTCGGCGGTGGTGCATATCGTGCCCGCAGATGCGCCTGAGGGCGTCCGCTTCGCGACGCTGGAGCGGCTGACGGCCGCTGCGTTCGGGCAGCGTCGCAAGATGCTCCGGCAAAGCCTCAAAGGCGTTACTGGCGCGCTTGAGGCGCTGGAGCGCGTTGGCATCGACCCAACGCGGCGCGCCGAGACCGTCAGCGTCACCGAGTTCGTCGCCTTGGCGCGCGCGCTGGGCTAGTCGCTCCTCCCCGTTCCGGGGTTCAGTCTTTCTTGGGAGCTGCCGCCGGTGCCGCTGCTGCGGCCGTTACGATGGGTGGCCCCTTCGCGATCGATGCCGTCAGCGCGGCTACCTCGGGACAAGGCCGCTTGCCACACACCGTCTTGATCCGCGCGAGATTTTCGCGCGCGCGCGCGACTGCGCCTTTGGCGACCAGCGCCTCGCCCTGCCCGCTCAAGGCAACGACGTCATTGGGATCAAGCGATAACGCCTCGCGATACAAGCGGATCGCCTTGCCCGGCAGGCCGCGTGTCTTGGCCACTTCCGCGAGCGTCACGAACGCACCGCGATTGCGCGGATCGACCGCAAGCGCGCTTTCCAGCGTGTCGGTCGCGGCGTCGAGATTGCCCGCCGCCTGCAGCGCCCGACCGCGCGCGAGCAGCGCCATCGACCGCCCGTCGATCGTATCCTCACCGCGTTGTCCCTGCACCGCAGTCGCAACGGTGAGCAGCGTCAGCGCAGCGGCGACGGCGACAGACGTATAACGCATGAGATACTCCAGCTTTGGCACGACGACAGAGCTATCACGCGTGTTGCAATCGCGCGACAAAAAACCCGTCGGTCGCATCGTGTGCCGGAGTCAGCCGCGTGCCCGCGCCATGCGCGCGTCCTGCTCCCAGATCGACCGACTGCGCGCGCCACCCCGGATTGGCCGCGAGGAATGCCGCGACTTGCCCAGCCCCTTCTTCGTCGAGCAGCGAACAGACGATGTAAACGAGGGTGCCGCCCGGCTTGACCAGCGTCGCGCCGACTTCGAGGACATGGCGCTGCGTCTCGACCAGCCGCTCGATCCTGTCCGGGGTCAGCCGCCAGCGCGCCTCGGGATTGCGCCGCCACGTGCCGGTGCCCGAACAGGGGGCATCGATCAGCACGCAATCGGCGCTGCCGAGCCAATCGTCGAGCATCTCGACTTCGCGTCCGGGATTGAGCAGCCGCGTTTCGATGATCCCGGCGCGCGCGCGTTCCGCCCGCGGGGCAAGGCGGGAGAGGCGGGCGCGATCAGTATCGGTGGCGAGCAGGGCCCCCTGCCCGCCCATCGCCGCCGCAAGCGCCAGCGTCTTGCCGCCTGCGCCTGCACACAGATCGACGATACGCTGGCCCGGCTGGGCCCGCGCAGCGAGCGTGACGAACTGGCTGCCTGCATCCTGCACTTCGATCGCACCATGATTGTAGGCCGGGAGTTGTTCGACCTGCGTGCCAGAGGGCAGACGCAACCCGTTTGGCAACCCGGCAATCGGCTCGGCTCCCTCAATCTCGATCACTTCGTCGATCACGCGGTTGATCCGCGCATCGAGCGGCGCGCGGTCGATCAGGGCCGGAAATTCGGAATCATCCAGCCCCGATTGGCGCAAGCGATCGAGGATCCAGTTGGGCGCGATGCCGGTCTTGGCCGGGGTTTCGCTCGGTCCGATCACTGCCGGGCCGTGGCCGACGCCGTCAAAGGTCGCGGCAAGTTCCGGGTCCGCCTTGGCCAGCGCCAGCAACGCCGCGCGGCCCGAGGCCGGACGTTCGCCGAGTGCCCGGATCGCGGCATAGACCAATTCGCGCACCGCGCGCCGGTCCTTCGATCCAGCATAACGCCGCGTCGCAAAGTAGCGCGCGACGATCGTATCCGCCGCCGCCCCCGAATCGCGTGCGCCCGCGATGATCTGGTCGAGCAGTTCGATCGCGGCTTGGGTGCGGGCAGATGGGGTCATGGCATCTTTCTCCCTCTCCCCTTCAGGGGAGAGGGTCGGGGAGAGGGGGACGCAACGGGAAGGCGGCGCAACATTGCCCCTCTCCCCAGCCCTCTCCCCGCAAGCGGGGAGAGGGAGATGCAGTTAGCGCGTCGGGTAATTCGGTGCTTCGCGCGTAATATCGACGTCGTGGACGTGGCTTTCCTTCAACCCCGCACCCGTAATCTGCACGAAGCGCGCGCGCTCCTGCAGGTCCTTAAGCGTGGCCGAGCCGGTATAGCCCATCGCCGCGCGAATCCCGCCGACGAGCTGATGGATCACGTCCTTGGCCGGGCCCTTGAACGCCACCTGGCCCTCAATGCCCTCGGGCACCAGCTTCATCTGGTCCTTGATGTCGCCCTGGAAATAGCGATCAGCCGATCCGCGACCCATCGCGCCGACCGAACCCATGCCGCGATACGATTTGTACGCGCGCCCCTGATACAGGAAGGTCTCTCCCGGCGCTTCCTCGGTGCCCGCCAGCAGCGACCCGATCATGCACGCCGAAGCACCCGCCGCCAGCGCCTTGGCGAGGTCGCCCGAGGTCCGCAGGCCCCCGTCGGCGATCACCGGCACGCCCGCCTTCAGGCCGATTTCGGCGCAATCCATCACTGCCGTCAATTGCGGCACGCCGACGCCTGCGACCACGCGCGTGGTGCAGATCGAGCCCGGCCCGATGCCGACCTTGATGCCATCCGCGCCCGCATCGATCAGCGCGCGCGTTGCCTCGGCAGTGGCGACGTTGCCCGCAATCACCTGCACCGAATTGCTGAGCTTCTTCACCCGCTCGACCGCGCGCGCAACGTCGCGATTATGGCCGTGTGCGGTGTCGATCACCACCAGATCGAGTTCGGCATCGACCAGCGCCTCGGTGCGGGCAAACCCCTTGTCGCCCACCGTCGTTGCGGCGGCGACGCGCAAGCGCCCGGCAGCATCCTTGGTAGCGTTGGGATAGGTGACAGCTTTCTCGATATCCTTGACGGTGATCAGGCCAACGCAGCGATATTGCTCGTCCACCACCAACAGCTTCTCGATCCGGCGCTGATGGAGCAGACGGCGCGCCTCTTCCTTGCCGACGCCGGTCGAGACGGTCGCGAGATTCTCGTGGGTCATCAGCTCCGACACCGGCTGATGCGGGTTTTCGGCAAAGCGCACGTCGCGATTGGTAAGGATGCCGACGAGTTTGCCATCGGCCTCGACCACGGGGATACCGCTGATGCGGTTGCGCACCATCAAAGCCTGCGCCTCGGCGAGCGTCGCACCGGGCGCGATCGTGATCGGGTTGACGACCATGCCGCTTTCGAAGCGCTTGACCGCTCGCACTGCGGCGACTTGTTCGTCAATCTCGAGATTGCGATGCAGCACACCGATGCCGCCCAATTGCGCCATCACAATCGCCATGTCCGCCTCGGTCACGGTGTCCATTGCAGACGACAGGATCGGGATATCGAGCGCGATACCCTTGGTCACGTGCGTCGCGGTGTTGGTCTGGCTCGGTACGATGTCGGATTCCGCCGGCACCAGCAGGACATCGTCGAAGGTTAAGCCGAGTCGAATGTCCATGGGATGCCGTGTCCTGCGCGTAGTGGGGAGCGAGTCGTGGCGGTCCATGTAAACGCCGACCCGCCGATACGCTAGGGGTGTGGAAGAACGTCGTGCGACTGACCTGGCCTGCGCACCCCATCCCGGTCGAGCGGCGGCCGCGTATCGCTGACCGGCACCGGGGGACTGTCAGGATTTCCGTGTGTGGGCGGGCATAATGGGTAAAGAGGAGATCCCATATGTCCCGACGCAAAGAACCTGCGATACCGAATGAGCTTCTCGACCAGTTGCTGGCGGGCGG
>NZ_JAFCWO010000015.1:0-31380 GCF_049897605.1 Sphingomonas sp. DC1600-2
CCATGTCGATCACTCCCGATACCCCAGACTGGTCAGCCAGGGGCGGGTTCAAACATGGGTCAATTCTCAATGGAAATTTATGCCCCTACCGGGTCAATTCTCAGCGGAAATCTACAATCCCGTCTGATCTGCGGCTACCACGATGTTTTGCCAAAGGATTACAGTCATGAAAAACCGTGTTTTCTATGCCCTGCTCGGCGTAGCCCTTGCCGCACCTGGCGCCGCATTCGCCGGCCAGCCCAACCACAGCCAACAGTCCGGCCACTATGAGTGGAAGTCGGTCCCGCAATATGGCCCGCGTGCCACGGGACCGGCCCAGCGGCGCGTCTGGGTGCCTGATGCCACGCAAGTGGCGACTTGCGACTGCGACATGATGAAGATGAGCAGCACAGACGCTGCTGATTGCATGAAGCAGATGCACAGCATGGCACAGCCTTCGTCGACCCCTTCGGCCGGCTAAGCACAGGTTCTGGCCGCTACAGGTCGCATAGACGGCTAGGCCAGCAGTGGCGGCGGGATGCCCCCCATCCCGCCGCCACTGACATGCCTGTCATATTGCGCGATGCCGGCCTGACCCTCCGATCAGGAGTTTTCCATGCGATTGTTTCTTTGCGCGCCGCTTCTTGCGGCGATCCCCGGCATTGCATTCGCCGGTCCGCTCACCTTCGAAGCTGCGCTCCAGCGCGCCCGACAGGAAGCCCCGTCGATCAAGGCCAAGGCGCTCGGCGCCGATGCCGCGCGTTACGCGCGCGGCGCGGCCGGAGCTCTGCCTGATCCGACGCTCGGCGTGAGCGTCGAAAGCTTCCCGATCTCGGGACCGCTCGCGTTCGAGCCCAATCGCGACGATTTCACCATGGCGCGGGTCGGCGTGTCCCAGGACATTCCCAACCTCGCCAAGCGCCATGCCCAGCAGGCGCGCGCCGATAGCGACATCAAGGTGGCCGAGGCCGATACCGCGGTCGAGGCGCGCACCGTCGAGGTGGGCACCGCGCTTGCCTGGATCAATCTCGCCTACGCCGAACGCCGGCTTGCCGCTCTCGACGATGTTCTCTCCCGGCTCGAGCGCGTGGTGGGAACGACGCCGGGGGCTGTCGCCTCGGGCAACGCACGGCCGGCGCAGACGCTTGCCGGTCAGCAGGCGGTCGCGGCGATGCAGGATCGCCGCAGCGAACTGGTCTCCAACGTGGCGCGCGCCCGCGCGACGCTGACCCGCTGGACAGGCGATCCCGCGCCTGAGATCGCTGGACCAATCCCTGAATTCCCGGTCGATGCCGCCAAGCTGCGTGCCGGCCTTGATCACCATCCCACCATCGAGATGATCGATGCCCAGGCCGACCAGGCGGATGCCGATGTGCGTGTGGCCGACGCCGGTCGGCGCTCTGATTTCGGTGTCAACCTGGCCTATCAACGCCGCGACCCCCGTTTCGGCGACTTTATCTCGGCCGGCGTGACGGTCAGCCTGCCGTTCTTCACCCGCAATCGCCAGAATGCCGGGATCGCGGCGGCCCAGGCCAGTGCCGGGCGGGTCTTGGCCGAACGCGAGGCCGCGCGGCGCACGCTTGCCGCCGACCTTGACGCTGATATCGCCGACCATGTCATGCATCATGAGCAGTGGATGCGCGCGCAGGGCACGCTGCAACCGCTCGCCGAGCAGCGCGTGAAGTTGGAAACAGCGAGTTATGGTGCGGGCCGCGCCAGTCTGATTGACGTCGCGGACGCTTTTGCCGCGCTCGCCGATGCCACCCTGACGACCGTTGATCGCGAAGCCAAGGTCGCAGCGGACGGAGCCGGATTGAACTTTACTTACGGGAGCGCACCGCGATGAGCCAAGTTACAATTACCCGCAGCCGCCTTCTTGGTGCCGCTGCTCTTCTTGCGCTCGCTGCTGGCGGGATCGGTTTTACCGTGGCCCAACAATGGGAAGGTTCGCACGATCCGGAGAGCGCGAAGCCCGCCGCGCGCAAGATTCTCTATTGGTACGACCCGATGATCCCGGCCGAACATCATGACGGTCCCGGCCTTTCGTCGATGGGGATGCAGACGATCCCCCGCTATGCAGATGAGGCGGGGGCAGGCTCGGCAGCGCCGGGGATTTCAATAGATCCTTCCGCGTCTCAGGCGCTCGGGCTGCGCACCGTCCTGGTCCGACGTGGCGCTTTGGCGAGTAGCGTGACCGCGACGGGGACGATCGATTTCAATCAGCGTGATATCGCAGTCGTCCAGGCACGCACTGGAGGTTTCGTCCAGCGCGTCTATGCGCGCGCACCTGGCGACATCATCGGGGCAGGGGCACCTCTTGCCGACCTACTGGTGCCGGAATGGGGCGGCGCGCAGGCTGAATTCCTTGCGGTCCGCCGCACCGGCAACGCGGCGCTGACCCAGGCCGCGCGCCAGCGGCTCATGCTGCTCGGCATGTCGTCGGGCACGATCGCCTCGGTCGAGCGAGCGGGACGGCCGCACAATGTCATCACAATCTCTACGCCCACCCGCGGGGTCATCAAGACATTGAACGTGCGGGCGGGCATGACCATGATGGCAGGCCAGACGCTCGCGGAGGTCAATGGCCTCGGCACGGTCTGGCTCAATGCCGCTGTACCCGAGGCGATCGCCGGTCCGCTCAAACCCGGACAAACCGTGCAGGCCACGCTTGCCGCTTTTCCTGGCGAGACCTTGTCGGGCCGTGTCTCGGCGATCCTGCCCGAGACTCAGGCCGACAGCCGCACCCTTACTGTCCGGATCGAGCTGCCCAATCGCGGAGGACGTCTGCGTCCCGGCATGTTTGCTACCGTCTCGTTCGGTGGAGCCACGCAACCGGCGTTACTTGTGCCCTCCGAAGCGCTGATCCGCACCGGCAAGCGGACCTTGGTGATGCTGGCCCTCGACAAGGGCCGCTACCGACCCGCAGAGGTGCAAATCGGAAGGGAATCCGGCGATGACACCGAAATCCTCGCCGGGCTCTCCGAAGGTGAGAAGGTTGTCGCCTCGGGCCAGTTCCTGATTGATTCCGAGGCAAGTTTGTCCGGTGTCGAAGCGCGGCCAATCGGAGCTGCCACGCCAACCGCCGCCGCGAAGCCCGCGGCTACGGGAACGCTTTACGAGACCGTCGGCAAGATCGAACAGATCACCGCCAATTCGGTGACGCTGAGCCACGAGCCCGTGCCGGCGATTGGCTGGCCGGCGATGACGATGACGTTCCAGCTTCCCGATCCGAAGATTCCGCGTGGCCTGAAGACAGGGGACCGCGTTCGCTTCGGCTTCGACCGGCCTCCCGCGGGGCCAACGATACGACGTATGACCAAGGTGGCGGGCCAATGATCGCTCATCTCATCCGCTGGTCGGTCAGGAACCGCTTCTTCGTCTTGATCGGCGTACTGGCCCTCATCGGCGTGGGCGTCTGGGCCGTGCGATCGACCGCGATCGACGCGCTGCCCGATCTCTCCGACACGCAGGTCATCATCCGCACCAGCTACCCGGGCCAGGCACCGCAGATCGTCGAGAACCAGGTCACCTATCCGCTCACCACCACCATGTTGTCGGTGCCAGGGGCGAAGACGGTGCGCGGCTACTCCTTCTTCGGCGACAGCTTCGTCTATGTGATCTTCGAGGACGGCACCGACCTCTACTGGGCGCGCAGCCGTGTGCTCGAATATCTCAACCAGGTGCAGGGACGATTGCCGGCGAGCGCGCGTAGCGCGCTCGGTCCCGATGCGACCGGCGTCGGCTGGGTCTATGAATATGCGCTGGTCGACCGGAGCGGCCGGCATGACCTGTCGCAGCTCCGCGGGCTTCAGGACTGGTTCCTGCGCTACGAGCTGAAAACCGTGACCGGCGTCGCCGAGGTCGCCAGCATCGGCGGCATGGTGAAGCAATATCAGGTGCTGCTCGATCCAGTGAAGCTCGCTGCCTACGGCGTCACCCATCAACAAGCAGTCCAGGCGATCAGACAAGCCAACCAGGAGTCGGGCGGCTCGGTGCTGGAGATGGCCGAAGCCGAATATATGGTCCGCGCCTCGGGCTATCTGAAGACGCTCGACGATTTCCGGGCGATCCCGTTGAAGACAGCAAGCGGTGGCGTTCCGGTCCGGCTAGGCGACGTCGCCACGATCCAGATCGGTCCGGAGATGCGGCGCGGCAGCGCTGAGTTGAACGGCGAAGGCGACGTCGCCGGCGGCGTCGTGATCCTGCGCTCGGGCAAGAATGCCCGCGAAACGATCGCAGCGGTCAAAGACAAGCTCGCCGCCCTGAAGGCAAGCCTGCCGCCCGGCGTTGACGTCGTGACGGTCTATGACCGCTCGCAACTGATCGATCGCGCGGTCGATAACCTCACCCACAAGCTAATTGAGGAGTTCATCGTCGTCGCGATCGTCTGCGGCCTGTTCCTCTGGCACGTCCGCTCGGCGCTGGTGGCGATCCTGACCCTGCCCTTGGGCGTGCTCGCCGCGTTCGTCGTCATGCGGTTTCAGGGCGTGAACGCCAACATCATGTCGCTGGGCGGCATCGCCATCGCCATCGGCGCGATGGTCGATGCGGCCGTGGTGATGATCGAGAATGCCCACAAGAAGATCGAGCGCTGGGAGCAGGATCATCCGGACGAGCATCTCGAGGGCGAGATGCGCTGGATCGTCGTCACCGAAGCCGCGGCCGAAGTCGGCCCGGCCCTGTTCTTCAGCCTGCTGATCATCACGCTGTCGTTCATTCCGGTGTTCACGCTGGAGGCGCAGGAGGGCCGGCTGTTCGCGCCGCTCGCCTTCACCAAGACCTATGCGATGGCGTCCGCCGTGATCCTGTCGGTGACCCTCGTTCCGATCCTGATGGGGTGGTTGATCCGGGGCCGCATCCCAGCCGAGCAGGCCAATCCGGTCAACCGCTGGCTGACCAACCTCTACCGCCCCGCGATCGACTGGACGATGCGAAAGCCGAAGGCGGTGCTGGTGATCGCTGCGCTGGTCTTCGCGACAACGGCCTGGCCACTCACCCGGCTCGGCGGTGAGTTTATGCCCAATCTCGACGAGGGCGACCTGCTCTACATGCCCTCGGCCTTGCCCGGCCTCTCTGCGGCCAAGGCCTCGCAACTGCTCCAGCAGACCGACCGGCTGATCAAGACGGTGCCCGAGGTCGAGAGCGTGTTCGGCAAGGCCGGCCGCGCCGAGACCGCGACTGATCCGGCGCCGCTGGAGATGTTCGAGACGACGATCCAGTTCAAGCCCCGCGACCAATGGCGTCCCGGAATGACGCCGGACAAACTGGTCGACGAACTCGACCGCACGGTGAAGCTGCCCGGCCTCGCCAATGTCTGGGTGCCGCCGATCAGGAACCGCATCGACATGCTGGCGACCGGCATCAAGAGCCCGATCGGGGTCAAGGTGTCGGGCGCCGATCTCGCCCAGCTCGATCGCATCGCGCATGATGTCGAGACGGTCGCCAAGACCGTGCCGGGCGTTTCCTCTGCCCTCGCCGAACGGCTGACCGGCGGGCGCTATGTCGATGTCGATATCGACCGCGCTGCCGCCGCGCGGTTCGGGCTCAACATCACCGATGTGCAGGCGATCGTCTCGGGCGCGATCGGCGGCGAGACGATCGGCGAGACTGTCGAGGGGCTGGCCCGCTATCCGATCACCGTGCGCTATCCGCGCGAACTGCGCGACAGCCTGGAGGGTCTGCGGACACTGCCGGTCCTGACCCCTTCGGGGCAGCAGATCACGCTCGGTACAGTTGCGAACATATCGATCGCCGAAGGGCCGCCGATGCTCAAGACCGAGAATGCCCGGCCATCGACCTGGGTCTATGTCGATGTGCGCGGGCGCGACCTCGCCTCGGTGGTCGGCGATCTGCAAAGGGCGGTGGCGAAGCAGGTCAGACTCTCGCCGGGCGTCAGCATCGCTTACTCAGGCCAGTTCGAATATCTCCAGCGGGCGATCGACAAGCTCAAGCTGGTGGTGCCAGCGACGCTGCTGATCATCTTCGTGCTGCTCTACATGATCTTCGGGCGCTTCGACGAAGCTGCCCTGATCATGGGCACGCTGCCGTTCGCGCTCACCGGCGGTATCTGGACGCTGTACCTCCTTGGCTTCAACCAGTCGGTTGCGACCGGGGTCGGGTTCATTGCCCTCGCCGGTGTCTCCGCCGAGTTCGGCGTGGTGATGCTGATCTACCTCAAGAACGCGCTCGAAGAGCGCGGCCACGATCCCGATGCGAGCCAGGTCGAGACGGCGGTTCGAAAGGGGGCTCTTCTCCGCGTCCGCCCCAAGGCAATGACGGTCGCGGTGATCCTTGCCGGCCTGCTGCCGATCCTCCTCGGCTCGGGCGCGGGCTCGGAGGTCATGAGCCGGATCGCAGCGCCGATGATCGGTGGCATGCTGACCGCGCCGCTGCTCTCCATGTTCGTTCTGCCCGCCGCCTATCTGCTGCTGCGCAAGCCCAAGACCAAGACCAAGCCCACCCATCAACCCGCCTAACATGCAAGGAGAAGACCATGAACTATGCACGACTGACTATCGCCCTCGGCCTCGCCGCCCTGACCGCCGCGTGCGGCAAAAAAGCGGAAGCACCTATCGCGACCGAGACCAATCAGGCATCGCCCGATGCGGCGATGAGCGGCGATATGGCGAATATGGCAATGGCGCCCTCCGCGACATCCGCGATCAAGGCCAAGGGACAGGGGACGGTGAAGGAGATCGATAAGGCGGCAGGCACGATCACGCTCGACCATGGCCCGATCCCGGAAGCCAAATGGCCGGCGATGACGATGGCGTTCAAGGCAGCGCCTGGGATCACCGATGCCGCCAAGGTCGGCGACAAGGTCGATTTTGATGTCACGCTTGTTGGCAGTGCGGGTGAGGTGACAGCAATCCAAAAGAAGCCTTGAATGGTCGATTTCATGAGGGCCATTAAAGCGTAATTAACCTCGTTCCTTCACGCTTCAGCTATGGGAAAAGACAGAGCTGAGCGCGGCACGCAGATCAACACAGGAACAACCGCGCGGGGGCCGTCGTGATTGCCACCGCGTTCGGTTGCATGGCTCTTTTGTGCGTCATCAGCTGGCCGTTTTTCAGCGACTATAAAAAGGTCGTCCAAATTCAGAGTGCAGGCGCTGCCGCCTTCGCGATGTATTTTCTGATGTTGGGATCTCCTACGGCGGCGATCGCGTGCCTCATTTCCTGCGCGCAGCTCGTCGTTTCGGCATCGGTGCGTGATCGCTATGTCGTCGTGCGACTCTACGGAGCCAGCCTCATTATATTGTCTTTCCTTTCGGTAGTGACATGGCACGGCATACCGTCTGCGCTGGCATTGACGGGGAGCTCGCTGGGTAGTCTGGCGCGCTTGCAGACATCGACTACGCGTATGAAGGGGCTCTTCCTCCTGGGGGCTCCATTTTGGCTTGCCCATAATTTGATCGTCGGAGCTCTGTTCGCGTTGGGGACAGACGCGGTATCGTTGGCGTCAAACCTGGCGAACCTGATGAGGTTTGTGGTGCGTCGCCGGAGGACTGTATCTTTCAGCCAAAGGTCAAGCGCTTCCGCCAATGCGCCCGGAATATTTGCTCAGGCTGGACCGGTTTCGACACTGGGCATTTAGTGGCATGCCACGCACCTCGATCCGTCCTGCCGCGAACAGGACTACGGCGCCGGTGATGAAGCCGAGCGGAGCGTCGCCATCGACGGTGGAGAGCCCGAGAAAGGCGATGCTCGTCATCGTCGCCTGCTCAAGCGTGTTTTGAAGAAATGCGAGCGGCACCCTCAGCCGCTCGCTTGGAGGAGCGAAGGCGGAGCCGGGATTGTCATGTGCCGAGTAGCGCCGGATGGTCGACACCATCCCGACACCGATGGCGACCCACAGCATTACGAGGAGGCTTTCGCGGGCGGCAAACGCGAGCCGCGGGGCAGTTTCCCGTGGCAGCTCAATCTGTTCGGGAAGCCACAAAGTGGCGACACCCAGGACCGTTGCGCACATCAGGAAGACCCACCCGGCCCTCCCTTCGTATTCCCGACCGTTCTGCGGCCATGGTCAAAGGCTTCGGATGCTCAGCCATTGTCGTTCGCTCCAGCTTGCCTGCCGATGGATCGTCGCCGCCCCTCCGCGCCCTGGATGGGGGCCGCCCCGCAACGGCGCCTCCGTCGCACCCACGTCGGGCTGCCTCTTCGCCGTGCTCGGGACGACGATGTCGCCGGGCGCCCCGAGGTGCGGACGGCCGGTGCGCAGCCACCGGGCCGTATGGTATCGGATTTCATCGGACAATGGGTCTGCCCTCCGCGGCTACCGCAGGTGGTTCCTGCGTCAGAGGAGACACGTCCGCCGCGTTGAGGTCCTCGGGCACGTTGTTGCAAAGCTCATCGATCCAGAGCTGGCCGTTGGCGTCCGAGGGCGCGCGCCAATCGCCGCGCGGCGACAGCGAGCCGCCAGTCGTGACCTTCGGCCCATTCGGCTGGGCGGATCGCTTGAACTGGTTGGCGAAGAAGCGGCGCAGGAAAACGTCGAGCCAGTGGCGGATGGCAGGTATATCATAGGAGCGCTTCTGGTCCTCCGGAAAGCCCGGCGGCCAGTTGCCCGCGGAGGCGTCCTGCCAAGCGTGCATTGCTAGGAAGGCGATCTTGGAGGGGCGCAGCCCAAATCGGGTCAGATAGTAGATCCAGAAGTCGTGGAGTTCGTAGGGGCCGATCTTTTCCTCTGTACTCTGCGACTGGCCTTCGGATGCCTGCGGGATGAGCTCCGGCGATATAGTCGTCCCGAGCACGTCGAGCAGGATGTCGGTCACTTGGGCGTCGAACAGCCGGTTCGACGCCGTCCACCGGATGAGGTGCTGAATGAGGGTCTTCGGAAGCGAGCCGTTGACGTTGTAGTGGCTCATCTGGTCGCCGACGCCGTAGGTGCACCAGCCGAGTGCGAGCTCCGACATGTTGCCGGTGCCGAGCACCAGGCCCTGGCGCTGGTTGGCGGCCCTGAACAGGAGATCGGTCCGGATCCCCGCCTGCACGTTCTCGAAGGTCGTGTCGTAGACCGGCTCCCCGCTCGCGAACGGGTGCCGCAGATCGCGAAGCATCTGGTTGGCCAGCGGCGTGATATCGATTTCCTCGGCCGTCACCCCGAGCCCGCTCATCAGCGAATGCGCGTTGGACCTGGTCCTGCTGCTGGTGGCGAAGCCGGGCATCGTGAAGCCGAGGATGTCGGTACGCGCACGCCCGAGCAGATCAAATGCCTTCGCCGCGACAATCAGGGCGTGGGTCGAATCCAACCCTCCGGACACGCCGATGCAGATCTTGCTTATTCCGGTCGTCTCAAGGCGCTTCGCGAGCCCGGTCACCTGGATGTTGAACGCCTCGTAGCAGTCCTGATCGAGCCGGGCTGGATCGTTAGGTACGAAGGGGAAGCGATCGATGCGTCGCCGCAGGCCCAAGTCGCCAGCGGGCGGCTGGAGAACGAAGGACACGCGACGGAAGCGCCGGTCCGGCATGCCGTTGGCGATTGCCGCCTCGTTGAACGTACCGGTCCGCATGCGCTCCAATTGCAGCCGCTCGATGTCAATGTCCGCGACGGCCATCTGGGACTCTGCGCTGAAGCGCTCCGTCTCCGCGAGTTGGGCCCCGAGTTCGTAAATGCAGGCCTGGCCATCCCAGGCTAGATCGGTTGTCGACTCCCCGTGTCCAGCCGCCGAGTAGACGTAGGCGGCCCAGCAGCGGCCGGACTGGACCTCGCAGAGGCGTCGCCGTGTGTCTGCCTTGCCCACCACGATGTTGCTGGCAGAGAGGTTCGTCAGGATCAGCGCGCCGGCGAGCGCGCCGAAGTCGCTGGGCGGGGCGGGCGCCCAGGCATCCTCGCATATCTCGGTGTGGAAGATCAGGCCGTCGACATCCTCCGCCTGGAACAGGAGGTCCATCCCGAACGGAACGGGCTCGCCTCCGAGGCAGATCTCGCCGCGCACGTCCCGCCCGGAGGCGAACCAACGCTTCTCGTAGAACTCCCGATAGTTGGGCAGGTGCCCCTTCGGCACGACGCCGAGAATTCGACCCCGATGAATGGCGATGGCGCAGTTGTAGAGCCGCCCCTCACGGCGCAGCGGTGCCCCGACGAGGAGGACCGGGTGGAGATCGCTACTTTCGGCGACCAGCTCCAGAAGTCGTCGTTCGACCTCGTCGAGCAGGGCCCGCTGATGGAGGAGGTCGTCGATCGAATAGCCCGACAGCCCGAGCTCCGGGAAGACCATCAGCGCGACCCCTTCATCACTCCCTCTGCGGGCGAGCCTCAGTGTTTCCTCGAGGTTGAACGCCGGTTCCGCGATCCTGCAGAGGGGGCAGCAAGCGGCGACCCTCACAAAGCCTTGTCGGTAGATCGACAGGAAGTGGCCTGTCATGGGTGGCGCTCCCTCATTCATCCCCGCTTCTGACATCAGTTCTTCCCGCAACGGGTGGATCGCGGCTTCAAATGCCCGTTGGACTCGTCGCAGGCGATGAGCATGATGACGAAGCCAACGGTGATGAAAGCATCTGCCATATTGAACGTCGGCCAGTGAGATCCGCCCCAGTGGAGGTCGATAAAGTCGCGTACGGCGCCGAATCGCAGCCTGTCGGCGATATTCCCAATGCCGCCGCCGAGGATCATGCCCAGCACGGCGCGGTAGAGAGGACTCGCCGACCGCAGGATCATCGCGAGGAGAAGAGCCGTGACGGTCGCCGCGACCCCGATCAGCAGGATCGGATGCACCCTTGTGCCGATCCCGAAGGCAACGCCGGCGTTCATGCTGGACGTGATGGTAAGGAAGGGGAGGACGGGTATCGCGCCGTGGCTTGCAACGAGCTCGAAGGCCGCCGGCTTGGTCACCTGGTCCACGGTCAGGGCGAGCCCTGCGCCCAGCCAGGTGGCAGCCCTCGTCATGGCTTCACCCTCGCGCTGCGGCGTATTCCCCGGCCTAGAGGCTGGGCTGTCGAGGACCGGAGCGGCGAGTTGGTCAAACAACGACTCCACCTCCTACGTTTGCCGGCGGGCCGGCCGTGTCGGTTCAACGACGCTGGCCGTCTCACTAGCCTGTTTTCCTGAAAAGCGCGCCAAGCGCTTTGCGGTTCGTCAAGAACAGGCCAGCCGCGAGCGCCAGATAGCCCCAAGCCAGCCACGTCAGACTGTTGACGATACGCAGTTCGTCACCCTGCCAGATTACCGCCAAAGCCACCTGGGCGACGAAAAGGGTAGCGAGCGCCGCCGCACCCACCAGACTGAGGCGAAGACGCAGCAGCAAGCCGATACCGAATAACGACTGTGCGGCAGTGAGGAAGAATTCCTCGTGTTGGCGTGTGTCGAGCGGGAGGCTGGTCAGATGCCCCGCGCCCAAGCTGACCGCCAGCGGCAACATGCCGACTAGCAGAGTCCATTGATTGATCTTGTCGGACATCATCGTCGCGAGGCCGGACGCGGCGCGGCCCGACAGCACGAACAGCGCCGCCACGACGACGGCAGGCGCTTCGCTGGCCAGCGGCGCGAGCCACTGGATCAGCAAGAACTCGTCGAACCCCAAAAGGCGGCCCGAGTCGATCATCGACTCTGCAAAAGGTTCGGCGGATACAAGAATAATCGCGGCTGCGACGATCGTCAGCGCTCCCATGGCTAACCATTGGCGAAGGGGTGAAAGCAGCATGAGCGCCGCGGCCGGGCCAGGCTCGTCGTCATCGTCGTCATCGTCGTCATCAGCGTCTGCGCCAGTTTCCTTCCGACTGGCGCGCCACATATACACCCCGAACAGCGCGATAAGGACGATGGTGTCGATGGGTGAAATTCGGCCCTTCGCCACGATCGCGAAGGCATAGATGCTTGGCAGAAGCAGAAAGAGGATTTCGGTTCGGTTCGCGGGCCGTAACTCAATGGCGCGATCCCGCGTTCGCCGCCAGTGAAGCAATACCAGAAGCGGCCAGGCAAGGCCGACGAGCAGCCGATTTGCGCCGGTCATGTTCGCCGCGGCATAATGGACGTAATTCGATCCGGGGTTCGCGCCCGCCGAATAGGCGTAGTAAAAATCCACGGCATATTCAGGGAGCACGGTGATCAGCGCGACGATCGCCACGATCAACCCTGCCGAAATGCGCTTCTCGGCCGCCTCGGCGCCCCATGACAAAAGGAACCCCGCAGCGAGGATAGCCGCTCCGAAAACGAACGTGTCGAGCAGCGGGTTGGGACGCCAGCCTTCGATCCGCAGGATCACGGCGGGAATCATTGCCGCCCCGACCAGCACGAGCAACAGGGCAAAGCGGCGCAATGATGGCCGTGGAGACGAAGCGGAAGGAATATCAGTCGCCAAGAACGATCCTCACCCTGATCCCAAACCTCACTCTGGTTGTATACTGCTGACCGAAAGCTCTGACCCGAGAACCTCCACTGCTTCGAGCGTCATCAATCCTATCCCTGGCACGTCGGACAGGTCCGACACGAACGCCCGCAAACGAGCGTCGAAATCGACGATCTCGATCACCACGGCTCGATCGCTTTCGAGTACATGCCTGCGATGAAGATGCGCCGATCGCCCGAACCCAATAAGCGCCTCAAGCACGGTCACGCCGGCGAGTCTGGCGTCACGCGCCTTGGATGCGACCACCTCGAGCACCTTGCGGTCGCCGTAATAGGCGGCCTCGTCGGTGTAGATGCGGAGCAATTTGGTATGTTCGCTCATGCTCGCCTCCTGTGTCATGTCGAGATCGGCTCGGGGGTCGGATGCGCCGCCACGCCGCCATCCGGCTCGGGATCGCGGTGCTTGCCCACGCGTTCGCCCCAGCCAAGCACCACGCGGGCGATGGCGGGGAGAACGAGCAAAGTGAGAATGGTAGCCGCAACCAAGCCCCCGATAACAGTGGTCGCCAGGGGCTTCTGGACCTCGGCGCCGGTGCCGTGCGCGAGCGCCATCGGCACGAAACCGATCGCCGGCACAAATCCGGTCATGACGACGGCGCGCATCTTTTCGGCCATCCCGTCGCGGATCGCCTGAGCGAGCGGAAACCCTGCCTCGATCCGTTCGCGTATCGCTGTCATCACCACGAGGCCATTGAGTACGGCGACGCCCGCAAGACAGATGAAGCCGACAGCGGCTGATACCGAGAATGCAATGCCGGTGAGCGCCAAGGTGAACACGCCGCCCGCCAATCCTAAGGGCACCGCCAGGAACACCGCAGTAGCGCGTCCAAAGCTGCCGAGAGCCATGTAGAGCAGGCCAAAGATCAACGCGAAACAGAGCGGCACAACGATCGAAAGCCGCTTAGATGCATCCTGCAGACTCTGGAACTGCCCGCCCCATTCGAGATAATAGCCGGCCGGAAGTTTGACCTGTGCAATCTTGGCCTGCGCTTCGGCGACGAACGACCCGGCATCACGTCCCAACAAGTTCACCTGAATGGCGAGACGGCGCTTGCCGTTCTCGCGCCTGATCTCATTGAGGCCTTCGGTGACGCGAATCTGCGCGACTTGCGAGAGCGGCACTTGCTGGCGAGCTTGCCCGGCCTTCTCGGGAAGCAACACCGGCAGCGCCTGGATGTCATCCAGGCTGGTGCGCGTGGTTTCGGGCACGCGCACCGTGATGTCGAACCGCCGGTCGCCCTCATAGAGCAAACCGGACTCGCGGCCCCCGAGCGCCGCGGAAACCGTGTCGGCCACTTCGCGCATCGTGAGACCATAGCGTGCAATGGCGGCGCGATCGAGCTTCACGTCGAGCGTCGGCGCACCACCAACCTGGTCAGCCTTTACGCTGCCCGCGCCCGGAATGGATTGCAGGACGCGAACCATCTCGCTGGCCGTCTGCGCCATCTTGTCGAGGTCGTCGCCGTAGAGCTTGATGGCGACGTCACCGCGAACACCCGCGATCAGTTCGTTGAAGCGAAGTTGGATCGGTTGGCTCATTTCATAGATTTGACCGAGCTGACCACGTGACACCTTCTCAATGCGCTCGATCACCTCGGCTTTTGTATGGACGCTGGCGGGCCACTGATCCTGGGGCTTGAGAATGATATAGCCGTCCGACATATTCTGCGGCATCGGATCGGTCGCAACCTCAGCGGTGCCGGTCTTGGAAAACATCAGCTCGACTTCGGGCAGTTTTTTCACGGCGGCCTCGACCTGTCGCTGCATAGCGAGCGACTGTTCGAGGTTGACCGAGGGAACGCGGGTCGAGGCGAGGGCAATATTCTTCTCGTCGAGCTGCGGGATGAACTCGCTGCCCAACAATCCGAACGCCGGCACCGCGGCGAGAAAGAAGGCCAGTCCGCCGAGGATGAACGGCCACGGCCGTGCGATCGCCTTGTCGAGCAGCGGCAGATAGCGCTCCTTGCTCTTGCGGATCAGCCACACTTCCTTCTCGGCGACCCGGCCGCGAATGAGCAGCGCCACCATGGCCGGCACGAAGGTCAGCGCCAGGATGAAGGCCGCGACCAGCGCGAGCATGATCGTGATTGCCATCGGCGAGAACGTCTTGCCCTCGACGCCGGTGAACATGAGCAGCGGCGCAAAGGCAAGCAGGATGATTGCTTGCCCGAAAACGGTCGGCTTTATCATTTCCTGAGCGGCGCGCATGGTCTCCTCAAGCCGCTCGCGAAGGGCGAGCAGCCGGCCCTCATGTTCCTGCCGGTGCGCTAGCCGCGCCAGACAGTTCTCGATGATGATCACCGCGCCGTCGACGATAAGACCGAAGTCGAGAGCCCCCAGGCTCATCAGGTTGCCGGGCACGCGAAAGGCGTTCATCCCCATTGCCATCATGAGGAACGAGAAGGGAATAACGAGCACCGCGATCAGCGCCGCGCGCCAGTTGCCGAGCAACAGGAATAGCGCGACCGCCACCAGGATCGCGCCCTCGGTCAGATTGCGCTGCACGGTCGCGACCGTCGCGTTGACCAGCTTCGAGCGGTCGAGCACCACCTTGACGGTAACGCCGGGCGGCAAGGTCTTCGATACCTGCTCGAGCTTTGCAGAGACATCCTGCGCAACGATGCGGCTGTTCTGACCGATAAGCATCAACGCGGTGCCGATGACGGCTTCTTTGCCGTTCACGCTGCCCGCACCGGTGCGAAGGTCGCCCCCGCTCTCGACATTGGCGATCTGGCCAACGGTGATGGGAACACCGCCGCGTGTGGCGGCGACGGCGTTCTTGATTTCATCCACCGAGCGAACCCGCGCATCGAGCCGAACCAAATAGCCTTCGCCGCCGCGGTTATAGTAGTTCGCGCCCACCGCGAGGTTGGCGTTCTCCAGCGCCTCGCCAAGCTCGCTATACGAGATACCGTAGGTCGAGAGTTTCACCGGATCTGGTTCAACCACGAATGTCTTGGCGTAGCCGCCGATCGAGTCGACGCCGGCCACGCCCGGAACGGCGCGGAGCTGTGGGCGGACGATCCAGTCCTGAACGGTGCGAAGGAACCCGGCCTGTTCGACCGCATTCGTCAGCCGATCGCCTTCGGGCGTCAGGTAACTCCGATCCGATTGCCAGCCGGGCTGGCCGTTCACAATTTTCGCGCCTTTGCCGTCAGGATTGGCATATTCGACCGTGTACATCACGACTTCGCCAAGACCGGTCGTAACCGGGCCGATCTGCGGCTGTACGCCGTCGGGCAACGTATCGCGCGCCTGGGTCAGGCGTTCGCCTACCTGCTGGCGCGCGAAATAGAGATCGGTGCCTTCCGAGAATATTGCGGATACCTGGCTAAAGCCATTGCGGGAAATCGAACGGGTCGTCTCCAGTCCAGGGATGCCAGCCAGCGCGGTTTCGATCGGATAAGTGACAAGCTTTTCCATCTCGACCGGCGAGAGGCGCCGATCGACGGTGTTGATCTGTACCTGTTTGTTGGTGATGTCGGGCACGGCGTCGATCGGCAGCTTGGTGAGCTGCCACAGGCCAAGACCGGCAATCGCCAGGAAGATGAACAGGACCGCCCAGCGCGCACGGACGGCCAGCGCGATAAGGTTGGCGATCATCTGTTATTCTTCCTCGCCCGCGCCCTTGCCGAGTTCGGCTTTGAGCAGGAAGGCGTTCTTGGTGGCGATGGTCTGCCCGGCTGAGAGGCCCGACACGATCTCGATGCGGCCGGCGCTGCGCTGGCCGGTAGTGACATTCTGGGCGCGGAAACCCTTAGCAGTGCGTGTGAACACGACGTCGCGACCTTCAAGGCTCTGAACGGCGTCTTCTGGCACGACAATCGCGTTCGAAACCTCGCCGCGGCTTGGCAGGAGCCGCACCCGGACTGCGAGACCCGGCTGCAGAGAACCGGGAACATCTAACACCGCAGTCGCGGAACGAGTCTCCCCGCTAAGGCCAGGGGTCACGGCGCGCACGCGCGCCTCGATCGTCCGCCCGCCGGGCAATTCGACGATTGCGCGGTCACCGGGGGATAAGCGCTGAGCATCAGCCGGACCGACCGCGGCTTCGATCTGAATCTTCGCAGGATCGGCAACCCGGAACAGTTCGGTCTCGGGTTGAACGAACGCCCCGAGACTTACGTTTTCGGCGGTCACGCGCCCTGTGATCGGACTTGCGACGACGACACCGCGACCATCGCTTGTGACGTTTGCCGCTCCCGCGGCGACCTGCGCGCGTCGCGCCTCGGCCGCCGCGGACGTCGCCCCGGCCTGAGCCTGCTCGAGATCGACCCGCGCGGATACTTTCTGCCGGTACAAATATTGCTCTCGCGCCAATGCCTTTTGCGCCAGCGCTGATTTGGCAGCTGCGACCGTGCGATCCGCCGCGAATTGAGCCGCCTCACGGCTCTCGACGATCGCGAGCGCTTCGCCTGCTCGTACGGGATCGCCCAGGCGCTTGAGCAAGCGCGTCACCGCACCTCCGGCTCTCGCTGTGACGATCGCCTCGCCAGTAGGGGAGGCTGCCACTGTCGCTTGGCTAACGATTTCGGCACCCAGACCGCCTGCCTTGACCGTTTCAGTCGCAATGCTAGCTTGCTGCATTGCTTGTGCGGTCATTGCCAAGGTATCCGGCTTCTTCTCCTTGCCCGATGCAGCCGCAGGAACGCTGGCCGGGGCCTCGACGGGCTTCGAGCCGCCCGTGGTATAGCGGGCAACCGCGAAACCACCGAGCGCGGCGATCAACGCGACACCGGCCGCACTGCCAAGCAGGCGCTTATCCTGAAGGATCATAGGTGTTCTCCGAGATAAAACGAGGCGCGAGCATACGACTTATGCCCAAGGCACGTGCGGCCGGAACCCGGCTTATGTTCCAAGTTCATCACTGCCGCGCCTCACCGTTGGCGAGGGTGGCTGGCGTCGTCAGACGCTGCAATCTCGCCACTGCATCGTGGTAGGCGGCAAGCGCATCGACATAGGCTTGCCGGGTTTGAGACAGCGTTCGCTCGGCGTCTAGCAGCGCGATCTGGTCAAACTTGCCTTGAGAGTAACCGATACGCGCGATCCTGGCCGCCTCCGCTGCGGCAGCGAGACCTGGGCCTCCCGTAGCGCGTGCAGTCGCGGCAGCATTGGCGACTTCGGTTTGCGCGCGGGCGATATCCTGGCGGGTATCGAGTGCCACGAGGGAGCGCAGCGCCTGAGCCTGCGTCTGCTCGGCTTGCGACTGACTGACGAAGGCCCGACCATTGTTAAAGATCGGGATGGGGACACTCACGCCGACCACGGCGGCTGTGTCATTGGTCTCCGCCAAACGACGGGCTCCTGCGCTGATCGTGATGTTAGGAATGCGTGACGCGCGAGCTAGTCGGACCTGAGCATCCGCCGCGCGAACGTCGGCGGTGGCAGCGGCAAAAGCGAGAGTCTCTTCGACATCGACGGGCTGAGCGGGCCCATAGAAACTTGCGACCTGATCGAACCAGGCGCGGTCAAGCAGCCCCGTGATCGGGCGACCGATGAGCGCGGCGAGATTTAGTCTTGCAGCCTGTGCCTGCCGCCCCGCACTGTCGGCAGCGACCTGTGCGTTGATCCGGAGGACATCAGCGCGTTGCTGCTCGATTGGCGATGCCGCGCCGGCACGAACGCGTTCGCTTGCGATCCGCAAGGCATTTGCTGCAATAGCAGACTGCTCCGACAGCACTTCTGTACGACGCTCGGCTGCGGCCGCCTCGACATAGAGCTGCGTGATCCTGAGCCGAAGGTCGGCAACGGCGATTGCGGTCTGGATCTCAGCCCGGGTCAGTCGTGCGTTCGCCAGCGCAAGCCGCGCGCTGCGCTTGCCTCCTAGTTCCAGAGGCAGCGCAATTCCGACGCTTGATTCAGCGCTGCGGAAGCCTCGATATTGCCCCGAACCCGCTAAATTTTCGACTTGCAGCTGAACCTCGGGGTTTGGGCGCAATCCCGCTATCGTACGGGCGGCCGTGACCGCCTGCACACCGGCAGTCGATGCTGCGATCGAGGGCGAAGCGGCGCCGCCCTGAGACAAGGCCGCTTCAAGGCTAAGCACCTCTCCCTCGGTCGAAGTCGTCGGCACCCCCGGTTGAGACCCCGTTTGCGCCTGCGCGACCGACGCGCCAGCGAGGCACGCGACCAGCGTTGCATTCAGCACGCACAAAACCGCGCGCGGCGGAACGATCATCCTGCGCACCTCTAGGTTGCCGGCCGGAGTTCAGTCCGCGCATTGCGGACGATCTCATACGCGGAAGGAAGGAACAGAAGCGCGATCACGCCGTCAACCGTGAGGTCGGGCAACGCTCGCCCCGTCCATGGCGGGCGGGCGCGTTAACGATTCGGGTGTCAATCATCTGGCTTCTTTACAATCTCTAGCTGCTGTAGGAGCAAGCGCAAAGTTCGATGGCAGCAAATGATTTGGAGCAAATGCGAGATGAAGATTGGTGAGTTGGCGCGCGCGACTGCGACCAAGGTGACGACGATCCGCTTTTACGAGCAAATTGGTGTGCTCGAAACACCTGAGCGCACATCCTCGGGCAGACGCACCTATGGTGACGGCGACGTGGATCGCCTGAACTTCGTGCGGAACGGGCGAAGGCTCGGTTTCTCGATCGAGGAAATTCGTTCGCTCCTCGCGCTTGCCGATCAACCGGAGCGCGACTGTGCGGAAGCAGCGGAAATCGCAGCGCGGCACCTGGTCGGTGTGGAGGATCGGCTTCGCCAGCTTTCTGCCTTGCGCGACGAGCTGAGCGCCATGAGCGCGAGCGGGTGCTGCGCCCGAACGATGGCCGAGTGCCGGGTCATTCAAGCGATAGCGCGGCCAGCCGCTTAGGTGCCGACTGATTGCGTCCAGGAGCGGAGTAAGTTTTCGATGCCCCATTGCCATCTTCGCACATCAACAACGCTCATTATCGTTGCGGCGTTCGCAGTGGCAGCTCCAGCTCATGCGGACCCTTCCGACGACTTCATCAATCCCGATCGGCCCGGGATCGCGGATGGAAGCACGACGGTTGGCCAGGGGTCATTTTCAGTTCGAGACGGCTATCCAGCGCGAGTATCGCAGCAACGGCGATGAACGAGAGCATACGACCTTTATTCCGAGGCTGCTGCGATATGGGTTCAGCAAGAACTGGGAGTTCCGTGTCGAAGGCAACACGTTCACTCGGCAGCGCCAGCACGACCCGGCCCTAGTCGATACGGACAGCAGCGGGTTTGCGCCGTCCTCGATTGGTCTGAAGTACAATATCGTCAAGGCAGTGGGATCGACCCAGCCATCAATCGGCGCAATCGTTCGGGTCTTTCCACCTTCTGGTTCCAGTGCTTTTCGTAACTCGCGCGCAACCGGGGATTTCCGCTTGGCGGCCGACTGGAATTTTGTCGACAAATGGTCATTGAACCCCAACGTCGGCGTGGCGGTGTACGAGGACGACACGAAGCGCTCCTATGCCGCCGGACTGTTCGCAGCTACGTTGAACTACAATCCGAGCAAGATCCTGAATTTTTTCGTCGACACCGGGCTTCAATATGCCGAGGAGAAGAATGGACGTGCTTCGTTGATCTTCGACGTTGGGGCCGCGTACATCATCGGGCACGATATACAGATTGACCTTAGCGTCGGGACGGGTGCCGCCGGCACAAAACCACCTCATCCTTTTCTCGCGGCGGGCTTCTCGAAACGCTTCTGATCGCTAAACCCGCAGCATGGCCGTATCATTTTCGGTCGGGGGGCTTGATCCTTGAGGGGCTGGAGCATGTAGCAACGCTCGAACCTCTCCGCGACTCGTGAGAAGCGAATGGAAATTCGGTGGAACCCAGGGAAGAAATCAAGACGATTTGGCATGCTGACCGGCGGGCGGCGATCATGTGGCTCGGGGCCGGGCTCATGACGAGCATTCCGCTTCCTCTATTGGCAGCGAGGACCGAGCGGGGTCGGTCTTGGGGCGGCTTCGCTACGCCTCCGGTCTGGCGCCCGATAGAAGTCGCAACCGGCGACACGCTGATCGTGCCGGCCAAGGTGTCCGGCGTAGCAATCGACGCGGTGCTCGACAGCGGAAGCGGCGCGTCAATTATCAGCAAACCGCTCGCGGCCAAGCTTGGCTTGACGAACCTGGAGCCGCGACGGATCAACGGCCTGGGCGGCAAGGCTCCGGTTGGTCTGGTCCGTAATGTCGCGGTGATGCTGGACACTCATGCTACCGTCCTCCCCTCCGCAGTCGTTGCAGACTTGGGGGCGGTTTCGGCCGCCTTTGGTCGGCCGATCGACATGATCCTCGGGTCAGACGTACTAGCGGGTGGCTGCCTGGCGCTCGATTTCACGACACGGCGGTTTGCATTTGAGAAGACCGCCAGCTTTGTGGGGGGTCCGGAATGGACTGTACTTCCGCTCGGGCACGGGGCCAAACGGGAATTGTTTGTGCTCGCGTCCATCGCCGGACTGGACCCGGTGCCGCTGATGCTCGATTTCGGCAGTTCGTCGGCGTTGATGCTATCCTCCGCCTATATCGAGGCGCACTCCGTTCTCGTCGGCAAGACCGTCTCCACCGCCGCCCTTGGCGGGGTCGAGGGAGTGCAAATCGTCAAGGCCTTCGTTGCCGACAAGGTGAGCCTGGGCGCGCTCTCGAGCGCCTTAGTTCCGGCGCTCGCCCTTGATCGGTGGACCTCGGTGAGCACGGTAGGGAATGTGGGGATGCCGTTGCTCGGACAATTCGACATCGTACTGGACGTGTCTCAAGGACAGTTGTGGTTGCGTTCCGCCCCTCCTCGGGCGCGCCTGCCGATGCTGAAGGATCGAAGCGGCCTCGGCCTCGCCGCCTCCACTACTGACCTGACTGTCGTGCATGTGGCATCCGGCAGCCCTGCGGATCGGGCGGGGTGGGCCGTCGGTGAGCAGGTTGTAGCCGTGGACGGTCGTCCTATCGACAGCTCCTATACGCGGGGATTGCTTTGGCAATGGCGCTACGGCCCCGCAGGAAGCCGGGTAACGCTTAAGCTCGCGAACGGAACGACGCGGGTTCTAAAGCTTGCCGACTACTACTGAGCAGCTCGACACGAAAGCAATGGGAAGCTACAGGTCCTGCTCGGGACTGGCGCTGGTTTGGAGGTGATGAGCCGGATCGCCATACTCAGTCGGTGGCATGCTGGCAGCCTCGCCGGTGTCAATGTTCGTTTTGGCGGCCGCTTAGCCGCTGTTGCTGCGCAAGCCGCTACGTCCATCTTCCAAAACGACCCCAACCTCTCAGCAAAAGGAAGTCATCATAAGAGCGCTACGCATCGCATTGCGTACCGCCGCCATCTTCCGCCGGTCCGGCCCTCGCTCAATCCATGAGCGGAGATATGAAAGGCATGCCGGTATGGCGGGCATGGACAAGAAGGCGCCTGCCGTCACGACGGGGCAGGGTGTCGATGTCATCACCGCGATCGATACCAAGGCGAACAAGCTCACGATCCAGCATCGGCCGATACTGGCGGTGGGCTGGCCAGCAATGACCATGGCGTTCAAAGGCCATTCCGCCGACACCGTTCGTGCCTGCGACGTCGGCGATCAGGTCGGATGCCCGTTGATCACAACATTGTCTGCTACCAATTGAGCACGATTTGATCGATGTTGCTGCAAGAGCGGCGAACCTGTCACGGCGCCTCTCATCGTCGCCGAAATCTAGTATCTATCGGACTGTGGCTACATCTGACTGAGCTGCACGACCATTCGCCTGATACCAGATTGGGTGAACCTCCTAGGCATAGGCATAGGCATAGGCATCGCGATGCGTCGACGAGGCATTGCCATGCCAATTTCCCGATGTGTTGGGAGGCTGACGCTTAGACTAGCCAGGCGTTGGTGGTCGCGATGACCAGAAGAACGCCAAGCACTCCGCGATAGATGACGAAGGGCCAGGCGGAGAAGCGCTCGAGGACGCGCATTAGCGCCCAGATCGCCGCGAATGCTGAAACGGTTGCGACGCCAAGGCCGACCGCCAGAATGGACCAGCCGTGCATGTCGAGGTGGACTTTGTGCAGCTCCCACAATTCCTTCAATCCGGCGAGAGCGATAGCCGGGATGCCCAACAGGAATGAAAAGCGCGCAGCTTCTTCACGCTTAAATCCGAGTGCGAGCGCAGCGGTGAGAGTCGATCCGGAGCGTGAGACGCCTGGGATGAGGGCTCCGACCTGGGCCAGGCCGACGAGCAGCGCGTCCACCAGTGATGCATTCTCGACGCTGCGGCGGTGGCGTGCCAGGATTTCGGTGAGCGCCATCAGCACCGCCATCAAGATGCACGCCCAGCCAATCACCGGCAATGCGCGAAGGGGTGAGTTGCATGTATTGAGGCTGCTCGAAAGTAACGCGCCCGCCAGCGCGATAGGAATCGTTGCCAGCACGATCCAGGTCGCCAGACGAAGATCGGGATCGGCGAATTCGCGGCGGCTGATCGCCGACACTGACCCGACCGCAAGACGGCGAACGTCTCGCCAAAAATAGCTGATAACGGCGGCGAGCGCCGCAAGCTGCATCGCGGCCGAAAAGGCCGAACCCGGATCTCGCCACCCCAGCACGGCAGGTACGACGCGCATATGGGCTGTCGACGAAATCGGCAGAAGTTCGGTAATGCCCTGCACCACGCCCAATAGGGCGACCTTGGCATAGCCCAATGTCACAAAGCCCGTGTCGATGCTCGCGGTACATTGGCCGGCCATATCAATGTAGTCCTTTGCGGGATGGAAGAGCGAAGATCGTGGCTTCGGGACGCTCGGTAACCGGGCTATCGCGCCTGCTGGTCGCGATCGATAAGACGCAGCCCGTTGAGCACGACCAGGAGCGATGCTCCGACATCTGCTGCTATCGCGCCCCAGAGCGACGCCATTCCAAGCAGCGTCAGCCCCCCGAAGACGAGCTTTACCGCAAGCGAGAAGCCGATGTTCTGCCGGATGATGGTGAGTGTCGCTCGTGAGTGCCGAATGAGCCACGGTAGCTGGGAGAGATCGTCCTGCATCAGTGCGATGTCGGCCGTCTCGATCGCCGCATCACTCCCAATCGCGCCCATCGCGATGCCGAGGCTCGCCCGCGCCATCGCCGGCGCGTCGTTGACGCCGTCACCGACCATGGCAACAAGGCCGTGCTGCGCCACCAGTCTTTCTATCGCCTCGACCTTCTGTTCGGGAAGCAGCTCGGCGTAAACCTCATCCACGCCGGTTTCATGCGCGATCGCTTCGGCCGGCGCGCGAGCATCTCCCGTGAGCATGACCACTTGAGCGATGCCAAGGGCGTGTAATTGTGCAACGATTAGTCTTGCTTCAGGTCGCACCGCATCACCCACCGCGATCAACCCGATCACTGTCATGGATTCCCAGACCGCGATTCCAGTCAGTCCGGCTCCAGCGATACGTTTCAAGGCGGTTGTCAGTTTTTCGCTGTCGCCGCCGCCGAGCCTCTGTTCAAGATAGATGGCAGAACCGACCCAGACGTGGCGATCATTGATCTTGCCAACAACCCCTAGGCCCGGGACAGCCGTCACGTCTTTCGCGGGGACCACGTCTATGCCGCGCTCCGCTGCAATGGCGAGGATTGCGCGCGCAATGGGGTGTTCGCTGCGGGCTTCAACGGCAGCAGCAAATGACAGTAACTCAGATTCGCTCCGGGTGCCGATCGGTATGATTTCGATCACCTTGGGGCGGCCAAGCGTGAGTGTGCCGGTCTTGTCCATCGCAATCGCCGTGAGGCGGGCAGGCGTTTCCAGATGGACACCTCCCTTGATCAGCACGCCCCGCCGGGCCGCGCCGGTCAATCCTGCGACTATGCTGACAGGGGTCGAGATGACCAGGGCGCAGGGACAGGCGATGACGAGCAACACCAGCGCTTGATAGAACCATGCGGCCCAACTTCCCCCGAGCAGAAGCGGCGGCACGAGGAATGCCGCCAGGGAAAGCGCCATCACGACCGGCGTGTATATCCGCGCGAAGCGTTCCACCCACTGTTCGCTCGGAGCCCGTTTGCTCTGCGCCTCGCCGACCATGCGCACGATACGCGCGAGCGTGGTGTCGGAGGCTGGCCGGGTGGTTACGATCTCGAGCGCGCCCATGCCGTTGATGGTCCCGGCATAGACCACCGCGTCTTGCGTCACCGTAACGGGTACGCTTTCGCCCGTGATTGGCGCCTGATTGACCGCGCTCGTCCCCGCAACCACATAGCCGTCGAGCGGTATCTTTCCGCCCGGGGGAACGATCACATGGGTTCCGACCGCAACTTCGGCAACGGGTACGTCCTTCTCGACGCCTGCCGCATCTCGTATCCGGGCAGAATCCGGCGCGATTTCCATAAGTGCGGCGACGGCACGGCGGGCACGTCCCAGGCTCCATGCCTCAAGCGCCAGCGCAAGGGCGAAGAAAAATGCGACAGTCGCCGCTTCGAACCATTGGCCGATGCCGAGGGCACCCGCCACCGCGACCAGCATGAGCAGGTTCATGTCCGGCCGGAGTCGCCGCGCCGCGAGGATCGCCTTGGGTGCGACGTATCGAACTGCCGACAGGACCGACAAGGAATAAGCGAGCATCGCCAGAACCGGGGGGTGCGCCTCGCGCGCCAGACTCTCGTGCAGTACCGCAGCGAAGCCGTTTGCGCGCGCGTGAATCGCAAAACCGACCAGGACCAAAGCGCCGCTTGCGATGGTCAGCCCGGCCTGAACCCGGCGTCGCCGCTGCTCCTCTGGCGCACCGGCACTGCGCTCGCCTTCTTTCCACAGTTCGGCGCGCATCCCCGTGCGTTCGACTGCCCTTAGGATGTCGGCGTGAAGAGAGAGATCGGCACCGCTCGCGATCGACATGCGACCGTTGATGAGATCGAACGACAGATTTTCCGGCCCTACGATCGGACCGAGTTCGCGCTTGAGCACCGCGACTTCGTCACCGCAGTCCATGCCATGGATTTCGAAAATGACGCCGTCCGGATGGTCCGGGAGAGCCTGGGCAACGGGCGCCGGTTCACCCGAGCAGCTTCTGCAACCGTCGGCTCCTGCGGCATCTTTTGAGATACCGCTCTGACCATCTAGCTCGGCGGTCATCCCGGTGGTCGATACGGCCGCGATCACGGCTTCGACTGTGAGGCCGGACGCGACATCGACGTCGAGCAGGCCAAGCTTCGGCTGGAACGACAAAAACCGCTCATCTCCAACGAGTGGGATAAGCGCTTCTCTGAGCAATCGAACCTCATTCTGGCAGTCTAGCCCCTGGACCTTGAAGCGCCACCGGCGCCCTATCGCTATGGGGCTCGTCCCGGTCTGCTCGAACATTGCGTCACCTCGACTTTTCGACATGACACCCACTATACAGTCTGAAGTCACTAGAGGGTCAAACGATATGTCCACCGAGCCGCTCAGCATCGGGAGTCTCGCCAAAGCCACCGACAGCAAGGTGGAGACGATCCGCTATTATGAGAGCATCGGCTTGTTGGCGGCGCCCGCCCGAACAAAGAACAACTATCGCGCCTACACCGCCCAACATCTCGCACGGCTCAGTTTCATTCGCAGGGCTCGCGCGCTGGGTTTCTCGATCGACCAGGTTCAGGAGTTGCTCAAGCTCGCCGACCAGAAGGATATTTCTTGCAAGGCGGTGGACGCGATCGCGCGGGAGCATCTCGCCGAAATCGACCGAAAGCTCCGCGATCTGAATACTTTGAGGTCCGAGTTGAGCAACGTGATTGTCCAGTGCGGACAGGGCACTATTTCCGAGTGCCGCATCATCGAGACATTGGCGCCGGATTCCGCCACGTTCAGCTGAGCAGGGCGGTTGATGATACCACCGTTCGCAATTGCCAGCAGCTAATGCAAACAAGTCGCAAAACCACTTGACCCTCTAGCGGCTAGAGGGTGTAGACGTTGCGCATGTTTACGCCTTCAAACAGCCCTTTGTCGATTCTCTTGCGGACGGTCTCGTTGCGCCGCGCGCTGGCGGTGCTCGGCGCCCTCTTGTTTGCCCTTGGCACAAGCGTCGCGGCCCATGCCCAAACGACCGACGTCCAGACGGCATGGCGGCTACTTGATTATATGGCGGTCGACTATGGCGGTGCTGTCAGCGGCGGACGGGTGAAGAGTCCTTCCGAATATGCCGAGATGACCGAATTCGCGGCCTCGGTATCGACTCGCCTTTCGACGCTGTCGCCCACGCCGGCGCGCGGGAAGCTGATCGCGGGCGCAGCTCGACTTCAGGGCGTCATCGCCGCGAAGGGAACGCCCGAAGAGGTCGCCCGCATCGCCCATGGCCTCGCCGCCGATCTGCTCAAGGCCTATCCCGTGCCGCTCGCGCCGGGCAAGGCGCCCGACCTCGCCCGCGGCGCCACGTTGTTCGCGCAGAATTGCGCGAGTTGTCACGGCATGACCGGGGATGGGCATGGCCCCGACGCGGCGAAGCTCACCACGCCGCCGATCGCCTTCAGCGAAATAACGCGCGCGCGGCAACGCAGTCCCTTCGCGCTGTACCAGGTCATCGACCAGGGCATCGACGGCACGGCGATGCAAAGCTTTGCGACCTTGCCGAGCGATGATCGCTGGGCGTTGGCCTTCTATGCCGGTCGCTTTGCCTTTCCCGACGCCCTTGCAAGCCAGGGCGAGCGGCTGTGGAAATCCGATCCCGGCCTGCGGCACATGATCCCCGACCTGACAACACTGGCGGGACTGACCCCGGAGGTGCTTGCCAAGACGATCGGACCTGCCAAGGCCGACGCGGTGATCGCCTATCTGCGCCGTCACCCGGACGCGGTGATCCGGCAGGCACCCGGCTCGCTGACCATCGCGCGCGAAAAACTGGCACGGAGCCTTGCCGCGTACCGCGGTGGCGACCGTCACGCTGCCCAGGAACTCGCGCTTTCGGCTTATCTCGATGGCTTCGAGCCACTCGAGCCGATGCTGACCGCGCGCGACGCAACGCTCATGGGGCACATCGAAAGCGCCATGGGCGAATTTCGGGCATCACTCCAGCAAGGTCGCCCCGCCGACGAGGTTGCCACGCGCGTCCAGGTGCTCGACGGCCTGTTCGACGATGCCGACGCGGCATTGTCCCCGGACGCAGCGAGCAGCGCATCGACCTTCCTGGGCGCCTTCACCATTCTGCTGCGCGAGGGGCTCGAAGCCCTGCTGATCGTCGTCGCGATGATCGCTTTCCTCCGCAAGGCCGAGCGGCCTGAAGTGCTGCCCTATGTCCATGGCGGCTGGATCGGGGCGCTCATAGTCGGCGCGGTCACATGGGGAATCGCGACCTATGCGATCGGGATCAGCGGCGCGAGCCGGGAGCTTACCGAAGGGTTCGGGTCGCTGTTCGCGGCTGTCGTCCTGCTCTCCGTGGGGATCTGGATGCACGGCAAGGCGCAGGCGGACCAATGGCAGCGCTACATCCGCGAGAAGATATCGCACGCATTGTCGAAGCAGTCGGCCTGGTTCCTGTTCGGCCTGGCCTTCATCGTCGTTTATCGCGAGGTGTTCGAGACGATGCTGTTCTATGCCGCGCTCTGGACCCAGGGCAATGGCGGCATGATGTTGGCGGGCGCCGGCTCGGCGGTCGTTCTGCTCGGGCTCATTGCCTGGGCCATGTTGCGCTACAGCCGCGCCCTGCCGATCGCGAAATTCTTTGCCTACAGTGCTTGGCTGATGGCCATCCTCACCGTAGTCCTCGCCGGCAAGGGCGTGTCGGCGCTACAGGAAGCCGGCATCATCGACATTGCGCCGCTTGGCGGCGGGATCCGCGTTTCTATGCTCGGTATCTTCCCGACCTTGCAATCGATGGCGGCTCAGCTCCTGATGTTCATCGCGGTAATCGGCGGGTTCATCCTCAACCGGCGCCGAGCCGCTGCGGCCACCGGCTGATGCAGCCCGAACGCGCGTGTATATTCCTAGGCGAGTGGGTGCGTGCCGAGGCGATCCCGATATGGCGCAAGGCACGTCCTATTTTATTGCAGACTTTCCGATGACGGCTTTATTTCTTCATGCGACGAGCGGACTAGCCCGTTACCTGCGTTCCTGTTAGAGCGTGATCCGTGCGACGCCTGCTGAACATCCTTGCGTATTTGACGATCGCCCTCTCCTTGGGAACGACGGCGACTGCGCATGTGCTGGAGCGACCGGATGTTAGCGCTTCATCCCATGAGGCGCGCGTGGACGAAGTTGCGTTAGGCCATGTACCTGGCGACGCCGACCAAGTGCCTTCTGATAGCGACAAGGGCTATCCTCATCATCACGGTGGTTGCCATGGCGATCACGTCGCAGCGCCGGTCAAGGCTACCAACGCAGCACTGACGCGCGATCTTCGGGTCGCCCCCGTCTTCGCGAGTCATTCCATGCGGCCGCTCTCTACCGCCGATCCGGCGCTGAGGCCTCCCCAAGCCTGAGGATCCGCTGACCTCGCCGGCAATTGCCGCGCGGGGCGAACCCGGTTCGTCAGGAGTTATCATCCATGTATCGTACAATCGCGGCCGTCATGGTCGCGGCGTCCCTTGCCGGTGCGGCCGGGGCGCAAACAACAACGCCGCCCGGCATTCCGGCGGCGACCACTTCGTCACAATCGGCCGATGCGTTCTCGCTCGAGAACGCTCTCGCTGCGGGCGGCATGCCATCCATCCCGTCGGCCGTCCTCGACAACGGCGCGGCATCGGGGGGGAGCGGATCGGCTCCACTTCCGTCGATCGCGGCGGCCACGGCCGGCGTCGATGCCGCGACCGCGGCGCGGCGTGTCGCAGGCTTGCGCCCCAACCCAGAAGTGCAGGCGCAGGTTGAGAATCTTGCGGGGACCGGCGTCTACAAGGGTTTGCGAAGCTCCGAGACGACGGTTGGCGTGGCGCTCCCGCTAGAGTTGGGCGGCAAGCGGCCAGCGCGTGTCGCGCTTGCAACCGCACGCCTCAGTCGCGCGCAAGTCCAGGCTGAAATCGCGAAGGCGGATCTCCGCTTGCGGATTACGCAGCTCTATATCGAAGCCGCCGCCGCCGAGCGCCGTGCCGAAGTGCTGAGCGAGCAGGCAGGGATCGCCAACAACGCGTTCCGGGTCTCAAGCGAGCGCGTCAAGGCCGGCGATGTAGGTCCGATCGAGCAACAGCGCGCCGATGTGCTGCGCATCAATGCGCAGGTCGCAGCCGATATCGCGGCCCGGCAGGCACAGGCGGCGCGTGCAAACCTTGAGACATTGTTGTCGGTGCCGGTGATGGGCCCACTCGATCGCGCCTGGTTCGAGCGGATCGCTGATTACGGACCGCCCCGGCCCGTCGATGTTGATGGGACGCTCGCCTTGGTTGCTGCGGAAGCGGATGTTCGCACCGCGGATGCGCAGGTTCGCGTGGCTCGGTCGTTGCGGGTTCCTGACGTAACGGTCAGCGCCTCCGCCCGCCGACTGGCGGCGACCAACGACACCGCCGCGGTCGTCGGCATTTCGATCCCGATCCCGTTCTTCAACAACGGCAGCGCCTTCGTGGCGCAGTCACGCTCTGAACAGACGCAGGCGATCGCGCTGCGCAACCTCGCCGTGATCGATACCCGGCAACAGATCGCTAGCGCACAAACCGAAGTGGCGAACGCCGCTGCGACCGCGCGAGCGGCGGGCGGGCCGGGACTGGCGGCGGCACAGGAGGCCGCCCGCATAGCGCGGATCGGTTGGACGCAGGGCAAGTTCGACCAGATCGCGCTCCTCGATGCCGAGCGCACGCTTTCACAGACCCGCCAGACCTACGTCGATGCGCTTGCGGCGTACCACGACGCGCAGGCCCGGCTCGACCGGCTCACGACGCCGGCCCCGACGATTTCCGGAGATGATCGATGATGAACGATAAGCGCTTTCTTGGCGGTGCGGCGGCTGTCGCGATCGTCGCCGCACTTGGCGGCTTCGGGATCGCACGCTGGACCGCGAGTGAACCTGCCGCGACCGAAGCGGCAAGCGGCAACACCGCCGCCCCTAAAGAGGAGAAAAAAAACCCCGACACGGTGGCGATGACCGCGCAAGCGGTCCAGCAGGCCGGTATTGCCGTCGAGACGATCAATCCCAGCGGGCTCGGCGCGGAAATCGTAGCGCAGGCGACAGTCAGCGCATCACCGCAAGGCGAAGCGATCGTGACCGCCCGCGCAGGCGGCGCGGTCACGCGATTGATGAAGCGGCTCGGTGATCCGGTGCGTGCCGGCGAAACGCTCGCCGTCGTCGAAAGCCGGGACGCGGCGCAGTTTGCTGCCGATCGCACAGCTGCCGCTGCGAAATCGACGCTGGCGCAAAAGGCACTCGCCCGCGAGCAATATCTATTCCGCCAGAAGGTCTCGGCGCGGGTCGAGCTTGAACAGGCAGAAGCCGAGGC
This sequence comes from Sphingomonas sp. DC1600-2, assembly GCF_049897605.1. Classification (NCBI taxonomy): domain Bacteria; kingdom Pseudomonadati; phylum Pseudomonadota; class Alphaproteobacteria; order Sphingomonadales; family Sphingomonadaceae; genus Sphingomonas; species Sphingomonas sp. DC1600-2. The sequence goes on from NZ_JAFCWO010000015.1 coordinate 30,620, forward strand.
CGCGTCTGCTGTGGCTGAGGCGCGCCGCGCCAGCGTGGCGGCAGGGGCCGCACGGGTGACGTCCGATGGCCGCGGCGTGTTGGTGTCCAGCCCGATTTCCGGCCGCGTTACCTCGGAGAACGTAAGCTTGGGCGCCTTTGTCCAGCCCGAGACCGAGCTGATGCGCGTCGCCGATGCGTCGAAGATACAGGTCGAGGCCGCGGTCGGACCGACCGATGCACAGCGGCTATCGCCCGGCGATCGGGCGATTATCGAATTGCCCGACGGCCGAACCGTGGAAGCACGGGTGCGCGCCGTCACGCCTGGCCTCGCCAATGACACGCGCTCGGCGACTGCTGTCCTCGATGTGACGGGCAGCCTTCAGCCAGGGCTCGCGGTGCGCGTGCGGCTCCTACCGAGCGGAGGCGGCACGACTAGCAATGCGATCGTGGTGCCGGAGGATGCGGTGCAGACGCTCGAGGGGCGTGACATCGTGTTCGTGCGGACCGCGCGGGGCTTCAAGGCTCAGACCATCACGATCGGACAACGCAGCAACGGCCGGGTCGAGATCCTGAAGGGTCTCGCGGCAGGCAGCCAAGTCGCAACCAAAAACGCATTTCTGCTCAAGGCCGAACTCGGCAAGGGCGCGGGCGAGGAAGAATAGATTGTAGATTTCCGCTGAGAATTGACCCGGTAGGGGCATAAATTTCCATTGAGAATTGACCCATGTTTGAACCCGCCCCTGGCTGACCAGTCTGGGGTATCGGGAGTGATCGACATGG
>NZ_JAFCWO010000016.1:0-30517 GCF_049897605.1 Sphingomonas sp. DC1600-2
CCGCCCGCCAGCAACTGGTCGAGAAGCTCATTCGGTATCGCAGGTTCTTTGCGTCGGGACATATGGGATCTCCTCTTTACCCATTATGCCCGCCCACACACGGAAATCCTGACAGTCCCACTTGCCCTTGACGAAAAAAACTCCCGCCGTATGCGCGCCACTGTCTCCACGACCAGCATCTCCCACGCGCCTCCGCCGCAAAGCGCGAGGCGTGAACCGCATTCGTTCAGGGGGCAATTTGGGAAGCCGATCAGCCCCGAACGGGGTCAATATTGCAGGCCGATTCACAGGCCCGATGCCCGGACCATCATCAACCAGCTCCCTGCCTGGCTACACTATTACAACGAGGTCCACCCGCACAAGGCGCTGGGCTACCGCTCCCCGCGCGAGTATATCCAACAAACCCGCGAGGCTCCGTCAGGCATTTAGGGAGCAACAACAGATTCAGATTTTCATCGCCTTGGGAAGCCCCCGTGAATCAGAGCCCGCGCAGGTTGGCATTAGCGCTGTTTGGCGGAAACAGACGTTCTGCCCTCTCCATCATTTTACACTGGATTGATTGTCCATGCCAAATGCCGCTATCGGGAGCACCCATGATATCTTCGCCCGTCCAGCTGATCCGCCCGAAGCGCCATGGCGATGCACGTGGCTGGTTCACCGAAGTCTATTCGGTCCCTGCCTTCGCCGCGCTCGGCATCGACTGCACCTTCGTCCAAGACAACCATTCGCTGTCTGCGTCCGCCTTCACCCTGCGTGGCCTACATTTCCAGATGCCACCGCGCGGCCAGGACAAGCTTGTGCGCTGCATTCGTGGACGGATTTTCGACGTAGCGGTCGATGTACGCAAGGGTTCGCCTACCTATGGCCAGTGGGTCGGAGCGGAACTCTCCGCCGAGAACGGGCATCAGCTGTTCATTCCGATCGGCTTCGCGCACGGCTTCATGACACTCGAGCCTAATTGCGAAGTGACATACAAGTGCTCCGATACCTATGCTCCTGACCAAGATGGCGGAGTTCGCTGGGACAGCATCGGCATCGACTGGTCGATCCCGAAATGCGTGATACCCAAATTGTCGGCTAAGGACCAGATTCAACCCATACTCGCCGACTTCGACAGCCCGTTCGACTATGACGGCACGCCCCTCGCTCCGCTCGCCTAAAGGACCACATCCCCATGCGCATCTTCGTCACCGGCGGGGCCGGCTTTATCGGCTCGGCGCTGGTCCGCCACCTAATCGAGAACACGACCCATGAGGTCCTGAACTTCGACAAGCTGACCTATGCCGGCACGCTCTCGACCGTCGAGCGGGTGGCAGACAGCAACCGCTATCGCTTCGTCCGGGGCGATATCTGCGATGCCGACGCCGTCCGCTCCGCGATCGCCGAGTTCAAGCCGGAGATCGTCACGCACCTCGCGGCGGAAAGCCATGTCGACCGTTCGATCGACGGGCCCGGCGCGTTCATCCAGACTAACGTTGTCGGCACCTATACGATGCTGGCCGAGGCGCGCGCCTATTGGCTGGGGCTAGACGCGGACGCCAAGGCGGCGTTCCGTTTCCACCATATCTCGACCGACGAAGTGTACGGCTCGCTCGGCGACACCGGCCTGTTCACCGAAGATACGCCCTACGATCCGCGTTCGCCTTATTCGGCGTCGAAGGCGGGCAGCGACCATCTGGTCAGCGCGTGGGGCCATACCTTCGGCCTCCCGGTGCTGATCACCAACTGCTCGAACAATTACGGGCCGTATCACTTCCCCGAAAAGCTGATCCCGCTGATGATCGCCAAAGCACTGGATGGCGAGCCGTTGCCGATCTACGGCAGGGGCGATCAGGTCCGCGACTGGCTCTATGTCGAGGATCATGTCCGCGCGCTGCAGGCGGTGTTCGAGCGTGGCGAGCCGGGCCGCACCTACAATGTCGGCGGGCATAACGAGCGGCAGAATATCGAGGTGGTGAGGACGCTCTGCACGATTCTCGACGAGCTGCGTCCGCGTGCCGACGGCAGGCCCTATGCGCAGCAGATGACCGAAGTCGCCGACCGCCCCGGCCATGACAAGCGCTATGCGATCGACGCAAGCCGCATCGGCGACGAGCTGGGCTGGACGCCCGCCGAGACGTTCGAGACCGGCATCCGCAAGACCGTCGAATGGTATCTTGCCAACGAGGATTGGTGGCGGCCACTGGTCGTAGCAAAGGCGGCCGAGCGTCGCGGTGTCGCGGCGTAGATCTATCGACATGTCGGAAAACACCATGACTCGTGAGATTCTCGTCACCGGTGCAAGCGGTCAGCTCGGCACCGAACTTCGTCGTGCCGCGCTGCCTGCAGGCTATGCGATCCATGCGCTCGACCGCGCGGCGCTCGACCTCACCGACACGGCGGCGATCGCGGCCAAGCTCGCCGAGCGGCCGTGGGCGGCGGTCATCAACGGGGCGGCCTATACCGCAGTCGACAAGGCCGAAAGCGACCAGGTCACGGCCTGGGCGGTCAACACGATGGCACCGGCCGCCTTTGCACGGGCCTGCGCCGTAGCCGGCATCCCGATCGTGCAGGTGTCGACCGATTATGTCTTCGCAGGCGACAAGGACGGTGCATGGGAGGTGAACGATCCCATCGCTCCGCTCGGCGTTTATGGCGCGTCGAAACTGGGGGGCGAGCTGGCCGTCCGCACCTCGCGCGCGCGGCATGCGATCGTGCGCACGGCTTGGGTCGTGTCGGCGCATGGCAATAATTTCGTCAAGTCGATGCTGCGCGTCGGCGCGACCCGCGACGAGCTGGGCGTGGTCGACGACCAGCACGGCAGCCCGACCAGCGCCGCCGACCTCGCCGCCGCGTTGCTGACGATCACGGTCCGCCTGATCGAGGATGACGCTGCACCGACCGGCATCTTCCACTTCAGCAACGCCGGCGCGGTCAGCTGGGCGGGCTTTGCGCGCGAGATCTTCGCCCAGAGCAGCGCACGCGGTGGCGCGGTCGCCGGCGTCAAGCCGATCGCCACCACCGATTACCCGACACCGGCACAGCGCCCTGCCAACTCGCTACTTAGCCATGACGCGATCCGCACTGCCTATGGCATCGAACCACGCGCATGGCAGGACGCCCTGAGCGAAATTCTCGACGAACTCATCGGAGCACCCAAATGAAGGGCATCATCCTCGCCGGCGGATCGGGCACGCGGCTTCACCCGGCGACGCTCGCGGTCAACAAGCAACTGCTGCCGATCTACGACAAGCCGATGATCTATTATCCGCTGAGCGTGCTGATGCTGGCGGGGATCCGCGAAATCCTAATCATCTCCAGCCCCGAATATCTCGGCAATTACCAGCGGCTGTTCGAGGACGGTTCGACCTTCGGCCTCGACATCCAATATGCCGAGCAACCCAGCCCCGATGGCCTGGCACAGGCCTTCACGATCGGCGCGGACTTTATCGGCGATGATAACGTGGCGCTGGTGCTGGGCGATAACATCTTTTTTGGCGCGTACCTGACCGACCTGCTGGCGAGCGCGGTCGCGCGGCCAACCGGGGCGACGGTCTTCAGCTATCGTGTCGAGGACCCCGAACGCTATGGCGTCGTCGAGTTCGGCGAGGGCGGCAAGGCGATCAGCCTGGAGGAAAAGCCCGCGCAGCCCAAGTCTAACCATGCGGTCACCGGCCTCTATTTCTACGACAACCGCGTCGTCGAGTTCGCCCGCAATCTGAAGCCTTCAGCGCGTGGCGAACTCGAGATCACCGATCTCAACCGCATCTATATGGAAGCGGGCGACCTGTTCGTCGAACAGATGGGGCGCGGCTATGCCTGGCTTGACACCGGCACGCACGACAGCCTGCTCGAGGCGGGCGAGTTCGTCCGCACGCTTCAACACCGCCAGGGCATCCAGATTGCGTGCCTGGAGGAAATTGCGTTCGAGATGGGTTTCATCAGCTCCGAGCAGGCGCGAGCGGCAGGCGAGCGGTTCAAGAAGACTGCCTATGGGCGAGCAATCTTGAAGGCGGTTGAGGGGTTGTAAACGCACGACCGGTTATGGTCGGTCGCGCCCAACCCGGCAATGTTTGGATGCCGAAGGGTAAACCCCGCAAACCTTCTAGGATTTCGTTGCGGCGCTGGCGCGTGGCCGAGGGCAGTGCGCAAAAAACGTCGCTGATCGCGCGTCGCTCAATCAGATCGGCCAAGCGCTGCGGCGGGCAAACCCGCAACCAGCTGCCCGCGCTCGATCGTCACGTCAACCAGCTCGTCGGTCGCGGCTACGCGCTCCACCTCGGTCATGCGCCGGGTTAGGAGCGTGCGACGCTCCTCATACCATTCGGAAAAACCGGACGGCACGGCTAAGTGCAGATCGCCGCTGGCACGCATGGCCTCGAAGGCGGGCACAGGCAGCAGGTAATCGTCGAGCGTTCGATAGGCGCGGCTGCCGTCCACCCAGATGTTGCCCGAGCCCAGCCGCTCGCGCAGGTGGACGATCACCGCGATCTCGTAAGCGCGCCGGTCAATAGGTCCTTCGACCGGCTGCATGACCTTGCGCCAGTGCGGCTTGACGAAGCTCGTCGGCACCCGCTTCGGCAGGACCGACCGCCCATCGCGGTACATCGTTCGTAGCGCCTCAACGGCGCCGAGCAGCGGATCGCCCGACCGCGCCGTGCGGAAAGCGAAGGCGGAGAGGAAGGTCGGCGCGAACCTCCGGACGGCAGGATAGCGTTCGACCACTTCCTCCAGACCGTCGTCGGCCGAGCGCGTGAGATCCTCTGCGAAGCGGATGCTGAGTTCGAGATGGTCCCAGCCCAGCCGGTCCTCGATCACCCGGAAGGCGTCGCGCCCGGTTGCGCGCGCACCAACAGGCGGCCGAGCCGGGCGTGGAAGCGGGCCGTGTCCTTCAGCATCCGTGCCTGGCCGAGCAGCCGGTCGGACCGGGTGCGGTCTGCACGGCGGAACAGCGCACCCACCATCTGTGTCCTAAATCGCGTAAACCAATATTATGGATGGCCGCCTACCCCCCATCCGTAATACATCGGTTTCGGACAGGCATGTCGATCGCGGAGACGCGCATTGTTTACATGGTACTGACCAAACGCCGCATTGATCCCGGTGGGGAATTCCAGCATTATGACGTGGCCCGGCGGATTAGACCAAGAAGCGCGTGGGCAAGGATTTGTATGAAGACACTTATCGCGATGGCCGCCCTTACGCTGACGATCAGCACCGCCGTGCAGGCGCAGACTCGTTCGGTTCGCGAAGCAGCGACCACCTATGGCGCTCGCCTGACAGCTAAGGGTCAGCCCGCCAATCTCAATGTGAACCGTATCAATAACCGAGTCATTAGCCGGGTCGACAGTCGGTTGAGCTTACGAATCGAACGGTATCGGCCCGACATCGCCAGCAACCCGACCGCCGCCTATCAAAAGCCTCTGGACGATCAATCCCGCGCCGCGCCACGGATTCAACCCATCCAGCAGCAATCGGGCGAGTAAGTACAATCAGGGCTAAATTCGCGCTTTTCACAGCGCTCTGAAAGAAACGCGTCGTCCCCCTCTCTTAAAGTGGGCAACGCCATCCTTTCATGCGTCCCTGACATCTATAATTGCGGGCGTATTTTGAAGAATCGAACTTTTCTTCTGAATGCCCTCAACAGATAAAAAAACGGCGGCTGTTACGCCGCCGTTTCCTTACCCAAAACCCGAAGGTTGGGAGAGATCAGTTGCTGCCGCTGGTTGCAGCAGCGATGCCGCCAGCTGCACCGGCAACGGCGAGAACGCCGATGATGATGCCAACCTGTGCGATGCCGTTCTTCTTCGACGATGCCTTGCCAACGCGGACCGACTTGCTCAGCGAGAGCGAAGCGGCCGGCTTCTGGGCCGATGCCACAACTGGCATAGCAACCAGCGACACTGCGGCAAGCGAGGCTGCGATCTTAGCGAGATTCATTGGTAACTCCCTGTCTTACTTAATGATGAACCTCGTGAGAGGCATTCACTGCAGTACTCGGTTTTCGGCTAGCACAGCCGCCGTCTCAAACAAACAAAAAAAACCTAAACTCGCCATCTTTTCTGGCAGTGCAGCAAAAATGCTGCACGTCGCCCATAGCGGAAGTCGGTGTGGATTTCCTTAATCGACGTCTGCTGAGGTCCCCAACGCCCCCTCGGTCGAAAGGATCCATCGCTCACCTGCCGCCAAAGCCAGCGCAGAGAGGCGTCCTGTCGCATAAGCGCCTGTATCGATGCCGATTCGATTCGGCCGCTCGACCACCTCTGGCGTTATTGTATGGCCGTGCACGATGCAGGTACCGAAATCAGCCTTCGACTTGATGAAGTCGTCCCTGATCCAACGGAGATCATTCGCCTTTTGATCGGCGAGCGCCACGCCGGGCCGAATTCCGGCATGGACAAAGGTATAGTCGCCGATCTCGATCCTGTCCTCCAGCTGTGCCAAAAAGGCACGGTGGCTGTCGGGAACGAGCAGGGAAAGGTCGCGCAGCACTTCGGTATAATCGGCGCGATTATACGCCGCCTCGTCCATGCCATAGCTCAAAATCGTCTCGTGCCCTCCGAAGCGGCACAGCAGGCGCAACGCGTCCACGCTCCCGTTCAGGGCTTTGAGGAACACTTCTTCGTGGTTTCCCATCAGCACGCGGGTGTCGATTTCGCTGCGCTGCAAGGCGATGACACGGTCGATGACGGCGGCGGAGTGCGGGCCGCGATCGATCAGGTCGCCGAGGAAGATCAGCGTCTGCTGGGCGGGGGAACGCGCGGCATGATCGGCCGCGATCGTGGCGAGCAGATCGTCGAGCAGATCGAGCCGACCGTGAATGTCGCCAATGGCATAGACGCGTCGCCCCTCTGGTATCTGGCGACGCGGCATGGACTTGGATTTCGACAAAATATTTCTAAGGCGTTCAAGCATATCCGAATTTCGGCAGGAAGGGCCCTGGATATCGCGCCCCGAGCGCGAGAGTGCCGCCGATAGAGGATGACCTGCTCTTGAACAACCGTTAAAGGGCTGCCGATGGTCTCAACACTGCGTGCCGGGCTGCGCCTTGCCCTCGTGGCGCTTCTGGTGGGTGCGGCCGCCCCGCCCCCGTCACAAGCGCCCTCCCCTGCTGCCTTCGAAGCGTTGCGCCAGGCAGACCTGCGCGTCGCGTCGGTCGGATATCGGCTGGCGACCGCCAATGCGGCGATCTGCCTCGATCACCAGCCGGGCCTTGGCCTGCAACTGCACAGCCTTGGCCAATATGGCGTGGACGCGCGCGCCGCTGCGCGCGCGGCGTTCGGGTTTGAAACGGGCGTCGCGGTCGAGGGCGTCGTGCCGGGATCGACCGCTGCCGCAGCAGGGGTGCGCCCGGGCGATTCGCTGGTCTCGATCAACGGCGCGGCGGTGTCGGCCGCGCTTCCGGGCGCGACGGCGCCGCCCTCCACCGCAGAACGCGATCGCGTCGAGACGCAATTGGAGCGGTTGCCGCAAGCCGCCCCGCTAACCCTCGGCGTCAAGCGCGGCGCACAGGAGCAGGCCATCGCTATTACCCCGGTGCCCGCCTGCCGCTCGGCGTTCGAAGTGTTGCTCGGCGCCGGGAACGATTCGGCAGCGGATGGCGCGATCATTCAGATCGATGCGGGGTTGCTCGATAGCCTCAGCGATGACGAGCTCGCGGTCGTGCTGGCGCATGAACTCTCGCACAATATCCTGCGGCATCGGGCCCGGCTCGAGGCCGCGGGGGCGCATTGGGGGATTTTGGCGGAGATCGGCAAAAATGGGCGCTTGATGGGCCAGGCGGAAATCGAGGCGGACCGGCTGAGCGTCTATCTGCTCGCCAATGCCCATTATGATCCGTTCTCGGCCGGTCGCTTCTGGCGGGGGGCCGGGCGCAAACTCGATTTCGGCATTTTGCGCAGCCGCATCTATCTCAGCTGGAAAGATCGCGCGGCGCTGCTGGATCGCGAGGCCGCGACTATTCCGACGGGCGCCGAGCTGCCCTACCGCCCGCCCCTGATCGACCTGGCGACGACGCCGATGACGCGTTGACCGTAGCGGTCGGGTCGCCTGCCCGTCAGCGTTGCTCGGGCGACGGTCCCCGCGTGCCTTCGACCAGGTCCCGGAATTCGGCCAGCGCCTGCCAATAGGAACGATGGCCGCGTTGGTTGGTGAAGTCGATGAACCAGTCGAGCGTCTCTTTCGGCCCCTTGATATACAGGCTGCTCTGCGGGGCCGGTTGCCGTCGGCGCCGGACGGGCGTTGCCCCCTGCCCTTCTGCCTGTCCTTCTACGGAATCGCCGCGGTCGACAAAGCCCAGCGCGTTGCCGCGCGCGATCGCCGCAGCTTCACGCGCCGGATCCACGCTTAGCGGCGCGCGGACGATCCCGCTCAGATCGAGCTTGGTCGGATCCCCCGCCCCTGTCGGCGCCGTCGCCTTCTTCCCGAACCCGTAGCCGCTCATGCCTGCATCTCCTGTTGCACCGCCTCGACCACCGCGCGCGCGACTTCGAGCGCGTTGCGGCGTGCGGCGGGCAGGCCGGCGGTCTGGCTGTCGCTCAGTTCGTCCAGCGTTGCCGAGAAATCGAAGATGTCGCGATACGCTGCGCGCTCGACCAGCGCTGCGGTCAGCAGCGGCAGCGCCGCGTCGTTGATCGCGGTGACGATGCGTTTGGCGGTCTTGGTCTCGATCGCGGCATTGTCGCGGCTGCGGACCAAGCGGAAAGGGATCGACCGCCCGAGCGCTTCGGCTTCTTCCTGGACGAGGGCGACCGCATTGGCGGCAAGTTCCGCGTCGATCGGGGAAAGGTTGAACGGGATCAACACCAGATGCGATCGGGCGAGCGCACGTGAGGTCATGCGCGACGCGGTGCCTTCGAGGTCGATCAACACGAAATCGTGCGATGCTGTGTATTGATCGATGACGCGGACCAGTTCGGATTCCTTCGGGCTGGCGATAATGTCGAACGGCAAGGCCTTGCCCTGCTCATGGCGCTTGCGGCCCCAGCCGGCGATGATCGCATTGGGGTCGGCGTCGATCACGGTGACCGCGGCGCCGCTCCGCGCCAGCTCGCTGGCGAGCACCAGCGTCAACGTGGTCTTGCCGGCACCGCCCTTGGGATTGGCCACTGAGATTGCTGGCATGATGCGCTCCTATACAGGCGGCGATGGATACAGCCCTCGCTGCAAAATGTCGATATCGCAATCGACACCATACGCATATTAAAATGCCAATGAATATGATTGCAATATCAATATGGATATCCATAGCGATATGCATACTGTAAAAAGAAGCGGGCGCAAAACTGCTACGGCACGCAAATCGCGGCCAAAAACGCGACCTCTCGGTGCAAGGGTACGCCGGGGCGACCGCCCTGCCCGTTGCTCCGGCACGTACCATAAGCGCAGCCAGCGCCCTTTTCCGCGTGAAAGCACGAACCGAAACGATGCCGCCTCGGCAGCACGGCCATTTTCCGTGCCAAAACCGGTCATATCCGGCTGCGCATCGATCAAACCGACGCTGCGAGCACGATCTGTGGGCGCTACGCGACCAGTGCGCGCCTACGGATGCCAATATTCGTGCTTTCGCACGGAAAACCCGCTCGGTGCCGCCAACGCTGTGGACACCGCCCCGCCACCCACCCATGCTCGAAGGGGTCAGAGATGAGTAGAGCAATGGACGACATATTACTCAAACAAGGCGATCTGTTCCAGCTGGCCAGCCCGCTTTATGGCGATGTCCAGGGGGAGCGGACCGTCGCGGAGTTCCCGTTCTTCGCTTTGTCGAAGAAGGCCCATATGACGCCGATGGTGTTCGAAAACGGCGATGCCCGGATCGAGATCAATCCGAGCAAGACCGGTGTCGCCACCATCTATGACAAGGAAATCCTGCTCTATATCGCCAGTTTGATGGCCGAGCGGATGGAGCGCGGCGAACAGGTCGACCGCGTGATGAGCTTCACCGCCAACGATTTGTTCCGCGTGACCAGCACCAACGCCTCGGCGCGCTCCTACACGTCGCTCAAGGCGTCGCTCAACCGCCTGCAGGGTACGCAGATCATCACCAATATCGAAACGGGCGGGGAGGGGTCGGACAGCGCCTTTTCCTGGTTGCTCAAGGCCGACATCAAATACGCCAAGCTGCCGACGGGCGAGCGCCGCGTGAAGCGGATCGAAGTGATGGTGTGCGACTGGCTGTATCGCGCGATCCTGGCCGATCGCCGGATCGCAGCCTATCATCTCGACTTCTTCAAACTCGGGCCGATCGAGCGGCGCCTGTACGAGCTGGCCAAGTTCAATTGCGCCGACGGGGAGGGCTTCGAGGTCGATATGGAGGCGCTGGCGGCGCGCGTTGGCTGTGCAACCGACAAGCGCGGTCTTGAATATTTCAAGAAACACCTGCGCGAGGTCGCCGAGCAGCAATCGCTGCCCGAATATGGGCTGACCCTGGTCGAAGAGAAACAACCGTCGCCAAGGGGAGGGCGCCCGCGGATCCGGACGCTGGTACAGTTTTGCGTCCGGCAGCCACCAAAACTGGCGCTTAGTGAGCCAAGCAATTGATTTGGTGCCCCTGATAGCTTTGGCGCGACCAATGCCCTGATATAGCCGACCTATGTCGGTCGAGCGATGCCGAGCCGCTTCATTTCGCGATAGACGGTTGACCGCCCGATCCCAAGCTGGCGCGCTGCTTCGGCTGGCGACACGCTTGCCGCGATAAGTTTGAGGGCCGCGTTTACCTTGTCGGCGTCAAGCGGCTGACGTCCCGGCCGTTTCCCCTTCGCCCGCGCGGCAGCGATGCCATCGCGAGTCCGTTCGGAAATCAGCCGACGCTCAAAATGCGCGATGGCCCCGAAAACATGGAAGATCAGCTCGCCGGCCGCAGACGACGTGTCGATCTTCTCCTCCAGGCTGAGCAGCGCAATGTCACGCTCGCGCAGCATGTGTACCGTTGTCAGCAATTCGCCCAGCGAGCGACCGAGACGGTCGAGCCGGACGATCGCCAGCGTGTCTCCCTTTCGCGCGTATTCCAGCAGCTCGGCCAGCCCCGGCCGATCCATGCTCTTGCCCGACATCACGTCAGTGTACACTCGGATCGCGCCAGCCTGTTCGAGCCGCAGCCGCTGCCCGGTGACATCCTGATCTCCGGTACTGACGCGGGCATATCCCAAAATACCGGTCATCGATCATGTCTCCCAAACGGTCGTTCTGTGGACGAACGCGCCGGTCCATCGCCAATGTCGCGAAAACCGTCCACAAACTACGTCTCTTTATCCCGCCCCGTCCAGGAACGACAAGTCCGTTTTGGGGACGATATCGGGGGAGGGCGCCTTCGAAAGCGGGCGTCGAAAATCCCTCAAGGGCCAAGTCGGTCCGCGCTGCGCCCGCACCGAGCACACCGCCTTCCCCAAAATGACTTTTCCGTGTGAAAGCACGAATCTTGGCGTGGTTTGCCGCGTCAAAGCACGATTCAGCCAGCTTGGCCGCAATCACGCGGCGGCCGATAACCCCCAATGCGGTTCTTCCAGCTGTCGTCCGCTCGATCGGTTTGCGCGACCGGGAAGAACTGCCCAATCGCCGGGAGCGACGATTGGTCACCATAAGGGGGTTTCCATGACTGGATAAAGGAAACCCGGCACGAAGGCCGGGCATCCCGATAGGCTCTACTCTAACACCCGTCGCCAAACGGGCATCATCGCTCAGAACGATTCGTTAGATATCCTATCCAGACTTTCGTCGCAAGGATGCGCGCTTCGCGCCACGCTCTTCCTTTGCCCGCATGGCCTCCATCAAAAGGGCTGTACGATGGCGACGATGACGGTTGGAGCAGCCTCGCTCCAGGCGCTGGGTGGGTTTTGTCTGCGCCGCCCGGCACAATCGGGCGCACCGCAACCGCGCGGCAGCCGGATCCTGCGCGGCAGCGTGGAGGCCGGCACCTTCGAAAAGAGCTTTTTCACGCCTCCAGCGCCCGGAGAAACCGACCGTATCCTGCGCGCCGCGCGCAAGGCGCTGGACGCGGGGCGCCGCTTGCGGCGCGATGCCCGCGCCGACGGGCGCCAGCTCACGCCGGTGGAACGCGGGCTCGCCTCGCTCACCAATGCGGCGGTGCGCGTGCTGGAGGAATTGCTGACGCTGGCGCGGCTCAACCGCGGGCAGGTGTTCCCGACCTATGATTATCTGGCCCAAGCGACCAGCCTCGGCCGCGTGACCGTCGCCCGCGCGCTGCATGTGCTTGACGATGTCGGCTTCATCGTGCGCCAGCGCCGCTTCAAGCGGGTGGCAGGGCAGGGGCCTGGCCCGCGCTATGAGCAGACATCGAATGTCTACCGCACCTTCCTGCCGCAGGCGGTGCTCGCCTATCTGCCGCGCTGGATGCGGCCGGCCCCCGTACCGGTCGATGAAATCCAGCGGCAGGCGGAGCGCATCGAGGAGCATCAGGCGATGCTGTCGCGGCTCGGCTGCCGCGATCTCGCGCTGGAGGTGGCAGGGGGCGCGCTGGGGCAGGCGCTGGCAAAACTGGGAGCAGCGATTGATCGCCGCGAGCGTGAGTTTCAAAATGGTTCGGAAATACTGAACGAATTAATTTGATAATCTGAGCTGACCCCCAGGCCGTGTTGACATAGTGGATCCCCAAACTGGATGATCTCTGATTTATGACAGGATCTATCGTTTATGTAAGTGAGAGTCATATGACTGACTCTAATCGTAGATCCTACGTCGCGTCCGAGGCGCTTTCCAGGGTTCATCGCGCTGGCGGCGTTCATACCGCACAGCAATTAATCCAAAAGGCCATCAGGGATCGAAGGTACTTTGCGTCGTAACATAATAGGGGATCTTTCTACCATTACGCCAACCCGTACACAAAATTCCTTACACTACCCACCCGAAGAGGTGATCGGTACGGTCACCTCTTCGTAATCGGCGGTGCGAGCACCTAGCAGCGGCTGCGGATGCGAGCGTTCGGCATCGAAGATATCAGCCAGCGGATCAGGTCGTCGCCGTCTCCTCGGTGTCTTCCGCGCGCTTGGCAGGAATGAGCCCGCCGAGAGCCGATGTCCCGTCGCCGCACTGAATCCGGCCTTGATCGACGCGATCGTGACCCCGTCGATATGTCTTGAGCTTCATGAACAGCCTCATCTGATGATCGGTGACGTGGCGACCAGACGCATCCGGGACCCTTCACTGTCGATGAAAGGCTCGTTAACATGTTCAGCCGCTATCATCAGCTCTACCTCCCCAAAAGGGCGCACCATCGGTGGCGGGGTATCGCGGCGGAGGGCGTAGCCCGTAGGCACCATACCCCGCCACCGAGCCTCATCTTGATTGTGGCGCCACTCTCATGCTGATCGTCGCGCTGCACGACGACATTGCATCCATCGACATGGCTTGGTACGGGGCGCTGCGTATCATACTGGGATGCCCTTCGCGACCTAGATGCGCGTAAAGCAGGTGAATGTCATTGACAGGCGTAAGATCACTGCGGCCCGTATTCTGGGCACGCTTACGTTTTCAGATATTAGGTGGCATCCTCCTTGCGGCCGTACTGCCTTATGCAGTGCGGCTGGCGGCTGGTCCCGCGCCTAGTGATGTGGCGCTTCTTAATAATACGCTTTTTGGTACCATTGCCGCCATTGTAATTGGCGGATGGTTAATGCGTAATGTCGCGCCGTATCCGGGTTCAGAAGGGTTGGCCTCAACTTTACCATCCATTGGCGTGGCGTTTGGTGGACTACTCATCATCTTCGTATTTGGTCGGATTTCTTATAATCGCGCCAATCTGTCGGCTGGATTTGTATTGACAGCGATATGGTTTTTTATAATTTCTGTACTTGTTCAGCGCCACCAACAGCTGAGAATTGGTATCGTGCCGCTGGGAGACGTGACGCAAATCCAAGAGATTCCCAATGTTTCCTGGCAGGTCCTTCAATCGTCCGATCAGGATATCAGCAATATCGATGCGATCGCCATCGACCTGCGAGTCGATCTGACGGACGATTGGGATCGTCGATTAGCAGATTATGCCCTGCAGCGGGTGCCGGTTTACCACACAAAGCACCTCATTGAATCCCTGACCGGCCGGGTGGAACTCGAGCATCTGTCCGAGAACAGTTTTGGATCACTGGAGCCTCGACCGGACTATATGATGCTGAAATTCGCGGTCGACTGGATCGCGGCGCTGGTTCTTGGCCTTACTCTTCTGCCCGTTATGCTTTTCATTGCCCTGTTAATCAAAATGACATCCAAAGGACCAGCGCTGTTTCGGCAGCAGCGGATCGGATATCAGGGCAAGCCCTTCACTGTGTATAAGTTTCGCACCATGAAAGTCGCGTTGGACAATGCCGGCGACGCACGGAACTTGGCGATCACCCGCGAAAAGGACGACCGGATCACGACATTAGGCCGGTTCTTGCGCAAATCCCGCCTCGACGAGCTGCCGCAGATTCTCAACGTTCTGAAGGGCGAAATGAGCTGGATCGGCCCGCGCCCGGAAGCGGAAGTCCTGTCGCGCTGGTACGAGCAGGAAATCCCTTTTTACCGCTATCGCCATATCGTGCGGCCCGGGATCGCGGGCTGGGCGCAAGTCTGCCAGGGACATGTTGCTGAAGTCGATGACGTCCGCAGCAAGCTGCACTATGATTTCTACTATATCAAACGCTATTCGCCCTGGATTGATTTGCTGATCGTCATACGCACCGTGCGGACGATGATGACAGGTTACGGTGCACGATAACGTTCGAAAAATCGTGGATCTGTCACGGAATAGGTGGTCATGAATAGCTTCGTTCATCAATTGGCTGATGTTCAATCACCGTCGATCGGCGAGGGCACTCGGGTCTGGCAGTTCTGCGTTATTCTGCCAAAGGCAGTAATTGGGCGGGAATGCAATATATGCGCGCATGTTCTGATTGAGAATGACGTGCGCATTGGCGACAATGTCACCGTTAAGAGCGGGGTGCAGCTCTGGGATGGTATTACGCTTGAAGACAACGTGTTCGTCGGACCCAACGTCACGTTCACTAACGATCTGAATCCGCGATCAAAGGTCTATCCTGAGCGCTTCGCGCGCACCAGTGTGAGGCGCAACGCCTCTATCGGTGCCAACGCCACGATCCTCCCTGGCGTCGAGATTGGTGAACAAGCCATGATTGGCGCAGGTGCGGTGGTGACGCGCTCCGTGCCAGATTATGCCATCGTAGTCGGTAATCCTGCCACCATCATCGGCTATACCAATACCAACGTGCCGCAACCCGAACGATCGGCCAGTGTCACGGGCGGCGATCCCGTTACAACCAAAAGCATGGTACCTGGCGTGGAGTTGCTCACGCTTCGCATGGCGGCTGACATGCGCGGCAAGCTCGCCGTAGGGCAGGTTGGGGACGGGCTGCCGTTCGTGCCGCAGCGCATGTTCATGGTATATGATGTTCCGAGCCGCGAGACGCGCGGTGAACATGCGCATCGCGAATGCCACCAGCTGCTGATGTGCGTTCATGGGCAGTGCGTGGCGGTCGCGGATGATGGCCGTAAGCGTCAGGAGTTTCTGCTCGACGCCAGTCACAAGGCGCTTTACATGCCGCCGCGTATTTGGGGCACGCAATATCGCTACAGCGAGGACGCGGTGCTCGTTGTACTGGCGTCGCATGCTTATGATCCGGCGGATTATGTGCGCGACTATCGAGAGTTTCTGACCATGGTCGAGGCGGGCACTTGGTGATGCCTATCCCTTTTCTTGATATGCGCGGCATCACAGCCGCGATGCGCGAGGATCTGATCGCGGCCGCGACGCGGGTGATTGATTCAGGCTGGTTCGTACTCGGCGAGGAAGTCGTCCAGTTCGAGCGTGATTATGCCGTTTATTGCGAGACACAGCGGTGTGTCGGCGTGGCCAATGGTCTGGAAGCGCTGACGCTAGCCTTGCGCGCGCTGGATATTGGCCCTGGTGATGAGGTGATTGTCCCGGCCAACACCTATATCGCCACATGGTTGGCAGTCAGCCATGTCGGTGCGCGTCCAGTGCCAGTGGAGCCGGACGAGCGGACCTACAACATCGATCCCGCGCGTATCGCGGCTGCGATAACGCCGCGCACTCGCGTGATCCTACCCGTCCATCTTTATGGGCAGCCTGCCGATCTCGATCCCATTCGGGATATTGCCCGGCACCATGGCCTTAGTGTGCTCGAAGACGGTGCGCAGGCCCAGGGTGCTCGCTATCAGGGACGACGACTTGGTGCGGAACAGTCACTGGTCGCGTGGAGTTTCTACCCCGGCAAGAATCTCGGCGCTCTGGGGGATGGCGGCGGAATCACCTGCGGCGATGATGCGTTGGCCGACAAGGTGGCGGCATTGCGCAACTACGGCTCAAAGGTGAAATATCACAATGAGGTAATCGGCTATAACAGCCGCTTGGACGAGATTCATGCCGCGTTTCTGCGCGTGAAGCTCGCACGGCTCGATGCCGACAATGCGCGGCGTCGTGATATTGCCGCCCACTACACGGCCGGGCTTGCCGCAACGGGCCTGACTTTGCCATTTGTGCCGAACTGGGCCGACCCGGTGTGGCATCTGTATGTTGTGCGCCATCCTGACCGTGCCGCGTTCGTTGAACGACTGAGCGGGGAGGGGATCGGCACGGTGATCCATTATCCGATCCCGCCGCATCTCCAGCCTGCCTACGCCGATCTGGGGTATGGTGATGGCGATTTGCCGATCAGCGAGGCAATCCATCGTGAGGTCGTCAGCCTACCGATCGGCCCGACCATGTCGGACGAGCAGGTCGAGGGTGTGATCGCCGCAGTTAATCGCCTGGCCTGATCAAGTCCTGTGTCGCTGATCCGAACAAGTGCCCTGAACGGGGTCGCCGTGGTTGTGCGGACTGCAACGGCAATGGGGCTGAACAAGGTGTTGGCGGTGCTTGTCGGGCCGGCAGGATATGCGCTGATCGGGCAGTTCCAGAACCTGCTGACGGTGGTGATTACCTTTGCCACGGGCGCAGTGAACACCGGCGTCACCAAGGCGACGGCGGAATATCACGACGATCCTGAGCGTCGCCGACGCCTTTGGCGCACTTCGGCAACTACGGTGCTGCTGGCATCTTGCTTGGTTGCGCTGGTAACGGCGGCGTTCAGTCGGCAGTTGGCCGCGTCCTTTCTGGGCGACGTGCGCTACGCGACCGTGCTGATATGGGTGGCGATAAGTATCGTTCCGATCAGCTTCAACGCGCTGCTGCTAGCCATCCTGAACGGCCTGAAGGATGTGCGTCGATACGTCATCAGTAATATCGCCGGATCGTTGCTGTCGCTTGTTGTAACGGGCGCGCTGGCTTGGTTCTATGGCTTACTCGGTGCGTTGATCGCGCTCAGCGTCAACCAGGGTATCGTGGTCGTTGTGACGTTGCTGCAGGTTCGGCGATGCGACTGGTTCGAGCCGCGCGCCTGGATCGGTGCAATTGACCGTCGTGAGTTACGCGGGCTTGGTGGCTATGTGCTGATGGCTGCCACGACAGCGTTGGTCGGTCCGGCAAGCCAGTTGCTGGTGCGCGATTTGCTCATTAAGCGTTTTGGCATGGCACACGCTGGTTATTGGGACGCGATGTGGCGCATCAGTACCATCTACCTTTCGCTGATCACGACGACCCTTTCGCTCTATTATCTGCCCCGCATCGCCGAATTACGCGATTGGCTTGAGTTGCGGCTCGAGCTTCGCCGCGTGTTGCAGTTGGTTGTTCCGGCAACAGCCTTTCTCTCTGTGATGCTATTTCTCACGCGAGACATTGTGGTCAGCCTGCTGTTTTCCGACAGTTTCGGGCCAATGAAAACATTGTTCGCGTGGCAACTCTCCGGCGATGTGATTAAGATCACCGCTTGGCTGTTCGCGTTTCTTATGATCGGCCGTGGCTTGGTGGTGGCGTTCATCTTGACGGAGATCATGGCAGGGGTGGTTTTCGTGCTGGCCACCATGGTGCTTACGAGCTGGATTGGCTTCCCCGGCGTGGCTGCTGCCCATTTCCTGAACTATGCTGTTTATCTGATCGTGGTTGCGATGCTGACCGTTGGCACGCCTGCGCGCCGTGCCCGGCTGCTGAGGAGATCGCCCCAATGACAGGAACGGTGCCCGCCATGCGGATATTGATACCGATGCTCGGTTTTGGCCGTGCTGGCGGGTACCGAGTGCTCTCTGAACTGGCCAATGTATGGCTTCGTGCCGGGCATGATGTGGCCTTTGCCGTTCCGGCAACAAGCGAGGTGCCCTATTTCCCGACAGAGGCAACGATCCACTGGCTGGACGGTAAGGGGGCACAAGCCTCCAGTGCGATCGGTCATGGTGCGACTGGCGTCGGCAATCTCAAGGCATTGCTGGGCGGGATGCGGCGCCTGCACCACGACTACGATGTAGTGCTGGCGAATCACAGTCTGACTACATGGCCGGTGGTGCTAGGCGGCGTGCCAAAGCGTAAAAGGTTCTACTATATCCAGGCGTACGAGCCTGAATACTACGCGATGGAACGCAAGCCTGCGCTCTGGCTTGCATCGCGTCTCTCCTATGCCTTGCCGTTCCGGCAGATCGCCAATGCCTCCATTTATCGCCATGCGCTGGTGCGGCCGATCGAGATTGTCCCATTTGGTATCGATCTGTCGGTGTTTACGCCGCGTATCCCGCCCGTCCGCCAACCTGGTGATCCGTTGGTGGTCGGCTGTATTGGACGAAGCGAACCGCAAAAAGGCACTGGCTATGTGCTGGAAGCATTTCAGGAGCTTCATGCCAAGGACCCACGCCATCGGCTGCGGATCGCCTATGGCAATTTGCCCGAAGGGTGGAGCCACGAAGCGGCGGAGATCGTCGTGCCGCGCAACGACGTTGAACTGGCGGCTTTTTACCGCTCGCTTGACGTTTTGGTCGCGGCCGGCACCGTGCAGCATGGTGCGCCGCATTATCCCGCACTGGAAGCGCTCGCCAGCGGGGTCGCGCTGGTGACAACGGGATTTGAGCCGGCAACTGCGGACAATGCCTGGCTGGTGCCCAACCGGGACTCGCGTGCGATCGCAGATACACTCGAAACAATCGCCGCGAATCCCGCAGAAGCGGCACACCGGACGGAGCTGGGTTTAGCCGCAGTTGTGCCATTTGCATGGTCGGTCGTGGCGGATCAGGCTCTTGATACCTTTCGCCGGTTTGATGGACATCGAGGTTAAGTGATGACCGATCGCGTCGCTGAACCAGCAACCCATTCTCCGGCTCGCGCTGCGGCGACCGCCGATGTGGTAATCGTCAATTGGAACGCGGGAGATCTGTTGCGGCGCTGTGTGGAATCCGTGCGCGATCATCAGGCTGGGCATGTCAGTAAGGTAGTGGTGGTCGACAATGGTTCTGTCGATGGATCGGACCGCTTGGAGGTGTCTGGCGTGCCGCTGGAGATCGTGCGCACCGGCACCAATCTGGGGTTCGGGGCGGCGTGCAACATCGGTGTGCGGCGCGGACAGGCACCGTATATCCTGTTCCTCAATCCAGACGCTGCGCTGTTGCCGGAGACGTTATCGACGGCCATCGGCTTCATGGAGCGGCCCGAAAATGCCAGGGTTGGGGTTTGTGGTATCAAGCTGATTGAAGATGACGGCACGGTGCAGCGGCATTGTGCAAACTTTCCGACGCCCGGCATGTTTCTGGCTGCAGCGTCAGGATTGACAGCATTGTTGCCCTCGCGTGTTACCACGCTGCACGCGACCGACTTTGACCATCTTTCTAGCAGGCCGGTCGATCATGTTATTGGTGCCTTTTATCTCATCCGGCGAGACCTGTTTGAGCAGCTCGGTGGATTTGACGAGCGGTTCTTCGTCTATCTGGAGGACCTTGATCTCTCCGCTCGAGTTCATGCGGCGGGGTACAGCATTTTCTACCTGGCGGAAGCAGTGGCGATGCATCGTGGCGGTGGGACGTCGGACCAAGTGAAACCGCAGCGATTGGCCTATGTGCTCGAAAGTCGCATCGCTTACGCATTCAAGCATTTCGGTAGGGCATCGGCAACAGCAGTGGCGGCGGCGACGCTGTTTGGTGGGCTAGTGCCGCGGTTGGCGCGCGCCGCAGCGCATCGCTCGGGAAGTGAAGCGCGCGATACACTGCGTGGTTTTGTGCTGCTGTGGCACCGCACGGCAAGGCAGATGTTGCGGTGCGCGCCGACACGTGGGAAGCCGGCCGCGTGATCATTGCGCCTCCCTCGCCTAAAATCCTGCCAGTCAATGTGGGCGACGCGACCGAGATCGGCGAACAGATCAGCACACGGCCGCTCGCCGATGGCATCATGGTGCTGGTGTGGGCGCTGCTGGCGCTTGCGGCCGGTCGGCTGCAATTCGGCTACAGCAGCGATTATGTAGAATATCTCCTCTACTATGAATCCATTCCCTACACGCTGTCATTCATGGACACTCGGTTCGAGCCGGGTTTCCACCTTTTGGCATGGGTTTATCGCAATTGGCTTGGCGTCAGTCTGGGCGTGCTGATTTCCAGCATGGCCGCATTCTCACTGGCCGTGAAGTTCTTGCTATTTCGTAAGTATCTCAGCCATCCGCTGCTGGCCGTTTTGATATACGTCGTGCTGTTCTACCCAATTCACGAATATACGCAGTATCGCGCGGCTGTGTCGCTATCGATGGGTTATTGGGCGATCCACTTGCTGCTTACCCGGCGTTACGCATGGGCAGGGTTGCTGTTCGTGCTGGCATTCTGCTTTCACTATTCGAGCATTCTTCTCGCGCTGGTCGGCATAGGAGGGCTGGTTTTCCGCGATCGTCGAATCGTGCCGATCCTGCTTGGTGTGCTGCTGGCCAGTGCCACGGTCCTAGAACGTTTTCGCTTCCTGCTTCAGGACATGCTCGGGGCACTCAACCCGTTGAGCGCCGCCTATCTCGATAACACGACAAAGATCGAAGGCGTTAGCCTTTTGTCGTTCAATAACCTACTGCTGATCGCTGCCTTGGGTTGTTACTTCGTGGCCGGTTACCAATCACGAAGTAGGTATCATGGTCTGTTCCTGACCCTGACTCTAGCAAGTCTTCTGCCAATTGCCCTGTTGCCGGAAGCGCCGGTGATCGCACAGCGTAGTAAGGAGGTGCTGTTTCTTGCCGTGATCTTCCTGGCATGTCGCAGCCGGCTGGGATGGCGTGATCTGCCGGGCTTCGGCTTTGTTGTGTTGTTGACCGCGTTGCTCGGTTATCTGTGGGTCGCTGGCGGTATCATCTTTACATGACCTTAAGGCATGAACCCGCTGCTTCTCGCAGCCCGCCCATGCGGGTGCTGGCCCTCGCCAAATACGGCACTCGCGCGGCGAGTACGCGCCAGCGGATGCTGCAATATGAGCCCTTTCTGGCGCGTCATGGCGTCGATCTGAACCTGCGGCCACTGTTGGACAACAACTATCTCGATGCGCTGATGAGCGGCCAGCCCAAGTCGCGTACCGGCGTTGCACGTTCCTATATTCGGCGCCTGGGAGATCTGCTCACGGTCGGCCACTATGATACCGTGTGGGTGCAGTATGACCTGCTTCCTTATCTGCCGCTGCTGGATGGGCTGTTGCCCGTCTTGTCGCGCACGCCCGTTGTATACGATCTCGATGATGCGGTTTTCCACATGTACGATGCGCATCGCTCGGCCATCGTGCGGCGTCTGCTTGGCGGAAAGCTGAAGCCATTGATGCGGCGTGCCGCCGTTTGCCTGTGTGGCAACGCCTATCTGCAAGATTATGTCACGGCCGCAGGTGGGCGGGGCATCGTGGTGCCGACCGTGGTCGACACCGATCACTTTTGTCCAGTCACCGTTCGGGCGAGCAATCAGCCGTTCACCGTTGGCTGGATCGGCTCGCCTTCTACGTGGCGTTATGTCGAGCCGCTTCTCCCAACGTTACTTCCAGCCTTGGCGCAGATGGGTGCGCGCTTTCTGGTCGTTGGTGCCGGTGTCGCGGCACGAGGGATCGCGGGGGTAGACGTTGTAGACTGGACGCAGGAAGGCGAGGTGCCCGCAATCCAATCAATGGACGTGGGACTGATGCCTGTGCCGGATGATCGCTGGGAACGCGGCAAGTGCGGCTACAAGCTCATTCAATATATGGCCTGTGGCTTGCCGGTCATAGCATCTCCGGTCGGTGTCAACGCGACCTTGGTGACATCTGACGAGGGTTTTGCCGCACACAATCTCGCGGACTGGATCACCGCGCTTCAGACGCTGTCGCGGAACCCAAGCATGCGTGCGCGCATGGGTGCCAACGGCCGGGCTAAAGTCGTGGCGCATTATTCGCTCGCGTCACAGGAACCCGTGGTTCTGAACGCGCTGCACGCAGCTGCAGAGCGGACGACGTGATGACCAGCGCGGAGCGGTGCTGGACCCGGCGCGGGGTCGTGGCCGGCTTAACCGCAATCGGTGGCATCATGCCAGCTATGGGAGCGTGCAGCACGCCCACGGGAAGTGTTGCCGTTCCTGACTTTCGCGTATCAGGTGACCGGGACGATACGGCTGCGGCGCAACGCGCCATCGCGACCGGCCGTCCGGTGCACTTTCCGGCAGGCCGCGGCTCGGATCGGGACGGGGCATATTTGCTGCGGGAATTGGCGCTTCGTTCAGGTACGCGCCTATCGGGGGATGGTGCCACATCGGTGTTGCGAGTAGCCGATGCACGAACCCGTACCGCTATCGTGGCGATGAGCGACACCGTGCAACAGCCACTGACCGATATCATAATTCGGGATCTGCGAGTCGAGGGCCGGGTCAAGCAAACCGGATTCGTCGAGCACTGGAATCTTATCTGGCTGTCGGGTGTGGCGGGCGTACGTATCGACCGGGTTGAGATTGCCGGTTTCACCAGCGACGGGCTGTTCTTGGGTGCCGAGAAGCAGCGGGTGACACGCGAGCCGCGCATCATCCGTGACGTGATCGTGAGCGACTGTCTCTTTGACGGCGTAAATAACGACAATCGCAATGCCATTTCGGTGACAGGCGGCAGCGACATCACGATCCAGCGCTGTCGCTTTCTCCGGTGTACTCGACCAAACATGCCGGGACCTATCGATTTCGAACCCGAACCTTACCGCTTCTATCGCCTGGAGCGGTTGCGCGTACTTGATTGTGACTTCCAGGATTGTGGTGGCAATTATGGACAGGTTGCTATCATGGTGCCCGATGTGGTCGCACCACCGCATGACGTCCTGATCGCCGACAACCGGTTTCGCGGCTATCGCGGCACAGGCGGGGATGTGACAATCTCGATCAATCGCCCGCCCGATGACACCATGGCATACATGCAGTGCGTGATCGAACGCAATATCGGCGAAGGCGGCTATGGTGGCTTTCACATTTTCTCGGGTAAGGGCATCACGATCCGCCAAAATAGCTGGACGGGCTACAGCAGTCGTAGTTTCCTGGGTTTTGCCATGCCGTCAGGCGGCGTGATGGACGCCAGCGTGGCGGATCAGTTCAGCGGATGCGGGTGGCGCGAGGGCATCGCGCTGGCGCTCTACAAGGGCGATAATGTTCGTGTGGAGGGAAGCCGGTTCACACGCAGTGGCAACGGCCGTCCCGGCTCCGCTCCGATCTTTCTTGGACCGGGTCGGATCCGGCGTCTGGCGCTCGTCGGCAACGACCTGCGCAACAACGAAACGGCACGCGGGCTGGTGACGGTGGAACGCTGCACTGATTATCTCGCTGGCACGACACGGATCACCGATAATCTGTTGTCATCGAGCCAAAGGCTGCCGCAGCTTTAGGTGTTTGATCCCACGGTTTGATGGTGTGATCCTTTCGTTGGAATGGAGGGAAGCGCTATGGCCCAGGTTCGTCATGGGGTAGTTTCAGGAATTCCGTGTACCGATTGGCGTAATGGGTAGAAAGATCCCCTATTATTATCGATCTTGCGCGCAACATGATCGAACTGTGCGGCTTTTCTGTAAAATCGCCGGAAACGCCCGACGGCGACATCGAAATCGAAGTGGTTGGGATGCGGCCCGGTGAAAAACTCTATGAAGAACTGCTGATCGGCGACGATCCCCAGCCGACGCCCCACCCGCGTATCATGATGGCGGCCGAACACAGATTGCCTTGAGATCGCCTGCGCGGTGATCTCTGTCGGCTGAAACATTTGATCGCGACCGGCCAGGTCGAGCCTGCACGCACCCTGTTGCAGGAATTGGTGGCGGAGTTTACGCCTGCCAGCACGATCGTCGATTGGGTTACTTTGCAGAAAAAAGTGGTCGGGGTGGCGTGATCCGTCCAGAGGATGGTGCGTGATTTTAGCTGCTAAATCCTCTCCAATAAAGAGATTAGCGAGGGTGTTACCGATGTCTGCCACGTCCCAAGGGCGATTACCGAAGTCGATCCCGTTGCCGAGCGTGCCTTTTGCGCTTTTGGCGGTGTTGCTGGCCGCGCTATGGATGGCGGGTGGTGCATCGCGCCCAGACGTGCTCGGGCAGGTGGTCGTGCGCTGTGTCGCCTGGCTGGCGGTGATCATCCTGCTATTAATGGGGCCGCGCTTGCCTCGCGTGCGGACGGATCCAGTCGCATTGCTGTTGCTCTTTACCATTGCGTTGCCAACCATCCAGCTCGTGCCGCTACCTCCAGAACTATGGCAACGGCTTCCGGGGCGCGACGTGTTTATCCAAGCCGCGACGCTGAGCGGACAGGCGCAGCCGTGGCGGCCATTGTCGATTGTTCCAGGTGCGACGTTGAATGCACTGGCATCGCTGATTGTGCCGGTTGCGACATGGTTGCTGGCGTCGAGCCTGAACGATGACGAACGTAGGCGCTTGCCGGGCATGTTGCTGTGCGTGGTTATTGCGACAATGCTCGTCGGATTGGTGCAATTTTCAGGGATCATTTACGATAATCCCTTCGTCAATGATTCACCTGGGGAAATCAGCGGGACCTTCGCCAATCGAAACCATTTTTCTTTGTTGATGGCCATTGGCTGCTTGTTGGCACCGACTTGGGGGCTGGCGGGCGAACGACTGGCATATTGGCGACTGCCGGCCGTGGTTGGTTTGCTGCTGCTGCTGTTCTTGACTATCCTCGGCAGCGGCTCGCGTGCGGGGCTAGGATTGGGTGTGGTCGCGTTGTTGCTTGGGGTAATTCTATCAGGACACAGAATCCGCAAGGCGTTAGCATTTTATCCGCGCTGGGTTTATCCCACTTTGGTCGCGGCTTTTGCTGTGATCATTATTGCCTTCGTGTCGCTCAGTGTGATGGCCGATCGTGCGGTCTCGATTAATCGCGCTTTCGCGCTAGATGCGGGGCAGGACATGAGGACGCGTGGCCTGCCGACCGTCCTCTCGATGATAAAGACATATTTTCCGTTCGGATCAGGCCTTGGCGGTTTTGACCCGATATTCCGGATACACGAACCCTTTGCGCTGCTGGCACCAACCTATTTCAATCATGCCCATAACGACTATCTGGAGATAGTGCTCGACACCGGACTGCTGGGCGCGGTACTCGTGCTTTCAGCTCTTGTTTGGTGGGGGCGAGCCAGCATGACCGTTTGGACCATCGGCATGGGACGGGCCTACGCACTCCCGCGGCTTGGTTCGGCAACAATTTTTCTTGTCATGATTGCCAGCCTCTTCGACTATCCGGCTCGCGTGCCCCTTATTATGGCGGTCACGGTCATCGCTGGCATATGGTTAAACGCGACGGCGGAAGTCACGACTTTACCGCGCAGGGGTCAGCACCTATAGGCGGGTGACCTGCTCTCTTGATTGGGATTTCCCAGCGATAATGCGTAAATTATGTGCCTCCTTAATCATTGCACTTGCGTTATCGGCATGCGGGGGACGTGAGGTATTACAATCCTCACCGCGGCTTACGGTCGTTGACACCGAAAAGGGGCTTCCCGCGCCGGACCGAGCTGATCTTGTCGTAAACGATCGACCTTCGCTGATTGGACCTTTGGACACCATACAGGTCGATGTATTCAACGTACCAGAATTGAGCCGGGAGATGCAGGTCGATGCGAGCGGCCGTATCGCGATGCCGCTCATCGGAACAGTCGATGCGCGCGGCAAGACGGCAACTGAATTGGCCAATACGCTCGAGGCGGCGCTGCGTGGCCGCTACATTCGCAATCCTGACGTGACCGTCAACATCAAGAGCTCGGTCAGCCAGGTCGTTACGATTGACGGCCAAGTCGTGGAGCCCGGCCTCTATCCCGTGACCAACCAAATGACGTTGGTGCGTGCGATCGCCTCCGCCAAGGGTTTGACGGAATTCGCCAAGATCGACGACGTGGTCATCCTGCGCACGGTGAACGGCAACAAGATGGCGGGCCTTTACAATCTGACCGCGATCCGGCGCGGCGGATATGATGACCCGCCCATCTATGCCAACGACGTGATCGTGGTGGGAGATTCGTCACAGCGCCGCCTGTTCCGCGATCTGATTTCCGTGTCACCACTACTATCTGCCCCGCTCATCGCGCTTGTCAGATAAGGTTAAGAGTTTCATGGATATGATGTCTGCTCAGGCCCACGACGTTGCGCCTATTCCCGGAACAGCACTGGTCGGCCCCCTTGATGCTGGACGGCAACAAGCACCGATCTTGCGGCAATACCTGCGTATCGCGATGCGTTGGCGCTATCTGATCATCGGGATAGTCCTAGCGAGCGCGCTTCTCGGGCTCATCGTCACATTGTTGATGACCCCGAAATATACCGCCACTACGATCATCGAAATTTCACGTGAATCTGACAAGGTCACGGATTTTCAAGGCGTGCAGCGCGACGCAACGGTCGCCGATCAAGAATTTTACCAGACGCAGTACGGCTTGCTGCAATCGCGGTCGCTGGCGGAACGCGTTGCCTTACAATTACGGCTGGTCGATGATCCGAAATTTTTCGCTATGTTCGGTGAACCGCGTAACAATACAGCGTTCGACAAGATCAATGGTCACTACCCGGCATCAGGCAGACCGGTTCGCCAGCGTGAAGCCGGTATAATCCTAAAAAAATACCTGAGCGTCGATCCGACCCGGCTATCGCGACTGGTCAGTCTACACTTTGTTAGCCCAGATGCCGCATTTTCGGCCAAGGTGGCCAATGCCTGGGCTGAAAATTTCATCCAAACCAATTTGGAACGCAAAGTCCAGGCGACGTCCTACGGCCGAAACCTCCTTCAAGGGCAATTGTCCGAATATAAACAACGGCTCGATGAATCGCAGCGGCAACTCGTCGCTTATGCCTCGGCGCAACAAATCATCAATTTGCCTGCGCAAAGCGGCTCTGGTGACGGGAAAAGCACGTCGGAGCGCTCGATCGTGGCGGATGACCTGGCCACGCTGAACACCGCGCTCAGCCAGGCAACCGTCGATCGCGTTCAGGCCCAGGCGCGCTTTCAGCAAGTTGGGCGTTCGGGTGCTTCGACCGAGGCGCTGCGCAACCAGGCGATCAACAATCTACGCCAGCATCGCGCCGAGCTTGCCGCTGAGTACCAGCAATTGATGGTCAAGTTCGAGCCAGGGTATCCAGCGGCTAAGGCTATCCAATCCCAGATCGATCAGCTTGACCGCTCGATTTCGCGCGAAGAGAGCCGCATCACCGGATCGCTTGAGGCCGATTATCGCGAAGCGTTGCAGCGCGAGCAACAGCTCCAGGCTAAGGTTGTTCAGCTTAAATCGGGGTATCTCGATCTCCGTCGGCGTTCGATCCAATACAATATCTACCAGCAAGAGGTCGATACCAACCGCGCGCTCTATGACGGCCTGCTGCAGCGCTTCAAGGAAATCGGTGTCGCTGGCGGCGTTGGCGTCAACAACATTTCGATCGTCGATCCGGCGGATGTGCCACAAAAGCCATCGAGCCCGATCCTGTTGTTGAACCTTGCCATTGCCATCCTCGGCGGGTTGGTTGTCGGCACCGCGCTGGCGCTGGCGCTCGAGCAAATCGACGAGGCGATTGCCGATCCGGCTGAGGTCGAGCGCTCACTTGGTCTGCCGCTGTTGGGTTCGGTTCCGCAGGTCCATGGACAAACACCGAAAGAGGCACTCAAGGATCGCAAATCGGATCTGGTCGAAGCTTATCTCGCCGTGCAGACGACCCTTGCGTTCACCACGGAACATGGCGTGCCGCGGTCCTTCATGGTCACCTCCACCAGACCAGCTGAAGGTAAGTCGACAACTGCCCTGGCGCTTGCAACCACTCTCGCACGTGGACAGCGCAAGGTCATTCTGGTCGATGGCGACATGCGTTCGCCATCCGTCCATCAGTTGGGGGACGTTGACCATAACAGGGGCTTGAGCAACTTCCTGACCGGTCAAGATAACATCGCTGCATTGACCTTCGAAATGGGTGAACTCGGATTCACCGCGATGTCGTCAGGCCCGATCCCGCCAAATGCCGCAGAACTCCTTACCGGGAAGCGCTTGCCATTGCTGATCGAACGTTTGCTTGAGACTTTT
Source organism: Sphingomonas sp. DC1600-2 (assembly GCF_049897605.1). Taxonomy (NCBI): domain Bacteria; kingdom Pseudomonadati; phylum Pseudomonadota; class Alphaproteobacteria; order Sphingomonadales; family Sphingomonadaceae; genus Sphingomonas; species Sphingomonas sp. DC1600-2. The sequence continues at coordinate 28,373 of NZ_JAFCWO010000016.1, forward strand.
GATCATGTCGTGATCGATGCACCGCCCGTCATGGGGCTGGCGGACGCGCCTCTAATCGCGAGCCGGGTGGAAGGGGTTATTTTCGTCGTCGAATCGCACGGTATCCGCGCTACCTTGGTCAAGACGGCGCTTAGCCGCCTGGCCAGCGCGCATGCCCGAGTCATTGGCGGAGTGCTGACCAAGTTTGATGTCCGCAAGGCTCATTATGGTTATGGGTATGATTATGGCTACCGCTATGGTCGCACCGAACGCGATGAAAAGATTGCCTGATCGCTATGACGCATCGCATGGAATGGATGCGTCATAGCGCAAAGGCTTGGATAGCACGGTGCGTGCTGGCCGTGATTGCTGCCTTATTAGGGTATTGCAGTGTAACGCATAGTATCGCCGACGTCCTGGTTATAACGGACCCGACACGGGCGCACTTGCTTGACATGGGTGATGGGCAAATTACCGCCGCACTTGCGCAGAAATTGTTTGCGGAGCGACCTAGTCCCGATCAAAATGCTCGCTCCGCCCGGCTGGCACAAGCGGCGCTGCGGCAGGACGCCACGGCAGTGTCGGCGATAGCTACGCTCGGCTTACAAGCCGGTTTGCGCGGTGATACCGCGCAAGCTCGTCGGCTGTTCAGCTATGCACAACACCTTTCGCGACGCGACATTAGCACCCAGCTCTGGGCGATTGAGGATGCTGTGGCGCGGGACGACATCCCCGCCGCGCTCCATCATTACGACATCGCCTTAAGAACGACTCCCGTCTCATCAGACTTGCTTTTCCCAATCCTTGCAGGCGGATTTGAGCAACCGGCGATCCGCACAAATGTCATTCTGACATTGCGTCAGGAGTCCGCGCCGCAGTGGGGGCCAGATTTTATTTCCTACTTGGCAGATACTGGGGGGGAACCACACGCAACCGCTCAATTTTTCGAGGAAATGCGCCAGGCGAGGATGCCATTGCCCGACCGCGCCGTTGCAGGTGCCGTCAATAACTTGAGCAAAGCGGATGCTTTTGAGGACGCCTGGCACTTTTATGAGCAGGTGCGCCGAGGTGCCGATCGCAAGACTTCGCGCGATCCCCATTTCGCTGCACGTCTCGCCACGCCTTCGTTGTTCGATTGGGTTCCCGTTAACGACGGGAAGGTAGCGACATCGCTGGAAAATGGAGCCTTCGACTTCTCCGTGCCGACGGCTACCGGAGGACTACTCCTGCAGCAAATGCAGGTCTTGCCGCCCGGCACCTATCGCTTTGAGGGGCATGGCAGCGGCATTATGCAAAGTAAAGATTCCCTACCGTATTGGGTTCTTAGCTGCCGTAACGGCCACGAGTTGGGACGTGTGATCGTCGGGAATTCAACCGCAGCCGGGAGCGCATTTGGCGGGGAGTTTAACGTTCCACACGATTGCCCAGTGCAAAATCTATCGTTGTTTGCGCGTCCATCGGACGCGGTGTCAGGAGTTTCAGGCCAAATTGATCAAGCTCAACTACGATCACCTCAGAAGTAAAATTAATAAAACTTTAGAATTTTATGGCAAAATTATATTGTTTTCAATATAAGAAATATGTGAAATTCCCCTTCTTTCTTTAGGCGGCGTGGACAAATTTCAGCCAATATCTGGCGGTGGCGAGATGGAGTGTTCCGAGGAAGCTGTTGGCCAGTTGGTCATATCGGATGGGGATGGCGCGGTTGATCTTGAGCTGTCCGAACACGCGCTCGATGCGATTGCGCTGCTTGCAGAGCGCCCGATCATGTTCGATTTTCACGCGGCGGTGACCGCCCAGGAATGACCGCCTCGATCTTTCGTTTGTGAGTCGGTCTGCAATATTGACCCCGTTCGGGGCTGATCGGCTTCCAAAATTGCCCCCCTGAACGGGGGCGGTTCACGCCTCACGCTTTGCGGCGGAGGCGCGTGGGAGATGCTGGTCATGGTCGGTTGGCCTCCAAAGTGTTAAAGTGTTGCCTCGACAACCTCACTTTAGATACCTGCTGGCCGGCCGTGGCTTGCCCTGATGAAGACAAGGGGCACTGTGGACTTGCTTCAGAAAAGTGGAGAGTTTTCCTGAGGTGAAAGGCAAACTCGATGACGAAGCAACGACGGTTTACAAAGGAATTCGAGGACGAGGCGGTCCGGCTGGTGGCGACCAGTG
>NZ_JAFCWO010000017.1:0-29450 GCF_049897605.1 Sphingomonas sp. DC1600-2
ACCAAAACCACGAAAGGAAAAATCACCAGCTTGACCCAAAACCCGCTCTGCGGGACATACCTTCACCCGGGTCAATTCTCGATGGAAATACCGGGTCACTTCTCAGCGGAAATCTACACATATAGATCGAGAAGCGGCCGAACAGCGCCCAGGCGAAATCGGGATGGGCGCGCGGATCGATCCAGAAGCTGCGCAGGAACGAGGTCAGGCGAAACGGCACAGGCGCAGCCAATCCGGCGGGCAGCGGCGGCTCGCGATTGAGCAACACGAACAGGAGGCTGGCGGCAATGATACCGCCACCGACGATTGCATAAGCGACAAACAGCTGGGCTGCCATCAGCCCCCCGAAAATGGTGCCTGCCGAAACCCCGGCGGTCATCGCCGCGCCGACCACGCCAGACACCATCCCGCGCTCACCGGGCAGGAAGCGGTCGGCAACGATCGTCGTGATCGCGGGCTGCATCGAATTGAGGCTGACCGTGGCCACCAGCCACAGCGCGGTGACGCCGACGATGCCACCGCCAAACGGGATCAGAATCGTCGCGGCACCCCCGACGACGCCGCCGATGGCAATCCAGGGCGTCCGCCGCCCGAAGCGCGACCGCGTCCGGTCGGAGAGCGCGCCCGACACCGGCGTGGTGATCGTGCTGAACACCGACGTGATCGCATAGACCACGCCCAACGTCCCAAGCTTGCCGACCGGATCGAGATTCTCGATCTGGTTGGGCAACAGCACACCGAGAATCGAAGCGTAGAGGGCCAGCAACACGAAGAGGACGATGCCGAGGCTGACGATAAGCCCCCATTTGCGGCCTTCAACGACGGGCGCGGCAGGCAGCACCGCATCGAGCCCAGCGCTCACGGTCACGCGACCGCGCCAATCACCTGGGGCAGCGCGCCGCCATTGGCCCGCGCCGCCGCGCTAAGCACCAGACCGTGCCCGGGCGCGTCGCGGCCATGGATATAACCGTCGGCCATCGTATAGGGTTCGTCGACCAGATGATCGAAATTCTGGAAACTGTATTCGAGCCAGCGCACGCCCGGCAGCGCCAGCGCCATGTTGACGCCAAGCTCCAGGAAGGTGTTGCCGAGCGTCACCTCGACATTGGCTTCATTGGCAAGCCAGCCGGCGCGCATCACGTCGGACACCTGGCCATGCACGTTGAGCATGTCGCACGCCCGCGCCTCGACCAGTTTGCGCTTGCCGGTGAGATCGAGATATTCGCCCGCATTGATCCGGCTGATGCCGAGCTGGCGCAGCATTTTCAGCCCGTCGAAATCCTCACGCGGGATCGGGTCCTCGAGCCAGTAGATGCGGTGCCCGGCGCGCTCGAAGCGCCGGACCGCCTGGATCGTTTCCTGTGCCGTCCAGGCCTCGTTGGCATCGATCATCACCGGTCGGTCGCTGCCGACCACATCGCGCAGCAAATCGAGCCGGTGAACATCGCGCTCCAGATCGGGATGCCCGACCTTGATCTTGTAGCCGAGGAAGCCCCGCTCGCGCGCCTTGCCGAACAATTCGGTAAAGTCGTGGTCGGACAAGTGATAATCGAGCCCGCTGGCATAGACGCCGACCTTGCTGCGCTCCGCCCCGAGCATGCGCCACAGCGGCAGGCCCGATTGCTTGGCGAACAGATCCCAGATGGCGTGCTGGAGCGACTCCTCGAACGGCAAGCCCATCCGCCGCACATTGCCGCCACGCACGCGATGCACCGCCAGCGCGAGCGCCGCCGGATACCGCCCTTCCAGTCCGGGCCAGGCCTCCGTCGCGAACACGCGTTCGATCTCGTCCGCGTCCGGCAAGCTGGTGAACAACGCCTGCGCGAAACCAAGCCCGACATTCCCGACCGTGTCGAAAAGTTCGACCGCGATGATTTGGGCAGTCGTCGCCCGCACCTGCGAATCGCCGATCGTCCGGTCCCGCGCGAAGGCCAGGCGAGTCAGCCGATATTCGACAATGCGCGCTGAAGACATTTCTTGTTTCCTTGTTGAGATATTAGTCTGAGTTATTACCGGGGCGGAGGCAAGCGCAACCGCCCCGGTGCCTCGCCTAAAAACGCACGCGCACGCCGGCGGTGTAGCGCCGCCCGACCCGTCGATATTCCTGCGCATCCGCGACTACGTTGGCGTAGTGAAATTCCCTCGAATCCGTCAGGTTGGTGGCATCGGCGGTCAGGATGACATTCTTCGTCACCGACAATTGCAGCCCTGCATCGAGCTGATCATAACTGTCGACGAACTCGGGAATGCCGGTCTGCGTCTGCGGCGCGAAGAGGTAGCCGTCGCGCCTGGTATAGGAGGCCCGCGCCTGCACCGGGCCCTTTTCATAAAAGAGCACTGCGGCGTACGAATTCTTTGACAAGCCCTCCAACGAATAGGAGGTCGAGGCCTTTGCCGCGTTGGTATAGTTCGCGTTGCTGTCGGTATAGGTATAGCTGAGTTGGGTGCCGAAACCGCTCAACAGGCCCGGCAGGAACTTGAACAGCGTGCGATAACTGACTTCGACCCCCTTTACCGTCGCACCTTTGCCGTTGATCGGCTGATCGACGATGAAGGTTACCTGATCAACCTGTTGGGGAGTGACCCCGCGTGTGATGAACGAGTCGATCGATTTGTAGAAGAAGGTCGCCGACAGCAGTGAATCGCGATCATAATACCATTCGAGCCCGGCTTCCGCCTGCGAGGCGCGGAACGGCTGCAAATTGGGGTTGCCGTGCGTGATGCGCTCGTTGCCCGGATTGCTGGTGATCGTCTGCGCCGGCGAAAGATCGGTCAGCGTCGGCCGCGAGATGACGCGTGAGGCCGCCGTCCGGAAGACCAGCTTCGGCGTGATGGTGAGCCGCGCGTTCAGCGACGGAAGAATGTCGGTATAATGCCCCTTGAAGCTGAGCGGGGTCAGCCCGGACAGCACGATGACGTTCTGGCCCGTGCCGTTGGGTTTTGCGCTCAGCACGGTCTGGCCGGCACCATTTGAGGTGAAGTCGGTATCTTCGATTCGCACGCCGGTGTTGACCGCGAATGGCAGCGTGCCGAGATTGCCCTTGAACTCGAACATCAAATAACCGAGCGCCACCTTCTCCTTGACCGAGGAGCTGGCGGCCGGGTCCCGAACGATCGGCAGAAGATTACCGCTGTGCAATGCCGGGTCGGCGGTGCTGTTCAGGCCGATCATCGTCTGGAAGAGATTTTGGGCGTTATAGTCGACCCAATTTGCGGTGTTGCCGCCTGCGGCCCCGCCGAAGAAATTGTAGGATGTCGGGCTGAACACGCTCGACGGCACCAACACGTCGCTGCCGCAATAGGCACACGCGTTGGGTTCGGTGAACCCGGTGGTCGTCTTGGTGCGGGCCGAATAGCCCACGCCGCCGTAAACGGTAACCTGGGCACCATTATAGGCCCCGTCGAGATGCGCCTCGTTGATCGTGTCTTCGAGGATCTGGCCCTCCGACTGCATATAATGTGCGAGGCGATGGTTCACGTCGGTCGCCGCATCCGGATATGTCGGGCTGCTGACCGTGAAACTCGCCAGCGGCGACCCCGTGTTGCGGTCATACGTGTAATCGAGATGTTTCAGCCGCGATGTTGTGAACAGCGCCTGCGCATTGTCATATTTGGCCTTGGTGGTATCGAGATCGAGCGCGACGCTGAACGGGCCGCTGTCCCATTTCGCATTGAAGCCGAACAGATAGGTGGTCGATTTGGCTGGCCGGTCCTCGACGACGACGTCGACCGTGCCGTCGTGAAAGCTCTCCGATGTCGCGGTGCCACCGACATGGACGGTGCGGCTCTGCCCGCCGACGATCTCCGTGGTGTCGGTGCCGCCCGACACCACCTGCCGCACGAGCGTCCCCCCGCTGAAATCGGGTGCGATGCCGGAGCTGTGATAATGTTCGTCGTCGTGGGAGTAGAGCCCGTCGAGCGTGAAGAGCAGATTGTTGGTTGGTTTGAACTGGACCGTCCCGTCCAGCCCGATCCGCTTGCGGTTCGAGAATTCCACCTGGTTGATGAAATTGTGGTACATATCGACGTTGCGGAACAGCCCCACCTTGCTGGTGTCGATCCGCGGCGTGCAGCCACCGGCACCCGACGCTCCGACGCACAATCCGCCTGCACCGCCGCTCACCTGGCCGTAATAGCCGTCGTCGAAGCTGCGCGGATAGGAACTTGCACCCACGAAGAAGTTGTCGGTCCGTTCGTTGCGCTCGTCATACGAGCCGACGAGCGACACACCCAAGCTCCCCGAGGGATTTTTCCAGGTGACATAGGCTGCGCCCGACGGGGTGGTCTTGCTGCCCAGCTCATCGATGTTCGCACGTAGCGAGCCACCGCCATAGAGGCCGGTGCGCTGTTCAAGCGGGCGCAGCGTATGGATATCGATCGTCGCGCCGATGCTCGCGCCATTGATGTTGGCCTGCGGGCTCTTGAAGACGTTCGCCCCCGAAATCAGCTCGGATGGCAAGATATCGAAGTTGAATTCGCGTCCAGCGCCATCGGTCGCGATCACACGATTATTGACCGTCACGGTATTGAACTGCGGGCCAAGCCCACGAACCGTCACGCCGTTGCCGACGCCGCGATTGCGATCGATCGTGATGCCCGGCACGCGCTGCAGCGATTCGGCGACATTCTGGTCGGGCAATTTGCCCAAATCCTCGCTGGCGATCGCGTCGACCGAGTTAATCGCGTTGCGTTTGATGTCGATGGATTGCCGCTGGCTCGCGCGTATGCCCGTCACCACGATATCCTGCGCGACACCGTCCGGACCGGCGTCAGGCGTGCCGAGATTTTGCTGTGGCGCATTCGTGTCCCCCATCGACGCGCTGCCACTGCCGCCCTGCGCCTGAGATTGCGCCTGTGCTGCCGATGCAAGCGCCAAGGCGGTCGCCGTGATTGCGACGCCACCGTACAACCGTGCCAGTTTCCCCATAATCCCCTCCTCTTCGTTTTTTGATTTGAGATATCAGTATCAGGGCTTTTAGATATGTCAAACATGGTAATTAGAATTTCATTACCGATGATGGCCCCCGTGCTCGCGAGGCTGGCGCGGCACTCCTGCTAGCGTTTTCGCCAGGGCGCGCTTACGGTGGGGGAGATGAGCGTGCCGCCGCATCTGCGGAGCGGCCAATTTTGTGGAAACTGAATCGGATGCGGGCCGTAGCCGGAAAATCGAAAACCGAGCCAGCCAAGGCGATCGAGCTTGACCTGTTGGGCGATAACGAACCCAGCCTGTCAGACAAAGCGTATGACGCAATCTTGAAGGGGCTGTTCGACCGCACGATCCCGCTCGGTGCGGAATTGTCGCAGGCCGATCTGGTGCGGCTGTTCGGCATGACGATGCAGCCACTGCGCGACGCGCTGCGCCGACTGGAGACCGAAGGACTGGTCACGATTCACGCCCGGTCGTGTATCCGTTTCATCCGCTCCGACCTCGAGCTCTCCCGGTCGACATATCAGTTTCGCTCTTTGATCGAGCGTGCGGGTGCCCGTGCGCTGGCGGAAAGCGGCGATGCCGGCGAAATCCAGGCGATGGTCGACGGCCATCGCGCGTTGCTCGCCCGGCTGGAGGAGGGCTCTTGGGAGCCGGACGATGAAGCCATGCTCGACCGTCTCGAAGAGCAATTGCACGGCGCGTTGATATCGGCGCTGCGCAACCAGTTGATCGAAGTGACTGCGCGCCGCCTTAAGAATTACGTGACGCTGGTACGGCTCGATTGGCTGACCACCCGCCCGCTGGCGATCCGCACCCTGCGCGAGCATCTCGACATTCTGACCGCGTGTGTCGCGCGCGATGCGGACGCCGCCGAGGCCGCGCTGGTGACGCATTTTCAGCTCGCGCTGCAGCGCCTCCTGGGGATGCAATAGCGCGCCGCTACGGCTGCTCGTCCAGGCTGTAAATACGCTCCGCCGCGACCCATTTTTCCCCATCCGCCGCAAACGGCAAGCGGCGCTGGAAGCGGTCCATCAACACATCCCACGCCCCGACCGCGGGATCGGCCGCCTCGCGCGCGGCGTTGGCGACGGGGTGGAAATCGGGCGTGGTCTCCATCACCATCACCAGCCGGTCCCCGACATGCCAGATGTCGAGTGCGGCCACACCGCCCGCCCGGATCGCGCGCGTCACGGCGGCGGGCGGCCCTCCGGGACGGTGCCAGTGGCGGTATGCAGCGATCAGCTCGGCATCATCCTGCAGATCGAGCAGAAGCACGTGGCGCATCGATATCCTCCGGATCGGGTAGAGTAGCGTCAGTTGGGTGCAACCGTCAGCGCCGATGTACGGCGACGCAGTTTCGGTCGTCGTCGAGCTGCAACACCAAATCGGCATAGGCAGGCATGGTGTCGAGGACGTGCCGCGTCAGCCGTTCGTAATGACTGACGAACACCCGCACCTCGGCGTCGGCCATCACCCCGTCGCCGCACGCACCCGACTGGCGCAGCGCCCGTTCCTGCTCCAGCCGCCAGTCCAGCACCCGCCCCCAGCTCGGCGCGCGCAACAGTGCAAGCATGTCGATCCGCGCGAACAGCCGCTGATACGCGCCCGCAAGCGCGGCATTGGCGTAGCGCCGCCACACCCCATGCGGGTCGCGCTCGCGCTCGAGCACGTTAACCGGATCCAGCAGCGCCACCGCGTCCTGCGGCCGGGCACCGACGCACCAGCCTTCGAAGATCACCAATTGCGCGGGCACGGATGCAGGCGTCCAAAGCGCTGCCTCGACACGATCGTCGGTCGCCTTGTCAAAGCGCGGTAGCGGTGCCGCCTGTCGCGCGTCGAGCGCTGCAAACGTATCCAGCCCAAGCGCGATATCGTGCGTTCCCGGAACGCCGCGCGTTGCGAATAGCGGGTGGACCGCCGCAGCGAGCCGTGCGCGCTCGCGCCGCATATGATAAAGATCGTCGAGCGACAGCACCACCGAATGCGGAAAGCGCGCGGCGAGCGCCGCGGCGACGGTCGACTTCCCACTCCCTTGAGCCCCACACAGGCCGAGCACGAGCGGGACCCGGCGCGGATGCACAAGCGCGCGTTCGATCGCGTCGGCGAGGATCGCCTCAGGCGACACGGTCGGGCAGGGCACGGCCCGCAAAAAAGGCGTCGAGATTGTCGACCGCCTGCATTCCCATCGCTTCGCGCGCGCCCTTCGTTGCGCTGCCGAGGTGCGGCAACAGCACGGTGCGCGGGCTGGCCAGCAGCGCCGCGCTGACAGTCGGCTCGTTCTCATAGACGTCGAGCCCGGCCGCCGCGATCCGCCCTTCCGCCAGAGCCGCCACCAAAGCCGCCTCGTCGACCACCGAGCCACGCGCGGTGTTGACGAGGATCGCGCCCGGCTTCGCCTTGGCCAGTAAGACCGCATCGACAAAATGATGAGTCGCCCGGCCGCCCGGGATGTGGAGCGATACGACGTCCGCCTCCGCCATCAATGCTTCGGCGGTATCGACTCGGCTCGCCCCCAGCGCCGCCTCGATCTCGGTCGCGGCGGGGCTGCGCGAGAAATAGAGGATGCGCATGCCGAGCCCGCGAGCACGCGCCGCGGTGCCTTGCGCGATCCGGCCAAAGCCGATCAGCCCGAGCGTACAGCCATCGAGCGACTGGCCGACGAGATGCGTCGGCCGCCAGCCGGTCCATTCCCCCGCGCGCAGCTCGCGTTCACCTTCACCGGCGCGCCGCGCGGCCATCAGCATCAACAGGATCGCCAGTTCAGCCGTGGCTTCGGTCAGCGCGCCGGGCGTGTTGCTCACCGCGATCCCGGCCGCGCGCGCAGCGGCAAGATCGATATGGTCGACGCCAGCACCATAATTGGCGATCAACGCGGCGCGGCGGCCCGAGGTCGCCAACAGATCGGCATCGATCCGGTCGGTGATCGTCGGCAAAATTGCGTCGAATTCGCGCATCGCGCCGCGCAATTCGGTCGCGCTCAGCGCGATGTCCGGTTGGTTTAATACGACGTCATACTGCACCGCGAGCCGCGCCTCGACTGCCTCGGGCAAACGGCGGGTGACGCGAACACGATGGCGTGCGGTCACAGCTCCGTCCCCGCCATGGCTGGCGATGGCACCGGTGCATCTGCGCGGATAAGGCCCGCCTGCCGCAAATCGCGCCAGAAATCGTCGGGGATCTTAGTGTTGTAGACCTCCAGCGTGCGCTCGACCTGCGCGGCACTGGCCAGTCCCGGTAGCACGCGCGCCACCGCAGGATGCGCGATCGGAAAGCGCAAGGCCGCCGCGGCGAGCGGGACCGCATGCGCATCGGCGATCCGCTCGATCCGGCGGACTCGCTCGACGATTGCGGGTGGCGCGATGGCATAGTCGTAATGCATCGGCGCACCGCTCCGCGTTCCCGTGGCGAGGATACCGCTATTATAGGGGCCGCCGATCACCACCGAGACGTTCTGCGCGACGCACGTCGGCAGGAACGCATTGAGCGCATCCTGTTCGAGCAACGTGTAGCGCCCCGCAAGCAATACCATATCGAGCCGCGTCTCGCGCATCGCCTGCAGGCAGATCGCAGTCTCGTTGACGCCCAGCCCGAAGCCGTCGATCGCCTTGCTCGCGCGCAGTTCCTCCAGCGCGCGAAAACCCCCGCCGTGCGTGAGTTGCTGCCAATAGCGTGCATTGTCGTCGCCATGGTTCGCGCGGCCAATGTCATGGACCAACAGGATATTGATCCGGGCAAGACCGAGGCGCTGCAGGCTCGCTTCATGCGACCTCAGGATGCCATCATAGCTATAGTCATAGGCGACGCGAAACGGCAGCGGCGAAAGGAAACCGTCGCGCGACTGCTCAACCGTTTGCGCTTCATCCGGAACCAGCAGACGGCCGACCTTGCTGGACACGACCAGGCCGCTGTCCCCGCGGAGCGCGTCGCCCAGGCGCCGTTCGCTCAGACCGAAACCGTAAAAGGGCGCGGTGTCGAAAAACGCGATCCCGGCGCTGCGCGCCGCGTCGATCGCCGCCCGCGCGTCTTGGTCGCTGATCGGCGCATACAGATTGCCGAGCGCGGCGCACCCGAACCCCAAACCCACGACCTTATCGGCGGCGTCCCCCGGAGATCGACAATCAAACATCAATTCGCCAATGTGATATTCCAGTACTGTCCTGTGCTATGCTTCAAAATGCAGAACGGCGCAAGGATGGGTTACGGCTGAGGATGAGTATAGCGAAATCCGTCCCAGCGCCGTCAGCCGACGACGCGCGGGCGACCTCCCCCGACCCGCTTGCGACAGTGCGAAAGACTGCAATGAGGAGAGTAAAGAGGATGCCGATCGCGCTCGTACGGCAGGCCTTTCGCCCCGGCTTCGTCGATAAACATCGACTGCGGGTGCCGCTCCGGCCCCGCTGGCAAAAGCAAAAACATGCCGCCGGTCCGGAAACGCGCGGCATCCCGCGAAACGGACTATTTCCGCCCGGTTACTCCAAGCATGGTCGCCCCACCAACAAATGACAGAATAGCCAGGGTCAAAAACAGCGTGCTGAAATTTTGGGGTGTCGCGAGCCACCACGCCAATGCCGGGCCAATGAGCACGGGTGCGGTATTCGCCAAATTGATCAGCCCGAGATCGCGCCCACGCCGACGCGGGTTGGGAAGCAATTGCATGACGAAACCGATTTGCAAGGTGAGGAAGACAGTCCAGCCGATCGAGTAAATGCAAAGACCTATCGCAGCCGAAGTCCAGTTGGTCGCGCAGGCCATCATGACGAGACCGGCCGCATCGAGAATAACGGCAATCATCATAAACGGCTTGCGCCGCTCCAACCTGTCTGACCAACGGCCCAACATAACGGCGAAGGGCAATGGCACGATGTTCGCCAAAAAGATCAACGCCCCCACCTGTGCCGACACACCGCCGCGTGCGGCGGGTGTCGCGAACCGCTCCATGAAGAACAGGAAATATGCGGACACCACGTTACCGGGAATCTGGACGATCAGGCGCGATATCCACGCAATGACGAGGTCGGGTGACGATACCGCAACCGTGCGATCCGCCACCGGCAACGTCGGCTTGGGCGATGTCGCCAGCAATGGCCCGAGGGAAATGACGACAACGACCGAGATCACGGCTAGGCGCAGGCCCAACGTCGGGGGCCCCCATTTCACCAATAGCGGCCCGATCGCCGCACCAAGCGGCTGAGCCCCGGCGAGCAGGCCGCTCATCAGGCCATTCTGTCGATCCGGGCTTTCCTCAGCGAGCAGCGCCATAAGCGGGGCCAGGGCGATGTTGAGCGCGACCTGAAACGCCATCACCGATAGGACGAGCATCGCGGGCGTCCGTGCGCTGGCAATGCCCGCGTACGACGCGATCGTCGCGACAAGGCCTGCGGCGATCCAGTATCGCCGTCCCGTGCCGCGCTCGAGCGAACGGTCGCTAAGCCATCCGAATAGGATACCCGCAATGCTGGCCATCGCGGCACCTGCGATCATCGCCGTCGCGAGCACACCGAACCGCGCTTCCCCGGCAATCAACTCGATCCGCAGTGGCAACAGCAAAGTTAACAACGGCAGATACGCAACGACGCATCCGGCGTATCCAAGCGCACCAAGCACCGGAATCAGTGCGGGCGATCGCTTCGCCTTGCGGACAGCGAAGAAGCGGTCGGAATGCGCGGTCATGTGACGCCTGCTTAGGACATCGGCATCGCCACAGCCAGGGGATTGCAAAGGGTTATCGGCGTCGTGCGGTCGATTGGCGCAGCTCTAGCTTCGCCGGGACAATGATCGGCTGCCCCGGTGAATCACGCCCTGCGAGTTCGGCAATGATAAGCTCGACCGCGCGGGCCGCCAGATCGGCGATTGGCTGGTCCACTGCGGTCAGCGGCGGATGCGTGAAGCGGACGATCGGGGTGTTGTCGAAGCTGATCAGCGACAGGTCGCGGGGCACCGCGATCCTGCGTTCCCGGCACGTCTCCAGCGTGGCGAGCGCCATCTGATCGTTGCTGGCGATGATCGCGGTCGCCGGGTCGGCCGCATCGAGCAAAGCGATCGCGGCCTCCCGCCCCGACGCGTATCCAAAATCGCCGCGCGTCAGCAAATCGTCCGCCAGCCCTGCCGCCGCCATTGCTGCACGCCAGCCATCGGTGCGCCACGCGCTGAGCTCATAATCGGGAGGCCCCGCGATGAAGCCGATCCGTGTATGCCCGAGCGCGATGAGATGCTCGGTCGCGATCCGCGCCGCGCGCTCATCGTCCATCGTCAGCGCAAAGCCCGCGCCTGCCCGCCGCGAGCCGATCCGCGCGAAACTGATCCGCTGGGCCTCCAGCAAGTCCGCGATCAGCGGGTTCTCCGAATGCGGCGGCGTCAGGATGACGCCATCGGGCTGGAGCGCCGCGATCGCGGCCATCAGCTCGCGCTCGATATGGTCGCTATGCGTGTCGACCAGCTCGACGATCATGCGATAGCCATAGGTCGCGCAGGTCAGCATCCCGCCGAGCAGCATCTGGTCGACCCAGTCGGTGCCCTGCCGCGCACGCCAGTCGGCGATCGTGCGTTCGCGATCGTTGAGCGCGACGATCAGATAGGAGCGCGAGCCGCCCATCCGCTGCGCCGCGATCGACGGCACATAGCCCAGCCGATCGATCGCCTCCTGCACGCGTGCAGCGGTCTCGGGCCGGACGCCCGGCTCCTTGTTGATCACACGGCTGACGGTTTGCAACGACACGCCCGTATCCGCCGCGACATGCTTGATCGTGACGGCCTGCCGCCTGCGCGCCATTGTCTTCAGCCGCCGCAATATTGCGCGACATAGTCGGCATGCGCCGGCAACCCGGCAACGGTACGCGCGACATTGTCGCGCAGCGTCGCCAGGAACTTCGCCAGCTCCTCATCGCGCAGCTTGGCCGCGATCGGGTGATAGGCGGCGGGCTCGATGCCCTGCCCCATCATCACCTGCACCCAGCTATTTTCGGCGAACAACTCCTCGTTGCGGCGGAACACGCGACCGGTCTCGCGGAACAAGGCAATCTTTTGCGCCAGACTGTCAGGAATCGCCATCCCCGCACATTGCCGCCAGAACGTCGAATCGCGCCGGTTGGTCGCCTTATAGTGGAGGATCAGAAAGTCGCGGATCTGCTCCATGTCGGCAAATTGCTGGTCGTTGAACTCGGCGATGTCGCGCGGCGAGATCGCGCCCGCCGGCATCATCCGGATCAGCCGCAGGATCGCGCGCTGGATGAGATGGATGCTGGTCGATTCGAGCGGTTCCATGAACCCGCCCGACAGCCCGATCGCGACGACATTGCGATGCCATTGCCGCCGCCTCGCCCCTGTGACGAAGCGGATGTGGTTCGGCTCGGTCAGCACCGTCCCCTCGATATTGCCGAGCAGCCGCTCGAGCGCGGCGTCGCGCTCCAGATAGCGGCTGCAATAAACGATGCCGTTGCCGGTGCGATGCTGCAACGGGATACGCCACTGCCACCCGGCATCATGCGCCATCGCGCGCGTATAGGGCACGGGCGGGCGGACGTTTTCGGTCTGCACCGCGATGGCGGAATCGCACGGCAGCCAATGGGTCCAGTCGTCATACCCGGCATGTAACGCCTGTTCGATCAGCAGCGCGCGAAAGCCGGTACAGTCGAGGAACAGGTCGCCCTCGACCACCGCGCCGGATTCGAGGTGGAGCCCCGCAACGTCTCCGCTCTCGCCATCGAGCGCGACGTGCGCGATGCGGCCTTCGATCCGGCGCGTGCCGTCGGCTTCCGCCATCCGCCGCAAGAATTGCGCGTAGAGCGACGAATCGAGCTGATAGGCATAATTCATCCGCTCGTCGGGAAGATGCGCGAACTTGCCCTCCAGCGCCGCGACGAGCTCGAGGCAATAGGCGTCATACGCCGCGTCGTGACCGCGCTCGCGACCGTTCAGCCAGAAATGCTGGAAGCCCGCCGACCAATGGTCCTGCCCGGTAATCCCGAACGAGTGGAAATAGCGATCGCTGCCGTCCTTCCAGCCATCGAACAGGATGCCGAGCTTGAAGGTCGCCTGTGTCGCGCGCATGAAATCGGCTTCGCCGATGCCGAGCAGCCGGTTGTAGGTGACCAGCGGCGGGATCGTCGATTCCCCCACTCCGATCGTCCCGATCGCGTCGGATTCCACCAGCGTCACCTCGGCGGTGCGGCCCATCGTCCGCGCGATCGCGGCCGCCGCCATCCAGCCCGCTGTGCCGCCCCCGGCAATAACGATGCGGCGTGGGCTGGACATCATTGGCTGAGATTCCTGAGCAGGAAAGCGCGGATGCGATCGGCGCTTTCGGGGGTGAGCGGGGCGAGCACGCTGCGGCCGTGCTCGGGGATATGCGCGGTCACGTCATCGCCATTGTTGAAGACATAATAATCGAACAGGTCGCGCCAATGCTGTTTTTGATCGGCGGGCAAATCGCGGATCGCGAGCAAAGCGTGGTTGAGCGCATCCTGCGGCGAGCCCAGCCAGCGCGGCGTTTCGCGCCACCAATAGTTCACCAGCACGTTGAAATCGGCGAGCCCCTCGACATGATGCCACCACATCGCCGGAATATACAGCGCGTCACCGGCGTCGAGCTCGGCCACCTGGGCGTGCGCCAGCGCTTCGGGAAAGCGCGGATGCCGCTGCAGGTCCGGCGCGTGGAAATCGACCATGCTGATTGCACGACCAGCCGGTGTGTTGTCGATCGGCCCCAGATGGAGGTTGCGGAACTGTTCGCGCGGAAACAGCGTGAAGCGCCGCCGCCCCACGGCAACGCAGGCGAGATTGTGGGGCAAATCGTTATGCGCGGCGATCCGCGTCTTCGACCCGATCCAGATGCTCGCCAGACACGTTCGATCGGCCAGATCGACATGATTGGCCTCATGCAAGCCGGTGAAGAACTGGTGCATGTCGATCGAGCCGAGATAGACCGGCGGGGCTCCCGCTTGCCCTTCGACCGAATCCATCCGCTGGAAAATATCGGGTAGCTTCGCGCGCAGCGTGCGGAAGTTCATCGCCATGGCGGCGTCGTAGAACAGCCGGCCGTCGCCGCCCTGCTCGCCCACCGTAACCGTGAACGCCGTGTCGCGGTGGTGCTGCAGCAAATAGGCCCGCGCATCGCGCGACGAGCGGCGGCCCGCAGCGACCAGCGGCCAATCCCGGACCAACCCGCGCACGACGAACGGCGCGTCGGCGGACCGCAACCGCGCGTCGAGCTCGACCGCATCGGCGATCCGGACCTCGGCCACTTCCGCCAGATCCTTGAAAATGCCGGACTCGGCTTCAGCCACGCGCCGCGTTCCGTCGGCTCTTGCGATCGATCAGTTCGGCGACGTTGGCGAGCGAGGCGAGCGCCATGAACACGGGCATCAAGTGCCCTTCGGCGTGCAGCTCGCCAAGCGTGGCGGCGTCGAGCTGCTGCAAGCGCTCCTCGGCGATGCCGTGATAGCCGACCAGCCGGTTGGTCGTACCATCGTCGAGCGTGATCTCGAGCGTCAGCGGCTCGATCAGTTCGTGGCGCGTCAGCGCGGCGAAGAATCCTTCGCTCGCCTGCCAGCCTGCGTCGAGCTCACCGAGCTGTTCGGCAATTGTCTCCAGATACGGCGTCGGACGGCCAAGGTCGTCGAACACCCGCACGCCCTCGCCGCCGGTCGCGACGCGCGGATTGTCGAGGTCGAGATGGATCTGCTTGTCGCCGCCTGGCGTCGCCGGGTAGCCGATCAGGAAAGGCTGGATCTGCAACGCGAGCGGACGATACCGTGCATCCCATTGCCCCCCGTCGAGGAACAGATTCTCGCCGGGCTCGAACCCGAACATCGCCAGCGCCTGGAACCGGTCGCGCTGGGGGGTAAGGCGGAACAGGATCGGATAGTCGTTCTGCACGCGGCGAAACTCGCTCGGCACGACAAGGGACGACATCACCGCGTCGCCAAGGTCCGCACCGTGCGCGGACGTAATGCGCAGCGTGCGGTGATCCTCGCTGTTGAGCAGGACGTGGTTGGCCATCAGGAAATCTGCTCCATAACGTTTGGTTGATACGCCGCCCGGCAGGCATCGAGATAGGCGCGGATCGGGGGCAGCGTGGCGACCATGCTCCGCGCACGCTGCGCGATCGGTGCCAGCGATGGTGGCTTGCCCATTTGGAGCGGGCCGGGCTCCGGCACGCGCGCGCCCATGCCGTAGAGGATATATTGATAGCTGGCAGCAGGGAACAGCTCATCGACCATCGGCAGGTCGGCGCGCAGTGGCGGTCGATGCTGCCACAGCGCCAGCAATTCTGCGAGCCGCGGCGGGATCGATGCCGGGTCGCGGTGATCGCGCCAATAGCGTCCGTCGCGTCGGCTCAGCACATAATGCAGTTTCAGGAATTCGACGATCCGGTCCCAGCGATAGCGGAACAGCGTGTTGAAGCGCGCGGCCACCAGCGGCATCGTCGCTGGCGTCGGCCAGTCGTCAAGCAGCGCGTCGAGCGACAGCTCGACCGTCACGATCGCCGATGCTTCCAGCGGCTCGAGAAACCCCGCCGACAAACCGATCGCGAGGCAGTTGCCGACCCAGAAGTGTGCGCGGTGCCCCGACCGGAAGGTCAGCCGACGCGGCGTGATCGGCGCATCGGTGCCGAGATACGCCGCCAGCGTCGCCAATGCCTCGTCGTCGCTCATGTGCGCCGACGAATAGACGCAGCCGACGCCGCGTCGGGTCGGCAGGCCGATGTCCCAGATCCATCCCGCAGCATGCGCGGTCGCATCGGTCTGTGCCTTGATCGGGCTGTCGGCGGCGACCGGCACCTGTACCGCCAGCGCCCGGTCGTTGAACAGCACGTCGCCACGGTCGATGAACGGGACATCCCCCATCAGCAGCGCAGCGTGGCCGGTGCAATCGAGGAACAGATCGCCTTCGATCGCGCCCTGCGCGCGCGTGTGCACCGCGACTACGTCGCCCTGCTCGGCGCGCTCGACCCGGGTCACATGGTCGCGCAGGTGCCGGACACCGAGCCGCTCGGTCGCGTGCCGCATCAGCAGCGCCGCGAGCTTGCCCGCATCGAGATGGTAGCCATAGTTCAGCGCGCCTGCGAAATCGGGCATCGTCCGCTGGCGGGGTGCCAAGTGCTGCTGCGCCACGCGCGGTTGCGGTGTGACGACATCGGCGAACGGCTCGCCCGCGGCCTCGGTCTGCCATGCGGCGACGAGTGCGCGCGCATCCGCCTCGGCGGGCGGCGTGAAGGGGTGAAAATAGACGTCGTCGGGCGCACCGCTCGCCCAGCCCCGGAAACGCGATCCGTGTTTGAACGACGCATCGCAGGCGAGCAGGAATTCGGCCTCGCCAATGCCGATCCGCTCCAGCGTCGCGCGCAGTGTCGGCCACGTCCCCTCGCCCACCCCGATCGTCGGAACGTCGGGAGATTCGACGAGCGTGACTGTGATGGGATGCTCTGCGATCGGGCTTGCCGCTGCGGCAATACGGCAAGCGGCAAGCCAGCCCGCGGTGCCGCCGCCGACGATAACGACTCTAGAAATGGCCGTATGCAATTGGCCCGTCCTGTTGTGTGGTCCGTATTCAGGCCCCGTTCGACCCCGGTTATGCCCTGCGGACCCGAAGAACGCCACCCTCGCGTCGCGAGGGTGGCGTCGCCCGCATTGCTAGAAGGTGATCCGCGCACCGCCCGAATAGCGCGGCCCCTGCTTCGTCACGAACGCGATGTTGCGGTCCGAGCGCAGATGCCCGCTGCGATTCTCGCTGTTCACGTTGATCCCCTCGAAGAAGACCGAGATGTTCTTCGTGATCGCATAGCTCGCACTGACGTCGAGCTGGCCATAGGTGTCGATATAGTACGGGTTGACGCCCGCGCCCGACAGATACCCCTTGCGCCAGTTATAGGCAGCGCGCGCCTGCAGGCCGTTCTTGTCATAGAACAGCACCGCGTTGGCGCTGTCGGACAAGCCCGTCACCGCAAATTGCGACACACTGGCCGGCAGCGTATTATCGTAATTGTGGTTGCCTCTGACGATCGTGTAGTTGAGGATCGTGCCGAACCCGGTGTTCCAGAACGCGTGCTGGATCGCGAACTCGAATCCGTCGATATTGGCCTTCTGATCGCTGTTATACGGCGTCTGAATAACGAAATTCACCAGCGGATCGTTGGGCTGCGCCACGATCGTGCCGTTGACCACACCACCCGGATAATTGGCCGCGATATAATCGCGGATCTGGCCGAAGGTCGCATTTGCCCCCAACGCATTGAGCGCCGCCTGATAACGCGGGCCGTTCTGCGTTACACCGTTGAAGGTCGTCGTTGGCGAGGTGATCCCGGGGATCGTCTGGTTGACCACGGTGCTGCTGATGTAATTCGCCACATTTTTGTGGAAAAACCCAACCGAGATGTAGCTCTCTCTATTGTAATACCACTCCGCTGACAGATCGATATTCTTCGATTTATAGGGAATGAGATTTGGGTTGCCCACCGAACCCGTGCCGCCACCGACGCGGAACAGCGTGTCGAGCCGTCGGCCGCCTTGCAGGCTGCCATAATCCGCACGTGTGATCGTATGGCTGTACGATGCGCGCAGTTTGACGGTGTTGGTCGGTTCGATGTCGAAGTCGACCGATGGCAGCCAGTTCTGATAGCTGCCCTTGAACGACGTGAAGCCGCTCCCGTTGAACAGGATATTGAATTCGTTCTGCGAATTCTGCCGTGCGCCCGACGGGGTCGGCACCAGCGCCGAGGCGCTGACGTCGGTCGTCTCGTAGCGCAGACCGCCAATGATATGACCCGGCACCGAGAACACGTTGAACTTACCGTTGACCTGGAAATACGGCGCAATCGTCTTTTCGCGGACGCGCGAGTCGGTCGTGTACGGGATCAGGCACTGGCCGCTCCCGCCGCAGATCTTATAGGCCTGATCGAGCAGGTTGACGACGCTCGCCAAGTCGAACGAGTAGAAGGACTTGACGATGTTGACGTTGTTCGCACCGCTGATTCCCGAGAATTTATCGGGAATGCTGACCAGATTGAACAGACTGTCGGGGAGAAGCGCCGCAGCTGCGGCACGCTGCGCCGCACTGTCGCCGCCGGTCCCGCCCCAGGTATCGTTCTGCAGCACGCTATAGGCCGACCGCACCTTGTTGTCGGTGTACTGCACGCCCCAGTCGAGGCTGTCGAGGAAGCCATCGTGATGGTCGTAATGGCCCTTCAACTGGACCTGGTTGATCTCGTCGCGGAAATAGGAATTGCGGAACGCATTGCCGGTCGGGACAATGTTCGCGGCGTTGAGCGGATCGATGCCGGGATACGTGCTGAACGAGATAACCGGCAGCTTGTTCTCGAAATTGACCGTCTGGCTCTGAATACCGAAGATGGCCGTACCGACCGAATTGCTGTTGCCATACGGACTGTTCGGCTTCGATTCTGCGGTCGAGTGGCTGACGTCGAGTACCATGGTGACACCACCCGGCCCCTTCCACGTCAGATTGCCGCCAATTGCCTTGTTTTCGCTGCGCGCCGAGGTCTGCGACGCCGAATAGGCAAGATCCTTGGTCTCCGCCGCCTGGAAGCGCTCGGTGTAGAAGAGAGGTCCCGCGACCGGACCATTGGTCCACGCACTCGACGTGTCGTTGTGATTGTACCAGATGCCGACACTGTTATCGCGAATGTCGACCGTGTTGCGCGAATAGGTGTAGTCGAACGTCGCGGTCAGCGTATCGGTCGGCTTGAACTGCAGCACCGCCTGCCCGTTGATGCGCTGGCGCTTGCCATTGACCACATCATAGCCAGCATTCTGCGGCACCTGATAGACATCGGTCGCGCCCGGCCGGTTGGTGATGTTGGCGTAGCGCGGATCGCCCTTCTGCGCGAGCGAACCCCAGTTGTTTTCCGCGCCGAGATAGCCGTCGCGGAAGCCGACATTGGCTTGGTTGGCGCTGAAATGCCGCTCCTGGAACGAACCCAGAATCAGCACGCCGATGCGATCGTCGGCGAACGTGTCGGAGAAAATGCCCGACACTTCGGGGGTCACGTCCTTGCCGCCATTTTGCGACGTGTCGATCACGCCGCGCGCCGACAGCGAACCGCGCAGGCCGGGCTTGTCGAACGGCCGCGGCGTCCGGATGTTGATGGTGGAGCCAATGCCGCCCGACGGCACGCTGGCACGCCCGGACTTATAGACTTCAAGCGCCGCAACGCCTTCCGAGGCGAGGTTGGCGAAATCGAACGAACGCGACACCGGTGCGCTGTTGCCGTCGCCGATCGTCGAGGTCGCGAGCTGACGACCATTCAGCGTTACCAGGTTATATTCGGGACCGAAGCCGCGAACCGTGACGAACTGCCCTTCGCCGTTCGAACGGTCGATCGACACGCCAGTGATACGCTGCAGCGATTCGGCGAGGTTGGTATCGGGAAACTTGCCGATATCTTCGGCCGAGATCGCATCGACGATGCCCTGCGCGTCACGCTTGAGATTGATCGAATTGCGAAGGCTGGCGCGGATGCCGGTGACGACGATGTCGCCGCCCGCGTCCGCCGCATCCGTTCCCTGTGCCGGGAGCGCGGTGGTGTTGGTCGGCTGGTCCTGGATCGTCGATGCCGTGTCCTGCGCTGCGGCGATCATCGGATAGCTCGCCAGCGCGAGTATCGATCCGCCGAGTGCCAGTCGCGTAGCCAAACGGGTGCTGAAGCCCCCCATCGTCATCCTCCCTGATAGCGACGCATTACCCCTGCGCCTTCTTGTTTGAGAACGTTCACTTGTTCCGCGACGCGCCGATTGTCAAGTCGCCAGCGCGTTGAAAACGGGTTCTTGTGAACGTTCTCGGGATATGCTGTCTAGGGATTGGAACGGCGGCACGGCCCGACCGGGGAAGCCCCGGCACCGAAAGCGCGCGCGAGACAAATCTGGGAGGATTTCGAAATGGCAAAGACGATTCATGGCTGGCTGCTGGGCGCAACGCTGCTCTCCGGCATCGGGGCGCAAGCCCCCGTTGTAGCGCGCCAGGCGAGCGCGCCGGCCACAAAGCAGGATGCCCGCGCGCGGGCGGCGGCGATCGTTGCCAAAATGACACTCGATGAAAAAATCGCGCTCGTCCACGGCCTTTTCCCGCCAATGGCGAAGGGCAAGACGCCAAACGAACTGATTCCCTCGGCCGGCCATATCGACGGAATCCCGCATTTGGGCGTTCCCTTGATTCGCGAGAGCGACGCCTCGCTCGGCGTCGCCAATCAGGTCGAGCAGCGCAAGGGCGACGTCGCGACCGCGCTTCCCTCCAGCCTTGCTACCGCCGCGACCTTCGACCCCGCAATCGCACGCGCGGGCGGCGCGATGATCGGTGCCGAGGCGCGTGCCAAGCGCTTCACTGTATTACTCGCCGGGGGCGTCAACTTGACGCGCGACCCGTGGAACGGGCGCAACTTCGAATATCTCGGCGAGGATCCGCTGCTCGCCGGGACGATGGCAGGCGCGCATATTGCGGGTGTGCAGTCGAACAAGATCGTCTCGACGATCAAGCATTACGCGCTCAATGCGCAGGAAACCGGCCGCACCGTCGTCGACGCGCAGATTGGCGAGGCCGCGCTTCGCATGAGCGACCTGCTCGCTTTTCAGATCGCAATCGAGACGGGCAAGCCCGGCTCGGTGATGTGCGCCTACAACAAGGTCAATGGCGACTGGGCGTGCGAGAATGCGCATTTGCTCACCGACGTGCTGAAACGCGATTGGGGGTATCGCGGCTGGGTGATGAGCGACTGGGGTGCGGTGCATTCGACCGCCAAGGCCGCGAATGCCGGGCTCGATCAGGAATCGGGGCAGGAACTCGATCACGCCATCTACTTCGCCGATGCGCTGAAGGCCGATATCGCCGCCGGTCGCGTGCCGATGGCGCGGCTCGACGATATGGTAACGCGCTATCTGACCGGGTTGATCGAAACCGGTGCCTATGACGCACCCGCCACAGTCGCGCAGCCGATTCCCTATGACGCCCATGCCGAGGTCGCGCAGCGCGCGGCCGAAGCCGGGATCGTGCTGCTCAAAAACGAGGGGGGCCTCCTGCCGCTCACGCGCACCGCGAAACGCGTCGTGTTGATCGGTGGTCGCGCCGATGTCGGCGTGCTGTCGGGCGGCGGGTCGAGCCAGGTCCGCTCGGTCGGCGGGGCGCCGGTCGAAATCCCGCTGACGAGCGGCGCTGCATCCTCCTTCGCCCGCGTTACCTGGCACGCGTCATCGCCGCTGCTCGCGATCCGCGCCGCCATGCCGCAGGCGCAGGTAAGCTGGATCGATGGCCGCGACCCGGCCGCCGCCGCTGCCGCCGCCAGAACTGCGGACGTGGCGATCATATTCGCGACACAGTGGACAACCGAAGCACAGGACGTGGCCGATCTGTCGCTACCCGATCAACAGGACGCGCTGATCGCTGCGGTTGCTGCCGCGCAGCCCAAGACGATCGCGGTGATGGAGACCGGCGGCCCGGTGCTGATGCCGTGGCTGTCGGCCGTGCCCGCGGTCGTGCAAGCCTGGTATCCCGGTCAGCGCGGCGGTCCCGCGATCGCCAATATCCTGACCGGGCGCGTCAATCCGTCGGGCCGCTTGCCGATCACCTTCCCCGCGCGCGCGGCGCAGGCCCCGCGCCCCGCACCGGTCGGCCTCGATCGGCTGACCGCCGCCGAGGCGCAGGCCGCCGCCGATCCGGGTCATGCCAGCGACCATCAATTGGCAAGCTTCCCGATCGAATATTCCGAAGGGGCCGACGTCGGTTATCGCTGGTATGAAAAGACCCGCGCCACGCCGTTATTCCCGTTCGGCCACGGGCTCAGCTACACCAGTTTCGCGTACCGCAACCCGGTGGTGAAGGGCGGCGCGAAGCTCAGCATCAGCTTCGAGGTGGTGAATACCGGGCGCGTTGCCGGGGCGGACGTGCCGCAAATGTATGTGAGCAGGGATGGAGCGTCGGCACCGATGCGGCTTGCCGCATTCCGACGCGTCACGCTGAAGCCGGGCGAGTCGGCCCGCGTCACGCTGGTGGCCGAACCGCGTATCCTGGCGGATTATGACCCGACTTTGCCCGGCTGGCGCGTCACGGGTGGTCGTTACCGCGTCGCGCTGGCGCACGATGCCCGCGATCGCGCGCTGGTCTCGACCGCCACGGTGACGGCGGCGACGATGAAGCCCTAACCGACGGACAGGAAGGCGGTGACCGTCAGCCGCCCCAGTGCGGGGTCGCTCGACAGCACCGCCTCCGGGCCGATCGCGCCGCTGTGGAGGAGGTAGCTTGGGTAAACGAGCGCGCGGTTGTAACGCGCCTCCACCGCCATAGTGCGTTCGAACAGCGGCGTGTCGCCCGCCACATAGCGCGCAGGCGGCACCCCGCCATAGCGGAACTCCGCGTCGAGCTGACCGAAGAAGATCGGCGCGCGCTCCTCGTCGATCGTCTCGAATCCCGTCGATCGATGGCGAAAGAAGGCGGTGCCGTCGCCGCCTTCGGGCGCAAGATAATGGACCAGCGCAATACGGTCCGCCCGAAAGGCATCGCAGTGTGGAACGCGTTGACGGACATCGAGCTTCTCGGGTGGGGTCGTCACGATCGAAAAGCTGGCATCGACCACCTCGACTGCGCCCGAGCGGCCCAATAGCGGCCCCAGCACATCGGCCAGGACCGCCAGTTGCGCGGGGAGATATGCCTTGGGGAGAGCTGCGCGGATCCCCGGATAATGCTCCACGGCGGGGCCGAAGGTCGATGCAAGCGCAACCGCGCGCAACGCGTCAGGATCAGCCGTAAAATCGTCGATCACCACCACCGGCTGCGCCTCGCGCCCGACGCGGTGCACGCTCAACGAAGGTGCCGTCATCGCGCGGGCCAGTAGCGCACGTAATCGACCGACATGCGCTGCGGTAGCGCGGCATCGTCGATCCCCTTCGCTCCACCCCAATCCCCGCCCACGGCCAGATTGAGGATCAAATGGTACGGCACGGTAAACGGCCACGCCGCATGTCCACCGGGCTGATCGTCCACGACGCGCATATACCCATGACCATCCACACCGATGGTGATCGCGTGCGGCTGCCAGTCGAGCTGGTAGCGATGATAAGCGGTACATGCGCTCGCGAGGCGCGTCTCGGCACCGCGCTGCGTCCCGAGTGTGTGATTGAAGGCGGCGGAGTGGAGCGTGGCATGCACCACCAGCGGCTGCCAGCCGACCATTTCCATTACGTCGATCTCGCCCATGTCGGGCCAGGTGCCGCTTTGGGGCAATAACCAAATCGCCGGCCAGGTGCCGCGGCCACAGGGCAGCTTGGCGCGGATCTCGTAAAAACCGTAGCCGAACGCCGCGCGGCTGACGAGCTTGGCTGCGCTATAGTCCTGCCCACCCCAATCGGCTTTGGAGCGCAGCGCCTCACGCCGTGCCTCGATCACCAGCGTGCCATGCTCGATCCGGGCATTTTCGCGGCGGTCGGCGGCGTAATATTGCTTTTCGTGATTGGCCCAGCCCTGCCGGTTGCGCTCGGTATCGAAGCGCCAGCGGCGCTGGTCGATCGTGCGGGTGAACCCGTCGGCAAAGGCAGGTCGCCGCGCGGGCGGGCGCATCGGCACGTCCACCGAATAGTTGGTCGCAGCCAGGCTGACCGCCTGCGCGAGCAGGATCATGACGACCGTCAACGCGCTACCCCATCCCTCTCGGATCGCTTCCCTTCGGTCCGCTCCGATGATGGCTTAGAACGCGATGGTGCTGGAAACCACCCGAAACATCGCGGAGGCGACAGGATCGACAGGGATGGCCAATGGCGACGGGGATCGCTTAGGTAGCGGCGACGGTAAGATCCTGCATTGAAAGGGACAACGGGTTGACGAGAGGAACGACACGCCGCGCGGTTCTGGCGGGCATGGCCGCGATCGGCGCGCATTCGGTGGCGGCACAGGGCCGACGGAGCTTGCACGAACCGGACCTCGGCCAACATGTCCTGATCGTCGACCCAGGAATGCCAGGTGCGCAACGCCAGATCGACACCTGGTTTGCGGAGCAGGAACGCGCGCATTTCACCGATCGCCGCTACGCCATCCTGCTCAAGCCTGGCACGCATAACCTCGACCTCAATGTCGGTTTCTTCACCCAGGTTGCAGGCCTGGGCCTCCATCCCGACGACGTGATCGTCAGCGGCCATGTTCATGCCGAAGCCGATTGGGCAAAGGGCATGGCGCTGGTGAATTTCTGGCGGTCGGTCGAGAATATGGCGGTCCGGCCGCCGGATCGCGCCGATCGTTGGGCCGTGTCGCAGGCCGCACCCTATCGGCGCATGCATCTCGCTGGCGATCTCGCGCTTGACGATGGCGGCTGGTCGAGCGGCGGTTTCATGGCCGATTGCCATGTCGAGGGCGTTGTCCGCTCGGGCACGCAGCAACAATGGTTTACCCGCAGCTCGCAGCTTGGCGGCTGGCAGGGAGCCAATTGGAACATGATGTTCATGGGGGTCACCGGAGCCCCGCCAAGCAGCTTTCCCGAGCCGCCTTATACCACTCTGCCGAGCGTGCCCGTTCTTCGCGAGAAGCCGTTTCTCCATGTACGGCCGGATGGCGGCTGGGCGGTGTTCGTTCCGGCGCTTCGTCGGGACGCGACGGGGGTTTCGTGGCGAGGCCGACCGGCGGGCCGCAGCGTACCGCTGGGGGACTTCCTGATCGCGGATCCGACAACGCCGATCGAGGCGATCAACCGCGCGCTCGCCGGCGGCGGCCACCTGTTGCTCACGCCGGGGGTATACCGGCTACGCGAGCCGATCCGCGTGCCCCGGGCCGACACCGTCGTGCTGGGGCTGGGGCTGGCAACGCTGCTGAGCGAAGCGGGCAATGCGGCGATGCTGATCGCCGACGTGCCCGGCGTGTCCGTTGCCGGCCTGCTGATCGACGCCGGGCCGCAACTATCGCCGGTTCTCATGGAAGTGGGGCCGAAGGGCGCAAATCGCGATCATCGGGCCAATCCCACGCTGCTGGCAGATGTGTTTTTCCGCGTCGGCGGGGCGGCAGTCGGCAATGTCGGGACGTGTCTCGAGATCAATAGCGGGCACGTCATCTGCGATCACCTGTGGATCTGGCGCGCCGATCATGGTGACAGCGATAGCGGCCAGGTCCACACCGGCTGGACCGAAAGCCGGGGTGATCATGGCCTCGTCGTCAACGGCGATGAGGTGACCTGCTACGGCCTGTTCGTCGAACATTTCCAGGGCTGGCAGACCGTGTGGAACGGCGAGAACGGGCGGACCTTCTTCTACCAGAACGAGCTGCCCTACGATCCGCCGAGCCAGAGTGCGTGGCGCGGGGATTCCAACCGCGGCTGGGCGGCGTACAAGGTTGCGGATCATGTCCGCCGCCACGAAGCCGTTGGAATGGGTGTCTATGCGAACTTCACGGCGGATCCGTCGATCGTACTGGCCAGTGCGATCGAAGTGCCCGGCACGGCGGGCGTTCGCATCAGCAACGTCACGACGATCTCGCTCGGCGGTGGCAAGGGCACGATCGCCCACCCGGTCAATGCTGCGGGCGCGGCCGCGCGCCCTGGACGCATTCGGCAGACGTTGCGCCGATATCCCGGATGATTGCGGCAAGCATCCGGTTGGTCACGCAATTGCGGCGGCGCAAGACCAGCTTCGCCAACACAAAGGCGCTGACCACGCCAAGCGAGAAGCCGACACGCGACCCGTATCGTCATCCCAATCATTGCTCCGCAGCCGCTCGACGGCCGAGGCGGGTCGATGACATGAACGATATCGACGCGCCCATCAAAATGCGCGGTTACGAACCGCGTCAACCGCCGCGCGGCGGCGGCCTCGTCCTCGACCAGCAACAGTTTCATGGCGAAGCCGCCATCACGATCGTGGTGCGCCACCTGCTCCCACCCATCGGTCCGGTCGTCACTGTCGTCCTGCCACCGAACGCTTCGCTGATGCGGGCGCGGATATAGGCAAGGCCGGTACCCGATCCGATCGCGCCGCCTCCCGATTCCCGGCTCGGCGGGGTCACCATATCGAGGACGCGAAGGCGTCGGTCTGTACGGAGGATCGTCAGGACAAAGGCGTCACCGGTCGCCTAACGGCCGTGGACGAGCGCCTTCTCGACCAACGTCAGCAAGATGCCCGGCGGCACGTCAACACCCGTCGCCTGCTCTACCTCGACGCACCGATTGCACGATGGCTCCCTTACTATCGCGCGGATACAGGGGCGCGGCTGACGTTACGCCGATTGTTGTCCAACAGCAGCGGCTTGCCGAAAATGTTCCTTCCGGCGGCGGCAATAGATCCGACGCTGCGCACGCGGGACGTTCCGACTGCGGAGGCTGTAAAGCGGTTCGCCAGCGGTGACCTTTATTTCGAGCCGGATGCGAAATTCGACTATGTTCTCGAGAGCTGGATTATCGTCGACGCGGTCATCGAAGTGGTGACCGGGCAGCCGTTCCATAAGGCGATGCACGCCCTCACGCTCGACCCGCCCGGCTTGCGCAACACTGGTGCCGCTGCTGCCATGTCGCGGGCGAGAAAACGGTGCCGTCCTATCGCACCGTCGCGCTGCTCGAGCGCCGACCGTTCCAGCGACAGCCCTTTCTGGCCGCCGCCGGTGGCTTTTTCAGCGATGCGCACGATCTGCTTCGCGCCGTCCACCGGGTGTACGACAGGGGGTTCCTGTCGCGCCAATCGCTGCGGGCTCCTGAAACTGTCCGGGGACGGCGCAGTGTCGCGCGCCTTCCCGCTACAGGTTTTTTCCCGACACCCTGAAAGGAAAAACCCCGGCGACCCTCACGGACCGCCGGGGTTTTCGTTGGACCGTCTCGCACACGCGAGAGATCCCGGTCGGCCCCGACACCTGTATAGGGGGTCGGGTGCCAGGGCCGGTCCGTCTTAGCCGAGCAGCTTCAGCACGCCCTGCTGCGACTGGTTCGCCTGAGCGAGCAGCGCGGTCGAGGCCTGGCTGAGGATCTGCGCCTTGGCGAGGCTGGTCGTCTCGGTCGAGAAGTCGACGTCCTCGATGCGGCTGCGGGCGTCGGTCAGGTTGGCGACGTTGGTCGTCAGGTTGTTGACCACCGAGCTCAGGCGGCTCTGGCCCGCACCCAGCGTTGCCCGCGTCGTGTTGACAGCCGCGAGCGCGGTATCGAGCGCGCCAAGCGCGGTGGTTGCACCGGCTGCGGTCGAAATGTCCGAACCCGTCACGCCGGACAGATCCAGTCCGCCAACAGCGAGCGAAACCGTGTCGGTTGCCGACGAACCCGTCTGGATCTTCACGGTCGCGGCCGTGGTGCCGAGCAGCGACACGCCGTTGAAATTGGTCTTGCTCTGAATGTCGCTCAGCTGACCGGTCAGCTGCGTGACTTCCGCCTGCAGGTTGGTACGATCGCCCGCTGCATAGGTGCCCGATGCCGACTGAACGGCAAGCTCACGAACACGCTGCAGGATGTTGGTGACTTCGCCGAGCGCGCCGTCCGCCGTCTGCGACAGCGCGATGCCGTCATTGGCGTTGCGGATCGCCTGGTTCTGGCCCTTGATCTGCGAGGTCAGCGAGGAGGCGATGGCGAGGCCGGCCGCGTCGTCCTTGGCCGAGTTGATGCGCTTGCCGGTCGACAGACGCTCGATGCTGGTTGCCAGCGCAGCGCTGGCGGTGTTCGACGCATTGGTCGCGCGCAGCGCGGCGACGTTGGTTCCGATAACAGTCATGATGTGTCTCCATCGTGGTTCGGCAATCCCGCCGCCCCCTATCGGAGAGCCGAGCCGCCATCACAGGTAACGACCGACCGCGCCCGTGATTAAGCACTTTTGCAAACCACGCTATTTTATCCCCACCGACACCCCTGCACACAATGTTGCGGCGACGACCGGTTGCCGCCGGAAAAATATTGCCGCTTTGCAACGTCCTTAACGGGTCGTTTACCACGGGTAGGGCATTCCTCCGCTCGACCAGGGGGAATTTCATGCGATCCATCGTCCCATCCGCCGCGATACTCCGCCAGCATTATGCGCTGGTTTCGACCTTGCGTACGCAAGGCTTCGCAATCGGCAGCTTCGAAGACGGCAAGCTACGCAGCGCGGACCTCTATCTCGTGGCCGAGGGCGAGACTCCGCCCGCCGCGGCGCGCACCGTCGTGATCGGCACGGAAGGGCGCTACATTGTACCCTCGCGTGACGGCCAGCCCGCCCGCATCGCCTTTTCGGGTGCCGATGCGGCGGTGGGCGCGGGCTTCGTCCGCGCACTGCTCGCCGAACCTGAAATGCCGACCGCCGCCGATCCCGAGAGCCTGGCGCTCCACACGCTTGCCGATCGCGTT
Organism: Sphingomonas sp. DC1600-2; assembly: GCF_049897605.1. Classification (NCBI taxonomy): domain Bacteria; kingdom Pseudomonadati; phylum Pseudomonadota; class Alphaproteobacteria; order Sphingomonadales; family Sphingomonadaceae; genus Sphingomonas; species Sphingomonas sp. DC1600-2. Next base: position 28,200 of record NZ_JAFCWO010000017.1, read on the forward strand.
GCTGCGGCCGACATCACCGTTCTCATCAACGGCCCGACCGGCACCGGCAAGGAAGTACTGGCGCGCTCGATCCACTTGAAATCGGCGCGCGCGAACGGGCCGTTCGTCGCGATCAACTGCGCCGCCTTGCCGGAGACGATGCTGGAGGCATTGCTGTTCGGCCATCAGAAGGGCGCGTTCACGGGCGCGTCGTCGGGCGGGGAAGGTTTTTTCCGCGCGGCCCATGGCGGCACGCTGCTGCTGGACGAAATCGCCGAACTGCCGCTGCAACTGCAGGCCAAGCTGCTGCGCGCGCTGCAGGAACGCGAGATCGTGCCGATCGGCGCGACCACGCCGCAGGCGATCGACGTGCGCGTCATCGCTTGCGCCAATCGCGATCTGCAGGATGAAGTCGCGGCTGGGCGTTTCCGCGCCGATCTTTATTACCGCCTCTCGGTCTTCCCGCTCACCACCAAGCCGCTGGCCGATCGCCCGCAGGATGTGCCGGCACTCGCCGCAACGTTGATCCTGCGCCACGCCGGCAATCGCACGACGATCCCGTGGCCCGACCAGTCGGCGATTACTCTGCTGATGCGCCACGATTGGCCGGGCAATGTCCGCGAGCTGGAAAACGTCGTGCAGCGCGCGTTGCTGTTCGCCGGTGGCGACACGATTTCGGCCGAACACATCGTGTTCGATCGGCCCGCCGCGCGCGCCGCCAACGACCAGCCGGGACAGCCCGCGACGCTGGGCAACATCGTCCAGATGCACGAATTCCAGGCGATCCGCGAAACGCTTGCTGCCTGCAACGGCAGCCGCACCGAAACCGCCAAGCGCCTTGGCATCTCGGAGCGCACGCTGCGTTACCGCCTCGCCAAGGCGCGCGAACAGGGCGATGACATCATTCCCGCCACCAGCCGGACGGCCTGGGCATGAGCATCGACGGCATTGGCGGTGGCGGCGCGATGGGCGTCGACCGGGTGATGGCGCTGCGCGCGCAGATCCTCGAACGCAACCAGGCGCTGGCCCGTGCGGGAGCCACATCGGGTGCCGTTCCCGCAGCTGCGACCAAGCCCGCCAGCTTTGCCGCGACGATGGAAGACGCGCTGAAGAGCGTGAACCAGGGGCAGGTCGAGGCAAGCAAGCTGTCCGAAGCCTATGAACGTGGCGAGACGATCGACATCGCCAAGGTGATGATGGCGCGTCAGCAAGCCTCGGTTGGCTTCGAAGCGACACTGGAAGTCCGCAACAAACTGCTGTCCGCATACAAGG
>NZ_JAFCWO010000018.1:0-27516 GCF_049897605.1 Sphingomonas sp. DC1600-2
ATCGTCGTCGATCAGGCGTCCGCGGCACACCCGCCAAGGTCAATGCGAACGCTGGTCTTGCGGCCAGCGACAAGGTAAACTCGGCCAGCGTCTCGGATGGCAGTCATGAGAGCGTATATCTGGGTCCGTTCTATGTACTGACCCCGTGACGGCCGATCGCGAATATCGAGCAGCCTGATAGTGCTAAAACTCAGTGATGCGCGATCGAGCCCTGCCCGACTTCAGACCATCATAGCGCCAAGACCCTTCGCGACGCAGCGAAGGGGTTCGTCGGCGACGTGCGTTCGCAGGCCTGTCGCCTGCGTTATAGCATGCTGAAGAATCTTCACTGAGGCACTGCCACCGCTGAGGTAGATCCCGCGATCATGAATATCGCGGGATAGCTCTGGCGGTGTCTCGTTCAAAGCGTCTCGAACAACGTCTACGATAAGAGCCGCATGGCGGTCGATAACGCCGATTAATTCTTGCGCGCTGACACAAAAAGTAGCGGGGCCTCCCGACAAAACGTTATGGCCTTTCAATTCCAGATCCGACGTATTGGATTGATCGTCAAAGAGTCGCTCAGAGATCTCCAGCTTTACGCGTTCGGCTGTTTCTTGCCCGATCAGAAACTTATGCCTGGACTGAAGATGATCGATGATAGCCTGGTTTAGGGCATGCCCGCCGATACGCACCGACCGTTGAACGCAAAGTGCACCAAGTGAGAGCACGCCGACTTCCGTCGTCCCGGCGCCACATTCTATGAGCATCGAACCTTCCGGCTCTTCCACGGGTAGTCCCGCCCCGAACGCTGCTGCGAGCGGCTCGGGCACCAGTTCAACAACGCGGACACCGGCATCGTTGGCGGTTGTTACCAAGGCGGTTCTCTCGGCATGTGTCGCATCGGCGGGCACTCCGATGATCGCGCGCGGTGATCGGAGTCGACGGCGACCGATGCTTGCATGGATCGCATGGCGCAACATTTCGCGGCCAGCTTCGATGTCGTTCAACACCCCACGGGCCAAGGGACGCGCTATGCGAAGCGGCCCCGACGTTCGACCGACGATGCGAGTGACGGCTTCACCAACAGCGAGCAACTTCGGTTCCCAGGTCTCATCGCTGAAACAGCAAAGCGAGGGTTCTTCGAACACGATTCCAGAACCGCGCACATAGATCCGCGTGTTCGCTGTTCCAAAATCGATCGCAAGGTCGGCAGCACCTCTTTTGAGGGCTGCATGCTGTGTCGTTGTCATAAGGACGCGCTAGCAGAATCTAGCTGGTTTGTATTCCTCGTGGGCATCGCGTGCGTTAACACCACGGTAGCCCGACATGCTGCCAGCGTTCAGGTCGGTTCGCTCAGCTTGTTGTGGTGCCGCCTTTCCTTAACGATAGAAACTTCACCCTCTCAGTCTTGCTATTTATATCGTAACGCGATATATAATGAGAAGCAGAAATGGAGGGGATTGCGGTCGAGCGAGTCACCGGAATCGGTGGCGAACTGACCCGTCCACATTCGATGAACATGCTTGATATCGCTTTTGAAGCAATCACGGCAGTCTTGGGCGGTCTAGCAGCCGCACTGGTGCTTACATGGCTGGGCTGGACTGCCTTCAAGGTCGTCCGCCATCCCGAATGGGGGCCGCCAGCCATGCTGGTTTTGCTCGTGGCAGTTTCTGGTGGTGCCCTCAGATCGAGCGACTTCCTGCGCATGGTGGTTCTGTTTAGCGCAATCGCGGGCATGCTCGTTTGGGCCGAAGGCGGCGACTGGCGCGAACGCCACAAATCAAAAGGACGAAACGCGAGTCCCGATGCACACCCTTCGTCTGAGAGTGGCGCATTACCATCCACGCGGGGAGCCAAATTCCTGGATCGAAATCACCTGAAAGGATGACGTAATGCCACGTACCTTGGCCATCTATCCTGCGATCGTGGCATGCATCAACGAAACGCGCTTGCCGGAGCGACAGGAGATCGAACTGGTTGCCGCTCGCGTGTGGAATGAGACCCGGGACGCAAAGACGCGGCGGTCGTCGATGCTTGTCCCCGGATCAGCGGAGCACAGGAAAGTCCTTCGAGTTGCCGTAGTAGCGCTCGGTGTCAGAGGCGAAACTGCCATCACGAAAATGCTCGAACGACTGAACGACAGGCACACAAAGCTTTAGGGAACCGAATTCGCGGGGGAGCTTAAAACAAAGGACCGATATTGTGACAACCACCGGCCTAATCGTTGCGGCGGTAGCTGCTCTCGTCGTGCTCGGGTACATTGGTTGGATAACGCGACGCGCGAAGACAGGATCAGGCGCTGCTGCACCCCGTCAAAGACAGGGCTGATGCATTTTGTCGATCTCATGGCCGCGAACAACCGACGTGTGCAGTTTTCTCATTGCTTTGACGGTGTTGACCATCCTCCCCCGAGGGCCAAAAAAAGCGCAATCTGATCGCGATTGATATCGGTCTGCGCGGCTGTAACGGCTTGCTCGGCAATGATCCGACTGCGCTGGGCATCCAGCGCAACCAGACCTCCCAGCTTGCCACCCCGCCGCAAAGCGGCCGTTCGCTCGGAAACCTGTACCGCGCCATCGCGTGCCGCTTTCAAATCTTCCAGTCGCACAAGATCGGCCGCATAGTTGTTCAGTGCGCTTTCCACCTCCCGCAAGGCGCTCAGCACCGTGCCGTCAAAGGCCGCGAGATTAGCGCGTGTCTGCGCCTCGCTCTGCGAAATTCGCGCCCGAATTGCGCTTCGGTGGATGTTCCAGCTGATCAATGGGCCAATGCCAAACCGATTGGTCAACGACGATAGCAGGTCTGTCGCAGCGCCGGTGGAGCCAAGCGAAGCCCCGAGTTTGATGTCGGGATAGAGCGCGGCCGTTGCTATACCGATCCGTGCCGTCGCCGCAGCCAATCGGCGTTCGGCCGCGCGAACATCGGGTCGTCGCTTGAGCAGCCCCTGTCCGTCCCCAACCGGCATCAGCGAGCGCAGCACCAACGGCGCGTGACATCCTAGCAGGCCGTGATCGAATTCTGCAGGCACCCGTCCCATCAACGTCGCAATGCGGAATACAGCGTTCCGCTGGCCTGCTTCCATGCGGGGCAAGCGCGCCCTGGTGTTTGCCAGCAGGCTTAGCTGGCGATCCTGCTCGAACTTCGGCGCACGGCCATGCGCAATCATAAGGCGGGTGAGGCGCAGGTCTTCGTCCAGTACAGCAATTAGCTGGCGAAGGTCCGCGATCTCGTGCCCGGCGTTGCAGACATCGGCATAGGCCTGCGCTGTCTGGGCCGCGACGTTGATCCGGACCAGATCGCGGGCGGCAACCGCGGCTTCGTCCTCGGCGGTGGCTGCCTCGACACCGCGCCGGATCCCGCCAAACAGGTCAAGGTCGTAACTGATCGAAAGCCCGCCATTGTAGATCTGATGTTCCGGCGGTTGGACATGTTGCATGACCGCTTCTGCTGAAGGCTGCGCCCAGCTCGTCTCCAGATTTGCGGTGCCTCCGACCTCTCGACCGGTTCGTGCCTCGGCGAGCAGCGCGTCACTGCGCTGAAGATTGGCTTCGGCAACCCGCAGATCGGTGTTGGCGATGAGCGCTTGTTCGATCAAACGGTTCAAAACCTGGTCGTCGAATAGCTTCCACCATTGATCGGGTAGCGGATCGTTAGTGGTCCCCTGCCCGCCGGATATAAACGCGCCCTGCCCTTTTGGCGCGTTGACGAGGGCCTCGTCCGGCATCCGATAATTCGGGCCAACGGTTGCGCAGGCGGACAGGCAGAAGAGCGCGAGCGGCGCCAGCAGCCGGCGAAGGTTCACCATGGCAGGCTCCGGCGACCGGGCACATCGACAGCGCGGGCATGAACGATCACGGTCGCCGTTTGGCCCGGGATCAGCCGGACATTACTGGGCACTTTGTCGATTTTGATTCGCACAGGAATGCGCTGCGCCAATCTGACCCAGGTGAAGGACGGGTTGACGTTGGCAAGTTGTGCTTCCCCCCCGGCGCGTTCGCGATCTTCGACCCCGGCGGCGATGCTTTCGACATGACCGGTGATTTCGTCGGCGACGCCCATCAGGTAAACGCTCGCGGGATCGCCGAGATGGATAGCGGGCAATTTCGTTTCCTCGAAATACCCCTCCACCCGCAGCGACTGGCCATAGACAAGCGCGACCGCTGGCTTTCCGGCGTTCAGGTAGACGCCAGGCTGTAGCGTCATGTTCGACACCGTCCCGTCGACGGGCGCACGTACATAGGTACGATCCAGATTGAGCCGCGCCAGATTGCGCGCGGCAATGGCCTGATCCAGTCCAGTCCTAAGGGCATCGACCCGCGCCCGCCCCTGCTCGATCACCTCGGCCGCCAGCAACTCGGTCATCGAACGATTGCGACGATCCTCCCGCGCGGCCTGCGCCAGGCTCACCCGCTGGGTCGCCAGGTTCGCGTCAGCCTGATCGAGTGCCAGCTGATAGCGTGGGCGGTCGATGACCAGCAGAATCTGGCCCTTGCGCACGAATTCATCGTCACGGATGCGCACTTCGGTGACAAGCCCACTGACATCAGCGGCGACCGGCACGAGATCGGCCCGAACCTTGCCGTCACGCGTCAGCGGTTCAACCTGGTAGCGCATCCACAAGGCGTAGATTGCCGCGAGCACGATGCAGATCACCAGCGCGGTGACCGCTGTGCGCAGAAGGGAACGACGATGGATCATATCAGGATACCAGAGCACGGGAGAGGAAGTTGTCGGCAAGGAAGGTCAGAGCCCACCAAAGCGTCGCGAACAGCGCCAGCTCGAGAACGCCCGGGTGCCAAAGCAATTGGGAGAAAGGGAGGCGCTGCAGCAGATTGCGAAGACAATAAGCGAGGATTCCCGCTACAACCGCCCAGACGAGCGCGGCTGGCATATAGATGCCAAAGAGATGCAGTTCCTCGATCATCGCGCGCGCGCACTCTCGAAAGGCAGCGCTGCCGGGAACAGGTTGCACCGCATGCCGACGAGCGCCAGCAGCGCTTGATGGCGTGGCGCAAGCTGCGCGCTCGCAAGCATATCGTCGATTGCTGCATCGATCGCTTCAAGCAAAGACACCGGGGGTGACACGGCTTCACCGGCTTGTCGGCGCGCGCGAAATAAGGAGGATGTCTCAGACAGCACCATGCCGAGGGCGTGACGGACGTCATGGGGCACGGCGACCAGCGCGCGCCGGATCGGGATGATGTTCCGGCCGATACGCAGGTCGGCAAGACCATCGGTCTCGTGTAGCGCATCGCCGGCGGGCGCAACCGCCATGCGCGCCGCGATCTGTCCCAGCCGATCGACTGCCAGGCCCGTCCAGCGTTCGGCTTCGAACGGTCTGCGAATGTTAGCGAGTTGCTCGAGATCAGCCCAATTTCCCCGTACGATCCGGCGCGCCGTCCACAGCACATTGGTCGAACGAAACAACTTGGTCACGGCGAGCGTGGTCACGACACCCCCCACCTGGGCAAGCCCGGTGTTGATGAACACGGCAAAGTCCGCCTGAAAGCGCGCCAGAAAACCAAGGCCGACGATGAAACAGGAAAACATCGGTAAAGCCCGTACGGACCGCGGCGGGTCGGCTTGGATATACCCCATCCAGAGCAGCGCTGGCGCAAGAGTGACGATCAGCATTCCGTAGCCATCGACACGCGGCAAGATCGCAAACAGGTAGAGCGCCGCCAGAGGGAATGTCATCAGCGTCGCGCCAAGGTAACGGCCAATCACGGGCGCCGGGTCGTCCTGCACCGCGAACGAGCAGGTGATTAACGCGGCAAAGGCAGCCGTGGCCGATCCATTGGGCCAGGCCAGAAGAATCCACACTGCGCAATAGAGCGCGATCGCCGTGGCTGTTGCGAGCCCAGCAAGCGCCGCGACGCTATGGTCCCGCGCAAGCGGGTAGCTTTCGCTAACCGTTTCCGGCGTGACAGGCTGTGGCCCTTCGGGCGCACCCCCAATTTGCTGGACGAGCCGGCGGCTGTCATCCAGCGCTTCCAGAAACTCAGCCACGCGCTCGCAGACGCTGACGACCAAAAGCCCCTCCCAGTCGGCTGTTTGTTCATGAAGAGCTGCCAGGGATCGACACCGATCAACAAGCGCACGCTCAACAGCGCCAGGCGTGTCGATCACGCCCCCAAGCCAGAGGATGACGTCGTCAATCAGCGCCTCAAGCGGGGCGTCGAGCGGCGAAAGCTCCCGCAGAAGGTCGAGCCGGTTTGCTGCAGCCGATGCCAGTGGCAGCACCGTTGCCAGACGTTCTTGCAGGCTCAGAACCAACCGTCGCGTTGCTGGCGCCGCGCGTTGATCAAACGGAAGGTGGATGGCGATCATGCCAAGTTCGGTCACGTCGGCGGCAAGGGTCCGACGATGCTCATATTCCAGCGCCGTATGGCGGCTTCCAAGCGCCTCGGCGGTCCAGCGGGACGCATGCGCGAGAAACGCTTCCGCCTTGCTGCGGATGACCGGGGTGGCGCTCCATGGCTGGAGCAGGGCGTGCGCGATCGAAACGCAGACGATGGCCACCGTCATTTCCTCGACCCGGGATATGGTTGTGGTGAAGATATTACCCGGGTCGTCGAGATAAGGGAAACTGATCACGGCTGAGCTGAACGCTGCCATCTGGAACAGGAAGGCACGCGGCGTACGGTCGAGAACGGCAAGATAGATGCAAAAGCCTGTCCAGGCCGCCAGGCATAATATCAGAAGCTCGGGCGAATTCTGCAGGTTCGGAACCAGCGCGACCGTAACCACAGCACCCGTCACTATACCGCCGAGACGATAGAAGATCTTGGGCCTGAAGGCCCCTGCCATAGGTTGCGCGGTGACGTAGACGGTGAGAAGTGCCCACCATGGGCGCGGCAAGCTTGCGGAAAAGGCGATCGCAAGCGTAGCCGCTGCAGCAATATAACTGCTGAAGGAAAAGAGAAACTTCTGAGAGTCGATCGCGAAGAAGGGCTGCGCTGCGCCCGCGCTAGTCTGTACTGGCATGAAGATGGCTATCGCGTCGCTGTACAGACCGACGGCAAAAGCGACGGTCATTGTGAGAACATCGTCCGAAGACGAGCGCCTATTGCCTCACGGAAGCCGGTCTCCGAAGTTCAAAATATTTATGGCATAGCGCAAATATATTGCGGTACGTCTCCACGCGCATTTGGGGTGAACATCACCAGCGACCTCAGCGGAGGTGGGAAAGCGTGAACAGGAGGGTTATCGCGACACCAAAAGCAAGGATCATCACTCCAGAAATGCGCATTGCATAGCGGGCGGGATCCTCGTCGGTCAGCGGTTGCAAGCGAGCCGGCGCATGGCATTCATGGCGCAGCACTGACCACCATCGGCGCACCAGATTCTGGCGGAACGCCAGATGGAATCCCAGAACGATCAGAATTAGCCCCAGTAGATCGATGAGTATGACAGCTGTGGGCATGGCTCGCCTCCTTTCGCCTAGTGGTCGAATTCGGCGGTGAGTCGTCGCTTCAACATGCGGACAACCCAAGATCGAGCCCTGCGATCAAATCCCTTTCATCTTCCAGGCCAACCGACAGACGCAGCAGGCCATCGCTGATGCCAGCGATGCGGCGGGCCTCATCACCCATATCTGCATGGGTCATCGTCGCAGGGTGTGCGACGAGGCTTTCGACGCCTCCGAGCGATTCCGCCAGCGTGAACATACGAACATGCGATATAAAGCGACGGACCGCCTCGACACCACCGACAAGCTCGAAGCTGAGCATCGCGCCATAGCCTCTTTGCTGACGGCGGGCGATCGTGTGGCCTGGATGGGATTTGAGACCCGGGTAATGCACCCGCGCCACTGCAGCATGATGCTCGAGATGATTGGCGATCACGGTTGCGGTCAGTTGCTGCCGTTCGATGCGAGGAAACAGCGTACGCAAGCCGCGTAAGGTGAGCCAGGCGTCAAAGGGCGCGCCGATGGAGCCGACGACATTCGCCCATTTACGCAGCACCTCGACCTGTGCGGGATCAGCCGCGATGATCGCGCCACCGATAACGTCGGAGTGGCCATTCAGATATTTGGTCGTGGAATGAATGACGTAATCGGCGCCGAGCGTCAGCGGTCGCTGCAGCGCGGGCGAAAGGAAGGTGTTGTCGACAGCAACCGCGGCACCGGCACTTTTGGCCTTGGCGGCGATCGCCGCTATATCGACGATCCGCATGAGGGGGTTGCTCGGGGTTTCGATCAGAACGAGGGCCGGCACGTCCTCAAGCGCGGCATCGAGTGCCCTGTCATTCGACTGATCGACGAAGACGACCTGAAACTGGCGGCGTTCGGCGCGCGCATTCAACAGGCGATAGGTGCCGCCGTAGCAATCGTGAGGCGCGAGGACGAGATCATCGGGGCCAAATTGACCAAGAAGGAGATCGATCGCGGCCATGCCGCTCGAGGTAATGACGGCCCCCGCGCCACCCTCAAGCTTTGCAAGTGCGTCGGCGAGCAGATCGCGGCTAGGATTGCCGGATCGGCCATAATCATGAGCACGCGGTTGGTCATAGCCTTCGAACGTATAGGTGCTGGACATGTAGAGCGGCGGCGTTACCGCGCCGAAGGCCGTATCGCTCGCGACTCCATGCGAGGCAGCGATTGTTTCCAGAGCAGGGCGCCCCGGGGAAAGATTCTCAGTCATTGCGCTGGCGCCCTTCGCTCACTTCGCGGCGGGACACTCCCGAGCGAGACACCTTTGTCCCAGGATCTGGATGTGCCCTGGAGAGTCGGTTTTCGTCATTATCTGCACAACCTCAACATTGTGGCCCCCGCGCGCTCCGGTCTGCCAAAGCAGAATCCTCTCCGGGCGCGTTTATTGGGGGGCAATTCGTATGCGAACAGGTTGACGGTAACATGAGCATAAGACAAACGAGTATTATTGCCGGTTAATAGCAATATTTTGTGGATTTACCTGCGTGGAGCCACCCTAACCGAATTTGGCCAATAGATCCGCAAGGAGAGGTTTCAGCCGACGGATCTCCTCGCAATGGGTCGCAGATAAAGCAGCGAGCATCGTTTCCGCCTTAGGTGTGAGCCGAAGCATTGCCCGACGGCGGTCGACGCTTGCCTCGTGCCGGGTAACCAGCTCAAGCGCCTCCAGTCGATCAACCAGTCCGGTTGCGCTATGCGGCTTGAGGATAAGCCGCTCGGCGATAATGCCGACGGTCACCTCGGCCGGAGACGCCGCGCGGATTGCCAATAAGGCCTGATGCTGTTGGGGCGTGAGACCAACATTCGTCGCATTCGCCTCGCTGAATGCCTGGAAACGACGCAACGCATGGCGAAAGTCGGCCAGCGCAATGTAATCCTCATCCGTCAACGCAACGCTATTTGTCATGCAACCCCATCTCACCCATTGAATTATATCGCACTGCGATATAACGGATCGCCCACCCCGTATCAAAGGCGATTCATGACGTCCGCAGCAAAAGCCATATCAGAAACACATCGTCTGGCCGACCATAGCGCGAATTGGCGCATGCTCATGCTCGCCGCCATGGCGCTCGTCGTCGGCACGGGCGGCGCGCTCGGCGCCTGGATCCTGATCCGCCTGATCGCGATCGCTACCAACCTGTTCTGGTTTGGGCGGCTTTCGGCGCAATCGGTATCTATAACCGATACCACCGTCGGATTGTGGATCATCGCCATTCCGATCATCGGGAGCCTGATCGTCGGGCTGATGGCCCGCTATGGCTCCGATAAAATTCGTGGGCATGGTATCCCCGAGGCGATCGAGACGATCTTGTATGGCGAGAGCCGGTTGTCGCTCAAGGTCGCGATCCTGAAGCCGCTTTCGTCTGCGGTATCGATCGGCAGCGGCGGCCCCTTCGGCGCGGAAGGACCGATCATCATGACCGGCGGCGCGATCGGATCGCTGTTCGCGCAATGCTTTCATCTGAGCGCGGCCGAGCGCAAGACATTGCTCGTGGCCGGCGCCGCAGCCGGGATGACGGCGATCTTTGGTACGCCGCTCGCCGCGATTCTGCTGGCGATCGAGGTGCTGCTCTTCGAATGGAAACCCCGCAGCTTCGTGCCGGTCGTGGTCGGTGTTATAGTTGCGTTTGCATGGCGCCCCTGGCTGATTGGCAGCGGCGCCATGTTTCCGTTTGTCGCGCTCACCCCGACGGGCCTTTGGCCAATCGCGGCGGCGGCGGGCGTTGGTATTGTCGTGGGACTCGAGGCGGCCCTGCTCTCGACATCCCTCTACCGCGTCGAGGATCTGTTTCACCGACTGCCAGTTCACTGGATGTGGTGGCCGGCAATCGGCGCCATCGTGGTTGGTTTCGGCGGCCTGATCGATGCCCATGTGCTGGGCGCAGGTTATCAGAGCATCCAGGCCTTGCTGGACGGGTCGCTGACAACGCGGGTCGTCGTTGCGCTGCTCGTCGTCAAGGCGGTCGTCTGGCTCGTAGCGCTGGGTTCGGGGACATCGGGCGGTGTGCTGGCGCCGTTGCTGATTTTGGGCGGCGCGGCCGGGTGTCTGCTCGGACATCTCCTGCCAGGTGGCCCCGGCTTCTGGGCCATGATCGGCATGGCAGGCATCATGAGTGGTGCCATGCGGGCGCCCATTACCGGCGCCCTTTTTGCCGCTGAACTCACGGGCCATTTCGACGCTCTGCCGCTTACCGTCACGGCGGCAGCCTGCGCATATGCCGTCAGCGTCCTGTTGATGCGTCGATCGATCCTGACCGAAAAAATTGCGCGGCGGGGTCGCCACATTCTCCAGGAATACAGCGTTGATCCACTGGACCTCGTGCAAGCCGCTCAATTGATGACACGCGATCCCGCCACGCTTCCGGGTACAATGACGATCGCTACGGCCGCAACCTTCTTTGCCGATGGTGCGGATCATCGTAGCTATCCCGTTGTCGATGACGATAATGCGCTGCTTGGCCTCGTCTCCCGAACGGATGCCTTGCGGTGGCAGGTTGGCGAGCATCCCGCCGATACCAGCCTTGCCGAAACGCTCTCCGACGCATCGCTTCTTGTCGCCTACCCCGCGACGCCGATCGGCGTGGTGGCCGACCTCATGGTCGATTCCGGGGTCGGCCGGATACCGATCGTCGAACCGGGCAGCCGCCGCGTCGTCGGCATTCTTTCCCGCCAGGATCTGTTGAAGGCACGCAGCGCGCATCGCCAATCGGAAACCGGTCGTGCCCGTTTTGTCAGTCCGTCGAGCAAAGCGCCAGAAACTGCACTGTAGAACGGCATAGAAGCCTCTCGGGAATCAGTGCTTATCAAGTTCGCGACGGATCGAGATTTGTGCGACCCGCGCGCCTTCGCCGTGCAGCGCCGTCGTCCAGACGATGTCCGCAGCGTAATAATCATCGATAGTGGTCCTCTGGGAGTAGACGCACTCGATCACTTCAGGATTACGGCGTTGCGGCTGGCAGCGCGCACCAGCACGCACCAATATCGCTTGGGCATCCGGTAGCGGCATGCCGATCGGTAGGGCGGCGGCGACAGCAGCTTGCGCTGCCGGCAATTGGTCCGTTTGGCCAAAAGCTGTCTCAATGTCCGCGAACCGCAAAGTCGGAGCGGCCGGATGCTCAGGGGTGCCAGCATATACTGCGGAGGTAGCCAAGCCGACAACCAGAACTGGTAGCCACTGCGGCGATATAAGCCACGAGCGCACGGTCTAGGCGCTGGCCAAGGCAGGCGTGCGCGACATGATCGCTTCATCGACTGCCTCGTTGATCAGAATGGCGAGCTTCGCGCCAGCAAAGCGGGCGCTCGGAAGATGCCACACTCTGCCAACGACGTAGGCCTTGCGGTCGATCTCGACCTCTTCACCGCACGAAGGCAGGGCGTCAAAATGCATTGCGCCCTTGTCTTTGGCGGTACCGACGTCAACGCCGTGATAGACGGTGACGAGCATTTCTCTTTCTCCAGAAGGGGGATGATGATCAAAATGACGGAATGAGAATAATCACCTTGACGGTGACATCCCCTTGAGCCGCGCGTGCATGCGCAAGCACGCGGCGGATATCGCCAGCGGTTCCAGAACATGCCTCGCCGAAACTGCATCGTCGCTGCCGGGCCCGTAGATCCAGATGCGATCGGGCAGATTCGCATCGCGTTCCATCCAGTGGCCCGGTGGAACGAGGGTCGCCGCCGCTGCCTTCTCGCCGGAATATCGTAGCGCGCGAACGCGGCTACCGTCGCCATAGCGCCAAACCGCTATCTCAAGTTCTTCCAGATCCACCAGTCCGGGAAATACCGTTCGGGCAATTCGACCGTCCAGTTCCCGGCTGGCCGCGCTTGTCGCCTCGCAAAGGTGGGCGAGATCCCGGCATTCTCGGGCCAGGTTCGAGGTTCCTGCAGCACAGAGCGTCTGATCGCTCACAATATATTCTCGTCATCATCATCGTCGCGGACATGAGCCTTACCCACGGGGATGCGCGAGACTGGCTCGCAAACACTTTGCAGGAGGCCGTCGCCGATAGCGTAGATAAGCCCATGTACCCTCAGGTCGTGACCATCTCGCCATGCTTGCTCGACCACAGCATTGGCGCAGACCTGCTCAACCTGGGCGATGACGTTGAGCTCGCACAGTCGATCCTCGCGTGCCTGCTCATCCGGTAAAGCATGAAGCGCAGTGCGATGTTGCCAGTATAGGGCTCTGACGGGTGCAAGCCACGAACCGATTGCGTCGTTCGCAACGGCATTTCGAGCCGCGCGAATGCCCCCGCAGCCATAATGCCCCACCACCAGAACATGCCGGACGCGGAGCACATTGACGGCAAACAAAAGAGCGGCGTTGAAATTGGTATCGCTGGCCGGCACGAGATTGGCGATGTTGCGGTGGACGAACATTTCGCCTGGATCGAGATCGACAATCTCGGTTGCTGGAACGCGACTATCTGAACAACCCACCCAGAAATATCGCGGGCTCTGTTGACCGACGAGGCGTGCGAAAAAGCGAGGGTCGCTTTGGGTCTTCCGGCCCGCCCATTGCCGGTTTCGTTCAAGCAAATCGGCGATATCATCATTGCCGGCTTGTACGACTGATTCAGGCTGCAGCGGGTTGCTCACCGGCCGAACCTCCCTCGAGATCGACGATCCGCAAATATGGTTTGAGCGTCGCGTAGCCTTGTGGGAATTGTCGCGAGGCTTCCTCGTCCGACAGTTTCGGAGAGACGATGACTGGGTCGCCAGGCTTCCAATTCACAGGCGTCGCGACGCTGCGTCGGTCGGTCAATTGCAGGCTGTCGATCGTCCGCAGAATCTCGACGAAATTGCGCCCCGTGCTTGGCGGATATGTGAGGATGAGGCGGACTTTTTTTAGCGGATCAATGACGAAGACGGACCGCACGGTGACGGTCGGATCGCTCATCGGATGGATCATGCCATAGAGCTGCGCGACCGTTTGATCGTTGTCAGCGAGCATCGGGAAGTTGACCTGCTGCCCTTGAGTAGACTCGATATCGGCCTCCCAGATGCGGTGCGCTTCGACAGGATCGATCGAGAGGCCGATAACCTTGACATCTCGCCTGTCCCACTCCGACTTGAGCCGACCAACCTCGGCCAACTCGGTCGTGCAAACCGGCGTAAAGTCCTTGGGATGACTGAAGAGAACGCCCCACGAGTCTCCAAGCCATTCATGGAAACGAATGCGTCCTTCGGTGCTGTTCTGATCAAAATCAGGCGCTAATTGTCCGAGCTGAATACTCATGCTCATTCCTCATTTTTGCTTGGCTCCTTATCCGCGCGCAATACGCCTCCAACAAACGAATGTTATTGGTTGTTTGCAGCGATATCTTTGCGGTAAAAAAACCGAGGCGCTTATTGGGTCTGGTCGACCCGAGCCGCCCCCGCTCCGTCGAGATTGCGCGAAACGAAATCCCAGT
Source organism: Sphingomonas sp. DC1600-2 (assembly GCF_049897605.1). Lineage (NCBI taxonomy): Bacteria > Pseudomonadati > Pseudomonadota > Alphaproteobacteria > Sphingomonadales > Sphingomonadaceae > Sphingomonas > Sphingomonas sp. DC1600-2. Next base: position 13,837 of record NZ_JAFCWO010000018.1, read on the forward strand.
TGACCACTTTAGACAGCAGTTCTTCTGCAAATTTTGGTCGTGCGTTGCGGTAATCGATATAATAGGCGTGTTCCCAGACATCGATGGTCAGCAACGGCGTCATGCCGTGCACGATCGGCGTATCGGCATCGTGAAGCGATGTGATCCTGAGCTTGTCTCCTTCGAGTATCAGCCAGGCCCAGCCGCTCGCGAAGTGACCGACAGCCTCAGCCGCCAGTTTTTGAATTAAATTTTGATGCGAACCAAAGTCGCTCTCGATCATCTTCAAGAGCTTCTCCGACGGCTTGGTCGAGTCCATGGGTGCGAGGCATTGCCAGAAGAAACTGTGATTCCAGACTTGGGCTGCATTGTTGAACAGCGGCTTGTCACCACCTTCTTTCGCAAACGCCGCAATATCGATGATCGTTTTACCCGCCAGACCCTTTTCGTCGATCCAACCATTGACCTTATCGACATAGGCTTTGTGATGTTTGCCATGATGATAGTCAAAGCTTTCAGCCGAGAGCACAGGTTCAAGAGCAGACCGATCGAAGGGAAGTGGGGGAAGCGTAAATGGCATGACAGTTAACTCCATGGATGATGCCCAATATGTGGCGATGCCGGCATGCTGCTTCCACGCTCTGTCGGATCACGCATTTTACCGTCGATCGCGAGGGGCTTCGTCACCGTCCGGTCATCGCGTAGGTGCGTGCTGTGAGGTTTTGCCTTGGGCCGTTTCGCGCCGGCGACAGGAAGGTCCGTCATTTGACCGATTGGTGGAAGCAACGAGCGCTTTAAGGGCGGCACGGCATCTTGTTGGCTTGTAGGTCGGCGGAAAAGAGCCCTGGCGCCATCGTCGGCGAGGAAAAACGCCGCGACCGGGACCGCGATCACGATCGCCAATGTAATCGTATCCGCACTGACGATTTCGCTCGCGCAAAGCCAGTATATGAGCTGCCCTCCTGCAGCGCACGCGACCGTTAAAAGGATCGGCCACCAGCGGCGAAAAGGGCGCGACGACGGAGCAGGCCGGATCGGTCCGGGATATTTCATGGTGGCGTGCCTCCTTGCCGACCCCTCGTTCCTCCTGCTATTGTCATCATGCAAATGAATATAATTGTTATTTAACCAGAAAACGAGTGCTGGATGGATATCGGAGTTGCGCGGACATTTCTGGAAGTTGTGAAAACGGGCACGTTTGTGAACGCGGCTGCCAATCTCAATCTCACCCAGACAGCGGTGAGTGCCCGAATCCGCGTGCTCGAAGAGCAGCTTGATCGGCCGGTCTTCATCCGTAACAAATCAGGCGCGAAGCTTACCCCGGCCGGGGAGCAATTCTTGCGATTTGCGACTACCCTTGTGCAAGTGTGGGAGCGCGCGCGCAGGTCGGTCGCATTGCCTCCCGGGCGCGAGAGCGTGGTGACCATCGGCGCTGAGCTCAGCTTGTGGAGCCCATTGCTACGTCACTGGCTGTTGTGGATGCGCCGCGAATGTCCCGAGTTCGCGGTAAGCACGCAGATCGATAGCGCGGAAAGTCTCATGGAGCAGGTCCAGGATGGCTCTCTCGATGTCGCGATCCTCTATGGCGCACCACGCCGCCCCGGTGTGATTGCAGAACTGCTTTTCGAAGAAAAACTGGTGTTGGTGCGCACCACGCCTACCGATCGGGTGCTAGGCGCTGAAGATCATGTCCTTATCGACTGGGGCGAAGAATTCGCTGCGAGCTATCAGGCGGCGTATCCCGATCAACCCAATTCCGTCGTTGCAATCAGCTACGGTCCGCTGGCCCTCGACTATATCCTCGCCACCGGTGGAACCGGTTACTTCCGCAAAGGCTTCGTACGGTCCTATCTCGAGGAAGGCCGGCTCGCGCTGGTGCCCGATAGTCCCGAGTTCTCTTATTCTGCCTATGCCGTGCATTCCACCAAGGCCGACGAAGGCGTCATGGCGCGCATTAGAACCGGTTTGCGGGCCGCTGCGGCTATTGCGTCATGAACGACGAGCCTGCCTCCCCTGTATGTTATGCATCCCAAGGCGATGACATCTACATGGGCTATGGTGGCCGTGACGAGATCGCTGCCGCGCTCAATGTCTTGCTAGAGGCCGAGCGCGCAGGGGCGCGTGTTACCCTCGAAAGCGCAAACGACGCCCGTCATCCGCCGACGAAGCATCTGATAAAGGCGGTCTATGAGGATGAAGCAAAGTGGTGCGGGATGCTGTCTGCCCAGATCAAGCGTATTGGGGTGATCCCATCTACGCATTGTGGCGCATTCTATGACAAGGCCATGGCCATCGCCGATTCACATGAACGACTCGCGTTCCTCAATCGCGGCCAGGCCTGGGTGGTGCGCAAGCTAGAAGAGCTGCTTCCACGCGTGCGCGACGATATTCTGCATGCTGCTCTGAGCGAGATGAGGGCCAGCCATGTCGAGAATATCCAGCGCACGGAAGAGTGCATCGCCGAGACGAAAACCTGAGCCGGGCCCATGGCTGTCCCACCCCCAGTCCGGATCAAACGCGTCTATGCTCCTCCCGCTGAAAGCGATGGTAGCCGGATCCTTGTCGACCGGCTCTGGCCCCGCGGTCTGGGACGAGACACGGCAGCTTTAACGTCGTGGTGCAAGAGTATCGCCCCGAGTACTGAACTGCGCAAATGGTTTGGTCATGATCCGCAGCGTTGGGCTGAATTCAACCGCCGCTATTGCCAGGAGCTGGATGCCAACGGCGCTGCGGTCACTGAACTGGCGTCACTGCTCGATCGGGGGCCCGGCATTCTGCTGTACGCAGCCCATGACGAGCAACACAATCACGCGATCGTCCTTGCAGACTATATGGCAAAGCATCGCTGAACCGGCTTGGCGGTTCGCAATGGCCACAACACCCCATTTTAACCGGTCTGGGGCAAATCCCGATTCCTTGCGGCGCTAAATAGCATCCCAAGTTCTGCCGGTTTTGTGATGAGATCTGCCAGCGTGTAACCGTCCAGCACGTTTAGAAACGCGGCCAGCGCCTGCCGCAAAGCGCCCGTCAGCCCGCAAGCCGGGGCGATGATGCACTCACCGCAATCGACCAGGTCGAAACCATCCTCGGTGTGCCGTATGACCGCGCCCACTTTGATTTCCACTGCAGGCCTGGCGAGCTTGATGCCGCCAAAGCGGCCCCGTGCACTGGCCAGATAGCCCGCGTTCACCAGATCGTTGACCACTTTCATCAGGTGATTCTGCGAGATGTCATAGGCGCGCGATATCTCGGCGATGGAGCACAACGCATCGGGCCGCGCGCCCAGGTAAATGAGCACCCGCAGGGCATAGTCCGTGTAGCGCGTAAGCCGCATGCAATCTCCTTGCATTCATATATGCATTTTTCTTGCATCTTTCAAAGCCGCCTTATAGATGCATTCTCGATACATGAATTGGAGTCGGTCGATGGACGACGGGAATGAGATCACGGAGGAAGGCCTCAAGCGGCTTGTCTCCCTGTTCTACGAGCGCGTCCGCGAAGACGAATCGCTGGGTCCGATCTTCAACGATGCGATCGAAAACTGGCCCGAACATCTCGACAAGCTGGTTACCTTCTGGTCGTCGGTGATGCTGACCACTGGCCGCTACAAGGGCAACCCCGTGGCCGCGCATCTCAAGCACCGGACGCGCATAAGTCCCGAGCTGTTCCAGCGCTGGCTGGCGCTTTGGAACAGCACCACGGCCGAGGTGTTGGAGCCCGGTGCAGCCGCTGCGCTGCAGAGCAAGGCCGCGCGGATCGCAGAAAGCCTGCAACTGGCGCTCTTCTTCAAGCTCGATACAAAAACCAAACCAGACCGCGCGGCGGCCTGACCGTCAAGGAATCCGTCATGCCAACCGCTCCCTTTGTTGACCTTAGCGTCCACTGCAAACCGCGCGGTCCGTCCGATCGCATCGCGCTGGCCTTCACCAAGATACTGCGGTTCACGGCCGACACATTCTTCGCCAAGCGCTACGGCCACCGTGCCATCGTGCTTGAGACTGTAGCGGCGGTGCCGGGCATGGTCGGCGCAACGCTGACGCACCTGCGTTGCCTGCGGCGCATGTGCGATGACAAGGGCTGGATCCGCACCTTGATGGAGGAAGCGGAGAACGAACGGATGCACCTGATGACCTTCATCGAGGTGGCCAAGCCGACGATGTTCGAGCGGCTCGTGATTCTGGCCGTTCAGTGGGTCTTCTACCTCGCCTTCTTCACGCTCTACCTGGTCAGCGCCAAGACCGCACACCGCGTGGTCGGATATTTCGAGGAAGAGGCGGTGATCAGCTACACGCTCTATCTCGCCGAACTTGACGAGGGCCGTTCCCCCAATGGCCCGGCGCCAGCAATCGCGCGGCATTATTGGAAGCTTGGAGACGATGCGACCTTGCGCGACGTGGTGCTCCTGGTCCGCGCCGATGAGGCACATCACCGCGATATCAATCATAGCTTTGCAAACGAACTAGCCGGATTGCCGGTCAACCATGCGGCGGTGGCGCCCTATCCGGACCACGCCGACGACATTCGGTTGGCAGCCTGACATGGCCGAACCCTATCGCTCAACCCCGGTGTTCGACGAGACCAGCCTCCCTGCGGCGCTGCGCGCGCGACACACGACCAAGGCCGGGGTCTGGGGCATGGTTCGCGTGCTCGAAGGCACAGTGAAACTGACCTATCTCGAGCCGACTTCCGAACATCTGCTTGATCCCGACACCCCGGGACCATTGCTTCCCGAACAGCCCCATTTTGTCGAACCAATCGGCGCGATGAAGATGCGGGTCGATTTCTACAGTGAACCGCCGGGCGGCTAACCCCGCCCGCCCCGGCCTACCCCATTATCACGACAGGAGACGTTGATGTCACAGACACTCAGCGAGCGCACGATCGCGCTCGTCAAAGCCACGGTTCCCGCACTCGAAGCCCATGGTCTCGATATTGTCCATGAGATGTACGCGCGGATGTTCGAAAATCCCGAGATTCGCGACCTGTTCAACCAGTCGCACCATGGTGACGCGGGGTCACAGCCGCGAGCCTTGACCGCCGCGATCCTCGCTTATGCGGCGAACATCGAGAATCTGGGCGCTCTTGCCCCAGCGGTCGAGCGGATTGCGCAAAAGCATGTCGGTCTGCAGATCCTGCCCGAACATTATCCCCATGTCGGTGAAGCGCTGCTCGGTGCCATCAAGGCCGTGCTCGGCGATGCCGCCACCGAAGAGATTCTCGCTGCCTGGGGCGAAGCCTATTGGTTCCTGGCCCATATCCTGATTGCACGCGAAGAGCGGCTTTACAAGGAGCACAGCACGGCCGACGGCGGTTGGGCGGGCTGGCGCACGTTCGCGGTCGACGAGGTCCGTCCCGAGAGCAGCGTCATCACCTCGTTCATCCTGCGCCCCACCGATGGGCGTCCGGTTATTCGCCACAAGCCCGGTCAATATCTGACCTTCTGGCTCGAGATCCCCGGGCATCCTCCGGTCAAACGCAATTATAGCATTTCACAAGCAGCCAATGGCGAGACCTATCGTATCTCGGTCAAACGCGAGCAGATGGGTCTCGCCTCGGGCTGGCTGCACGACCAGGCGAAGCCCGGCACCGTGCTCAAGGTGGCCGCGCCCGCAGGCGAGTTCTTCCTGACGGACAATCCCGAACGCCCGGTCGTGCTGATGTCCGGCGGAGTCGGCCTGACCCCGATGGTGGCAATGCTCGAAGCCATAGCGCAACAGCATCCTGACCTTCCCGTCCAATATCTTCATGGAACACTGGATGGCTCGACCCACGCACTGGCCAATGACGTCCACGCGCTCGCAACCGGTCACCCGAACATCCGCGTCACGAATTTCTACCAGACACCACGGGCAGAAGACGTTGCGGGCCGGGACTATGACCATGATGGCTTGATCGACGAGCCGTGGCTCACGGCCCATACGCCGATCGAAGAAGCAGACTATTACCTATGCGGCCCGCGACCGTTCCTGCGCGCGTTCGTCGCCACCTTGTCGCTCGCTGGCGTCGCATCGGACAGAATTCATTATGAGTTCTTCGGCCCCGCCGACGAACTACTCGCCGCCTGAAGGGACCGACCGACATGGATGACCTCACCATCGCGCGCATGATCCATATCCTGGCCGTCATTTGCTGGATCGGCGGGGTTGCGTTTGCAACCACCGTGGTCATCCCGTCGGTCAAAGCCCTGCCGTCATCGGAGCGGCTGACTGCCTTTCACCGCATTGAAAGCCGGTTCGCGCCGCAAGCGCGCATCTGGCTTCTCTTCGCGGGCGCAAGCGGCCTGTGGATGATCCAGCGCGGAGGAATGTGGGATCGCTTCGGTGATCTCCATTTCTGGTGGATGCACGCCATGCTATGCGTGTGGTCGATCTTCTTTGTGGTGCTGTTTATCGTTGAACCGCTGATCTTGCGTCGCCGGTTCGAGGTTTGGGCGGCAAGATCTCCGGATGGAGCGTTCAGGCTGCTCCACCGCGCGCATGTCCTTCTACTTGGTCTCAGCCTGGTTACCGTAATCGGTGCGGTTGCCGGAAGCCGCGGGTTTTCGCCACTTTAGATAGCCGATGAAGGAGTCCGACCGTTGTGCCTGATACCGAAAACAGATCGATAGATCCCGAACGCATCGAGGCGGTCGCGCACGCCGTCCATGCGCTTTGCCACGGACGATCCGATGTATCGCTAGCGGCGCATGTGGCGGCGGCGGTCGCCCAGCATTTTGCAGGCACCGCACCGATGACGGATTCTATTCTCGCGCAACGCGCTGCGCTGGAAACGGCCGTAACAAAGAGGGTGGAGCAGCTACAAGAGAGCCAAGCCGAGTCCGACGCAATCGACGAGGCATCGCGGGAATCCTTTCCTGCCAGCGACCCGCCCGCATGGATTTCAGGCCGACATTGACCGCTTCAGACAACGGTAGAAAGATAATTGATCATGGCACTTCATCACGCGCAGCACGGCGAGATCGTACATCTCTCAGGCTTGGGTGTGGGCGTAGATGATGCCCACACGACCGCCCTCGTCAAAACCGAGGCCTTCGAGGCGATCCACCTCCTCGTGCACGCTGGCGCCGTAATCCCGCCGCACCACGTTGCCGGGCAAGCGACGCTCCACTGCCTGCGTGGCAGAGTGCATGTATTGCTCGGAGACGCGAAGGCCATCCTGGAGATCGGCGACTGGATGTATCTCGATCGCGGCGAGGAGCATGGCATCGAAGGCATTGAAGATGGAGCCTTGCTGCTCACGATATTGTTCGAGCACCCAACTGTCTCAACCGTAAGCTGAGCGCATGCGAACTGCGATCATCATCAGCCGTTTTCGGCTGTTCTTTATGAGAGGCACCTTCCACTCTCCGCGCTGCCCTGCCTTCAACCGCCAATGGCGGGGCGTCTATCAGTCTACGGTCAGCTGGGCCCATTTCGGATGTTGAACGTGTGCCGGACCGTTCAACTCTTTCTAACCCTTCGGTTTCGCCAGGAGACGCGCAATGGACGAAGCCGCCCAACCCAAATTTGATCCTGAAGTCAGTCCCTTGTCGAAATGGTGGCTGCGATCGGTCCTGATGGTGATGATCCTTGGCTTTGCGGGGCTTCTGGCGATCACCATGCTCTCCTACCGGAACGCGCCACCCATCCCCGATACCGTGATTGATGCTCACGGAGAGACCCTGTTCACAGGTGATCAGATCCGCTCGGGACAGGCCATATTTCTGCGCTATGGCTTGATGGACAATGGCACGATCTGGGGACATGGGGCCTATCTTGGCCCTGATTTTTCAGCCGAAACGCTGCATCAGATTGGTGAGAGCCTAGCCACCTCCCTGGCACAACAACAATTCGCCAAGGCTTTGAACGCACTTACCCCTATCGAGACAGGGTCGATCCGCGGTCAGGTCGCCGTCACGCTGAAAACCAATCGTTTCGATCCTGCCAGCAACACTCTTCGCCTGACTGCGCCGGAGGCTATTGCCTACCGCGCGCAGACAGCCCGCTGGACATCCTATTTCATCAACCCAGCGCGCAACGGCGGTCTCGCGCCCAAGCTCATCACCGATCCGGCAGAATTGCGCGACTTGACTGCGTTTTTCTGCTGGACGGCCTGGGCGTCGGTCACCGATCGGCCTGGGGCGGATTATTCCTATACCAACAATTTTCCCTATGATCCCGGCGTTGGCAATGTCGCTCCGGCCGGGGCGCTCCTCTGGAGCACGCTTAGTCTGATCGCCCTGCTCGGCGGCATCGCGGCAGTACTGCTTGCATTCGGCAAATTCGATTATCTGGGCTGGATTACGCGGGGCCATAGCGCCACGCCGCAGGTGATCCCGGGACAGGCAAGCCCCGGCCAGCGCGCCCTCGTCAAATTCTTCGTTGTCGTTTCCTTGCTGTTTCTGATGCAGACGCTCGTAGGTGCTGCGGTTGCGCATTATCGCGCCGATCCAGGAAGTTTCTACGGCTTCCAGCTTGAGACTATCTTTCCGAGCAACCTGATGCGCATCTGGCACTTGCAGACCGCAATCTTCTGGATCGCAACGGCCTATGTAGCCGCCGCGCTGTTTTTGGGCCGCTCGCTGCGCGCCGACGAACCCCGCTGGCTGCCCGCAGCCATCCATCTTCTGTTCGCGGCTTTCGCCATCGTCATCGGCGCCAGTCTCCTTGGCGAATGGGCGGGCATCTCCGGGTGGCTTGGCGACTGGTGGTTCCTGTTCGGAAACCAGGGCTGGGAATATCTCGAGATCGGCCGCTTCTGGCAGTATCTGCTCGTTGTGGGACTATTGGCGTGGTTCGCGCTGCTCTGGCGGATTGCGCGGCCCAGCCAGGTCTCCAACGTCCATGCACGGCCGATCGCCCGGATGTTTCTGTTCGGCGCGCTGGCCATCCCCGTCTTCTACGTTCCCGCCCTCTTTTTTGGCGCCAAGACCAACTTTACCGTGGTCGATACCTGGCGCTTCTGGATCATCCATCTGTGGGTTGAAGGATTCTTCGAATTCTTCGCAACCACCGTAGTCGCGCTGATGTTGTTCCAATTGGGCCTCACGGGCCGGAACACAGCGCTGCGGGTAATTTATCTCGACGCGATCCTCTATTTCCTCGGCGGGCTGATGGGGACGGGGCATCACTGGTATTTTTCAGGACAGACCCAGATCAACATGGCGGCATCAGCGCTTTTCTCCGCGCTGGAGGTCGTGCCTCTGACATTGCTGACGCTCGACGCATGGGATTTTGTCCGCACGACGCGCAGCGAAACCGACAAAAGTGGCGTCGCCTCGGCGCTACCCCATAAATGGACGTTTTATTTCCTCATGGCCGTGGGATTCTGGAATTTCCTCGGCGCCGGAGTCTTCGGATTCATGATTAATCTGCCGATCGTGAGCTATTATGAGGTTGGAACCATCCTGACGCCCAATCATGGCCATGCCGCTATGATGGGCGTCTTCGGCATGCTAGCCCTTGCCCTGATGGTGTTTGTGCTACGCCAGACGACTGACGTCGCGCGCTGGCCGAGCATCGAGAGATACGTCCGCATCGGGTTCTGGGGGAGCAACATCGGGCTCGCCTTGATGGTAATCCTGAGCTTGTTCCCTGCCGGAGTTTTGCAGGTATGGGATGTGCTGCAACATGGCTATTGGCACGCACGAAGCATCGCTTACACTGGCAGCAATATCGCGCGGCAGCTCGAATGGATGCGCTTACCCGCCGATCTGATCTTCATCATTTTTGGCGCCATTCCACTGATGATCGCTGCGCTGAAGGCCTATTGGGGGCTCTACATCAGGCCGCTCGATTCTCTTCAGATTAAGCTGCCCCCTCCACACTGACAGTCACTCCATTTGCCGAGTGTCGGATTGGTTCTCGTGGAGCAGCCAATTCTGCTATCCAGCCAGCTGCTGAGCGCGCAGGCATCAATCAGACCTTACGGAGCAAATAATGCGGACCGCTCTGTGGGGAAGCCCGCCCAGGACCTTGAGAATGGCCTATGTGCTCTCGAGAACGCTATCAGAGTCGCCTTGTCGCGGTCAGAGCGACCGTCCGCCATCGACCGAGATAGATGCACCAGTGACGAACGCACCAAGGTCGGTGCTCATCCAGAGCACGGCGTCGGCGATCTCCTCCGGCTTGCCCAGTCGGCCAAACGCCGCGAGGTCGATCGCCAGTCCGTTGATCTGCAGCGCGATGCGCTGATCGCGACAGGGGCGTAGATGAGCGGTACGTGTATTCGGCCAGTTCGCCGCGATGACGCCCCTCGCCGCCAAATAGATAATTACTCGCGGCCCTTGACCCTGACACGATGTCAAACCCTAGATAGGGGGCGTCGATAAGGAGAACGGGAATGTCCGAGCCAAAATCCACGGCACATGACAGCCAAAATCATGTCTGCTGCGCGGGTCACGCGAAGAATGCGGTCGATCCCGCGGGTTCTCAGCAAGCCGTCGATCCTGTTTGCGGGATGACCGTCGATCCGGCGACGACTCAGCATCACGCCGAACATGACAGCACGGCCTATCATTTCTGCAGTGCCGGCTGCCGCGCCAAGTTCGTTACCGACCCGGCACGCTATCTTTCGAAGGGCGGGCAATCGCAGCCGGAAGTGTCTACGACCGCGATCTGGACCTGTCCGATGCATCCCGAAATCCGTCGGCCGGGACCAGGAGCCTGTCCGATCTGCGGCATGGCGCTCGAACCCGAGGTCGCGACGGCCGAGGCCGGACTCAGTCCCGAACTCGTCGATATGACGCGGCGCTTCTGGATCGCTCTGGCGCTCACTGCGCCCGTGTTCCTGCTCGAGATGGGCGGGCATCTGTTCCCGGCACTGCACCACCTCGTCTCCGAGCGGATATCGGGCTGGATCCAGTTCGCGCTGGCGACCCCCGTTGTGATCTGGGCGGGCTGGCCGTTTTTTGAGCGCGGCTGGGCATCGCTCCAGACGCGAAACCTCAACATGTTTACGCTGATCGCGATGGGAACAGGGGTCGCCTGGGCTTATAGCGTGGTGGCAACGCTCGCACCCGGTATATTCCCTGCGGCGTTCCGCATGATGGACGGTACGGTCGCGATCTATTTCGAGGCCGCTGCGGTCATCACCGTCCTTGTGCTTCTCGGACAGGTTTTGGAATTGCGCGCCCGCGAGCGCACCTCGGGTGCGATCAAGGCGCTCCTCAATCTCGCGCCGAAGACCGCCCGCCGGATCATGGCAGACGGTGGCGACGAGGAAGTCGCGGTCGACCTGATCGCCGTGGGCGACAGACTGCGCATTCGCCCCGGCGAAAAGGTGCCCGTGGATGCCGTGGTTGAGGATGGCCGCTCTTCGATCGACGAGTCGATGGTCACAGGCGAATCCATGCCGGTGACGAAAACTGTCGATGCTCATGTGGTCGCGGGAACGATGAACCAGACCGGATCGCTCATCGTGCGGGCCGACAAGGTTGGCCGCGATACGATGCTGGCGCGGATCGTCCAGATGGTGGCGGACGCGCAGCGTTCGCGCGCGCCGATCCAGCGCATGGCCGACAAGGTCGCGGGCTGGTTTGTCCCGGCGGTGCTCGGCGTCGCGCTGCTCTCGTTCGCAATATGGGCGATATGGGGTCCGGAGCCGCGACTGGCGCATGGCCTTGTAGCCGCTGTCGCGGTGCTGATCATCGCCTGCCCCTGCGCCCTGGGCCTCGCGACGCCGATGTCGATCATGGTCGGTATCGGCCGGGGTGCGGGCCTTGGCGTCCTGATCAAGAATGCCGAGGCGCTGGAGCGTATGGAGAAGGTCGATACGATCGTCGTCGACAAGACCGGCACGCTGACCGAAGGGCGACCTTCGGTGACAAGCATCGTGGCGATGGATGGCTTTTCGGAGCACGATCTTCTTCGTCTTGCGGCGAGCGTCGAGCGGGCGTCGGAGCATCCCCTGGCGCTCGCGATCGTTGCGGCCGCGAAGGATCGTGGCATCCCAGTTCCCGAGGTCTCCGACTTCGACTCGCCCACGGGCAAGGGCGCGGTCGGCACCGTGGACGGCAAGCGCATCTTTCTGGGCGGCGCGGCCTATCTCCAAGAGAGTGGCATCGACGTGTCGCCAGCGGCAGCAAGGGCCGATGAGTTGCGGGCGGACGGGGCGACGGCGATTTTTGCCGCCATTGACGGCCGGGTCGCCGGGATCCTGGCCATTGCCGATCCGATCAAGACGACTACGGCGAAGGCGCTGGTCGCCTTGCGGAAGGAGGGCGTGCGCGTGGTCATGCTGACGGGCGACAACCGGACGACCGCCGAGGCGGTGGCCCGGAAACTCGGCATCGACGCGGTTGAAGCAGAGGTGCTGCCCGAACAAAAGAGCGCCGTCGTCCTGCGCCTGCAACGTGAAGGCCATGTCGTCGCCATGGCCGGCGATGGGGTGAACGACGCGCCGGCGCTGGCGGCAGCGGACGTCGGCATTGCCATGGGCTCGGGCACCGATGTTGCCATTGAAAGCGCCGGAATAACGCTACTCAAGGGCGATCTCAATGGCATCGTGCGGGCGCGACGGCTGAGCGAGGCGACGATGGCCAACATCCGCCAGAACCTGTTCTTCGCCTTCATCTACAATGCGGCTGGCGTCCCCATTGCCGCCGGGCTTCTATACCCAGTCTTCGGCATCGTTCTGTCGCCAGTGATCGCCGCTGCCGCGATGGCCCTGTCATCGGTCAGCGTCGTCACCAACGCGCTGCGTCTCAATCGGGTAAAGCTGTGAACATCGGCGGCGCGGCGGCGGCGAGCGGGGTCTCGCAGCGGATGATCCGCCACTACGAGAAGATCGGGCTTATCCCGTCGCCACCGCGACGTGACAGCGGATATCGTGACTATTCGGAAGCGGACATACATCGCCTGCAGTTTATCGCGAATGCCCGGGATCTGGGATTTCCGATCGAGGAAATCCGCGTGTTGCTCGATCTCTGGTCCGATCGCGATCGCGCCAGCGCCGAGGTCAAGGCGCTGGCGGAATCGCGCGCCGCAGACCTCGGTCGGAAGGCGGATGCGCTCAACGCCATGCGCGGAGCATTGCTAGACTTGGCGAAAGACTGCCACGGCAATGATCGACCAGAATGTCCGATACTCACGCGTTTGGCTTCCTGACGCTCCAGCTCGTCGAGAAGCGTGCCAATCAGCATGGGGCCAGTCGCTCCGATCGGATGACCGAGCGCGGATGCGGGACCACCGATAGCAAGCTCGAAGATCCAATGTCGTCGCCTAAAATAGGGTAAGCATAGGCAAGGCGTCGGCAGCGTGGTAGGTTGATTTATCACCCGACCTCCTCTGCAGGCGTCCTGTGACAGAGGGATCATCGTGCCTTCGCCTGCAAGTGCAAGGCCGGACAATGACGTTTGCCGAATCCCTCAACATCGCAACGGGCTGACCGGAGTGCCGACAACACTTCCTGTGCGGAACCTCGAAGAGGCGAATCTGCTCGCTCATGCGATTGTGAACACGATCCCCGAGCCCTTTCTCGTCCTCGACGCCGATCTACGGGTGCTTGAGGCAAGCCGCTCCTTCTACGAGATTTTCAAGGTTGCGCCTGGGCAGACGCAGGGCTGCCTGCTCTATGGGGACCGGTGAGAAAAGGCCCAAAAACGTACGCTCTCATGACTGCCATCCGAGACGCTGGCCGAGTTTACCTTGTCGCTGGCCGCAAGACCAGCGTTCGCATTGACCTTGGCGGGTGTGCCGCGGACGCCTGATCGACGACGATTGA
>NZ_JAFCWO010000019.1:0-25587 GCF_049897605.1 Sphingomonas sp. DC1600-2
CGCTCTACGGGAAACCCTGAAAACCCCGACGAACCCAGCGCCAAACACCACGATCACCCAAAGCGCCTTCTCTGATCCTCAATCCGATCTCTTCATTGGGTAAATGGAGGCGCCCAGCTCGCTACCCGGATATCTTCCACCGCGGCTTCGCTATGGACGCGACACGCCCGGGCCGGTTTCGACTATGAGGATCTCGGGGCCGCCCGAGTATCCGGGCAGAGGCCGGATGATGGCGCGAATCCACCCGCCCCGCATCAAGCCACGATAGCGCGCCAATTGCGGCGCAAACCTGCGGTCCGCCGCATAGCGGGTATAGTGGCTGAACACCGCAAAATCGGCATGGCAGGTCGTCAGCTTCCGAGCGTCGACATACCCGATGTCGACGACGGGATTGCCGCGACGAAGCCGTTCTACGCGCGAGTAGCGGATGTGGCCGCCAAGCGCTTGACGTGCGTCGATGCAGCCGGCCGCCCCTACGGGGAAGCGGAGCTGCCAGGGCCCTCGAAACAAGTCGAAGGCGGCGTGTTCGACCAGGATGCTGGAACCTGGCGGCACATGGTCACGCACCCATCTCGCCGCGATCTGGCGCGTGTCGTTGAGCCGTTCGCGCGTGCTGGCGTAGGTCGTCGCCAGCATGGGAAGCGCGACCAAGGCCGCGCCTATCCACGCAAAATGGCGTGCATCGGGCCCAAAGCGACGTTCGCCGAGATCGGCGATTGCGCCGATCGCATAGGCAATGCCAAGCGCCGCAAAGGGTAGCAGTGGCACCACCCAGCGTTCCCACACCAGGGCCTGGGCGCAAATCACCACCAGAAACATGAGGAATCCGGGCAGCGCGGCGGCGCGGACCTGCGCCTGGTCGCGGGCCATGGCGACGAGGCCGACTGCGGCTAGGATTAGCCCGGCACTGCCGAACGATCGCAGTAGCGGATGCGCGGCATACCAGCCGAGATTGGAAAGGAAGCCAGCCCCGGTCGAGCCAGGATGCGCGGATCGTGCTTCACCGCCAAGATCGAACAGCACGGTCGGATAATCGATCAACAAATAGGGCGATACGCAAAAGAGCGTGACGGTCGATACACACCCGAGCAGCGCAAGATGGGCAAGCGCGCGGCGATCAAAGGCGATGCGCGACAGACCGGCGCACGCGGGACTGAACACCACCACTGCCGCGGGCCATTTGGTCGCGCAGGCAAGCCCGACGCACAGTCCCGCAAGGACGTAGTCACGACACCGTCCGTCGCGCGCGATGGCGAGCGCGCGGAGCGTTGCCAACAGCATGAAGACGCTCGCCTCGACATCGGTGCGGATGACCTGGGAATATTGGATGTGCACCGCGTTGATCGCGAGAAAAAAAGCGGCGAGCAGACCGATGCGGCGATCGGCGATGCGTGTGCCGATGCGGTAGGTCAGCCAGACGCAAACCACGCCCGACGCGACGATCAGCAAGCGCCCCGGCAGGAAAATGATGCCGGGATCGGCATAGACCGCGCTGACAAAGGCGTGTGCATCGGCGAAGCGTCCGGCGACGATGCCGGTCGCAGCGGCGAGATAGCTGGTCAGCGCCAGGCCATAGAGCGTCGTCGTGCCCGGATGGCCGAACCAGCCGGGATTGAGAGTGTGATCGCGCAGCATTTCGAGGGCGGTCATCACGAACAGCGGCTCATCGGGATCGTTGAGCGCGGGCAGGCCGAAACCGACGGAAGCGAGGCGCAGGCCTGCGGCCAGCAGTAGCACCGCGGCCACTGCCGCACCCCGGGCGACGCGCAGCGATCGGGCGGTTATGACAGGGCCTCCAACCGCATCGATCGAGGCGCTGGGTTTCGCCAGGAGGGGGCATCGGCCAGCCTGATCACATTGAAGTCGCCGATCATGCCTGCTTGCTCCCGGCGAAGCTTACCCGGCTATGCCAGAAGTAGCTGCCGACGATCAGCACCGCCGTGAAGCCCAACTGGGCGATGACCGGCGGGATCGCGGCAAACTCGACGAGCACCGGCAGCGCCGCCCAATTGGCGGCGTAGTTGAACAGATAGAAGCTTGAAAAAGCGCCGAACTCGCGGGCGATGTTGCCACGGGTGCGGAACACGCCGAGCTTGTAGGTTGCGAAGGCGAAACAGAGGCTGACCGCTTGGGCGATGCCCAATGCGAGGAGATAATGCCGTTGCAGCACGGGGGTGCTCCACAACAGCACAGGGTATAGGGCCAGACCAAAGGCGGTGTTCGCGGCACCGGCGGCGACGAAGCGCAGGGGGCGCTGAGCGTGTTTGGCGCGGGCGCGGATCACAGATCCTCCAGCAGCTCGATCCGCATATTTTCGCGCAGAACGTCGCGCGGCAGGAAGGGCGACAGATCCTCCAATGCGGGCGAGGTGATGCGACCGTCGGCGTGTTGCTTCGCACCAAGCTTGGGGGCGAAGGGAACATGCTCGTCGATCATGATTTCGCACAGTACAGGACCGTCGGTAGCGAGAGCCCCGGTGATCGCCGCGTCCAGATCGGCATGGCCCGTGGCGCGAAAATACGCGAAATCAAAGGCTGCCGCGATCTTGCTGAAATCGGGAAAGGTCACGTTACTCTTGGGTCCGCCGCCGACCTCCTCGCCATTGAAGAAGTTACGCTGCGTCTGAAAAACCGAGACGTAGCCGTTATTGTTGAGCAGGAAGACCTTTACCGGCAGGCGGTTGCCCGCGATCGTCTGCATTTCCTGCAGGTTCATCATGATGCTGCCGTCGCCCGCGATGCAGATGACGCGCTGTTCGCCACCCGTCGCGGTGCACACACCGATCGCGGCGGGGAGATCGTACCCCATCGTCGCGCACCCCGAATTGGTCCAGATGCGCTGGCCACGTTTGATCTCGGCGGCCTGGAAGCTGACCACGCACGCACTGCCGTTACCCGTGACGACGATATCGTCCTGGCCCAGGGCCCCGAACAGCTTTTCCATTGCCACATAGGGGTGGTTGGCGGGGCCATGCGCGTGATATTCCGGCAGCACCGCCGGGAAGCGGCGCACGCGTTCGCGCGACCAGGCCAGCCACTCGCGCTGCTGTACGCTTGGCCCCTCATAAGGCGCAGCGAGCAGGGCGGGGATGAGGTCGGCCAGATCGGCCACCACCGGCATGTCGGGCACGACGGTCGGCTTGCGCAGTTCGACCGGATCGATGTCGACCCAGATCTTGTACGCCCCCCGCGCGAAGGTTTTCCAATTATAGCTCACCTGACGGATGTTGAGGCGACTGCCCAGCACCAGCAGCAGATCGGCGCTTTGCGTTACCATGTTGCCGCCGCGATCGCCCACGGTGCCGGGCCGCCCGGCATAAAGCGGGTGGGCATTCCACAGCACATCGTGCGCGTTCCAGCCGGTCACGACGGGGACGCCGAGCCTTTCGATCAGCGCGAGGAATGCAGCATAGGCACCGCTCAACCGCACGCCACCGCCCGCGAAGACCACCGGTCGCTCGGCCGCCTGGAGTTTTTCCAGGATCGTAGTGGCGGTGGCGGCGAGATCGGCGTGCTTCCACGGCTCGTCCAGCTCGGCCGGATCGAAGCCCGGCAGCGTGTCCGGGTCGATCGGTGCCGCTTGTACGTCGAGCGGAATGTCGAGCCAGACCGGGCCGGGCCGCCCGCTGGTGGCAAGGTAGAGCGCCTTTTCGAGATGGTAGCGGATCGTGCCCGGATCGGTGACCATCACGGCATATTTGGTGATCGGGCGGACGAGTTCCTCGATATCGAGTTCCTGGTCGCCGAACTGCCGGAGCGGCAGGCCCGTCGAGCGCACGGTCGTCTCGTTCTTCACTTGCCCCGACAGGACGAGCATGCCGATCGAATCGACCCACGCGCCGTAAACGCCGGTGATCGCGTTGGTACCACCCGGGCCCGAGGTGACGTTGACCACGGCCAGCCGGTTGGTGAGGCGGTAATAGGCCTCCGCCGCCATTGCGAGCGCCTGTTCGTGATGGGTGAAGACCGTCTCGAGCGCTGGATGCGTGCCGAGCGCATGGTTGAGGTGCATCGCGCCGCCGCCGGTCAGCATGAAGACGTGGCGCAGGCCCTGCATGGCGAGGCGCTCGGCCACCCAGGTGGAGAGTTTCATCGTAGTCATGGTTTCCATCCGTTCCAAAGCGCGGTGCGCCGGATCGCCTCGTCGAGGCCGATCGTCGCTCTGACGCCGAGTTGTTCGCGTATCCGCTCCGTCGAGGGGACGTAGCGGCCCGGGTTCCAACCGGGGTCCGGGCGGCCGAGGATTTCGACCCCCGGCGAACCGAGGATCGCCGCGGTGCGCTGCGCCAACGCTGCGATCGAGACCGCTTCTTCGGACCCGACATTGCAGACCATGCCGGGCTTGCCCGCCAGCAGCAGTGTCCACAGCCATACCGTCAGGTCCGCGGCATAGAGGTAGGAGCGCACCGCCTCGCCCGAGCCTTCGACGCGGATCGTGCGCCCTGCCATTGCATCGCGGATGAAGTTGCCGGCGGCGAAATGGATGTCGAGCGAGAGGAGCGGGCCCAGCAACGCGAAGATGCGCGCACCGACCACGTCGAGCCCGAATTGCTTGCCATAGATCGCGCACAGCATTTCGGCCGCGCGCTTGCCCTCGCCATAGGCCGATCGCGGATCGAGCGGATCGGGCGCGCCTTGCCAGTTTTCGCGAAGATGCGCGACATCCCCGGGTTGGGCACCATAGACCGCCCCCGAACTGAGGAAGAGCACGCGCTGCGCGCCGCAAGCGACCGCAAGATCGAGCGCGTTGCGCGTGCCCTGGACGATCGTGTCGAACATTCGTCTCGGGTCCTGAGCGTTCAGCGCGGCGCTGGCGTCGGTGGCGGCGTGGATGATGTGCGTGAAGGCACCTGTGGGTGGCGCGAAATCGAGCACGTCGCCGCGTATGCAGTGGAAGCGCGCGGCGAGGTGCGGCGCGCGCGCAGCAAATTCGGCGGGATTGCGGCTGAGCAAGGTCACGTTTACGTCGACCGGCGCGCGCGCGAGGGCCTCCAGCATCCAGCGGCCGATAAAGCCGGTGCCGCCGGTGATGAACAGATGCGCGCCTTCCAGCCGCGGCCAGAGCGGTGCGAGCGCGGTATCGACCGCAGCGAGATCGGCTTCGAGGATCATGCCGGCTGCAGGCCCAGGCTGGGTCGCTGCGTCAGGTGGGCGCGAACGACCAGCGCGATGCTGTCGATCGCGAGTGCCCAGACGATCAGGATGATCAGTCCGGGCCGGACGAAATGACCGAGCGCAATGCCGAAGCTTGCCGTAACGGATTGTCCGCTCAGCCAGCTTGTCCCCGGCACCTCGAGAATGGTGGTGAGGGTACGGTCGGCAACGATGCACAGCAGATAGGCGCAGATCAGCGCGACGATCGGACCGCCGCGCCGCCAGGGCTCGAGGAAGACGAGGAACAGCAGGAAAGTCTGGGTATAACCGCCCGGAGACTGGGCGATGAGATACGCCCCGAGCAATAGCGTGGCGATGCGGTGTGCGGACACGGCGCGCGGCTGAAGCCATACACCGGCGAGCGCAAGCAGGGCCACCAACTGGCTGGTGCGGATCGCGATCGGCACGATCGTCTCGATCGTCTCGATGGTGCGCGAAGGTATGTACGTGAGGATCGGCATCTGCGACGCGCGGATCAGCAGCAGCGGGGCGTAGCTCGTCGAATAATGGACTTCGTTCCACACTTGCCCGCTCTGGAACACGAGCCAATTCGCGGTGTTGGCGGCCAATTCCCCAGGCGTGCCGCTGCCGACAACGGCAAGCGTGGCAAGATACAGCAGCACCGTGGCGATACCTGCCAGCTCCAGCGCGCGCCATTTGCGCTTTACCGCCAGCGCGGCGACCGGCAGCAGCAGATAGGGTTTGAAGTTGATGGTCGCCGCGGTCGCCGCATAGCGCCAGCGCGCGCCGATCCTGAGTGGGCCATGCGCCAGCATGAAGCAGGCAAAGGCCACCAGGATCAGATTGCCGCGTTCCAGCGTGAACAGCAGCGGTAACCCAAGGCCGATGGCGATGGTCCGCATCGGTGCGGTACGCGGATCGGCGCTGCGGAAGCTGAGCCAGGCAAGCGCCACGTCGAGCAAATAGAAACCGACGATGACCCCGCGCCCCAGCCAATCACAATCGCGCGCGTAGAAAGGCGAATTGAGATAGCAGCCGGGCAGGCTGAACGCGTCGAGAAACACGAAGGATAGCGGCGGATAGATGCTGCGCCACACATCATAAGTACCGGGGTTGTTCGCCCAATAGGCGGTGTTGAACCAATCCATGAAGGTGTCGTTGGTATCGAACACGAAGGGTTGCGGCAGGTAACCGAGGACGCCGAACTGCCATGCCGTGCAGGCGACGCTCGCCAGCACGGTGAGCGCGAGCAGCGCTTCCGGGATCAAGGCAAGGTGGCGACGCATCAACTCGCGTGGACGGTCGGAGCGGTTGCGCGGGTTGCCGGGAAGTTGATCCGTTCGCTTTCCAGCACCAGCGGAGCGCCGCGCGTCCGTTCGGCGATGACGCGGACTTGCTCGCCGATCAGGCCGACGAACAGCATCAGCACGGCGAACATCGCCAGCGCCAGCGCGGCTGCCAGGACTGACCAGACGGGGCCGCCGACGAAGGCCGCAGTAATCGAGCCGAGCGTGAGCAGGATGGCAAGTGCACCGGTGCCGAGCGCAATGAGGATGGGAGCGCGCAACAGTGTCTTCGCGGATCCGGCCAGCCCGGACAGGGCAAAGGAGGCGAGCGCGGCGACATCGTTCTTCGACGTACCCGCAGCGCGTGCCGGGCGATCGACGGGCACCAGCGCCAGACGGTAGCCGCTTTCGACCACCATCCCCCGGAAAAAGGGTTCCGGCTCGTTCCAGGTGGCGAGCGTATCGACCACCACCCGGTCGAACAGGCCGAAACCCGTAACGCCGGGGATCAGCGGATAGTCGCTGATCCGACCCAGTACCGCATAACCAAGCTGCCGGACCGGCCCGAGCAGGCCCGCGCCTTCCTCCGAGCGGCGTTGGCCGAGCACGATCTGCGCCCCTGCGCGCCACAGCCGCAGAAATTCTCCGATCATTTCGGGCGGATCCTGAAAATCCGCGCACATGCCGATCACCGCCGCGCCGCTCGCCTGGTAAATGCCGTAGGTTGGCGAGCGCATTTGCCCATAGTTGCGGGTGTTGAAGATGGCGCGAACCCGCGGTTCCGCAGCGCACAGGTCGCGGATGATATCGCGCGTGCCGTCGGTCGAACCATTGTCGATCAGGATGATCTCGTATGAGTGCGCATGGCGGGCGGCCTCGGCACCCACCGCCCTGCAAATCGCAACGACATTCTCTGCTTCGTTGAAGCAGGGAATCACGATCGACAGTTCGGGGGTGCCTCGGCCGCTCATCGGTCTGCATTCCGGGGGGCAAGACGCAGACCGGTGGCGGGTGCATAAATTTCGGTGAATGCGGCGCAAAGCAACACGAGCAGCAGCACCGCCACCGCCGGGATGTTGTACTTGCGATCGGGGTCGAGCCGCGGCGCTTCGATCATCTGGACGTCCGATGCGGTCTCGGCGGCGAGTGCATCGACCGCGACCTCTTCGGAGGAACGCGCGTAGACTTCATACAATGCCTGCGCGAAGCGATAGTCGCGGTAGAGATCGAGATATTCGCCCGACATGGCGGAAAGACCGGCAACGTTGGGACCGGCGGCTCCGGCGGCGGGGGCGGTGGTGCCGGCAATCTGCGCGCGTAACGCGGAAACTTCCGACTGCACCGACTGGAGTTGCGGGTTTTCAGCACCCTGGAAGCGTTGCAGCGTTTCCAGTTCGACCTGTTTCGCCTGGAGTTGGGCCTGGAGCCCGGCGCGCAGCGTGAGTTCCGCACCCAATTGCGCTTCGGGCTCGGCCAGCTTGTTGCGGCGGCGGAAATCGCTGAGCGCCGCTTCGGCCTTGGCCGCGCGGACGACGGCTTCCTTGAACCGCCGCTCGACCACCGCGCGCTTGCGCCGCACCCGATCACGACCGAGCGCGTTGATGCGCTCGCCAATGGCCTGGACATAGGCGCGCGTCAGCCGCTCGGCCAATTGCGGGTCATGCGTGCGCGCGGTGATTTCGAGGATGCCGCCGGTGAGCGAATGCACGTCCATGTCGCGGTCGAGCGCCCTTTCGGCCTTGGCGTGGTTGGCGTAGCCGCCTGGACCAACCAGCCCGAGGCGGGCGATCACCGAGTCGCTGACTTCGCCGCCGCGACCGATCGCCAGATACAGGTCGATTGGGGTCTTCGCGCTGCCGAGCAATGCCGCAAAGCCTTGGAGCTGGCTGCCCGCTGCGCCCATCGACGAACTGAGCCCGATCGAGCTGCCATCCTGCGGCACGATCTTGGCGCGGGCTACGTAAGGCTGCGGAAAAACACAGAGAATGGCGAGCAACACAGCGAGCACGGCATACGCGATCCGCCGATTGCGGGCATCGTGCCGCAGCGACACGAGGCCGCTCCCGATCGTCATCGCGCGGCTCAATTCAGCAGCGCGGCGATGGTGGCCGCCCCGGTCAGTCCGCCGAACAGGCTGCTGGTGATGTCGCGCATCCGCGCCCAGAATTCGCCGCGATTGGAATCGATCGGCACGTAAATCAGGTCGCCGGGCAACGCTGCCTCGCGGAAGATCCGCTTGCGGTTGGAAAGCACGGTGCCATTGGCGCGGACCACGAACACCCCGGTCTTGTCGCCAAGCTTCTGCACACCGCCTGCCGAGTGAACGAAGTCGCCGATCGTCATGCCGCGGCGATAGGCGAAGGACGCCGGGCTCGGCACAGCGCCGAACACACCGACCGTCACCGGCTGCGGCGGGATGTAGATGCTGTCGTTATTCTCCAGAATAAGATCGGCGGGCAGGGTGGTCGCCGTTACCGGCAGGTCGAAGACCAGGCGACCATTCGGCTCGCGCTTGCGCAATTGCTCGACGATCGACTGGATGAGCGCGACATTGCCCACCTGGGCCGAGCGGGCGTGGTCGACCGAGACCAACGGCTGGGTCGAAAGCTGGAGCTCCATATCCTTGACCGCGCGGTCAAAACTCGCGCGTTGTTGCTGACGGACGCTGTCGCGGGTGATCACGCTCGCATAAGGGAATGCCCCCGCGGTGAGGCCACCCGCTTCGGCGAGCGCCGCGCCCAAATGCGCACCGGGTTGCAGATAATAGCGCCCGGGCTTCGCCACTTCGCCGGTTACGGTGACGAGCACCGATTGCCGTTCGAGCGGGCGGGCGAGCCCTAGGTTGGTAAGCACGCGGACGATGTCGCCGCGCTGTGCAGGGCGCGCGCGCGCCTCGGCGGGGGTCAATTGCTGCCAGCCGGCATCGCGCTGCCCCAGCGAATCGAGCACGAGCAAGCGGCTGTTGTCGGCAACGGTGCTGACGCCACCGGCATAGAGGATCGCGTCCTGCAAGCTTTCGCCCGCGCCGACTTCGAAGATCGCCTGGCGGTTGATCGCGCCGACCACCGCCACTTGCGGGCCTGCGGGGGCAATATAGATGACGTCGCCATTCTGGAGGGGCGCGTCGCCGCTTTTATCGCCTTTCAGCAGCAAGTCGTACAAGTCGAAATCAGAGATGAGCTTGCCCGCGCGCCGCAACTGAATCGAGCGCAGGCTGCCACTGGCGGCGGGTCCGCCCGCTGCCAGCACGGCGTTGACCAGGGTCGCGAGACTGCTGACCGAATAGGAACCTGGCTGGTTGGCGAAGCCGGTAACATACACGGTGATGCCGCGCAGCCGCACCACGGTCGTTTGCAAATCGAAGCCGCGATACTGGCGTGCGATCTGGCGGGCGATGACGTCGTGCAACTCGGCGTAGCGCACACCTGCCACCGTGATCCCGCCCACCCGGGGTACGAAGATGCGGCCTTCGGTGTCGACGGTGAGCCGCAAATTGGATGCCTGAACCGATCCGCTCAAGCTGATCTGGATCTGATCGCCGGGATTGAGCCGGTAATCGTCTGGCACTGCAACCGTCGGTGGGGCCGAAAAATCGCGGGCACCGGGGGTCAGCAATTCTGCGCCGAAGCGCCGGACCGGCATGCCCGCTGCTTCGGACACGTAACTCTCGAATGGACTGGGCGGCGCGGCATGGGCGCGTGGGCCCGTCTCGGGCTTGGTCGCCCCGGACGGCTCGTTCGCCTCGGGCGGCGGACTATCGATAACCGCTGGCTGAAATCCCGCCGTGTTGGTTTGCGGGGGGATCGCGGTCTGGGCCGCCGCAGCGCTTCGCGGTTGTGCGGTGGCATCCTGCGATTGCGCCGCCACTGGCGACAGCAACTGCGCCATGCCCGAACCGGGTGCCAGAATCAGCGCCAGGGCGATTGCGGTAGAAGAGGCGAACAGCGGGCGGGCGGTCGTCATGCGGCAATGCCTTCCGCGTCGGCCAAGGCGCTCCCGACGCCCAGCAAGAGCGCCGATGCGCTGTCCCACAAAGCCGGGGTGGCAGCGGCGAGAACGCCCGCACTGTTCGATCCGACGCGATAGGGGCGGTGATCCCAATGCCGGATTTCGCCGCCGGCTTCGGTCAGAAACACCGCACCTGCGGCGTGGTCCCAGGGGAGGATGCGCTGGAACAGCGTGATATCATTCTGTCCGAACGCGACGCGCGGATAGCTTTCGGCCGCACACCGCGGGATCGGTGTCAGGTCAAAGCGCCGACTGGCGCTTGCCTGCACGCGTGCGCGCTGCACCGGTGCCAGGAACTGCGTGCCGAGCGCCGCGATCGGACGCGCGCGTCCGGACGGGGTGGTGCGCACGCGGGCACCGTCGCACGTCGCGCCCCTGCCGCGCTCGGCATGGCAAAGCCGGTCGCGCAACGGATCGAGCATCCAGCCAGCCAGCGGTACGCCGTTTTCGACCAGCGCGATCATGAGGCCGAACGGTGCCTCGCCCCGCGCGAAATTGGCGGTGCCGTCGAGGGGATCGATCAGCCAGACAAGCCCGGTACCGATATTGTCGAGCAGTTCGGGTGCATCCTCGACCGCTTCCTCGCCAACAATTCGCGCACCCAGACCCAGCGCTTCCAGGCCATCGCGCAGGCGAAGCTCCGCCTCGCGATCAGCACGCGTAACGATTTCGCCCGGGCGCTTTTCCTCAATGTCGTGCGGTGCCAGCGCGCGGAAGCATGGCATCACCACCGCTTGTGCCACCTCGCGGAGCAGCGCGGAAACCTGTTCGCGAAGCGCCATTGCAGATCAGGCCGCCACGCTGGTCTTTTGATCGAACGACGCGCGGGCGCTACGCTCCCGCATCATCCGCAAGCGGGCGAGGTCTTCGTCCGCAATCGTCGCATAATAGTCGCGCTTGTTCTCCAGCCAGGCGAGCTCGAACGCCACGGCATTGGCAATCGCGGCTTCGAAGCGCGGATGCTCGGCGGTGGCACCATCGAACACGACCTTGCGCGTTTCGAACCGGTCGAGCCGAACCTTGCGGATTTCGCGCAGCGCAGGCCCGGCCTCGACTGCTACCGACCCGCCGACGACCAGTTCCAGATCCGCTGCAGCGCAGGCGCGCGCGACCGACAGCACCGCATCGGTGATCTGACGATCGTTGATCGCGCCGCGCGGCAGGCCTCGCGACAAGGTGAAATCCACCCGGCCGAACACCACGCCATCCAGATCGGCACCCGCCAGCGGCAGCATCGCCTCCAGGTTGCGAAGCGTCGTATCGGTCTCGAGATTGAACAGGAACTTGGCGCTCGCGGGCTCAAGGCCATAGGTCTTGCGCTTGGCCTCGATATATTTGGTGAGCGCATAGGGGGTCTCGATCATCGGCGCGATGATGTGGTCGACGCCGTACAGGCGCGATGCCAGCAAATCGGAGATCGCCTCGCAGCCGCCGATTTTGAGCGCGACTTTCAAGCCCGCGGCGCGGGTGAGGTGCAGCAGGCGAAGAAACTCGTCGGGACGCGTGCCTTCGGCTTCGAATTCGGCCTTGACCGCGACCACGCCAAATTCGTCCCGGCCCCTTTTCAGCATGTCGAGCATGCCGCGTTCGGTGATGTTCAAGGTGGCTTCCCTCTCGATCCGCAGGTGGTTGTCGGGACAGAGACGGAGCCTCGCGGGGGAACCCGTAAAGCGTTTTTCGCCCGGTCGCGGATCGGCCAGCAATTACGGGTTCTGCACGGGCGCTCCGTCTTCGCGCTATGCCGCTCGCCTTGACGCTTTGCCCGTGCCTGTTGCTGATCGTCGCGCCGATGCCGACAGCGGAAGCCGGTGGCGGCCTTCCCGCCGGCAATGACGCGGCCTTTCGTGACCGCATGATGGATTGGTCGGCAGCACAGGCCCCGCCGATCCTGAATGCTCCATTGGCGACCCTCGGTTTGCCCCGCCTGTCGTCGCGTTTCGGCGTTCGCGAAGACCCGTTTCACGCGGGACACGCGCTGCATAAGGGGATCGACATACCGGGTGCCTTGGGGTCGGCGGTGCGCGCTGCCGATGCAGGCACCGTGCGGTTTGCCGGTGTCGCGGGCGGCTATGGCAATCTGGTGGAGATCGTCCATGCCGGCAATCTCGAAAGCCGTTATGGACATTTGTCGCGCCTGCTTGTCCACGACGGGGAGAGAGTCGAACGCGGGGAAGTGATCGCGCTGATGGGATCGAGCGGGCGATCGACCGGCAGTCATCTGCACTTCGAGGTGCGATTGAACGGGCAGGCCGTCGATCCGCTTGGCATGTTCGGGGCGGTTGCGCAGAGCGAAGGAACGGCCTCCCCCGCCGCTGCGCCGTCGCATATCTCCGCCTTTGCGCGGGCGCGCGATCGGGCGGCGGCGGTGCGGTAAGTTCATCGCTGGCCGATGCAGCACCGGACGTGCCCATTGCCGCCCGTTCCATGCAGGGACTTGGCAACGCATGGCCATGCACTCTAGAGCCGATGCCACTCGACGTCGTACGGTGCCGGTGCCGCCAACCCATCGCGGCGGCGGACGTATGCGCAGCATGGCGATGGAACTTGGCTCTCGAAATGGATGCAGAACGGCACAATAGCGGGCTGCAACTCCTGATCGTCAACGAGCGTGCGCGTCTGTTGCGCTTTCTGGCGGTGCGCGGCGCGGGCGACGAAGCCGAGGATGTGCTGCAGGATTTGTGGCAACGCGTCGCGCTGTCGACCAGCCAGCCTGTCGTCGATCCGATCTCCTATCTCTTTCGCGCGGCCGAGAACCTGATGCGCGACCGGCACCGCTCGAATGTCAGCCGCGTGCGGCGACAGCAGGATTGGCACAGCACCGGCGATACCCCGCAGGATGTGCCTGGCGGCGAACGCGTGCTGATCGCGCGGCAGCGGTTGCGCGAAGCCGACGCCGTCCTCGCCGCCTTGGGGCCGCGGGTCGATCGGGTGTTTCGGAGCTATCGCCTGGAAGGGGAAAGCCAGGCATCGATTGCAAAGACATTGGGGGTGAGTTTGAGCTCGGTCGAGAAGGATTTGCAAAAGGCGTATCGGGCCTTGGCGGCGCTAAAGGTAAAGTTGGATGCGGAATGAGCGCTACCACTCCGTCATTAGGGGGATATGGTCATGAACGCGCCTGAATCTGCAACGGTCGAGGAAACCGCGCGCCGCTGGGTGATCCGGGTTCACGACGCGTCCTTTGCGGATTGGGACGGCCTCGCCGAATGGCTCGAACAGGATCCCGCGCATCTTGCGGCCTATGATGCTGCGGTCGACGACGACCATTGGGCGGAGGAGGTGCTGCGCAGTGCGCCACCGCCGGTTGCTCTTGGAGGGCGTCCGCGCACGCATCGGCGCTGGGCGCTGGTCGGCGGCACCGCCGCTGCCGCCGCGTTGGCGGTCGTTGGTGCCTGGGTCACGCTCTTCCCTGCCGACCACAAGCAGGAGATTGCGACCGGGCCGGGCCAGCACCGCACCTTCGCGCTCGCCGATGGCTCAACCGTGATCCTGAACGCCAGTACACGTCTCACCTTTGACGCAAGCAAACCGCGCGCGGTGACGCTGGTTGCGGGCGAAGCGCTGTTCACCATCCGCCATAATGCGCGCGATCCGTTTGTGGTGACGGCGGGGGGGACGCGGCTGGTCGATGCGGGCACGGTGTTCGACGTCGTCCATGATCACGACGCGCTTGAGGTTGCGGTGGCGCAAGGGGCGGTGGTGTACGCGCCCGGCAAGGACAACATCCGCCTTGATGCCGGCGCGAACCTGACGCGCCCAACGGCTACCGCAAAACCTCGACTCGGCAAGGTCAGCCCCGACGGCATTGGGGGCTGGCGGACTGGCCATTTGCAGTATGACGATGTGTCGCTCGATCGGGTTGCGCGTGATCTGAGCCGCAATATCGGCGAGCCGATTCGTATCCCCGACATTGCCGGGCGCATGCGATTCAGCGGAACCTTGATGCTGGCAGATTCTCCCGAGCGCACGCTCGACCGCGCCGGACCGCTGCTGGGTGTTCGCTTTACGCGCGGGAAGGACGGATGGGCGATGGCCGCGGCCGATGCGGATCGGTAACAGGGTCTGGCCGCTTGCGGCGATCGGCATGGCGACACCGGCCTTGGCGCAGGAGCGCGCCGCAGCGGTCGATGTCCGCTCTGCACCCCTGGCGCAGGCGGTGCGCGCGCTGAGCCTGCAGACCGGTGCCAGCATCGGTTTTCGGGAGCCTCGCCTCGGAACGATCGGCGTGCGCCGGGTACAGGGGCGGTTGACGGCAGAACAAGCGCTCGCTCGCATGCTCAAAAAAACCGGCTTGCAGGCCCGGCGGGTCGCATCGGCGACCTATCTGGTCGAGGCGGCTCCCGCCGCAGTTCCTCGCGCGCCACGGGCCATGCCCGCAGCGGCGCACCCGCCGGCAACCCGCCCTGCTGCGGAGCCGGAGCCCGAACCCCAGGATATCGTGGTGACGGGGTCGAAGCGCGACATCCCGCTCAGCGCCTATCCCGGCGGCGTGCAGATCCTCGATGGCCGCAGCCTGAGCGCGGCGGCGGCGGCGCGCGGCAACGATCTGCTGGAAATGCGTGTCGCCAGCGTCGCATCGACGCACCTCGGCCCTGGGCGCAACAAACTGTTCATCCGCGGTATCGCGGATTCGAGCTTCGTCGGGCCGACCCAGGCGACGGTTGGCCAATATTGGGGCAATAGCCGCATCACCTACAGCGCGCCCGACCCGAGTTTGCGGCTGTACGACGTCGAGCGGGTCGAGGTGCTGGAGGGGCCGCAGGGCACGCTGTACGGTGCCGGATCGCTCGGCGGCGTCGTGCGCGTCGTGCCGCGCGCGCCCGATCTCACCGCGTTCGGCGGGCAGGCGTGGGGCGGCGTGCAGGCGGTGCAGCATGGCGGCTTGGGAGGTGACGGCGGTGCCATCTTGAACCTGCCCGTGGCACCCGACCGCGCGGCGCTGCGCGCGCTGTTCTTTGCCTCCACCGATGCCGGATATATCGATGACGTGAAACGCGGGTTGAAGGACGTCAATCGCGTGCGGACGCTTGGGGGGCGGCTTGGCGTTCGGATCGAGCCCGGCGATGGATGGACCGTCGATATCGACGGGGTCGGCCAGAGCATTCATGGAGACGATGCGCAATATGCCGATCGCGGGGGCAACGGCCTGACGCGCGCCAGTTCGATCGCGCAACCTTATGACAACACCTACGGCCTGGCCGAACTGGTTGCGCGCAAGCAATGGGGCACGCTCGATTTCACCGCGTCACTTGGCTATACTCGGCAGAAGGTTGCCGAGATCTTCGAAGGGCAGGAACTGTCCGATCCCGCGCGACCGGCGCTCGCTCCGTCGATAAACAGCGCTATTGCCGCTTTCGGGCAGACCAATCAGATCGAGATGGTGTCAGCTGAGGGTCGGCTGGGACAACGCGGTCGCGACGGCACCGGGTGGGTTGTCGGGCTAAGCCTGCTCGGGAACACCGCGACCGTCAATCGCCGGATGTATGTCGACACCGGCCCGGCCGCCTCCGGCGTGCCGCTGACGGGCGTCCGGAACATGGTTCAGGAAGCGACGGTCTATGGCGAGGGTTCCGTCAAACTGCTGCCCCGACTGACGGTCACGCTCGGCGGGCGCGCCACCACCTCGCGGCTCTCGGGCAAATCGCTGGACGTCGTGCAGCCGGTGGCGCTGCGGGTGGAGCCGGAGGCTGAGGCATCGCGCAGCGAATCGCGCTTTCTGCCGTCGGCGGCGCTGGCCTATCGCATTGGCGATGCCTGGACGCTGTTCACGCGGTATCAACAAGGCTTCCGCCCAGGCGGGATCGCGGTGCGGCAGGACTTCATCCAGCATTTTAACGCCGACCGCCTCGGTACGCTGGAAGGAGGATTGCGTTGGCGCGCCCACCGGTTGGACGCCAACATCGGAATCGCCTGGACACGGTGGACCAATATTCAGGCGGATTTGATCGACGGCTTTGGGTTTCCGACCACGTCGAACATCGGCGACGGACGGATCCTGTCGATCGGGATGGCCTCGAAATGGCGACCAGTCGACGGACTGGAACTGGAGGCTTCGCTCTATCTCAATAGCAGTCGGGTCATCCGTTCCTCGCCGTTCCTGATCAGTCTCGAAGGTGCCAATCTCGATTCGAGCCGTTTGCCCAACGTGGCCGATGCGAGCGGTCGCGTCGGTGCCACCTACGAGCGCCGCGTCGCTGGCACCCCCGTCCAAGCGACGGGATTCGCTCGCTATATCGGCCATTCGACGCTCGGCGTCGGCACGGTGTTGGGAAAGATCCAGGGCGCGTATTGGGACACCGGGACCGAGCTTCGCATCGGTCCGCCGCGTTTCGGGATCAGCCTGGCGGTCACCAATCTGCTCGATATGCGCGGCAACCGCTTCGCTTACGGATCGCCGTTCCTGCTGCGCGACCACGACGAAATCACCCCACTGCAGCCGCGCAGCGTCCGCCTGGGATTCGATCTGGCTTTCTGAGCGCCACTGCGGTGGCGAGGCGGGTTCTCGCCATGGACCGATTACGGGCTCGTCCCGGTGCCTCCGTCTTCAAGCCAAAGACCCAGTAGCGGAGTTGAGATGCGAACCGTGATTTTGGCCGGGGGGCTGGGCAGTCGGCTCGGCGAGGAAACTGCCGTGCGGCCCAAGCCAATGGTGGAGATCGGCGGTATGCCGATCCTGTGGCACATCATGAAGATCTATTCTGCTGCAGGGCTGAATGATTTCGTGATTTGTCTTGGTTACAAGGGATATTTGATCAAGGAATATTTCGCTAACTACTTTCTCCACACCTCCGACGTTACCATCGATTTGCGCAACGGAAACGGGATGGAAATCCATTTTGCGCGCAGCGAGCCGTGGCGGGTGACCCTGGTTGAGACAGGGGCATCGACGATGACGGGCGGACGGTTGGCGGCAATCCGGCCGTATCTCGATCCCGACGAACCGTTCTGTTTCACTTATGGAGACGGTGTTGCCGATATCGACGTTGCGGCGCTGGTGCGCTTTCACAAGGCGCACGGCCTGCGCGCCACGATCACCGCAGTCTCGCCACCGGGACGCTTTGGTGCGCTCGAGTTCGATAATGGGCGCGTGACCGATTTTCGGGAAAAACCGGCTGGCGATGGGGGGCAGATCAACGGCGGCTTCTTTGTCGCCGATCCGTCGGTGCTCGATTTGATCGATGGACCCGATACGGTGTGGGAAGCCGAGCCGCTCGAGCGCCTGGCCCGCGGTGGCGAGCTGATGGGCTATCGTCATGAGGGCTTTTGGCAGCCGATGGATACCTTGCGCGACAAGCTCTACCTCGACGATCTGTGGAAAGCGGGCAACGCACCGTGGAAGCGCTGGTGAACGACATCTGGAAGGGCCGCCGCGTTCTCGTCACGGGCCATACCGGCTTCAAGGGGAGTTGGCTCAGCCTCTGGCTGGAGGCGCTCGGGGCCAACGTGACGGGGCTGGCCTTGGCTCCTCCCACCGATCCGAGCTTGTTCGCGGCGGCGCGCGTGGCGTCGCGTGTGACGCACGTCGAGGGCGATGTGCGGGACCCTGCCGTGGTGCGGGCGGTGGTTGAGGCAGCCCGTCCGGAGATCATTTTCCATCTCGCCGCGCAGCCGCTGGTCCGGCATTCCTATGATGACCCGGTCGGAACCTATGCGACGAACGTGATGGGTACGGTGCATGTGCTCGAAGCCGCCCGGCTGGTATCCGGGGTTGGCGCGATCGTGTGCGTGACCAGCGACAAATGCTACGAGAACCGTGAATGGATCTGGCCGTATCGCGAGACCGACGCGATGGGCGGTCACGACCCCTATAGCAGCAGCAAGGGGGCGGCAGAGTTGGTCATTGCGGCCTATCGTCGGTCCTTCTTCACCGGGCATGGCCCGGCGCTAGCATCGGTGCGGGCTGGCAATGTTATCGGCGGCGGGGACTGGGCGGCGGACCGGCTGGTACCCGATCTGGTCCGGGCGTTTGCAACCGGGACCCCGCCGCTGATCCGCTCTCCCGACGCGGTGCGCCCGTGGCAGCATGTGCTGGAAGCGCTGGGGGGCTATCTGGCGATCGGCGAACGCTTACTGGAGGGCGACATGGGCTTTGCCGACGGCTGGAACTTCGGGCCCGCCGATGACGACGCCCGCCCGGTGTCGTGGATCGTCGAGCGGATGCGTGCGGCTTGGGGCGAGGCGGCAGACCAGCCTGTGGTCGATCGGCGTCCACTCCCGCATGAGGCGGGATTGTTGCGGCTGGACTGTTCGAAAGTCCGCGCCGCGCTCGGCTGGAGACCGTCGCTGACGCTCCATCAGGCACTGGAATGGGTCGTCGCCTGGCACCGGGCGGTGGCGGCGGGGCAAGATGCGCAGGCCGTGACACGCGCACAGATTGCCCGCTATGTAGAGGTCTCTGCGGTCCGGGAGCTGGCTTGACGGGGAAGGTGTTGCGCTTGCGCCCCCGCCGGGCAATTCTTGCGCGGCGGTTTCGTTTGGGACATGCGGGCAACCGCGTCGTCGATGCGCGTCTGGCCGGCTTGACGGCGAGCGTGTCGCGCCAAGCGACTTCGGGAGAGGGTTCGAGTGTCACAATACCCCGGAGCGAGCGCAGGAGCCCATGAGGCAACCGCCCCAACGGTCATCGTCGTCGACGATGATTCGATGGTGCGCGCGGCGATGGACTCCCTGTTTCGTTCGATCGGGCTGCAAACCCTGCTTTTCGACTCCGCCCAGGCGCTCTTCGAACATCCACGTCCCGCCGGTCCCACCTGCCTCGTCGTGGATATTCGCCTGCCGCGCATGAACGGCATGGAAATTCAGGCGAAGCTGGCGGAGCGCGGCGATCACGCGCCGATCATCTTTATCACCGGCTATGGCGACATCGCGATGAGCGTTCGCGCGATGAAGGCTGGGGCGGTGGACTTCCTCGCCAAGCCATTTCGCGATCAGGACATTCTCGACGCGGTCGAAGCTGCGCTGGAGCGGGATCGTAAACGGCTGGCCGCCGAAAATGCGCTTCATGCGGCAGGCCAGCGTTACGCCACGCTAACCCACCGCGAAACGGAGGTAATGGGACTCGTGGTTGCCGGGTTGATGAACAAGCAGATTGCCGGCCAGCTGGGCCTCAGCGAAATCACGGTCAAGATGCACCGCGGCTCGATGATGAAGAAGATGGGGGTTCGCACGATCGCGGATCTGGTTCGCGCAGCCGCGCTTGCCGAGGGGCGTACCTCTTCTGCCTAGACCTTCGTATGGTTTCCGCTTTGAACAACCGCTTCTAAAGTTCGTGCGTCGGCATCGCTCCGACCGGGAAAGTTGATGCAGGACAGAGCGCGGACGGTTGCCATAGTTGAAGACGACGAGCTCGTGCGTTTGGCAACCGTCAGCTTGGTGCGGTCGCTCGGGCTGGAGGTGGCGGAGTTTCCTTCGGCGCTCGCGTTTCTGGATTCGCCACCTGCGGAGCTGGGCTGCATCGTTTCGGACCTGCATATGCCGGGTATGTCGGGTGTGGAACTGCATGAGACACTTCACGCGAATGGCAGCACTGTTCCTTTCATCCTGATGACCGCCTATCCCACCGAGCAAATCAAGGATCGCGCGGCAAGGGGTGGTATCGCGTGTCTTTTGGAAAAGCCGGGTGCAGCCGAAGTCCTTGCCGGCTATCTCGCCGATGTGCTTGGTCCGCTTGATTGAGCGGCGCACGCGGCTGCAGTTCCGACGAATTGCAGACCGACGTAGAGCTAAAGCCGAAACCCATATCTAGGTATGATCAAACGGGCAGTCGGGCCGACCTAAATAGGCGATGATCGCGACCGGATAGCCGATGCAGTACTTGTTGTCCGGATCGCGGTCTTTCGATGTTCACCTCGTGCGTTCGCTTGCGAACACGATCAGAAAGGTCCGCCCATGCTCAAGCCAACACTTCTTTTCACCAGCCTCCTTGCGGTTGCTCTTGCTGGTCCAGTCTCCGCGCAGAGCGCCAAGCCCGTTTCTGTCAAAAATGGCGTCGTCACCACCAATCAATTCGTCAACACGCGCAAGGGTGGCGAAGAAGTCTCATGCGAGGACTTTCTCAGTCTGGCTGACAAGTTCAAGCCGCAAGCGGTTTCCTACGCCATCGGTCTGAACAAGGGGCGTGATCCCAAGGTCAAGGTCATCGACGTTACGGGGGTTGAAAAAATCGTGCCGGTCGTGGTCAGCACGTGCAAGTCGCGCCGTCACGGTGCGCTGCGCGATACGGTCAGCACTGTATTGTATCAGCGGTAAGGCCAAGGGCGGATCAGCGTTGCTGGTCCGCCCCTTTCGTGTGCGCGGGATCGCGCTTTCTGGGCTCGGTGCCGTTGGCGCAAGAGCTAGACGAACAGCGAAAAGAGTGTGCCGGGCGCGGCGTCATGCCACGCGTAAGAGGCGTTAAGCCGGGTTGCCATCATCTCAATCAGCCGCGCACCAAAGCCGGTCCCTTGAGGTGCGGCCCCCGCGACGATGCCGCGCCCCCGATCGGACACATCGAGGCGATATCCCCCGAAAGGCATCGCGGATAACGTAATCCATACGTCGCCCGGCTGCCCCGGCTGATAGGCATATTTGCAGGCGTTGCCGACCAGCTCGGACACCAGAATGCCCAGCGCGGTCGCGTCGTCGGACGAGACCGTAACCGGTTCGACACTGACGACGATATTGCGCCCCGCCGCCGGATCGGCGCAGCACTGCTGAAGATCCTCGCCCAGTGACTGCAAATACGCGGCCAGATCGACTGCGAGCGGATCGCCGGCCTGATAGAGGTGTCGGTGCACCCCCGCGATGGCCGCAATGCGGCGCTGAGTCATGGTGAGCGCCGCGAGCGCCAGGGGATCCGCCACGCGGCGTGCCTCGATCGACACCATTGCCGCGAGCAGTTGCAGATTGTTGGCGATCCGGTGATGGGATTCGTCCGCAACGGTCCGCTTGGCGGCAGGCGGAAGCACGGTGAACGCCGAGGGGGTGTTCAGCGTGAGAGTCGGCACAGGGGTCATTGGCGGAGTGCTCTCTTCAAACGGTGATGAGACCTGATCCTCCGTTTGCCGAGCATGCGCCATCATACGGACGTTTAGGCCGCATCCAGACGCTTTTGTAAGGACCGACAGGACGTGCGCCAGGGCCCGGTCCATCATACGGAAGTCTGGGGTCGGCACCTGCAGAGATGGCTAGCGCATATCCGTCGGTGGAATAGGGTCTGGCTCCGGTCGGCGGGGCGATGGCTCGGTCGGGCGATCGTTGAGACGAAGGGGAGACGCATGGTGAGCGACTTGGCCAAAACGCCGTCCGGCCTGATCTGCGTTATCGATGACGACAGTGCTGTGCGCGCCGCTATCGACAGCTTGCTACGCTCGGTTGGCTTTAGCGTGTGTGCCTTTGAGTCGCCGGACCAATATCTCGGGTGCGGGCGAGCGGAGGAGGCGGCATGCCTGCTGCTGGACATCCGTCTGAACGGCTTGAACGGTCTCGATTTTCAGCAGGAGCTGCTGGAGCGTCAATTGCATGTGCCGGTGATTTTGATGACCGGGCACGGCGACATCCAGATGACGGTTCGCGGGATGAAAGCGGGGGCCGTCAACTTTCTGACAAAGCCCTGCAACGATGACGACATTCTTGCGGCGATCGATGAGGCCGTCGTGATCGATCGCGCGCGCCGCGCGGCGCGTTGCGAGGCGGAGGACGTTCGTCGCCTGTACGATACGCTGACGCCGCGGGAACGCGAGGTGATGAGCCTCGTCACGGCGGGTCTGCTCAATAAGCAGGTTGCCGGTCGCCTGTCGGTCAGCGAAATCACGGTCAAGATCCATCGCGGCAATATGATGCGCAAGATGCGGGCGCAGTCGCTCGCCGACCTTGTCCGGATGGCAGAAGGGCTGGGTGCCCGCGAAGTCACCGCCGCCAGGTTCGCCGCTTACGCCTGACGGCCCGCCGGGGACCGCAACTATCGTATAATTTGCCCGCCCGGCGGTCGGGGCTAGCCCGTTTCTCGAGAAGCAATCCAGCTTCCGCCCGGAGGCGCGACGCATGCCATTCCCAACTGTCGAACCATCCCGCCGCACCGTCGTGATGGGGTTAGGCGGGGTTGCAGCGGCGACGCTGCTGCCCTCGGCAGGCTTCGCGCAATCTCATTTCCCCCAGCCTCACGGAGATACGATCATGAGCAGTGGTTTTGTGAAGACCAAAGACGGTACCGAGATTTTCTTCAAAGACTGGGGCCCGCGCGATGCCCAGCCGATCGTCTTCCATCATGGCTGGCCGTTGTCGGCGGACGATTGGGACACGCAGATGCTGTTCTTCCTGCTCAACGGCTATCGTGTCGTCGCGCATGATCGGCGTGGCCACGGCCGTTCCACCCAGGTGTCGACCGGCAATGACATGGATCATTACGCCGCAGACGCATCGGCAGTGGTCGAGCATCTCGATTTGCGCAATGCGGTGCACATCGGCCATTCGACGGGTGGCGGCGAAGTGGCACGCTATGTGGCGCGCTATGGTGAGCCGCAGGGGCGCGTCGCCAAGGCGGTGCTGGTCAGCTCGGTGCCCCCGCTGATGCTCAAGACGCCGGGCAATCCGGGCGGCACGCCGATTTCGGTGTTCGACGGTTACCGCGCGGCACTCGCGGCGGGACGTGCGCAATTCTATCTCGATGTCGCGTCGGGCCCGTTCTACGGCTTCAACCGTCCGGGCGCGAAGGTCTCGCAGGCAGTGATCGACAATTGGTGGCGGCAAGGCATGATGGGCGGCGCACTGGCCCAATATGAAGGCATCAAGGCGTTTTCGGAAACCGACCAGACCGACGATCTCAAGGCGATGTCGGTGCCCACGCTCATCCTGCAGGGCGATGACGATCAGGTCGTGCCCTATAAGGATGCCTCTTTGCTGCAGGCCAAGCTGGTGCAGCACGGGACGCTCAAAATTTATCCCGGCTATCCGCACGGCATGTTGACCACGCATGCCGATGTGATCAATCCGGATCTGCTTGCCTTCGTAAAGGGCTGACCTTCCCGGCCATCGCACGCGCCATCGGGAATGATCGACTGGGTATTGTCTCCAATTGCCGGTTTGGTGTTCCCGCTGGGGCCGCGATGCGCTAGCGGAAAGGAATGCCTGCCAAGCGAAAGATCCTGGTAGTGGGGGGCGGCACGGCCGGATGCCTTGCCGCCGCCTATCTCGCTCGCTTCTTCGATGGGCGGATCGAGATCACGCTGCTGGAATCGCCCGACATCGGGATCATCGGGGTCGGCGAAGGCGCGTTTCCCACAATCCGCGCGACGCTGCAGTTCCTTGGCATCGATGAAGCGCACTTTTTGCGCGAGACATCGGGCACCTTCAAACAGGGTATCCGTTTCGACGACTGGCTGCACGCGCCGACCGCCGACGGGCGGCGACATCGTTACCTGCATCCGTTCGAAGCGCCGTTCCATACCGAGCGCACCAGCCTGGTTCCCTATTGGCTGTTGCAGGACGCGGCGAAGCGCGCGCCCTTTGCCGAAGCCATGACGATCCAGAATCGCGTCGCCGAAAGCGGCCGTGCGCCCAAGCGGGCCGATGAAGGCGCGTTTTCCGGGCCGCTCAACTATGCCTATCATTTCGATGCGGGCAAATTCGTTGAGATCATCGAACACCGCGCGGTCGAACTTGGGGTGCGGCACCTCAAAGGGTTGCTGACCGACGTCGCGCTGGCCGAGGATGGCAGCATCGCCCATGTCGCGACGCGCGAGCATGGCGCGTTGGAAGCCGATCTTTATATCGACTGTTCGGGCTTCCGCGCCGAGTTGATCGGCAAGGCGCTGGGCGCGCCGTTCAAGTCGGTGCGGGACCAATTGTTCACCGATCGCGCGCTCGCCTGCAAGATCGGTTACGATCGTGCCGATGCGCCGATCGAGAGTTTCACGATCGCGACAGCGCATCCGGCGGGGTGGACATGGGATATCGCGCTGGAGGGTGCGCGCGGCATCGGGTGCGTCTATTCCTCGGCGCATATGACCGACGATCGCGCCGCGGAGATGTTGCAGCGCTATATCGGTCACGATCGCTTTACTGCGCGCACCATCCCGTTTGAATCGGGCTATCGCACGCAGCAATGGATCGGGAATTGCGTCGCGGTGGGCCTGTCGGGCGGCTTTCTGGAGCCGCTCGAATCGACCGGCGTGGTGCTGGTCGAAGCGGCGGTGGCGATGATCGCCGAACTGTTTCCCCATACCGGGCCGATCGATGCGCCCGCGCGGCGTTTCAATGCGCTGATGGCGGCGCGCTATGACCGGATTATCACCTTTTTGAAGCTGCATTATTGTCTCAGCCGACGCGAGGAGCCGTTCTGGCGCGACAATATCGCCCCGGACTCGATCCCCGAGGCGCTGCGCGATCTGCTGGACCAATGGCGGCACCGCCCGCCCAACCGCTTCGATTTCCTGATCGATGTCGAAAGCTTCGCCTATTTCAACTATCAGTACATCCTGTACGGCATGGACTTCCCGACCGATCTTGCGGCGGGCCGGGGGGATTTTCCGGACGGGGCGGTTGCGGAAAAGATGTTCGCGCGCATCCGCAGCTTTGGCGAGCGCGCGGTTGCCGATTTGCCGACCAACCGCGCGCTGCTGCACGATATCAATGCCGGTCTGATGCTTCGCTAAAGGTTCCAGTCGATCTGCAGCCACGCTTTGTCGGTATCGGTCGCGAAGCTCCTTGCGCGATAGCGCGCAAAGCGTGCCGACAGCGTGTAGTGTTTGCGCCGGGCCGAAGCGATCAGGTCGAGCTCGTCGCCATAATGCTGATCGAGCCGGTCGCTGGCAAAACGGTGCCAGGTCGCGCCCAGAGTGATGGCGTCGAGCGGGCCGATGTTTTTCCAGCCATAGCCGATCGTCCCATAACCGTCGCGCAGGCCGTTTGGCGGCGTGGTCGCGAACTTGCTGGCCCAACCGTTGAACTTGAAGAAGGAGGCGAGCGGCGTTTGTACGCTGGTCAGCGCGATACCCTTGTCCGCGCCCAGCACCTCATAGCCGATCGTTGCGGTGAACGCCTTTATGCCGAGCGTCGCTTCGCCCAGCCAATAGCTCGCGGCATAACGGGGTCGGTTCCGGTTGAGGGCGAAATGACACCCTAAGCGTGGGGCACGAAGCACGTGGTCTGAGTTTATGGTCGAGCCGGCCGTTCATCGGGCATTCGCGCCGCGATGCGGTTTCGCC
>NZ_JAFCWO010000020.1:0-24229 GCF_049897605.1 Sphingomonas sp. DC1600-2
ATCCATGTCGATCACTCCCGATACCCCAGACTGGTCAGCCAGGGGCGGGTTCAAACATGGGTCAATTCTCAATGGAAATTTATGCCCCTACCGGGTCAATTCTCAGCGGAAATCTACAAGCAGGAGTCCCGATCGTGCTCGATCACGATGGTGCCCGAGACCACGACAGTCGACGCGTACAAGTTCTTTGTCGTGCCTAATGGAGCGTACGGCACCCCCTTTGCGCGATATGATGCGATGGCGCCGCACCTGGCTTCTGGTGTCTGCCGGCCGACGGGCATCGTGATGCAGGCTTGTCAGGCTCACAGGATTTACGGCGTTTCGACGAACAAATTCTGCGACGATTATAACGCCACCGAGTATGTCTGCTCTGAGAACCTGACCGATCTCTCCCTTCTTCCAAGCCCGATCACGGGCCAAGGCTGGCACGCCAAGACGACCGAAACCCAGGTGACCACCAAAAGGGTCGATGGTTGCGGAGCCATGGCCGGCGATACGATGTGCACGGCCGATGCCGCCGGGGAAGTCTGCACCGAAGGCCCGGAGACCCGGATGATCGACGGCGTACCTGTCACGCAATCGTGCTGGGCGTGGAAGCGCAACTTCACTTGCAATGTCATGTCGGCGGGCAACGATTGCGGCGATCTGGAGAGCAATCGGTCCTGCACGTTCCTTCGTGAAGATTGCCTTGATGATCCGCAGAGTGGGGCCTGCAAGGTCGCGGAGAAAGTGTATCGCTGCCCGACCCCATCGAGCACGGTCGGGGGCGACAAGCAGTATATATGCGGGGACGACGTCTACTGCATCAACGGCGATTGCGAGCCGATCGTCCGCGAGGCGTCGACCGAGTTCAGGGACGCGCTCGTCGGCCTTCATGCACTCGATCAAGCCGGCAAGGAGTTCAACGAAGCCGATTTCAAGGTTTTCACCGGCACACGCGAGACCTGCCACAAACCCGTATTCGGCTTAATCAATTGTTGCGCGGGAAAGGTGTCCGGTCTCGTGCCGCTCGGTGCTGGTGCAGCCGCGCTCGCCGGCGGGCCGGCCGCGATCGCCGCTTTCGCCACGCCGTTCCTTGTCCTGTTCGCATGTAGCCAGGACGAGATGAAGCTCGACATCAAAGATCGGATGGGCCTTTGCCATAATCTCGGCAGCTATTGCTCGTCGAGCTTCCTCGGGATCTGTTCGACCAAGCGAACCGCCTATTGCTGTTTCGAGAGCAAGCTTTCGCGCGTCCTGCAAGAGCAGGGCCGCCCACAGCTCGGCAAGCCTTGGGGTAGCGCGAAAAAGGAGCAGTGTCAGGGCTTCACCGTCGACGAGTTCGCGAGGCTCGACCTGTCGGTAATGGATTTCACCGATGTTTATTCCGACTTCATGGATGCAGCGAAGCTGCCCGATGAGGTCCAGACCATGTCCGAAATTCAGGACAAGATTCAGGACTATTATGATCTTCACGGCAAATGACCGTCGGCCGGCCGCGTCAGGCGCCCGGCACGAGTGGGACATGTCAATCTTCGAGCTGGCGATTTTCGTTGGCACCGATCGCGCCAAGACGCCCGCGCGCGCTGACTTCTTGTCGGAGTTCCTAGCCGGCTGGATCGACTGCAAGATCGCGGTCGAAGACATCGATCGGGCACTTTCGAACATGATCGATAGCGGATGGCTGGCGGTGGTCGGAGAGCGGTTGATGCCGACGGAGAAAGGCCGCCGCGCCGCCGGTGTGTTGCTCAATGGAGTGATCGGGATGGTCGACCAGGCGGATGCTGCTGAAAGGCGCTTCGCCAATGTGGATCGTGCAGAGGCTCGCAAAAAGGGAATCGGATCATGGTTTTGACGTTCGTTCAGCTGCCGGCGCTGATCGCACTTCTGTCAGCTTTGCCGCCCGCGAAGCCGGCCACATCACGCGGCTGTGGAGCCGCTGCCGTCCCCAGTGATGTCGATTGCTGCATCCACCTTGCGCTCTGGGACGGCCAAGCTGCGCACCCACAGCATCCTTCCACGCAATCCGCTGTATCCAACGAAAGGACGTCCAGCGATGCCAAGATTCGCTAGGCTTTCGATGCTCCTGCTGGGCCTGCCGCCGGTCGGCACGGCGGTTCCGCTCCGAGCCCAAGAAACTACCGCCGCTCGCGATGCGATTGAGCAGGACATGCCCGATGATTTCTATTGTGGAGAGCGTCGGCTCGGCCAGTGGTTCTATTGCGCGAAGCCGAAGCCGACCGAGACCCCGCTCAGCGCCGCGGCCGAGCCGCAGGTGAGCGCGGCCGATCGGATCGCGGCGATCGGCAGGCAGCTCGACGAATTGAAGGCGCGTGCGATCCTCGAGCCGAGCGAGGCCAACGTCATTGCCTATGTTCGCTTTCAACGTGAGCAGCTCGATCGCGCGTCCACCTTCTCCGATACCTGGCAGCGGGCGCTCTGGCAGAACCCCGATCTCGACTACACGCTTCAACGACCTGTCTCGACGGTCGGCAAGCGCCTCTGGCTCGACAACCGCAAGGCGGACCGGGATGAGGTCTTGACTAACCTTGGGCAGCGATATGGCTTGTTCTATTTCTACGCGCAGAGCTGCGGCGCCTGCGAGGTGTTTGCGCCGATCCTCCGCTCGGTCACCGACAGCCACAGGATGACGGTGATGGCCGTCTCGATGGACGGCGGCCCGAACCGGGAATTTCCCAACTATGTGGTCGATTCTGGCCAACGAGCCCGCATGGGCGTGCCCGGCAATGAGACGCCAGCGCTTGTCCTGTTTGACACGCAGACGAAGCGGACGATTCCGGTCGGCTACGGCGTGCTCAGTGCCGACGAGATCATGGACCGCATCTTTATGCTGACTAACACGAAGGTGGGGAGCGATTATTGATGGAACAGACACCAGAGCTTGGGCGGCGGTCCCCTCTCCACAGGAAGATAGCGGCGTGTCTGGCGATGGTTGCTGCGTCCCATTTCGCCTTGATCGGTGTGGCCCGGGCCGACGTCGCCTCGGAGATGAACGGCTTCTTCAACGACGCTGGCGGTGCCGCGAATGTGACTGGGCCAACGGCCTTCCAGGGCCAGTCGGCAGGCTATTATTCGCTCGGAAATGTCTGGACCCGCTTCCCCCAGAAGAGCGTTTCGCCGTTCAATCTGCAGCTGCCGAGCGCACGCGCCGGCTGCGGCGGTATTGACCTCTTCAGCGGCAGCTTTTCCTTCATCAACGCCTCCGAGATCGTCGCCATGTTGAAGGCGACGGCGAACAATGCGCTCGGTTTCGCCTTCAAGCTCGCCATCGATTCCGTGTCGCCGGAAATCGGGAAGGTGATGGATGAGTTCAGCCAGAAGGCACAGCTCCTCAACCAGATGAACATCTCGAGCTGCGAAACCGCGCAAGCGCTGGTCGGCGGAATCTGGCCGCAAATGGACTCCACCCGTTCGACGATCTGCGAAGCGGTCGGCAACAGCCAGGGCGTTTTCTCGGATTGGGCCGCGTCCCGCCAAGGCTGCAACAACGGCAACAAGCGGGATGCTACGATTGCTGGCAACACCGACGCCAACATGAAGGATCAGCTTGTCGGTGAACCCCATAACTACACGTGGGAGGCGTTGAAGAAATCGGCCAAGTTCGGCGCCTTCGACCAATCCTTTTCCGAATACATCATGACGCTGGTCGGCACTGTCGTGACCCAGCCTTCCACGGATCCGTCGGTGGGCGGCAAGGTCGTGATGTTCGGTCCGGCGGAGGAGGCCGTTGTCACGGCGCTGCTCGACGGCACGGCCGACGCGCCGGCGGTCAAGATGCTCAAATGCAATGATACCGACTGCTACGATGTCGGCGAGCAGACCCTGACCGTTCCGGCGTCGTCCGCGCTCCGGCCGCGGATTGCCGGCATGATCAAATCCATGAGCAGCAAGATCCGCACGGATACCGCGCTTGATGCGGCCGAGAAGCAGCTTCTGAACATTGCGACCGTCCCGATCTACAAGATCCTCG
The DNA here is from genome assembly GCF_049897605.1 of Sphingomonas sp. DC1600-2. NCBI lineage: Bacteria > Pseudomonadati > Pseudomonadota > Alphaproteobacteria > Sphingomonadales > Sphingomonadaceae > Sphingomonas > Sphingomonas sp. DC1600-2. The sequence goes on from NZ_JAFCWO010000020.1 coordinate 3,971, forward strand.
CCGTTCAGGCCTACGCACACTACGCGCTGACCGATGGCGAGATCGAAACGCTGTCGGAGATCGTGGCCGTCGATCTGTTGGCTGCTATGCTCGACAACATGCTTGATCGCGTCGAGCAGGCTCAGACGCATTATCAGACGTTTGACCAGGTGACCGCCAATCAGTGGAAGCAGCAGATCTCTGCGACGCGCCAGAAGTTTGCCCAGCGAGATGTAAAGCTCTCGAACAAGCTGCAGGTCACCATGCAGATTATCGACCGCAGCATCATGCTCGAGTCCACCCTCCAGAACTCGATGACGCCGGGGATGTCGTCCGCGCTCAATTTCTCGCGCGGGCTCAATGCACAAGGGCTGAACTAGGGCAGGGGAGCTGCGGGGATGGTGGAGGTCTTCACGGTTGGGGGTGGCGAGTATCTCGTCAACACCTTCAACGCCGTCGCTGCCTGGTCCGGGGGTGGGGGATATCGATCCTTGCTCCGCGTCGTGATGGTGATGGGCCTGATCTACTCGTTGCTCGTCGTCGCGTTCACGCTCAACTTTCGAGTCTGGCTGAACTGGTTCCTGCAATCGACACTGATTTATCTTTGCCTGATGGTACCGACGATCGATGTGAAGGTGACCGATCGGATCAATCCGTCGCTGGCACCGGCAACGGTTGCGAACGTACCGCTCGGGCTTGGGGTGCTTGCGAGTTTCACGACTCAGATTGGCGATTGGCTGACACGTACCGCCGAGACTGTCTTCGTTATGCCGGGCGAACTCAATTACTCGAGCAATGGCATGGTCTACGGCGCGCGTCTGTACGATGCGACCCGCAACTTCGTCATCCGCGACGCTGAGTTTTCGACGAACCTGGAAGAGCACTTCAAGAAATGCCTGTTTGGCGATGTGATGCTTTACCGCAAATCACTCACGGTCCTTGCGCAGTCGAAGGACCTCTGGACGGACATCGGGCCAGGATCGGAAGCTCGATCGCAGGAGTGGTTAGAGCGCCAGGGCGACGGCACGGTGAACAGCGCGATCGTCACCTGCCGGCAGGCCTACGATATGCTCAACGCCCAATGGGCGCCGATGATAGAGGCAAACACGCCGCTTTGGGGCAAGGAACTCTATCCGAAGCTGAGCAACACGCTCGCGGCCGACAAGCTCAAACACGATCTGCCGATCGCGAACGCTGCCTTCACTGGATCGGGCAGCAACTATTCTGACTCGATGCGACAGAACACGGCCATCAACGCATTCATGCAAGCACGAAACAGCATGGCGGGCGGGTCCGGCGCGGCGACGATCGATACCTTCGCGCAGACGCGCGCGGACATACAGGCGCGCAACACCTACAATTCGATCGCTCAGCAGGCGATGGCCTGGGTGCCGATTTTGAATATCGTCCTCACGGTTGTCTTCTTCGCGATGTTCCCGGTGATCTTCCCGTTGTTCCTCATGCCCCAAACGGGGCTGACGACGTTGAAGGGTTACGCGATGGGGTTCTTCTACCTCGCCGCATGGGGACCGCTGTACGTCATTCTCCATATGATCTGCATGACGAGGGCGGAGGCGGCTGCGGCCGGTGTTGCCAGTGGCGGCGTGACGCTTGGCACCTATGCCGGCATAGGTGCAGTGAATGGTGAGACGGCGACGATCGCCGGCTTCATGCTGATGAGCATCCCGTTCCTCGCTGCCGGCCTGGCGCGTGGAGCCATGTCGATTGCGGGGCAGGCGACGTCGATGCTCGCGCCCGCGCAGAATGCGGCGGAGGCGGCCGCACTCGAGCAGACGACAGGCAATTATTCCTACGGGAATGTGAGTTGGGCAAATTCCACGTCGAACATGCGCCAGAGCGATCAGTGGACGACGGCACCGAGCTACATGGGCGGCGCGACCAGCGTCGGCTGGCGGCAGGATAACGGCGCGGTCGTGTCTGGCTTCGGCAATGGTCAGGAGGTGTTCGACACCAGCGGCGCAATCTCGCGGCTAGGGTTCACGCCAACGATGAACTCCGGAACGGTGGCGGAGTGGCGGGAGATGGCGAGCGACGCGCATCGTCAGGCGCAGGCGTTCGAAAATGCCGCCCAAGAGATCCTGACCAGCACGCATACCAACCGCAGCGCCTTTGGAACCTCGACGGAACGCTCTTCGGGCTTCGAATCTGGTGCCGGTAGTTCCGCAAATACCAACGTCGAGAAGTTTGATCGGACGACCGGCTCAAGCTCACAGGGCCTGGAAGAGCGCTCATCGACCGGCCAGAGCCAGCGGATCTCCGAAGGTCACGATCGGCAAGCTGGGACGACAGATCAAGTCGCCGGTTCGCTTGGAGGGGCGCTTGGTGGGGCTGGGCGGGGAGCTACTGGCGGGAAGGGCCGATTGGGCAGCCTGCTGCCAAACGTCAGCGGCACTGTCAGTGTCAACAAGACCGGAACTCAAACGGATAACCTGCGGTACGGGACGGATTCGAGCAAATCTACTGACTCTTCTAGCTCCTCGTCGAGCGGCGTGCGCGATGAACACTCGAGCGGCATCGGAGCATCCACCTCCGACGGCACTTACGAACGGTCTGGTGTGTTCAGCCGGTCTTCCGCAACGTCTTCCTCCTCGCAAAGCACTGAAGATGCCCTTGCACGGGCGCGCTCCTACACGGAAGCGGCACGCAAGATGGAGGAGCTGTCCGAGTCGCTTTCGCGCGACGCCAGCTTCGCCGAAACGCACGGGATGCAACTCAGCGAAAATCTGAGCCAGGACCTCGCGCAGTGGTACCGGCAGCAACAGCTGCTGCACCCGAACCTGGACGCGCCAGAACTATGGGCGACGAACCTGACCGACCAGCAACGTGCTGTCAGGTCGCAGATGATCCAGCAATGGTCTCAGGAAAAACGCGACGCGCTTTGGAATGAAATCCAGGGCAGCATCTCCGAGCCAAATTTGGTCGATGTGCGCCGCACGGATGTAGGGGGGCCTGGCGATGTCCGAGCGTCTTATCGCCCGCACGGGGTTGATCGGCTTGGCAGCGGCAGCCGGGGCGGCGATCCAAATGCCGCCGCAAGAATCATCGACGAGGGTCGGGCCAGGCTGAGCGACGACAGAGCTGCTGCAGAGGCCGCCCGATCCAATCGAGCTGGCGCAACCGTTGATTTGCAATCGGAAGTAAACCGCGATCAAAATCGCGGATTTTTCACCGATCCTGATCTTAGGAAATGAATGTGCAAATCACCAGGCCACGAACAGATAGACGCCAGTTCCCACAAGCAACACCAGCGAGATGAGGCCTCCGATTGCTCTGCCGGGTGTGAGCGGTCTATCGTCGCTTGAATCAGTGATCTGAGGGTTCATCAGCTGATATTCTGCTGTGAACTGCTCTTCGATGTAGACCGGACCGCCAGGGAGGTCCTTCGTTGCGAGGTAGGTTCTCAGGTCGTACATGTCGAAAGCTCCGGACACCGATTTTGTACAGTGTTCGAAGTTTGTTCGCAATGGCCTCTTGCCAGCTATCGGGTTTATCGAAGCGCGACAGATCGTGCTTATGTCCCTACGAATGCTCGAATGAAGCCCCTCGGGCTGGGCATTTTTGCCTTCCCTCCTTGCAGCTCGAGAATGCCTCGAAGAGATGCGGCCAGTGCTTTTCAAGCGGCGATCCGCGCCGCCGAGACCAGCTTACGAAGCGCTCGGTTGAAATTGTGTCGATTTCAGCCTATATGGAACTGACTCAACAGGAATGATCGAATGGTTCGTCCGGCAAATATGGGATTCGTTGATGCGGACCGTGTCCTTCACGACCGCATAGTGGCAAGCACCGATCGCATCATCAAAATGATGCCGGCGGCGGCAAAGGCGGCCGCTATCAGCAGCATCGACGTGCCCAGCTTGGTCTTTCATCTGGCTCTTGGCATTCCGGCGGTCGAAACGGACAATCCGGAGGCCGCAGAGAGGATCACGAACGCCATCGCTTTCAAGCGACGGATGATCGACGCCGCGGGCGGGGCGCTGACTGCGGAGAAGGTGCGCGCACTGCTTGGACACAAGACGATTCAGGCCGTCTATAAAGCGGTGAAGGATCGCCGACTGCTTATGGTCGAGGACAATGGGACCAAGCTGTTCCCGGTGTTCCAGTTCGACGGCAACGCGATCATCCCAGGAATCTCGAAGGTTCTCAGTGCCGCTCCGCACACGACCGGCTGGGCCATTCTGCAGTTCCTCGTTGGTGGCGATGAAGGTCTTGATGGATTGAGTCCCATCACGCTCCTCAAGGGCAGCGACGCAGAGGTCGAACGCGTCGTGCGATTCGCCCATACGCTCGAAGACTGACGCATATGGCAGCGAAAGGGGGGATACCCGTGGCGACGATCGCTACGGGAAGAGTGCTACATCGGGTTCACGGCGCGACGGTGGCTGCCAGATGGTATGGACGCAAGGACGCGACCTGGCGGTGGGATGATCCCGAAGGCAAGTTCGGGGTTCTCTATCTGGGAAAGACGCTCGTAGGGCCATTTGCGGAAACACTGCTGCGAACACCGGGGGATAGAGACGTCCTTTGGGATCAGGTGGCCAGGAGACGCGCCGCTAACTTCACAATTATGCGGCCAATCCGTCTAGCCAAGGTCCATGGACCGGGCCTTGGCTGGTTTAAGACCACCGCCGCCGGTGTCTCTGCCGACTTCGATCCGGTCGACAATCCGGGTGCCTATGTGGTCCCACAGCAGATTTCCGCAGAGATTTATAAGAGCACGAGCCTGGACGGCATTCAGTACCGATCGCGGTTCGATAGCGATGAGCTCTGCATCGCACTTTTCGATCGGGCTGATGCGGCGATCTCGTTGGGTGCCGAGGGCGTGCCCATCGGCAAGGACTGGACCCAGAAATTGCTCGCCGATCGTGGCTATACGCTGATCGAGCTTTGAACCAGGCCCGGCCGCTTACGGCGCTATGCCGCTCGCGGGCAGATCGAAGGGACCAGCCAACCACGAACTGAGATATTCGGCCACCATCGCGAGGTAATGCTCGCGCTGGTCGGGAACGGCCCGCGTGAACATCTCCAGCGGCCAGGCAAGCAGGCGATCAAACGGGCGCGGGTGGATGGCGAAACGGGCGGCAAGTGGGATTGCCAGTTCGGTAGCCGCGGCGGCGAACAGGGCGCGCTGGATATGACCGTTTCCATCGAGAAACGGATGGATTTTGCCGAACCAGCAGAAAAGGTGCGTCAAGGTCAGGAGCTGCACAAAAGGCTTAGCAGACCTTGCGGGAACCAGTTCGCGACGAACTTCGGAGAGCATGAAATCGAGCCGGGCGACGACGTTCTCGGGCTCCTCGAACGAAAAGCTCTTTTTCGGGCTGAAGACTTGCGGGGCGCCCAAACGCCGTCCCTCGAGCGATGTCCCCGCCGCACCCCGGTAGGTGCCGGCATATTCGGGGTAACCGGGCGGCGTGAATCCGACGAACAAGGTGCGGTGAAGGTCTCTGGGATCGGCCAGTATGGAAGAACGATAGGCGGGGTCGACAAGGATACGCTGTTGGAGAGCCGTGCAGGCCTGCGTCATCGCCGCATCGTAATTGGGCATGGCATATGCCTGCCATTCTGGCGCTGTCGTCATTGCCGGCTCGTCCGGGATCTCGAGTTTCGCTTCGAAGCCAGAATTGCCGGACAGCCCGGCATCACAGAAACTCCTCACCTGCATGGTCGTCGAACAGTGCGGCATCGCGGACATAGCCGGCGACTGTGTCGAGCGACTTGTGGCGCGAGTGGTCCTTCATCTTGAACAGGTTCGCTCGCTTCGCGGCCGCCTCGGTAAGGAAGCCCGCGCGCAGGGAATGCCCGGAGAACAGGGCTGGGTCGAGCCCTGCCGCCGACGCGCAGGCTTTGACCAGACGAGCCACGGTCTTGTCGGTGATCGGGTCGGCCGTCAGCACGTCCCCCCGCGTCAACCGACGAAACACCGGGCCTGTCCGGGGCTTTCCGATAGCGGGATCCAAGCCGATCAGATCGGCGGCCTCGAGCCAGTCGTTGAGGAGGCTCACCGGCCGGATATGACGGCCTTCGGGGATCGCAATCTCCTGGCCCTCGGCTTCCTGATCGCCTTTCGAACGGGGGATCGATATCCGCACGCCCGCGATTTCGAATTCGAGATCGGGCAATTGCATGCCCGCTATTTCGGAACGGCGAAACGCGCCCGCCATGCCGACCGCCAGGATCGCGCGATCGCGCTTGGCGCGCAGGCCTGCGTTCGTGATCGTCGCAAGCATGGCGGTGAGCACGTCCGCCGCTGCAGGCGCCTTCTGATCCTTCTTCCGAGCATATTTGCGGCGTACGCCCGCCATCATCTGCGCGATAACGCCAGCGGCATCGCGCGCCATGGGAGAGGCAAGGCCCGCCTCTTTGTGGTGATGGTTGATCGCCGCGACGCGGCGGCCGATCGTGACCGGTGCGATGCGGGCCTCCGCCTCGACATGCGCAAAGAGCGCGACGATGTCCGGATGGGCGGGCAGGGCTTCGACGTTGCGGGCATCGCAGAAGTCGCAGAAGCGCTGCCAGTCGGATGCATAGGCTTTTTGCGTTGAGCCAGCCTTGGCGGCCGCGAGCGTATCGCGCGCGCTTTCGATCTCGGCGAGCAGGTCGGCAGGGAGATCGGCCGATAGTGGCAAGAGGTCGCGGCCCATCAGCAGCGCACGCCTGCGCTATCTTGGGTCCGGTCGCGCGCGCCCTTGCCGGTTGCGCTACTCGCGCACAGCGCCGCGTGCGGATCGGAAAGAGCAGGAAGCATGTCCGTCACTTAGACGCTTCCTTGGCAAGCTGGTCGAGTTTGGATTGGAAAAAGCGCTCGCTCCATAGGCTGAGCGACTTCGCCTCGGCCGGCCGCAGGAACCGGTTCACGTCGGCCGTTGCCGCGCGCCAATCGATGGACGTGATCCTCGCCTTCAAGGCCGCGACAAGCCACTCGCCGTCGACATGCAGGTCTCGCTGGTCCTGCCAAGGCCCCGCCTGCAGGATCGCTGCGCCAAGAAGCGAGAGGTTGGGGTAGACGCCGTTCGCGACGTACCAGGAAAAGTCGAACCAGTCGCGGCCCTTCAAATAGGGGCGGCACAGCAGCGCATGGATCTTGAGCGCGAAATTGGACTCCAGATCCTGGTGCCGCACCTCGTAGTCGGCGGGGAAGTCGAGGAAGGTTGTCGCTTCGCCAGAGCCCGCCGGCGGATTGGTGTCGATCTCGAGCTTGATTCTGATCGTCTTGGCGCGGCCCGATCCCGCGTAGCTGAGATTGAGCTGGCTTGCGATCGAATCGTCCTTGAGGATCGCTTCGCGCACTGCTCTGTCCATCTTGTCCTTCGGCTGGGCTTCGAGCTTCAGGCCGAACTGAGCGAAGATTTCGACGAGCGCGGAGAGGTACGGGGACCATTGGAAATCGGGGTCCGGCACGCGCAGCAGGAAGTCGAGATCCTCCGAAAAGCGGGGAAGGGCGTGCAGGATGCGCAGGCTCGTGCCGCCCTGGAAAAGCGCGACGTCGAAGAAATCGGCGCGCCAGAGCGCGTAGAGCACGATCTCCTGGATGATCTCCTTGGTCGCGTTCTCCTCCTCGACGGCATTGGTCGCGCCATAGTCGCGGAGTTTCTTCTGGAGCATCTCAATCATCGCGCGATGCATCCAGCGAGGGGGATCGGTTGCCGCGGACAGCAAGCTCGAGGGAACGGAGGAAGTCGTTGACCGCCTTGTGCTTGTAGACCGATTTCAGCGACGCGAATTGCTTGCGTTTGAGCGTGTGGAGATGATCCTCGTCGATGCGCAGGCCGCTGGTTAGCCAGTCGAAACCCGTCCAGCGTTGCTTCCGCAATGCGACGAGGTCGAGGAGCGCGCGCAAGGGGCTCGCAACGAACGCGGTGAGGGCACCCAATTTCTGCCGCTCCACGCCCACCAGGAACTGATATTCGTGGATGGCGAGCGGATGGAAGGTGAACCGGCCCATGACCGGGGTGTCGAATTCAAGCGTCTTGCGTCCGGGCGTCACGCTTGCGGTCGCGTAGACTGCCTCGGGAATCCAGCCATGGTGAGCGAGGGCGGTCTCGAACGAAACATAGCTGCCCGGAATGAGGGCCTGGGCCACGGCGAAGGGATGAATCGCGTCCGATCGATAGGATTTGCCCAAAAGATAGGTGCCGCGCTTGAGACGGACGAGCGAACCGTCCTTCAGCGCGCGGTTGACGAGCGCATAGCGACGCGCAGCGCCGCCGTCGATCGCCTCGCCAAGCTGGCGTTCATCGAAAACGCGGCCGGCGAGCTTGCCGTCAGACAGGGCGGAGGTGAGGGCGCTCATAAAATTCCCGATACTTGCATAAAGTGAAAGTTTCAAGAATTTTATGTAGGAACGGAATGGACGTTTTCGACAATGCTAGCCTCGAACTGCCGCTTGACCGACCGCCAAGCGAGAATGTGGAGCATTCCGGGAGAGGAAACGACAGCGCTTCCGCCTGGCCTGGCCTACCGTGGTGTCTATTCGTCCGTGTAACCGCGCCAGCGCTGCAGGATCGGGACAATGTCGTCACCATGCCCGAACGCGTCCGGATAGATGCCGCTTGGATACTGGCCAAGGAACGTGAAGATCGTCGCCATGTCGGCGGCGATTGCGCGGTCGACGCCAAAGAGATCGGCGAGATCAAAACCGCCCCAATCCGCTCCATTGTGCCATGCGAGAAGGAAATTGGCGACACGACCCGCCTGACCGGTGTCGCTGCTTGCGAGATCGAACAGGCGGTCGACTGCGGCGCGAACCTCGGGTGCGATCAGGGGCGTTACGTTCATGGCGAGCATCATCGAGATCGCAGGCCGGGAGTCAATCGGTCGATGCCGGCGCGAGTGCAACGATGACGTGAGAACGCATTGCTCGATATCGGCAGCCCTCTCGAAGCCAATTCTTATGTCCGAGAATCGCGTTTATCGGACACAAAGATGCAGGAATGCTGAAGGCGTTCGATGATTTTCGGGGCGTCGGACCTGTCAGCCCGCCATCGGCATTGGCGGCGCGACCAACATGGGCCACGAATAGGCGACGCCGGCCATAACTGTCGCGAACACCATCACGAACAGCGTCCTTCTGCCAGGGCGGCGACCGCTCTTGAGCGATTGATAGGCAATCCAGAGCCAGCCGGCGACGACCGCCAGGATCGCGAGCGGCGCGAGATATTGGTGGGCCATTGCCAGCGTCGCGAGAAACCCGCCCATCGTGCCGAGCATGGCGGCCGGAAGGGCGAACGGGAGCACGCAGCAAGCAGCGCATGCGACCGCGGCGACTGAGGTCGTCGCTGCGACAGTCCCGGCGGCGCGATCGGTTTGGGGGTCGACCTTTGTGGCCATATTCAGACTTTCCACTCCAGCCACTGGGGATTCCTCGCGGCATTGTTCGTTGATAGCGCGGCCTGCGCTCGAACCCGGGCGCCGGACCTAACTCCCGACTCCTGCATAGCACCAAGTTGCCCGCTGGGCAGTCCAAACCGTTCCCGAGAACCGACAATTCGCAATGAGTTGGCGGCGTCGAAAAGCACTCCGTAATCGCCCTTATTGTGACCTGTGCAGGTCTTCATAGTTTTCGGCGCGGAGAAGCGCAGTTTCTGGCCTAATTCAGCCGGGAGGATCGAACATCGCCAAAACAACGGTAGCCCCGAACTCATAGGGGCAAGCGAGCTTCAGTGAAACTGTAGTTCCTCCTCCAAGATCAAGACAAACCGAGCGCTCCTAGCGTCCATCTTTACGGTTGGGCGCTTGCACGGTGCTGCCCAAAGCGACCCAAGCAGAAAGGATATTGCCATGACCACCTCCGAGTCCGTCACGCCGCAATCAGAAGCTCGACGCGATATCTTGCGGGGGGCCGTTGGCCTCACTGCCGGAGCCGTAGCCCTTTCGGCCGCCGGCAGCGCCGAGGCTCGGGTCAGTCACAAACCGGCCCACATGGCGAAAGCCGGTGAAAATCACTGCCCGTTCATCGCGACCGGCGACGGGACGCAGATCTATTACAAGGATTGGGGTTCGGGTCAGCCCGTCGTGTTGAGCCACGGTTGGCCGCTGAACGCCGACAGTTGGGAAAGTCAGGCATTCCACCTCGCGAACAACGGCTTCCGCGTCATCGCGCATGACCGGCGGGGCCATGGGCGATCCAGTCAGCCCTGGGACGGCCACAATATGGATCGATATGCTGACGATCTCGCTGACGTGATCGAGGCACTGAATCTCGAGAATGTCATCCTCGTCGGCTTCTCGACGGGCGGGGGCGAGGTAACACGCTATGTCGGGCGCCACGGCACCAAGCGCATCGCCAAGATCGGTCTCGTCTCGGCGGTGCCGCCGCAAATGGTCCAGAGCCCGGGTAATCCAGGGGGCTTGCCGATCTCGGTCTTCGATGGTCTGCGCGCCGCCTCGATCGCGAACAGGTCTGCGCTATACCGCGATATCGCGTCCGGTCCGTTCTTCGGGTTCAATCGGCCCGGCGCGAAGGTCGATCAGGGCCTGGTCGACAGCTTCTGGATGCAGGGCATGATGGCCGGACACAAGGCCGCCTATGACTCGATCAAGGCCTTCTCCGAGACCGACTTCACCGAGGATCTCAAGAAGTTCGACAAGCCGACCTTGATCGTACACGGCGACGACGATCAGGTCGTTCCGATCGACGCTGCGGCCCGGGCTTCGAAGCGACTGGTCCCTCACGCAGAGCTGAAGGTCTATCGCGGAGCCCCCCACGGGCTGGCCGACACCCATAAGGCGCAGCTCAACGCGGATATGCTCGCTTTCGCGAAATCCTGACCAAAGCTGACGGCGACGCCCGACTGCTGTGTCCCAACAGCCGGTCGGGCGGACGGCGCATCTCAATTAGCGGGGCGACCGCAATACTGCTTGACCCGGGACTATGGTCCAACCCATATGTTCTGTCGCCGCGTGGTCGCTCATCCAGCAATGGACGGACCAGGAATGAAGGTCGGTGGCATGACTGTGACGAGTTCATGAGCCGGGAACGAGCTAACGCCGGCTGATGACGCCTTCATCGGCCGGCGTTGATTGGAAAGTCGGCGGGGGCACGGTGCAAAAAGACGAAACACCAGCCGATTGGCAGGCCATGTTTCCTGCGGATCGCAAGCTGGTTGCTCGGGTGAGCGCCATGGACACCATGGCAACGGCCCTGGCGCACGAACTGAACCAGCCGCTGACGGCCGTCGCGAATTTCATGATGGCGGCGAAAGCCTTGCTGGAGACCGGCGAGGAAGGCGCGACCGAGGAGGCGCGCGAGGCACTGCGTGACGGTATCCAGGAAGCGATACGAGCCGGGCAGATCGTGCATCGGCTTCACGACTTCGTGGTTCGCGGCGAGACCGACCACCAGATCGTCGCCCTCTCCGACCTCATCGATGAATCGATTACGCTTGCACAATCGAGCGTCGGACACCGCGATGTCCTGTTCGAGGTCGAGATCGATGGCGCGCTGTCGGGTGTGCTGGTCGATCGTGTCCAGATCCAGCAGGTCTTGCTCAATCTCATCCGCAACAGCGTCGAGGCGATGCAGGGATGGCCGCTGCGCAGGCTCTCGATATCTGCGCGGCCGATCGGTGAGGAAGAGGTCGAGGTGGGCGTCACTGACACAGGTGGCGGCATTCCCCAGGACATCGTTGACCGGCTTTTCCAGCCCTTTGTCAGCACGAAATCGCATGGTCTGGGCGTCGGCCTGTCGATCAGCCGGAACATAGTCGAGGCTCATGGGGGGAGGCTTTGGTGGGAACCCAACCCGGAAGGTGGCGCGATCTTTCGCTTCACGATCACGAGGATAGCAGTACCGGCGAACGAGCGGTGAAGATGGATCGGCTCGTCCACATCGTCGATGACGATGCCATCGTCCGGCGTTCGACCGCCCTTTTCCTCCGCACGCAGGGCTTCATTCCCAAGACCTATGATTCGGGCCGAGCGTTTCTCGAGGTGGCCCCGATGCTGGGGCCCGGCTGCGTCCTGCTCGACGTGTTGATGCCGGGCCTCGATGGCATCGCCGTGCTCGAGCGACTGCAATCTATCGAGTTCGGTTGCCCGATCGTGGTCATGACGGTGCTGCGGGATACGACGACGGCCGTCGCCGCGATGCGCCGCGGCGCTTACAACTATATCGAGAAGCCGTTCGACCACACGACGATCCTGCCGGCGCTGGAGGAGGCGTTCTCCGCCATCGCGCGACTGGAGAGCCAGCGCCTGACCGCCGCCCAAGCATCAGCTCGGATCGATACGCTGACGGGACGCGAGCGCGACATACTCGAAGGACTTGCAACGGGTCAGACCAACAAGATGATCGCCATCACGCTCGGTATCAGCCCAAGGACGGTCGAGATTCATCGCGCTAATATGATGGAAAAGTTGCGTGTCACGACCCTGCCCGAGGTCCTGCGGATCGCTTTGCTGGCGGGCATCGGAACGGAAGTCTAGCTATAGGGATCGTACCTATTCTTCGACTCTCCGCGTCGCCATAGGCTCGCCCCAGAATGTATCCGCAAGGCTTTCGGAGGAAGTGAGCGGTGAACTCTGCGATGTCACGCTCAAGGCCGCGCGTCGCGCTCGTCGAGGACGATCCCTCCGTTCGGCGGTCCATCGCCATGCTCCTGAAGGCTCGCGGATACGAGGTCCGCGACTATGCGAATGGCCTGGACCTGTTGGCCGACGCCACCTGCGGACAAGCGGAGTGCCTGGTGACGGACTACCACATGCCTGTCATCGACGGTTTTTCGCTGCTGGGGGCGCTGCGCGAACGCAAATGGACCGCTCCCGCGATCCTGATCAGCGGCGACGCCGATGATGCCCTCGAAAGCCGCTCGATCGGCGGCGGCTTCGCTGCTCTGGTGCGCAAGCCGATCACCGACGATCGGCTGATGACGACCCTGGCCCAGCTCGTTGGCATGCCGTCGGCGGGAGCCTGACCCACCACGCGGTGTCAGGCGGCGGCGAGCGGACCTGCATCGTTTGCAGGCTGCTTGGTCGCGATGAACGCCAGGATAGGACAATCGCCCGTGCCGGTGTCGCGGGGACAGACCTCGACCAGCCCCTCGAGGATCGCGCGGATCGCATTGAGGTCGTTCACTTTGTCCTGCGCCTGCTGAATCTTCGCGAGCGTCAGCGTCAGCACGTCGGAGGCAAGCGCGGTATCGGAGGCCTGCAGCGAGAGAAGCGATTGCGTCTCGCCGAGCGTGAAGCCGAGCCGCTGGGCTGAGCGAATGAAGAGGATCCGCGACAGATCAGGCCGCTCATAGATCCGATAGCCGGCGGCGGTCCGCTGGACCGACCGGATGAGGCCGGTGCGTTCATAATAGCGGATCGTGTCCCTGCCCACGCCGGCGGCATGCGCCAGCTCACCGATGGTGAAGGTCGACTTGGCAGGCCTGCTCTGGCCTGCGGCGGGATACGCTTCGTTCAGCGATTTGCTTGTATTCATGGTCACTTATCAACTCCCGACAATGGCCAAGGAGGAGGCCAAGGCTTTGCTGGGAGAAGGGAATGCGGCTTGACACAATGCCAAGGTCAATAGGCAGAACTCACCGCTCGTCGCTTCGATCGATTGCCGCGCCGAATAGTTGAAAGCTGCGCACGGCACGCGGCTCATCACCTCCGTAATCGCCCGTATTCCCCTGAGAGGCGCCCTCCCCTGTCATCCCTCTGACGACGCTCTTTGTCGCTGCCCGATGTCGGGCGGGAATTAGCTGTGGAGGACATGCAGATGATCAAGAGACCTTCATCCCTCGTACTTGCGGCGCTCGCGCTCGCGAGTGCGACCCCCGTGCTCGCCCAGGGGATCGGGCACACCTTCTTCATGCGCGGCTCGATCATCGACGCCGATGCCTCAGGCCGGGTGGTCTGCATCGGCAGGGCGGACGGCGCGGCGGTCGGCCAGGTGCTGGAAGTCTATCGCGTCGCCCCCGTTCCGGGCGCACCCTCGAAGGGCACTGGCATCAACTACACGCGCAGGCTCATCGGCCACGTTCGTATCGATCGCATCGTGAACGAGCATTTCGCGCATGTGGTCGTGACTGACGGCACCCCCGAAAAGCATGACATCGTCGAGCTCAAGAAGCCCTGAGGGAGGCGCTCGGCGTTCGAACAACCATCCGATCTGAACAGCATCGAGAGACGCATCAAATCTCTTGACCTTGTCACAGTGTCAAATCGCATGGTCGAACGAATCAATCGGTAGTCGTCGCCAATAAAACGAGCGGGGACGCCTATAAAATTCGCAGGACGAACACATTGGCCCGCCGACTCTTCGACTGTTGTCGAGGGGAAGGACAACTATATCCAAAGGGGATTTCAATGAAATCGTTCAAGCGAAACCGACTCTCACTGCAATTGGTATCCGCCGCTGGCCTCGCGTTGCTCAGCGTATCGCCCGCCTTCGCCCAGGATGCCGCGCCGCCGCCTGCTCCCGAGAAATGGTCCGACACGATCAAGCTGTCGGGCCATGTCGAGGCGGGCGTCACACTCAATACGGCTAATCCGCCCGATGGCCTCAACTTCGGCCATCTGTTCACTGACAAGGAGGGCAATGTCCTGCTCAACCAGGCCATTCTCACCGTCGAACGACCGATCGACAGCAGCGCCGACCATGTTGATGTCGGCTTCAAGGTCCAGGGCATGTACGGCTCGGATGCACGCTACACGCATTTCCTGGGTGAGCTCGACGGCGTCACCAATTCCCGCAATCAGTTCGACGTCGTGGAGGCCTATGCGCAGGTCCACCTGCCGATCCTCACGGAGGGCGGCGTCGACGTAAAGGCGGGACAGTTCGTCACGCTCGAGGGCGCGGAAGTGATCTATGCGCCGCAGAATTTCTTCTATTCGCACACCTACATCTTCAACTTCGGTATCCCGTTCAAGCATACGGGCGTCCTGACGACGACCCATGTCAGCAAGACGCTGGACATCTATGCCGGCATCACCTCGGGTGTGAATACGACGCTGTTCAAGGGCGACAATAACGGGTCGCCCTCGTTCCATGGCGGGTTCGGGCTGAATCTCGCGGGCGGCCGCCTCGCCATTTATGCCACGACCAGCATCGGGCCTGAGATCGCGCGCGGAACGGCCGGGGTGCGGCCCAATCATGACCTGCGCTATCTGAACGACGTGACCTTGGTCTGGAAGGTCAACGACCGCCTGACCTGGACCACCGACTTCAACTACTGCCGGGACGATGGCTTCAACGCATCGGGCGGCGGCGTCGCGCAATATCTGACCTACGCGATCAACGACCATCTCGGCATCGGTGTGCGTGGCGAAGTCTGGCGCGACAACAATGCCTTCTTCGTCTCCGCCTTTCCGGGCAACCGCGACTTCGTGAATGCGGAGAAGGGTCTGCCGGCCACGGTGATTAGCGGCGGCAGGACCACCTACAGCGCACTCACCTTCGGCATGAACATCAAGCCTCCGATGCCCAAGGGCGCCGGCTCGCTGCTGATCCGCCCGGAGGTTCGTTACGACCGCTCGCTCAACGGCACGACGCCGTTCGCGGCCGGTACGAAGAAGGATCAGATGACGGTCGCGGCGGACCTCATCATGATGTTTTGACGGAACCAGCGTCTCGTCGAGGCGCCCTCCCCTGCAGGGCGTCACCGGCGAGACGACTTCGGTCGCCTTCGCGCCATTTCTCGACCTTTCGGGGTCGGGGGATGGCGCGTTGGACGGCCCACCCCTGGGGCAAAGTTGAGAAGTAGCGTGCCGGAGAGCAGGAAATGGATTTGAGTCATGCTGTCGCCCTTGTGACGGAAGCGGACAAGGGTCTCGGCAAGGAGATAGCGCGCGGGCTCGCTCGGCTCGGCGTGACAGTGCTGGTCGGTGCGCGCGATCTCGGCAGCGCTGACGCTGTAGCGGCGGAACTCGAGCCTGACGGTCGCGTCGTGCCGCTTCAGCTTGACCTTGCGGACCAGGCGTCGATCGAAGCCGCCTTTGCCGAGATCGATGCGCGCTACGGGCGCCTGAACATCCTGGTCAACAACGCCGATGCGCGCTGGCCTCGCCTGCCGCCGAGCCAGGTCGACGCAACCGCGATGCACGCCTCGTTCGACACCAATGTCAGCAGCATCGTCGCGGGCACCAACGCGATGCTGCCGCTCCTGCGAAGGAGCCTTGACGCAAGGATCGTGAACATCGCCAATCTTCCAGGCTCTATCGGGGAGGAAGAGGCTTTCATGCGCCTCCCTTCCATGCCCAGTTCGACGTCCAGGACAGCGCTGGATGCCATCACCCTTCAATATGCCCGGGAACTTGCCGCGACCGACATCAAGGTGAACGCTGCCGCCTTGGGGCAGATCGCGGTGGCGTCTTACAATTTCAGCGCAATGCGAACCCCCGCGGAAGGCGTGGCCACCGCGATCAGATTGGCGACGCTCGACGTCGGCGGACCGACTGGCGGCTTCTTCGACGAAACCGGTCCGCTCACATGGTAGCGTTCCGGCGATGCGCCCCGCGCCTTGCCTAGAAGGACAGCCCGGCGGTCACGACAAGGGTCGCCTTCGCATCGTTCCGCACCCTTCCATTGTCGAGGATGGGGGCATGGCGGTTCGTATCGACATAGCCGACCCCGAGGCTCCACGGATTGTGAACCCAGGTCAGGTTGAGGCTCCAATCCGCCTTGTTCCGGAACGTCGCATTGTCTTCCCATCCCAGATGCGCCGAGATGGTGAGAGGGGTCGAGGGAATGCCGGCATCGAGGTCGGAGAAGAGATAGACGCCCCGCCGGCCACCCACATTGGCCTGCGTCGGTACGTAGGCGAACCCGAGCTTGCCGGAGAGCGGCCCGAGCTGCGTGCGGCCGGAGGCAAACAGCTCGACATAGTCGCGCCCATGTGCGTCCGGGAAAAGATAAGCCCGCCCGCCCGCGGAGAGCGTGAAGGCGCCGGTCTGCCGCTCGATACCGGCATAGGCGAGCAATTGAGCATTCCCAAAGTCGGAGTGGCCGGTCGCGGCGACGACCTCTGCGCCCGCGAACAGGTTCGATTGCCCTCCGACGGGCAGCGTGATGTCGATGTCCGCGCGCGCAGCCGGGTTCTCGTCGCTGCGCGAGACGCCGCGAAATCGATAGTCGCTCGCCAGCTCCGCGCCTTCCGAGACGGCGATCGGGCCGCTCTCCTGCGCGAGCGCGACGCCCGGCCGCGCCGCGAAGGCGGCGCCGACTAATAAGACTCCGACACGATACAGATACATCAAGCTATCCAGGGCTGGTCCGGAGAGGGTTAGGCCGGACCGGAGCCCCTCAGCATAAGGGCGTTTCCTTAGTCGAGCGGCGACGGCAAAAATCTTCATTTGCCCTATTGACCTTGTCACAGTGTCAAGCACCACTGTCCATACCGTCGCCTGAGAAGAGGCGTCGGTCGATTGCCGTGAATCGCCTGATTTGAGGGCTCACGAGCATTCGGATTTCGATGTGCTGCCTGGCGCGCATCGGTGTCGCGCTGACGAACATCTCCTCTTGGTCGATCCACGACTGCCAGGTCGTTTGAACCAAGAGGAAACACTATCGATGAAACTCAACAAGTATCTCCTGATTGCGGCGATCGGCGTGGCAACGCCCGTCTTCGCGCAGTCGATGAGCGGTGACATGAAGGGCATGGCGGGCATGAAGCACGACATGCCGGACATGAAGACGGCGCAGGCCACCGGCACGGTCACGGCCGTCGATGCCAAGGCCGGCACGGTCACCATCAGCCACAACCCGATCGCGGCGCTCAACTGGCCGGCGATGACGATGCCGTTCAAGGCCAACCCGGTCGCGCTGATCAAGAGCGTCAAGGTCGGCCAGAAGATCCGCTTCACGGTCATGACCGGCGGCGCGTCTGCCGAAGTGACGGCCATCCAGGCGCTCTAAGGGAACGATTGATCCACCGATGAAGCGTCTGTTGCGCCTTGTCCTATTTGTGGGAGCCTTCATGGGGCTGCTCCTGCAAACGGCTGCCTATGCGGCAGGACCGGACACGGGCGCCATGGCTGCTCAATCGGCCAAGATGGACGCTGACTGCATGGACAAGATGCAGCAGCATGAAAAGGCACCGGACAAGAAGCCCTGCCACGGTCTGACCCTGAAGTGCATCGCCACCATGGGGTGCGTCACCGCCGTCGGGCTGCCGGTTGACTACCTGCCCGTCCCCCAGCGCCAGTTCGCCGCATCGCAGGCGTTCTGGACCACCACCCCGGTGCTCACTGGAAACGATCCCAGCCCCGAGCATCACCCACCGCCCTTCCTTGGCTGAATCGACCGGCCGCGGCGGGGCCTCATCAGACGAATGAACGTCTGGTGCGCCCGACACGGCAAAGTTTTTTCGTTCAGATCAAGGAATTCAACATGAAGTCTCTCACTGTCCTCGCCGCTATGGCGGCAGCCCTCACGGTCTCTGCGCCCACCTTCGCGCAGAGCATGGCGAACATGCCCAACATGGCGAACCAGGCGGAAACGCCCCCGGCCGAAACCCCCCAGGCGGAAACCGCCAAGGCGGACGCCGCCCCGGCGGCCGGCCATTGGGAATGGCAGGCCCCGCCCAACTACGGTCCCCGCGGTCCGCTCCGCGCGCCCAAGCGCGTCTGGGTCCCGGCGGCGAACGAAAGCGCTGCCAAGGATGACAAGGCCGGCGGCTGCTGCGGCAAGAAGCACGCCGCGGCCAAGAAGGCCGATGGCTGCATGAAGATGGACAAGGCGGCGAGCTAGCCCACGGTGTTCTCCCAGCGGTGCCTTGGAGCAGCGCTCGGGAAGGACCTGTCGGCGGGGTGCCCCCCGTTCCCACACCACCTCGCCGACAGCTTCCCCACGTCGGCTCGCCGAGCGCAAGGGTCGATTTCCCTGCGTCCGCGCGAAGCCGGCGGGACCTCCGTGGTGGCTTGCAGCCAGCGCCGTGCGCCCCGTGCAGCGGGTCGCTCCGATCTCCGTAACCGCCCTTATTGCAGCCGGGACCCGGCTCCATAGTCATCGTGGCTCCGCCGAGAGGACAACCATATGAACCGAAGGATTCAACAGAATAACGCGCCTAATTTCCGTTACTTGCGACACGAAAATGTCACAAATGCGAAGAAGAAGGCCACTCTCTCCCGCACCGTTACCGCCGTGCTCGCGCTCCTGCTTGTAGCGCCGACCCAGGTGATGGCACAGGACAAGCAGGATCATGACGATCCTACCTTGACCGCCGTTCCCGTTACTGCGGGGCCGGAGCTTGGTCTTAACGAGGCGATTGCCCTTTCGCAGGGCGATCAGCCGAGCATTGCCGCCTACGAACGCGATGCCAAGGCATCCGAAGAGGCTGCGGTCGCGGCCGGCACGAAGCCCGACCCGGTGCTGCAATCGAGCGTTCAGTCCTATCCGGTGACGGGCAGCACGGCGTTCAGCCCGAACCGCGACAACTTCACCATGTACACCATCGGGTTCATGCGGGAGGAGGTTCGCCGTTCGAAGCGCGAGGCCGCCGCTGCAACGCTGCGGGCGGAAGCCGTTGTGAGCCGGACCGAGGGCACCGTCCAGGAACGGCGCATCCGGCGCAACGTCATGGTCGCCTGGATCAACGCGGTCGAGGCGAGCAGCAAGCAGCGGCTGCTGACCCGGATCATCTCTGATCTGCAGGTCGCCCACCGGGTCATGGAGGCCGGCATTCCGACCGGCGCCGCGACCCCGTCGGAGGCGCTCCAGATGCAGGCGGAGATTTCACTGGCGGAGGCGCAGCGCGCCGAGGCCCGTGGGCAGGAGGTCCGCGCGCGTGCCGAGCTAGCGCGCTGGATCGGTGACGCGGCACGTCGCCCCCTGCCATTGGCCATGCCGACCATCGAGCTGCCTGACGGCGTCGAAGCCAGGTTCGACCCGGCGCTCCATCCTGAGGTGCGGCTCGCCGATGCCGAGGAGACGGCCGCAAAGCTGCGGGTCGAAGCTGCTCGCCGCGACCGCCGGCCCAATATCAGTTGGGGTGCGAGCTACTCGTTCCGCCCGGACTATGGGAACTTCATCGGCCTGCAGGTCAGCATCCCGCTCCAGATCAATCGGGCGCGGCTGCAGGACCGTCGCATCGCGGAAGCGTCCGAGCGTGAGAATGCCGCCCGACTGAGGGCGATGGACATGCGCCGCGACCTCGACGGCCAGTATAATGAAGCGATCGCCGACTATCAGGCCGCCGACGCGCAACTGACCATCTGTAGATTTCCGCTGAGAATTGACCCGGTAGGGGCATAAATTTCCATTGAGAATTGACCCATGTTTGAACCCGCCCCTGGCTGACCAGTCTGGGGTATCGGGAGTGATCGACATGGATT
>NZ_JAFCWO010000021.1:0-17769 GCF_049897605.1 Sphingomonas sp. DC1600-2
ATCCATGTCGATCACTCCCGATACCCCAGACTGGTCAGCCAGGGGCGGGTTCAAACATGGGTCAATTCTCAATGGAAATTTATGCCCCTACCGGGTCAATTCTCAGCGGAAATCTACATCTATGCTGATAAAACCTACTTGGGAACGACGTTCACTGCGGGCCTTTTCGAAGCGAATACCGGATATGGTATCTATTTGGCGGCAAATGCGAATGGCCTAGTATTCATCGGAGGAGATACCGAAGCCAACGTGGCGGGTCAGGTTTATCAGACGGTTCCGCTCGCCAACGATTTCTATGGCCATAGTGTCCAGGGCGTTGTTTGGAATACCCGAAACCAACGCGGTAGTTTCACTCCAACCATATATGGCAGTACCGACGCTGGCGCGGGGGTATATACTATTCGGAAGGGGCGCTATAGAATCAATGGGGAATGCCTGCAATTTGAGGCGATAGTTACGTGGACTGGGCACACCGGGACCGGCAACATGAGGTTTACTCTGCCGCAAGCCTTCCTGCCAAACTCAGTGCTTCCATCGATCCCCGATTTCACACCCTGTACCGTGCTCCCAAATGGCGGCGGTCTGGCCGTACCAAGTGGTGCAATTATTACGGGCGCTATCACCGCTACAGGCCAATATGGCTCCATCTACTATGCCACAGCAGGGGGTTCCGGGCTTACTGCATTTCCAATGTGCGCTGCTGGTAGCCTGCTCATCTCGGGGTACTACGAACTAAACCCCCCCATTGCGCGGTTGTGATGACGAATTCCCCTGCACCCTCCCGCCCGACCTGGAAAGACTGGTCGGCACCCGCCGCAATCGTGCTTACGCTGATCGGCGCGACGATGGCGTGCGGCGGCTACATCAACGAGCAGCAGCAGCACGAGCGCCGGATCACGGCACTCGAAGAGAGCAATAAGCAACTCATCGTGATCAACGAGCGGACGGCCAGAATCGAGGCCAAGCTCGAGATGATCGGGCCGCCCAAATCCGGACCGATGCCATGATCGAGGGCGGCGTCATCCTCTGCCTCGTCGGTTTCTTGCTGGCGCTGGCAAACCCGGTCGAGCGAACGATCGCGCATCGCCGCCATGCTCAGGTCGGGGCATTCGAGGACACGCTGCGCGGCGCGTTTCCGCTCCATCCGCCCACGCCCGCGTTCGACGATCTCGTCTCGCGTGCCGAAACGGCACTGGAACAGGACGCCCTTTCGCGTGGCATCCGCGCCACTGCGGCGACGTACGACCAAGCCTCCGAAGGCGATGCCTGCGGGGGCTGACCCCGCTCACTCTCCCGTACCCCGAAAGGAAATCCGATGACGCTGCTCGCAAAGTGGCGCGCCTGGTTGTGCGCGCGTCTCATCGATGACTGGCACCGCGCCTATACCTTCTCCTCGATCCGGATCGCCGCGATCGGCGCGCTGACCGAGGCGTTCGTGCAGGCCTTTCCCGGCACCGCATCCGACATCTGGAATGCGATGCCGCAGGATCTGCGCGCACTGCTCCCGTCGTGGCTGACCGGATCGTTCCCGATCCTGTTGCTGGTCGCGATCGGGCTCGCGCGCATCACCCGCAAGGTGCCGACCGATGGCAAGTGATGCCGCCGCCCGGCAGCCGGTCGGCAAAGCGAAACTTGCGGCGGTCATCGTCGCAATGATCTCCGGCGTGATCGCGATCGAGGGCGGCTATGTCGATCACTCGGCCGACCCCGGCGGCGAAACCAATATGGGCATCACGCGACGGACGGCGACGCAGAGCGGCTATACTGGCCCGATGCGCACGCTGCCGCGCGCCGTCGCTGAGAGCATCTATTACGATCGCTATCTGGTGCAGCCGGGCTATGCCGCGTTGGTGCCAGTCGACGCGGCCGTCACCGAGGAATTGTTCGATACCACGGTCAATATGGGGCCCGCGCGCCCTTCGACCTGGTTTCAGCAATCGACCAACGCGCTGTGCGGCACGCGGCTGACCGTTGATGGTCGCGTTGGGCCCGGGACGATCGCCGCCTATCATGCGTGCCAGACGCGGCGCGGTGCTGCCGCGCTTTGCATCGCCACGCTCGACGCGCTCGATCGCCAGCAGAGCGCCGAATATGTCCGCCTTGTTCGCGCCAATCCGAAGCTGGGCGTGTTCCTCAAAGGCTGGCTTGCGCAGCGCATCAGCAATGTCGATCGCCACAAATGTCGGGGAGCGCGCGCATGACGATCGTGACGCAGGTCGAGCAGCTGGCCGAGGACGCTTTGCCGCAGGTGCGCGCCGCCAGCTGGGTTTTCCGCGTAATATTCGGTGTCGTCGTCGCTGTGGCGATCGGCGCGGCCTTCTGGTGGATTCTGATCCGCCCTGGACAGATGGCGGCGAAGGTTGGCCAGGCCAAGGTCGACGCCTCGCTGGGCCAGGCCACCGGCGATATCGCCACCGGCGCGATCCCACAAATCAACGATGCCGCCCGGCAAAAGGTCGAGGTGGATGTGCAGATCGAGAAAGGACAGATCGATGTTCGACAAGCGCCCGATGCAGGCGTTGCGGTGCATGGCGTCGCTGATGCTCTGCGTCGCAATCTCTGCCTGTATGACGACCTCTACCGTGCTGACCCAGGCTGCCAGCCCGTGCATGAAGATCCTGCTGGCGTCGGGCCTGCTGGATCCGACGCCGGGGGCGCAACTGGCGCTGATCGACGGTAGCGCAGGCGGCGACGCCGCGTTCAGCCTGGCGCAGACTGGCCAGCTCGTGAAGGCAAACATCGACAAGCGCACGGCCAAGGCGATCGGCACGTCTTGCGACGCCCAGTGGTCCGCTGCCCTCAAGGCTGCGCGACCGCGCAAGCGCTTCCTAGGGTTGTTCTGACCGGTCGACGCGTGGCATAGTGGGCCTGCCGCTCTGAGCTTAGCCGTTAGGAGTGGCCCGCGCGCGCGGTTTGAACGCAGGCACCGGTTCGCCGGGTGGCCTGCAAACTAAAAGACCCTTCGGGGGAATATGCAGGGCGTGGTTCCCTGTGTTCCTGCGCGGCTAACCACCCGGTTCGGGTCGGTTGGCCGCGTAGGAATCGCTTACAGCTTTTGCGGCCAGTGGTCGTTCCATCATCCTGGTGCCGATATCATCGGCCAGGTGCTCGCCGATCGCGCCGATCGGCGGCTTACCAGCGCGCGTAGCCGACGTGCTTCTTTCCCCAAAGGACGAAGCCTGAATGAATGCGTCAATCGCTGTTCGCCCACCCGCGCCCTATCTCGGAGGTAAGCGCAACCTCGCTAAGCGGCTCGTCGCTATGATCGCCGACACCCCCCACCGAACGTACGTTGAGCCCTTTGTCGGTATGGGCGGCGTTTTTCTCCGCCGGCCTGCTGCCGCAGCTGTTGAGGTCATCAACGACTTATCCGGCGACGTCGCCAACTTGTTCCGGGTTGTGCGACGCCATTATGAGCCGTTCGTTGCCGAGCTCCGCTGGTTGATCGCCAGCCGGACAGAATTCGAGCGGCAGCGTGCGCTGGATCCTCGGCTGCTCACCGATATCGAGCGCGCGGTCCGCTTCCTCTACCTGCAGCGCCTAGCATTTGGCGGGCGCGTCGTTGGCCGGACGTTCGGCGTGCGCCGCGACCAGGATTCGCGGTTCAACCTCGCCGCGCTGCGCGCCGAGCTCAAACTGCTGCGCGACCGTCTTGCATCCGTCACGATCGAGCAGCTGGACTATGCCGATCTGATCCGGCGGTATGACGGCCCGGCCACGCTGTTCTTCCTCGATCCGCCCTATGACGAGACGACAGGTTATGGGATCGAGTTCGGCCGCGATAATTATCTCGCGATGGCTGAGCAACTCGCCGACATCTCGGGTCGGTTCATTCTGTCGATCAACGATACGCCCTTCATCCGCCAAGCTTTCGCCCGCTTCGCGATTGCCGAGGTGGAGACGACCTGGTCGTTGTCGTCAGCGCCGGCCGGCCGTGGCAAGAAGGTGACGGAACTGATCATCCGCAATTGATCGTGCGGGTATCGGGCTTTTGAGAGTGGGTATCATACCCGTTCTCGATCCCGAAACCCGCAGTTTTCTGCGGGCCGTAGCAACCGGGGCGGAGGGTGCCTCCGCTATTTCTATCATGGTCGCCAGACTATTGCGAGCCGACCGGGCAACGTGTCGAGGCGAAACTCCTAACACGCGGCCCTTAACTGACCGCTGAGGTCAGACATTTGCCAATGCTTCAGGGCTAATTCGCATGGGTTTCTTCGGCTGAGCGATAACCATCGCCAAAACGTTTGTCAGTGGCACGATGTATTGCGAGCCGTTTCCATCCTGGAAATTCACCAGCGGGTAGCTGCTCGTGATATCTTTCACATCGATCTGCTGACTGAAGCCATGCACCACAACTCGCACGCTTTCGCCATCGGCAAGGGCCTCCCTTAGCCGCACGACGATTTTCATACCGGCTTCCTCTGCGCGATCACTCACGTGCTGTCTCCCTGTTGATAATCGCACACGACCACATTCCAATCGAGGTGTCTATGCTGACCAACGCAGCGGTCAAAGCCGCGCGGCCGAAGCCGCGCGCCTATAAGAGGACAGATGGGCAGGGACTCTATCTCCATGTCGCCCCCACCGGCACCAAATCCTTCCGGTTGCGCTATCGCGACCAGGACGGTCGCGAGCAGACGTTGACCTTCGGCGCGATCTCGCTTGCCGAAGCTCGCGCCAGGCGCGACGTGGCGCGCGTGGCGATTGCGCGCGGCGAGGATCCTCGGAAGGACGCGTCCGCCGTCAACAGCTTTGAGGGCGCGGCGCGGGCGTGGCATGCGCATCGCGCGTTGGGCTGGTCGCCGGTGCACGCCGTCGACGTGATCGAAAGCCTTGAGCGCGATGTGTTCGCCGCGATCGGCGCGATCGCGCTGGAATCGATTACGCGGCCGATGGTGCTCGATGTGCTCGAGCGCGTCGAGGCGCGCGGAGCGATCGAGACGGCGCGGCGGTTGCGCCAGCGGATCGAGGCGGTGTTCGAGTTCGCGCGGGCCAAGGGCTGGACGTCGATCGACAATCCGGCCGATGTGCGCGAGGCGCTCGCGGCCGCACCGGCGAGCGGCAGCCAGGCCGCGCTGGTCGAGGTTGCCGAGCTGCGCGCGCTCGTCGCCGACGTCGATGCGCTCGATGCCGCGCCGATCCTGCGACAGGCATCGCGTTTCCTCGCGCTGACCGCGGTGCGCCTGGCGGCGTTGCGCGGGATGAAATGGTGCGAGGTCGAGGACCTCGACGGCGACGCGCCGATCTGGCGGGTACCGGCGGCGCGGATGAAACTCGGTGCGGCGAATAAGCGCGACTCCGCCAATGATCATATCGTGCCACTTTCCGCGCCCGCCGCTGCGATTTTGCGCGCGGTGCGCGCGAGAATGGCGGTGCCGGGCGAACCATCGAGCTTCGTCTTTCCCGGGCGGGCTGGCGCTCAACCAATTGGTGCCGGCGCGATCGGTGAGCTCTATGTCCGCGCGGGGTTCGGCGGCCGCCACGTCCCGCATGGCTGGCGCGCCAGCTTCTCGACCGTCATGAACGAGCGGCGGCCGGAATGTCGCGCCGATATCGACCGGACCTTGGGGCACGTGCCGAAGGGAATGACCAAGGTGGAGCGCGCCTATAACCGCGCCGAACATCTCGCGTCGCGCCGCGCGTTGCTTGAGGAATGGGCCGAGATCCTGATCGGATAATCGTCGCTGGTCTCGAGGATCGCGCCCTTTCCGACCGCGCACAACGCGCCTCGCCCGGGGCAGGGTGGCACGCTTCATGCTCTCGCCCCCCGATAGCCAAAAGCCCGACCGCCAAGCTGGGCGATCGGGTTGCCGTCCTGGTCGGACGTCAGCACCGGGGGAGGGGGCGATCAATAGCGCACGCCGAAGGCGTTCCTTTTATTTATCTCCTGAGGTGGTGGACTCTCTGATCACTAGAATCGCGAAGCTACGATAAAGCTGGGGCGGCGCGGCGGGCGTGCATGCCCTCGACGGCGCTATTTGCGTAATGCTCGTGGCGCGAGGCGGTCGTGCGGTCGTTTCCGGCCGACTTGGCACGCGCGGCGGCCTGGGCGGCAAGCTCGTGCTCTGTGGGCTCCCTGGGCGGCTGTACCGGGGGCAATACGATGGACGAGATCTTCTCGAGCGCGTCGCGCACGCGCTTGGCGACTTCGCCCGGCAACTTCAGGAAATAGGCGTTGTTGATCTGGGTATTGCGGGCGCTGCCAAGCTCACCGCCGACGATCGGCACCATGCGTCGCCATTTCTCGACGAGGTGCAGCCGCTCGAACTTCTTGATCGCGGCGCTGAGCGTTTGCGTGCAGCACTTTGCCATCGCGCAGATCTGCGAATAGGCGAAGTCGAGCCGCCCCGTCCGATAGTCGCGCGCATCGTGCAGCACCTGCAGGATGACCTTTTCCTTCGGCGACAGGAGCCCCCAGGGCCGCCCCTTGGCCTTATGCTCGTCGGCCCAGGCGAAGATCTGCTGCAGGCGTTCCTCTTTCTCGACGCGTGGGAAGACATTGTGGTGCCGCCAGTTGCGGAGCTCGGCCTCGCCAGCGAGCCGACTGGTCGCAAGCACGGCGCAGCTGCCGCGCCGCTTGCCTTCGAAGCTGAAGCCGACGCCCTTGATCAGGCTGCGAACGGTGTGGTGTTCCGCGCGCGCCTGGTTGGCGGCGGCGAGGCCAGCCGGTTTTGTCGGCGCGCTCACCGCGCACCGCCGATCAGCTGCGTCGCGGACCGTCCAGCAGGGAAGCCGCTGGCGGGAGATCGCCGACCAGCATCGTCGCCCATTCCTCCGCCAGATCGCGACGGCGGGGCATATAAGCGGCGCGATTGTACGTCGCCTCCACGCCCGACGGAACGTGCGCCAGCATCAGATCGATGATAGCGCGATCGCCAACGCGATTCCGTTCCTCCGCCAGCTCGTTCATGATCGTCGAAAAGGTCGATCGCCAGCCGTGCGGAACATGCACGCCCGAATAGCCCGCGTCGCGATAGGCCTTGCTGATCGTGCTGTCGCTGATCGGCCGCCGCGTGCTGCGGACGCTGTGGAAGATCAGCGGGGCACCGCGCGAGAAAGCGATCGCGACCTTCACCGTCTCGACCGCCTCGCGCGATAATGGCACCAGAAATTCGAAGGCTACGTCGCGCTTGCGCTCGACGACCAGCTTCATCTTGGCCGCAGGAATGCGCCAGAGCGGCATTTCCCCGTCGAGATCCTCGAACTCGTGCGGCTCGGCCACGCGCAAGACGCCAGACCGCACTGCAGTGAGCGCGAGCAATCGCGAAGCGAGCTTGGTCAGCGGATGGCCGGGCTGCCCTTCCGTCGCTTCCAGCACCTTCCGCGCGTCCGCGATCGTCCGCACCGCAGGCGACTTGCCCTTGATCAGCTTCTTCATGGCGGGCGCGAGGCCCGCTGCCGGGTCCGACTCGGCAATCCCGCTCGCGATCGCCAGGACGAACACATCCGAGATCCGCTGCCGCGCGCGCCGCGCCGTCTCGATTGCGCCACGTGCCTCGATCACGCGAAGTGCCTCCAGCACGAGTGGCGGGGTAATATCCGAGATTGGCAGCTTGCCGATCTTGGGGAAGACGTCGCGCTCCATCTGGCTCAGCACGTCGGCCGCGTGTTTCGCCGACCAAAGGTGTCTCTGATTTTCGTGCCACTCCCGCGCCAAGGGCTCGAAGGTGATTCCGGCCTTGCTTGCCTGGGCCGCACTTCGCTGGCGTTTGTCGATCGACGGATCCACTCCGCTGCGCACCAGGCGCGCGCCCGCTTGCTGCAGGTCGCGCGCCTCGATCAGCGAAATATCGGGATATGGCCCGAAGACCATCCGCTTTTCCTTGCCGCCAAAGCGATATTTCCAGCGCCACGAGCGGTAGCCCGAGGGCAGCACGTACAAATAAAGCCCGCGAGCGTCTGCGAGCTTGTATGGCTTCTCCCTGGGTGTCGCTCGGCGACAGGCTAGGTCGGTCAACATGCGGTGCCCCCACAAGCCGCAACCGGTGCCCCAGAAGTGCCCCCGAATCGATTGCGCTGTGCTGTCGCTCAATGATGTCGAATGAGACAACCCGCAAGGCATTTGCCGAGGGCGAGCGAGTCGCCTTGGAACTAAATGAGACAACCGGGCACAAAGCCTTGGCGGAAGAGGTGGGATTCGAACCCACGGAGAGCTTGCACCCTCGCCGGTTTTCAAGACCGGTTCCTTAAACCACTCGGACACTCTTCCCATCGGCTCAGCAACATGGGGCAGCCGACTCTAACGCAGCCCGCCGTGCAGCGGTGCCCCGCTTAGCGGTCACAAGACGAGATGTGCAAGGTTTGTGGTCAGCATCCGGCCTTTTGGGGTTCATGTGGGCAAGCCGGTGTGCCAAGGTCGGACGATGCGAGGAACCAGTATTTTAGGGCGTCCCATTGGCATGGCGTTGGCCGTCCTGGCGGCGTGCTTTGCGATGATCGGGCCGGCGGCGGCGCAGGATGAAGCCGGATTCCAGGCCTATTTACAGACGCTCCGCGCGCAGGCCGCGTCGCGCGGCGTCAGCCAGGCAACGCTGGATGCGGTGATGCCGACGCTGACGCTCAACCAGCGCGTGATCGACCTGGATCGGGCGCAGCCGGGGGCCAATCCCAATGCCGGTGTTCCCAATTTTGCGCCGTATCAGGCGCAGCACCTCACGACTGCGCTCATCGCCAACGGTCGCAACGCCTATCAAGCCGAGCGGTCGCGCCTGCAACGGATCGAGCAGCAGATCGGCGTGCCCGAATCGATCATGGTCGCGATCTGGGGCCATGAGACGAGCTATGGTCGGGTGATGGGCGGCTTCGATCTACCGCGCGCGCTGGCGACGCTCGCTTATGAGGGGCGGCGGCGCGCGCTGTTCGCCGAAGAGTTTATCGCCGCGCTGCAAATGATGGATCGCGGCGTATCGCGCGCGCAACTCGTCGGCAGTTGGGCAGGCGCGACGGGTGGGCCGCAATTTCTGCCCTCGGTCTATCTGCGGCTCGCGCGCGATGGCGATGGCGATGGCCGAGCCGACATCTGGTCGAGCCGTGCCGATACGCTCGCCTCCATCGGCAATTATTTCGCCAATGCGGGGTGGAGACCGGGCCAACCCTGGGGCCTCGCAGTCTCCGTACCCGCGACGTTCGACCGCAGCCAAGTGACCAATCGCTTGCTGTCGCCGCGCTGTCTAAAAGTGTTCGCGCGCCACAGCGCGTGGAAAACGATGGCCGAATGGCGCAGGCTGGGGCTCGTCCCGCTTACGCGCGACTGGCCGGGCGATTCGGTGCTGGCGACTTTGCTCGAACCCGATGGCCCCGGGCGCACGGCCTACTTGCTGACGGGCAATTACCGGGTGATCCTCGATTATAATTGCTCCAATTTCTATGCCTTGTCGGTCGGCCTGCTGGCCGATGCCGTGGAGCGCTGAGATGGGCGTGCTGGTGGCGCTGGCGCTGGTAAGCGGTGGCGGGCAGGCGATGCCGCCCCCTCAGCACCGCGGCGCACCCAAAATTCACGACGTCTCCTCGCCCCCCGCAATCGCCGCCGCCAGCGATTTGCCGCCGGGCGATGGGCCGCGCGGCACCTCGGGCGAAGTGCGGGACGATAGCGTCGGTTTCGCGGCCGTGTCATCGCTGCCGGTCGATCCGCAGTGGAGCGCGGTGACGATGGCGGTCGCGCATCCGAATGTCCCGCCGGGCACACCGGTCGAGATCACCGCGCTCGATACGGGGCGGACGATCCTGGCGCTGGTGGTCGCGCGCGACACCAGCAGGGCGGTGGTCTCGCTGTCGCCAGCGACCGCGCAGGCATTGGGGGTTGGCGACCGGGCTCCGGTGCGGGTGCGGGCGGTGGTGGCCAGCCCGCAAGATCAGACGGCATTGCGCGCGGGACAGGCGGCATCGGCGCGGCTGGATGCGCCGCCAGCTTTGCTCACGGCGCTGCGTCGCAAAGTGCCGATGTCGCAGGGAACACCGGCGGTGCCGCGTGCGGTCCCCGCCAAAGCGCCGATGCCCAAAGCGCCAGCGCCCAAGCCGCTCGCCAAGCCAAAGCCGGCACCGGTTCCATCGATACCGGTTCTCTCTACGGCTGGTGGTTTTGTCGTGCAGGTCGCCGCTTTGTCGTCGGCGGAGCGAGCCGCTGCGATGGCGCACGCCCTGGGCGGGCATGTTGTTCCGCTCGGACGCCTTTTTCGCGTGCAATTGGGCCCCTTTGGCGACAAAGCCAGCGCACAGCGCGCGCGTGACGGGGCCGCCCGGCACGGTTATGGTGACGCGCAAATCCTCCACACCGACTAAAAAACGAGACCGGACCTGATGCTTTCCCGCCAAAAACTGATCGCCGCCGCTGCCCTCATCGCCGTCGCCGCGACCTGTCCGGCCGTGGCCGCACCCGAGTTCCAGACGCCGGCACCGGTCGCCTATCTGCAGGACCTGTCCTCCGGCGCGATCCTGTATTCGAAGGATGCCGACCGCCGGATGCCGCCCGCGTCGATGGCCAAGATGATGACGGTCTATGTGGCCTTCCAGATGATCAAGTCGGGCGAATTGAAGCTCGATACCAAATTCCCGGTGCGCCCCGAAACGTGGCGCGCATGGCATTCGCAAGGCTCGACCATGTTCCTGTCCTCGGGCGAGAATGTCAGCGTCGAGGATTTGCTCAAGGGCATCGTCACGCTGTCGGGCAATGATGCCTGCGTCGTGCTGGCGGAAGGGATTTCGGGCACCGAATCGGCCTTTACCGAACGGATGAACCGCGCGGCGGCCAAGCTGGGCCTCAGCAACAGCCATTTCGGCACCGCCAATGGCTGGCCCGACAATGGCGTCACCTATGTGACCGCGCGTGATCTCGCCAAATTGGCGAGCGCGACGATCCAGGATTATCCCGATCTCTACAAGCGCTTCTACTCGCTGCGCAGCTTCACCTGGGGCAAGACGCTGGGCGGTGAAAAGCCAATCGACCAGGCCAATCGCGATCCGTTGCTGGGTCGCGTCAGCGGTGCCGACGGGCTCAAGACCGGGCACACCGATGAAGCCGGTTTCGGCTTCACCGGCTCGGCGCAGCAGAATGGACGTCGGCTGGTGATGGTGCTGGCGGGGCTGGGCACCTCGGGCCAGCGCGCCGAGGAATCGGTCAAGTTCATGGAATGGGGTTTTCGCGCGTGGCAGGCCAAGCCGATCCTCGCCAAGGGCAAGCAGATCGAAACCGCCGAGGTGCAGCTCGGCACCTCCAACAAGGTTGGGCTCGTCGCGCCGAGCGATCTCTCCGCGACGGTGCCTGCCGGCACGGCGGGCGAAATGCGGCTGACGGTCAGCTATGACGGGCCGATCAAGGCACCGATTAAGGCCGGGCAGCACATCGCCGATCTGGTGGTGGTAACACCGGGGATGCCCGCCGAGCGGCTTCCGCTGGTGGCCGCCAACGACGTGCCGCAGGCGGGCTTTTTCGGGCGGGCCTGGGCCGGGTTGATGAGCCTGTTCGGCGCTTGAGCCGATGACGGGCATCGGGCGTTTTATCTCGCTGGAAGGCGGCGAGGGAGCGGGCAAATCGACCCAGGCGCGCTTGCTCGCCGATGCGCTGGCGATGCGCGGGATCGAAACGCTGGTGACGCGCGAACCCGGGGGCAGCGAGGGGGCCGAGGCGATCCGCGCCTTGCTGATGCAAGGCGACGTCGCGCGGTGGAGCCCGCATAGCGAAGCGTTGCTGTTCGCCGCTGCCCGCGCTGACCACGTCGAAAAGACGATCCGCCCGGCACTGGGGGCCGGACGCTGGGTGATTTGCGACCGGTTCCTCGATAGCAGTCGCGCCTATCAAGGGGTGGCTGGCGGCATTGACGACGCTGCCGTGCTGGCGCTCCATGCCTTCGGTTCACGCGGGCTGCTGCCCGACCGGACGCTCGTGCTGGAACTATCGCCCGAGCTTGGACGAAGACGCGCGGCGGTCCGCGATGGCGCTGCAGCGGATCGGTTCGCGGCGCGCGGCGATACCTTCCACGCCGACGTCGCCGCCGCCTTTCGCCGGTTTGCCAAGCAGGAACCCGAGCGCTTCCGCCTGGTCGGCGCGACCGCAGCGATTGACGATGTCGCAGACGCGGTGTTTGCCGCCGTGGCCGACCTGCTGCCATGACGCTGCCGCTCGGCAACGATGCCGCGCACCAGGCCTTCGCCGCCGCAATGGCGAGCGGAGCCTTGCACCATGCGTGGCTGTTCGCGGGGCCGGAAGGCATTGGCAAGGCGACGTTCGCGCGCGCGGCTGCGTTGCGGTTGCTGGCCGAAGGGGCGGGGGCCGAGCTGCTGCCGGGCTTCGACGTGCCGGAGAACAACCCGCAGCGCAAACTGATCGCGGCGGGATCGCACCCCGATTACCGCGTGCTCGCGCGGCAGCCCAAGGAAGGCGACAAGACCGGGCTTGATCTCGCGCGCAGCATCCCGATCGCGCAGGTGCGTGCGCTGGGCCCCATGTTTGCCACGCGCCCCTCCATGTCGAGCAGGCGCGTCGTCATCATCGATGCGGTCGACGATCTGGAGCGGCCGGGCGCCTCCAACGCCCTGCTCAAAAATCTGGAAGAGCCGCCCGAGGGCACCATCTTCCTGCTCGTCAGCCATGCGCCGGGGCGTTTGTTGCCGACGATCCGATCGCGTTGCCGCCAATTGCGCTTCGATCCGCTGGATGACGCCACCATGACGTCTGTGCTGAACCAACAGCTCCTTGCTGCCGATCCGTCGGAAGTGGCAGCGTTGATCCGCATGGCGCATGGATCGCCGGGCCGCGCCCTTGGCTTTGCCGGGCTGGATCTGGCCGCCATCGATCAAGCACTGGCGGCGATCGCGCGCGATGGCGACCCGAGCAACGGCCGTCGTGTCCGCCTCGCCAAATCGCTGGCGCTGAAGGCCGCACAGGCGCGCTATGAGGCGTTCCTCGACCGCGCCCCCGCCTTCATCGCGGGCGTGGCCCCGGAACGACACGGCGAACGGCTGCGCATCGCGCTCGACGGCTATGACGCCGCCCGCACGCTGGCCGCCACCGCGCGCGCGCTGACGCTCGATGCGCAGGCGACCGTCTATGAAATGTCGGGGATCGTCGCACGGCTTGCACGCTGAAAGCGGCGCCAAGGCTTCAATTGCGGCGACCGATGCTCTAGGAGGCCGCCATGGCCGACCCTTATTATATCACCACCGCAATCAGCTATCCCAACGGACGCCCGCATATCGGGCATGCCTATGAGGCGATCGCGACCGACGCGATCGCGCGCTATCAACGCCAATTGGGCCGTGAAGTCCGCTTCCAGACCGGGACCGACGAACATGGCCTGAAAATGGTCCAGGAAGCGCGCAAGCGTGACTTGACCCCGCGCGCACTGGCCGACGAAATGAGCGGCTATTTCAAGGCAATGGCCGAGAAACTGGAGATTTCGTGCGATCGCTTCATTCGCACCAGCGACGCCGACCATTACCGCGCCAGCCAGGCGATCTGGCAAGCGATGGAAGCTGCGGGCGACCTGTATCTCGACCGCTATGAAGGCTGGTATTCGGTTCGCGACGAAGCCTTTTACGACGAGAAGGAACTGGTCGAAGGCGAGGGCGGTGCCAAGCTGTCGCCGCAGGGCACGCCGGTTGAATGGACCGCTGAGGAGACCTGGTTCTTCCGGCTCTCCAAATATCAGCAGCCTTTGCTCGACCTGTATGCCGCGCAGCCCGATTTCATTTTGCCCGAGGCGCGCCGCAACGAGATTTTGCGCTTCGTTGAGGGCGGCCTGTCCGATCTCTCGGTGTCGCGCACCAGCTTCGATTGGGGCGTGCCGGTGCCGGGCAGCCCGGGCCACGTGATGTATGTGTGGGTCGATGCGCTCACCAATTATCTGACCGGCGTCGGCTATCCCGACGATGTCGAACTGTACGAAACCTTCTGGCCCGCGCATCTGCATGTGATTGGCAAGGATATCGTGCGTTTTCATGCGGTTTACTGGCCAGCTTTCCTGATGAGTACGAACATTCCGCTGCCGCGTGCGGTGTTCGGCCATGGCTTTTTGCTCAACCGCGGTGAGAAGATGTCCAAATCGGTCGGCAACGTGACCGATCCGATGGAACTGGCCGATCGCTTCGGTGTCGATGCGCTGCGCTATTTCCTGCTGCGCGAAGTGAGCTTCGGCCAGGATGGGAGTTATTCCGAAGAAGCGATCGTAACCCGTTGTAATGCAGACCTTGCCAATAATCTTGGCAATCTCGCGCAACGCTGCCTGTCGATCATCGCCAAGACGTGCGGTGGCGTAGTGCCACCAGCAGGCGAACGCACCGAGGCCGAGGACGCGCTGCTCGCCAGCGTCGCTGCGGCCGAGGCCGGGATGCACGATGCGATGGGTGACCTTGCCTTGCACAACGCGCTCGACGCGATCTGGTCGGCAGCGCGCGATGCCAACCAATATTTCGCCGATCAGGCACCGTGGAGCGTGCGCAAAACCGATCCGGCCCGCGCCGACACCATCCTGTATCACGCAGCCGATGCGGTGCGGCGGATCGCGATTCTGGCGCGCTGGGCGATCCCCAATGGCGCGGACAAATTGCTCGATCTGCTGGGGCAGCACGGCGATGCGCGCCACTTTGAAGCACTCGGCCACCCGCTGGCACCGGGCCTGACGCTGCCGGCACCGGTCGGCGTGTTCCCACGGCTCGAAGCGCCGGTCGAAGGCTGATGTTCGCCGACAGCCATTGCCACCTCAATTATAAGGGGCTGGCCGAGCAGCAGGGCGAGATCCTCGCGCGGGCCCGCGCACGCGGCGTCCATGCGATGCTCAACATCGCGACGCGCGAAAGCGAATGGGATGCGGTGCTGGCGACGGCCGAGCGCGAGCCCGATGTCTGGGCGACGGTTGGCATCCATCCCAATGAAGCCGACGAGCATCCCGATATCGGCACCGCCCGGTTGGTCGAGCGCGCGCAGCATCCGCGCGTCGTCGGCATTGGCGAAAGCGGGCTCGATTATTTCTACGAACATAGCGACCGCGAGCGCCAACGCGCGAGCTTTCGCGCGCACATTGCCGCCGCGCGCGAAACGCAACTGCCGATCGTGGTGCACACGCGCGATGCCGAGGACGATACCGCCGCGATCCTGCGCGAGGAAATGGGGAAGGGGGCCTATCCCGGCGTCATCCACTGCTTCACCGCGAGCGGGGCGTTTGCCGATATCGCGCTGGAGCTTGGCTTCTATATCTCGATCTCGGGGATCGTGACCTTCAAGAATGCCAGGGATTTGCAGGAAACCGCCGCGCGGCTGCCGCTCGACCGGCTGCTGATCGAAACCGATGCGCCGTTCCTGGCGCCGGTGCCGCATCGCGGGAAGACGGGCGAACCCGCCTTTGTCGCCGATACCGCGGCGTTTCTGGCGACACTGCGCGGCGAGCCGCTGGAAACGCTGGCAGCGGCGACCGCGGAGAACTTTCACGCACTGTTTACCAAGACCCGCGCATGAAGGTGCGGATCCTCGGGTCGGGCACATCGTCCGGCGTGCCGCGGATCGGCAATGACTGGGGCGCGTGCGACCCGACCAACCCGCGCAATCGCCGGATGCGCGCGTCGATCCTGGTCGAGACGCAGACGACGCGCATCCTGGTCGATACCGGTCC
The DNA here is from genome assembly GCF_049897605.1 of Sphingomonas sp. DC1600-2. Classification (NCBI taxonomy): domain Bacteria; kingdom Pseudomonadati; phylum Pseudomonadota; class Alphaproteobacteria; order Sphingomonadales; family Sphingomonadaceae; genus Sphingomonas; species Sphingomonas sp. DC1600-2. The sequence goes on from NZ_JAFCWO010000021.1 coordinate 15,600, forward strand.
CGACATGCGCGAACAGTTGCTGGCGGCGGACGTGTCGACGCTGGATGCGGTGCTCTGGACGCATGATCATGCCGATCACACCCACGGCATCGATGATTTGCGCCAGGTGTTTCATGCGATGGGGCGTCCGGTGCGCGGGCTGGCGCGGCCCGACCTGATGGAGACGTTGAAGCGGCGTTTCGGGTATGTGTTCCACGGCTGGGACGATTATCCACCGACCGTTGCGATCGAGGCTTTGCCCGACAGCATCGTCATCGGTGACATTACGGTCGGCGTGGTCGATCAACCGCACGGGCCGTTCCTGTCGGCCGGACTGCGGTTTGACAGCATCGCCGGATCGATTGGATATGCCACGGATCTCAGTGCGATGACGCCGGATATGGCGAGCCTGTATGAAGGTCTCGACCTATGGATCGTCGATGCACTGCGCCGCAAGCCGCATCCGTCGCACCCGACGTTGAACATGGCGCTGGGCTGGATCGAGATGCTGAAGCCGCGTCATGCGGTGCTGGCGCATATGGACCAGTCGATGGATTATGCGAGCCTGCTGGCAGAACTGCCACCGGGCATCGAGCCAGCCTATGACGGGCTGGAACTGCAGGTATGACCGACACCAGCATGGATCTGGTGTTTTACGCGCTGGCGCTGATCCTGCCGGTCAGCGCCTTGGCAGCGCGCCGTTTGCCGCTCGGCGATACGATCAAGATGGCGCTGGCCTGGGTGGCGATCTTCGGCGTGCTGTTCGTGCTGGTGGTGCTGTGGCAGGGCGCTGTCGGGGCTGGATCGGTGCTGGGGGGCCTGATCTGATGATGAAGCGGTTTCAATTTAACATAATGTATATTATCGGATTGATAGGGATTGGCTACCGGGGCCAGTTCCCCGCCCGGACTGGAGCGCATAGATGATCGAACGGCTGGTCACGATCATGGCGCGGTTGCGCGATCCGGTGTCGGGTTGCGAATGGGATGTCGCGCAGGATTTCGCCAGCATCGCGCCCTATACGATCGAGGAAGCCTATGAAGTCGCCGACGCGATCGCTCGCGGCGATATGGTCGAGCTGAAGGACGAGCTTGGCGATCTGCTGCTCCAGGTCGTGTTCCATGCGCGCATGGCCGAGGAAGCCGGGCATTTTGCGCTGCCCGACGTCGTGGCGGCGATCAGCGACAAGATGGAGCGCCGTCACCCGCATATCTTCGGCGATGTCGATGAGGGCGGCCATCATCTGTGGGAACAGATCAAGGCCGCCGAACGCGCCGCCAAGGGCCAGGCCGACGTCCCACCGGGCGCGCTGGATGGCGTAGCCTTGGGCCTGCCCGCTTTGCTCCGCGCCGAAAAGCTGCAGAATCGTGCGGCGCGCGTGGGGTTCGACTGGCCCGATGCCGAGGGGCCGCGCGCCAAGATCGACGAGGAAATCGCCGAGATTGAAGCGGCCACCACTCCGGCCGAGACCGAGGATGAGGTCGGCGATCTGCTCTTCTCGGTGGTCAATTGGGCGCGCAAGCTGGGCGTCGATCCCGAGGCGGCGCTACGCAGTGCCAATGCCAAGTTCGAACGCCGTTTCAAGGCGATGGAAGCGGCGGCTGGCGATGCCTTTCCCGGCCTGCCCCTCGCCGACAAGGAAGCGCTGTGGCAAGCGATCAAGGCACCGCGTCAGGAATGACCGCAGTCGCATAGGGGCAATGCACCGACCAGCCGAGGCTGGTATAAAGCGCGCGCCCTTGCGCTGTCGCGACCAGCACTTCGCGCGATGCGCTCGAGCGACGCTGCGCTTGCAACAGGCCCATCACCGCCCGGCCCAGGCCGCGCCGCTGATGATCCGGGCTGGTGACGATGCGATCATAGACGAACACGCCCGACGCTTCCGCGGCATAGCCGCTGGCCGCGAGCGCGCCGTCCGGGGCAGTGATCACGACGCGAACGACGCCGCTGATGGTTTCGACCTTCGGGAGATAGCCGTCGGGTAGTGGCGCTTCCGCAAGGGGCACCGTCCCCGCTGTCATCATCCAGGAAGGCGCACAGATTTGCCAGTGCGACGGCAAAAGCGCCTTTAAGGGGTCGGTTCCGGCTGAGGGCGGAATGACACCCTAAGCATCGGCATCCTTGGGCCAGAGGTATTCGCCGGTGAGGAGGATATGTGCCCATCCGAGCGGGGAGATATGGGCGAGCAGGT
>NZ_JAFCWO010000022.1:0-15200 GCF_049897605.1 Sphingomonas sp. DC1600-2
TGACCCGTCCCCAGACATTCCCCTGATCCTCATATATTATCTGGAGCGAAATCATGGAAAACCGAAGGAAACCTGCGCCTCCTGCCGCCACGCTCGACATAAACTGCGACTGCAAAGAATATATCTAATGTTGAGCTCAACATTACAGAAACTCACGCGGTGTGATGTCGACCTGGACGTCGCCCCAATCCTCAGTCGGGATCTCCGCGAGCCGGCGCTCCATCAGCGCTTCGCCGGTCGAGACGATCTGGACCACGGATGCGTGGCCGGCCTCGAGATCGCGCTCTATCGAGCGGACCAGCGAGGGCGTTTTCATCGAGGTGAGCAGGTGGCCGAAGAAGCGCTGCTTGGCCGACTCGAACGCCGAGCGCGCGGCGGATTTCGCCTGCGCGTTCAGCGTGCCGCTGTCACCGGTGATGTTGGCGGCCTGCATCGCGGCATCGAGGTTGTTGTGGATGATCGAGAAAGCGCCGGCATAGGCATCGTAGATGCGGATTTGCTCCGGCGTGAGCTCGTGTTCGATCAACTCGTATTCGACGTCCTCATAGGAGAGCGAACGGGCGGCATAGAGGCCGAGTGCGCGAAGGTCGCGCGCCAGGACCTCCATCGCCGCGACACCACCGTCTTCGATCGCCTCGACAAACTCGGCGCGTGTCGCGAACGGAAAGTCCTCACCGCCCCAGAGGCCAAGGCGCTGGGCATATGCAAGATTGTGAACGGTGGTGGCGCCTGTCGCGGAGACGTAGACAACCCGCGCATTCGGCAGCGCGTGCTGCAGCCGTAGGCCGGCGCGCCCCTGCTGCGAGGGTGCCTGGTCGCCGCGTTCGCCCTTGCCGCCCGCGGCATTCTGCATGGCATGAGACTCGTCGAAAATGATCACTCCGTCGAAATCGGCCCCCAACCATTCGACGATCTGCCGGACACGCGAAAGCTTCTCGCCGCGCTCATCGGTGCGTAGCGTCGCGTAGGTCGTAAATAGGATGCCTTCTGCGAGGCGGATCGGCGTGCCCTGGCGGAATCGAGAGAGCGGCGTGACGAGCAGACGTTCCATGCCGAGCGCCGACCAGTCGCGCTGCGCATCCTCGATCAGCTTGTCGGACTTGCTGATCCACAGCGCACGCCGACGACCCTTCAGCCAATTGTCGAGCAGGATGCCGGCGACTTGGCGGCCCTTGCCGGCGCCGGTGCCATCGCCGAGGAACCAGCCGCGACGGAAGCGTACGGACGTCTCGGCGTCGTCGCGTGCGGCGGTGACGAGATCGAAGGTTTCGTCCACGGTCCATGCGCCGGCGAGGAAATCGCCGTGCGCTTCGCCGGCGTAAATGACGCTCTCGAGCTGCGCGTCGGATAGCAGGCCGCCCGTGACGAGGTTCACTGGAAGATGCGGCCTATAGGAGGGCTTCGGCGGTGCAACCGACGCCATCGCGGCCGATTGCACGAGTTTGGTCGGATGCGCCTGCGAGCCGGGAATACGGATCGACTGCAATCCGTATTCTTCATAAAGCGCATCGGTGAGGCGGGCGCCCTCGGGCGGCGCCCATTCGAGGATCTCGTAGGAAAGCTCAACGCCTGCAGGGTCCGCAAGCGCGGCGGCCGGTTGCCGCGAGGCGGCGCGGGCGAGATAGCCGCGAACGCTGCGAGGCGTGGCGACGCCGACGGCGGTCGGCGCGGCGAGTGATCTGGCGACCGGGCGGCGCGGGGGAACATGCTTGGTGATCCAGCCGAGCAGCGTGGCGATGTCCGGCGCGATGCCGGCGGACGCTGGAAACTGAGCCGGATCGGACGCGGGCATCTTGTCGATGACCATCAGCCGCGTGTCGATTGTCGTGCCATGCTTCGCGTAGACTGCGCCGTCGACCGCCGCGGTGAAGACGACAGTGCCGCGCTCCTGCAGACGGACGAAGGCGTCGCGCCACGCCGGCGTTTCCGGGCCGAAGTTCGCGCCGGTGATCGCGACAAGCCGCCCGCCGTCGGCGAGACGTGCCAACGCCGAGGCCACATGGCGGTAGGCGGCATCTGCCATCCGGCCACTGACATTCGCCATCGCCGAGAATGGCGGGTTCATAAGGACGACGGTCGGATCGATCGTGGAGCCAAGATGATCGTCGATCTGCGCAGCATCGAACCGCGTCACGGGGACGGCCGGAAAGAGGGAGGAGAGCAACGCGGCGCGGGCCTCGGCCAACTCGTTGAGTGCGAGCGCGCCGCCGGCGATTTCCGCCAGAATGGCGAGAAGGCCGGTGCCTGCTGATGGTTCAAGCACGTGGTCGCCAGGTGTGATGGCGGCGGCACAGAGCGCGGCGAGGCCGAGCGGGATCGGCGTCGAGAATTGCTGGAGCGCCTGGCTCTCCTCTGACCGCCGCGTATGGGTGGGAAGAAGGCTCACGAGCTTCACGAACTGCGGCAGCGCTGCCGACGCAGAACCGGCTTTACGGAAAATCGGCTTGCCGTATTTGCGCAGAAACAGGACGGATGCTGCCTCGCAGGCGTCGTAGGCCGTCTTCCAGTCCCAGGCGCCGGACGTGTCGGAGCGGCCGAGGGCTTGCTCCATCGCCGCACGCAAAATGGCGGCGTCGACGCGCCGGCCTTGCTCAAGGTGGGGAAGAAGAAGCTGCGCGGCCTCGGCGAGGCGTGGCGCAGGAGCTACCGTGGGAGTGCACGGGATTGGCGCGGCCGTCGGATCGGCCGCTGCGGAAGGATGCGACATGGGAAGGGACCTCGGGAGAGCTGGACACGGGCGAGCCGGCCGGCGCTCTCTCTGGTCCGCACCGGCTCAAACCCGTCCCGGCCACACTCTCCCTCTCGTCATCCCGCCAGCCTTGACGCCGCGCCACCACGCGATCCGCGCTTCGCGTGTCGCGTTCGCGAGCCGCAGCAAGAAATCGCCGTGGCATGGTCGCGGCGCGCAGAAGCAGACGAGATCGCAGCCGCGAAGCTCGTCGAGCGCGCGCAGGAGATGATGCTGGTCTGCGAGCCAGCGCTCGTACTTCGCGATGACGGCGGCGCGGTCGCCGTCGGGGCCAATTCGGAAAGGATTGCCCCATTTCGAGCCGCGCCCGACATAGACGGCGCTCGCCGGCACGCCTGCGTGATGCTTGTTGAGAACCCTGTACATTGTAGACCGCCTCCTGATCTCCGTTGCGACGGGGCTGGCGACCGGGATGCGGTCAAGGCCTGGCGGTCACGCATCGCGCGCGATGCGGAAACGGCTTGCCCGTTGACCGACGGGCCGCCGCGTCCAGACAGGTCACGACGCGGGGTGTCAGGAGGCTGATTCGTCCGATAGGTTCTCAGACGGCGGCACATAGGCGTCGTAGGGATTGCCATCGGCTAGGTGGCCAAAGGGCGTGAACAGGAAATCCGCGCCATCGCGTCCGACGGCGCAGATGACGTAACGGGTCTCGCCGGTCGCTGCATCGGCACATTCCATGAGGGCGAGGTTGCCGTCTGCCGCAGCGTGGAGCAGCGTCTGAAAGTTGGCGCGCGCGTGATCGGGAATGCTCATCGCGCACCGCGCTTTCCGCGGCCCGGCGACAAAGTCCGCGCGAGCCAGCCGCGCGTGTCGGTCCATGCGATCGTCTCGCGGGTGGCGAGATCGAGACAATGGGCCCCGCCGCTGAAGGCGTCGATGCGGGGCCGGGAGCATGTGTTGGCCCATTGAAAACCCCAGCGACCCTTGAGATCGAAGATCTCCGCACAACGAAGGACGAAGGTGATGACTGTTTGCGGATCGCCCGTGACATCATCACGGATCCACAGCACGGCGCCGCCGTGTTCGGGCTGGATGGAGAGCAGAAAAGCATCCGAGGGCGGGTCTTCCCGGGCGTTCTCTTCCATCAGCGCATTATAGAGTTCGAGCGCGCGCGCCGCGTTGTCGGGCGTGCCGACATCGAGCACGCATGAGAAGTGCGTGAAGAAATCAGCCATGATGGCCTCCTGAAACGAAATCGCCCAGCGCGATGGCCGGGCGGAGGGAATTCGATGGAGAGAAGTAAGCGGGGCGACTCATGCCGCCCCGCTCCTGGGCGTTACTCGGCGGCGATCACGACTGGCGCGTCGGTCTCGTCTTCGCTGGCTGTGTCTTCACCGTCGGCGAGAAAGGCGGGCAGTGCTTCCTCTTCGCCGCCGTTGGCGTCGGCATCGCCGATGTCGGCAGTCGTCGCTTCGGAAGACCGGAGCGGCTCGGGCAGCCAGCCGGTGCCGTTGAGCAGCCGTTCGGCCTCCTTCGCCATGTCCGCCTTCTTCAGATGGTCGATGAGCTGCGCCGACTGCTCGCCGTTCGCCTCGCGCACCGCTTCGAGGATACGAGGCTTGGTGACGCGGCCGAGATAATTCTCGACCGTTGGCCGCCAACCGGCGTCGACCATGTCGAGCCCGACGGCCCGTGCGAGGCGGTCAGCCTGGGCGAGACGATGTTGGACGCCGTGAACGGAGAGACCGGGACCGCCATAGCGATCGCCTTTCTCGTAGAGCGCGTTGACGCCGAAAGAGACGCAGTGCGCCAGCAGTGCGGCCCGGCTGGCGTCGTCCAGTGCGGCGAGCCAATCCCAGAGCGCGGCTTCATCCTTCGGCATGTCGGCCTTCCAGGCATCGTGCCGTTCGGTGACCGCCTTGGCGGACGGGCTTTCCTTGAGGTCGGCAGACTGGATCGAGAAGAACACGTGCCGCACCGACGCTTCGAGACAGTTGCCTGTCGCTGTGTGCTGGAAGGCGTCGAGGCAGAGTTTGTGCAGGAGCGCCGTCATCGCGACATGCGGATTGTTCGCCACGGCATCCCGCAGCGCCAGCGTGCGGTACGCGGTCAGTTCGCTAAGCAGCCGATCCGGCAACGGCTTAACGACGTCGTCCTCATCGTCTTCCGGCTCGGCCTGGCCGCCGATGGTGATGACGACACGCTGAACCGGCGACGTGTCGTTGTCGATCCTAACCTGCTCGAGATCGTCGCGGTCTTCCTGACCGGGCTCGACGACTGGAGCTTCATCCTCGGGGCGAACATAGCCACGATCGACCTGGAGCTGGCCGTCGTGAGCGATGCTGACAAACACCCCGGCCCGGGAGATGTCGGCCGGATCGAAGACGTGCGGTCGCGACTCGAACGCCTCAAGCGCGGTTTCGATCTCGCTGAGGCGCTGGTCGACCTCGTCGGGCAGTTCGTCGGCATCTTCGTATTGCGCCTGAAGCTGATCGAACTCGGTGCGCAGCGCTTCACGCGTGGCACGTTCGTCGTCGGTGAGATCGGCCGGTATGCCGTCGAGCTCGCGCAGGCCGTGGTCGTGACCGTAGGGGAAGTCCACTGCGACCTCGATCCATTTCCAGCCCTCGGTGGCGATATGTTCCGCGTCGGTCTTCAGTTTTTCGGCGACAAGGGTTTCGAGAAGCCCGATATTTTCAAGCCAGCCACCGTCGTCCTGCTGGAAGAGATCGCGCATGACGACACCGCCCGCGTTCTCGTAGGCGCCGATGCCGACGAACAGCACGCGGCGATCCGACGCGCGGACGGTTTTCTCCGTCAGCATGCGCCGGATCTGATAAGGCTCCTGGCTGTAGGACCGCTGGAGCGCGTCCCAGACCTGGAGCTGGCGCGCATGGTCCGTTGTCACGGTGAACGCCATGAGCTGCTCGAGCGACATGCCATCCTCGGCATAGATGTCGAGAAGCTTCTCCGACACCGCGGCGATGCGCAGGCGCTGCTTGACGACATTGACGCCGACGAAATAGGCGGCCGCGATGTCTTCGTCGCATAGGCCCTTGTCGCGCAGGGTCTGGAAGGCGCGGAATTGATCGAGCGGGTGTAGCGGCACGCGCTGGACGTTCTCAGCCAGCGAGTCGTCCTCGGCGAGGATCTTGGTGGAGGGATCGCGGACTACGCAGGGCACGGGCGCGGTCTTGGTAAGGCGCTTCTGCTTGACGAGGAGCTGCAACGCCTGGAAGCGCCGGCCACCGGCAGGCACTTCGAACATACCTGTCTCGACGCCCTCCTCATCAAGAACCGGGCGGACATTGAGGCTCTGGAGCAGGCAGCCGCGACGGGCGATATCCGCCGCGAGATCCTCGATCGAGACGCCGGCCTTCACGCGCCGGACATTCGACTGGGAGAGGATGAGCTTGTTGAGGGGGATGTCGCGCGAGGACGACAGGGTGATCTTCTGAACGGCACTGGCCATCGGGACTTACTCCGCGACGGGCGCCGAAAGACTCTCTCTCGGCTTTCAACCCGCCGCGAAGACCGGCGCAGCCCTCTTCCTCTTATGGGTTTTCGCCCCGGACATCGCCGCAGCCTTCCCGGCCAGACCCAAGTCTCACCGCCGATGACTGTCGTCGGGAACAGTCATTTTGCCTGGACGTGCGTATGCCGATGATGCAGGTCGGGGTAATGGGCGTGACCGTGGCGCAAGGGTGCGTGCCGATGCCAATGCGAATGCGGTTCTGTTACCAGACCATCATGCTCATGTTGGTGGTGCTCGTCGTGCACGTGCACATGCTCGTGCGCTAGGGCATCGTGTAGATGCTCATGCTCATGCCGCTCCGCGAGGTGAAGCCAGAGCCCCACCATCATCAGCATTCCGGCGGCGATCAATTGGATCGTCAAAGGCTCGCCTAGCAGAACCACGGCGATGATCGCCCCAATGAAAGGCGCCAGCGAGAAGTAGGCGCCGGTGCGTGCGGCTCCGAGGTTGCGAAGCGCAAGCATGAAAAGAACGAGGCTTACACCGACGCCGAGGAAGCCGACGGCGGCCGCGGCCGCGATCGTGGTCGGCGTCGGCAGATGCGCGCCAAGCACCATCGCCAAGGCGACGTTCGTACTGCCGGCCGCGATACCCTTGATGGCCGCCGTGATCACCGGATCGGCCAAAGACAGTTTGCGCGTCAGATTATTGTCGATGCCCCACGCTAGGCACGCGACGGCGATAAAGGCACCGCCCGCGTCGATGCGTACACCTGTTCCATTCCACGCGAGGATCGCCGCTCCCGCAAGGATGGCGAAGGCGCCCAGCATTAGCCGCCGATCCACGTTTTCCCGGAACACGACCCACGCGATCGCCATGGTCGCGAGCCCTTCCAAGTTCAGTAGTAGGGACCCGGAGGCGGCGGACGTACGCGCCAACCCCAACATCAAGAGGAGCGGTCCGGCTACCCCGCCGCATAGGACGACGGCCGCGAGCCAGGGGAGGTCATGGCGCCGTAGGGGCGCCTCCGGAGCCGGAGCGCCGAAGGCTGCTCTGCTAGCGATGATGGCCACCAGACCGATGCCGGCCCCGAGATAGAGCAGTCCGGCGAGGAGCTGCGGCGGCATCGAGCCGAGCAAGAGCTTCGCGAATGGCGCCGAGGCACCGAAGAGCACTGCCGATATGAGCGCCAGTGGCACGCCTGGCCAGAGGGGAGAGCGCGACTGTGTCATGCCGCAAGCTTAGCAGAATAGAGGTGTGTCCACCTCCTTCTTCGCTGCATCGACGGCGGGACTGTCTTGTCTGAGCACTTGACGGGGATGACTTACAACTCGATCTGCCGCGCGATTTCCACGACGCGGTCGGGCGGCAAGCTGAAGCGATCAACCACCTTTACGGCATTGCGATAAAGAAAGGCGAACACTGGAAGACGCCAATGCGCAAACAGCGAGCTTCCGGCCCTTGCAACGATAATATCGCGTGTCGCGAAATAAATGGCGTGATCGAGATCGATCGACGGATCGAGACCCTTAACCCGCTTCAGAGCGGCGGTGAGGTCTGGTATTTCGACGAAGCCAAAGCGCATCGTCACGCGCCAGATCCCGTCGGCAATCTTTTCTACGCCACAGCGCTCCTCATCATCGATGCGCGGCGATTCCTCGAACAGAATCGTCAAGGCGATTACCGACTGATGGAGGGCGCCCATGTGTTTGACGTGGTCGATCAGCAGCGGCGGGATTTTCTGATAGGTCCGGGTCAGGAAGATCGCCGTGCCGGGGACACGGGGCACCTTGCCGGCGGCCAAGTCAGCGACAAATCTTTCGGGTGCTTCCGACGCTTGCGCCAGGCTCTCGCGAACCGCATCGATCCCCGACCGCCAGGTCAGCATCAGGAAGAAGACGAGCGCGCCGAAGGTCAGGGGCAGCCAGCCGCCTTCGGCGATCTTCAGCAGATTGGCGCCAAAGAACCCGACATCGACGATCAGGAAGAGTCCGGCGATTAGGATCGAAACCGCGAGCGGCCAACGCCATGTTTTCCGCATAGCCGTGAAGAGCAGGCAGGTGGTCAGCAGCATCGTTGTCGACACCGCCGTGCCGTAGGCGCCGGCAAGCCTGTCGGAACTGCCGAAGGCGATGGTGATCCCGATGGTCGCTACCATCATCATCCAGTTTACGACGGGCACGTAGATCTGGCCGTAAACTTTGTCGGACGTCTGGCGAATATGAAAGCCGGGCAGCCAGCCGAGTTGCATCGCCTGCCGTGTCATCGAGAACGAACCCGTGATGATCGACTGGCTGGCGATGATGGTGGCAATCATCGCCAGGAACACAAGCGGATAGACTCCCCATGTGGGGCAAAGCTGAAAGAACGGATTGCCTTCGATCGTACCCTTCTGGATGAGCAAGGCGGTCTGTCCGGCGTAGCTGAGCAGCAGCGACGGCAGCACGATCGCGTACCAGGACAGGCGTATGGGGCCGGGCCCGAAGTGTCCCATGTCGGCGTAAAGCGCCTCGCCCCCGGTGATGCAGAGGAAGACGCCGCCGAGCACCAGCATCCCGTTTCCTCCGCTATGGGCCAGGAAGCCGATTGCGTGACGCGGATCGAGGGCGGTGAGGACGCTGGGATTGCGAACGATCCCGGTGAGCCCAAGGACCGCGATAACAAGAAACCAGAGCAGCATGATCGGGCCGAAGGCGGCGCCAATTCTAGCCGTGCCGAACCGCTGGGCTGCGAAGAAGACAATCAGGATGGCGACGGCCGCCGGCATGACGAAGGGCTTGAGCGAACCCGTCACGACATTGACACCTTCGAGCGCGCTGAGCACCGAGATGGCCGGCGTGATGACGCCGTCGCCATAGAGCAAGGCCGCGCCGAGCAGGCCCATGACGGCCAGGATTTTGGCGGTCCCTTTGAATCTGTTGGCGCCGACCAGCGACATCAGGGCAAGGATTCCGCCTTCCCCATGGTTGTCGGCGCGCATGACGAACAGACAATATTTGATCGAAATGGTGATGATCAGGGTCCAGACGAGCAGCGACAGGATGCCTAGCGCGCTGGCGGTCGTGAAATGTCCGCCGGTTGCTTGGACGACGGTCTGGAGAGTGTAGAGCGGGCTGGTGCCGAGATCGCCATAGACGATGCCTAGCGCGCCGAGCGCCGCCCAATGCTGGGGTTCGCGGGTGCGTGTGGATACGTCCTGGGCGACAGTGGGGGTCATGAGCCATTCATGTAGGGCGGTGGCCCGCAGCATGGAGGAAGACGAGGATGGTCGTCTCGTTGGGCTGGAATCCGTGGGTGTCGGACATCATCCCAGTCGGCGTTGCGGCGAGCCACTTGCCCCCTCGCGCCGGGCCCAGTCCTGCGGGATGGCGGCTTCCAGCGCGTCGTCTACGGTCACCAACCCCAGCAATTTCCCCTCGGCATCAACAACCGGCAAGCTCAACAAGTTGAAGTCAGCCATCCGCGTGGTGACCGCAATGATGTCGTCATCAGGCGATGCGACGATTGCGCGCGCGTCGACTGCGTCGCGAAGTAACGTCGAGGGACTAAGTTGCAGGGCGCGCACAACGCTTAGCGTTCCGGCCAAGGCGCCGTCCGCATTCAGGCTGTGAATCGTCACCAAGGCCTCGGGCTGCACGGTTGTCAGTGTTCGCAGTTGCTCAAGCGCATCGCCGATCGTGCGATCCTCCGGCACGGCGAGGAAATCGGCGCCCATCAGGCCGCCCGCCGTCGCCGAATTAAAGCCGAGCAGCATGCTGACCTTCATCTTCGTCGCCGTCGGGAGACGATCGAGCACGTTCTGTCGGCGTTCCTGCGGCAACTCCATGATCGCGTCGGCCGCGTCGTCGGCGCGCATGCGCGACAGTACGTCGGCCACCTCGTCGTCGTTGCGCGATTTCAGCAGTTGCGCCTGCTTGTCATCGTCCAACTCCTCGAAGACATTGGCTTCCAGGCTGGGATCCGTATGCACCAAAGCCAGCAAGACATCCTGCTCTTGGCTCGGAGCGCGTTCAATAATATCGGCGATCTGAGCCGGCTTCAGCGCCTCGATGCGGCCGAGCGATGATGTAGATCTGGCCTGCGCTGCGTCGCGGGTGAGCGGCAGGAAGTCGTGCCAGTCCCGGGCCGGGTGGTGCTCATGCGAGCCGAAGTGCAGCCAGCTATGCTTGTGCACGTCCACGCTGACCATGCGCCAACCCGACGGGGTTGCGTCGAAGCGCACGTCGTGCGCCTTGACCAACACGCCGCGCGGCAGATCGACCAGACGCCGGCCGAGCATCTCGGCCTTCAGCAGCGTTTCCCCAGCCTCTTGTGAGAAGGGTCGTCGTTCTCCCGCCGCGATCCGCACAGCGCCATCGGGCTTGATCTCGATGACGTCCGCCATCGGCACGAATACCGGGCCGCTGCCGACCAGGAGGCCTTTCAGCAGTGGATAGTCATTGTCCCGCAAGACGGCGACAACGTCTTCCAGGCGGCCGGCCGGGGCGCCGTTGGCGTCCACGACGCCATGCTTGAACATGGAGACCAGGGAGACCGTCTCGTGGACGGGCGCATGAGGGGCATCGGTGGCGTTAGGAGTCATGGCAAACCTCTTCAACAGGATGAGCCCGGTGGAATGCCTTGGCGAGAAGGCTGGTGACGGCAGGGTCAGTGGCCAAGGGCAACCTCCACGACACGAACGATCACCAGGATCATCGCGATCAACAGATAGGTGCGGAGGACAGTCAGACCGATCCGCACCTCGGCGGAGAGCTGCGGCGCCTTAAGGAGCGCCAGCGGGGCCATCCGCCAGGTAGCGCGGAGGCTGGTGTCGACGGCGACCTTGGGCGCCGCGGGATGCAGGCGCCGGTAGGTGAAGAAAGCTGCGGCGCTGACCGCGGAAACCGCTGCGCCGATCTCCAGGATCAGGATGATGGTTTGGGCGCTGATGTCGGGGAACAGCACGCTGGCGGTCAGCACCAGGGACAGCACGACCAAGACGGCGATGACTGCGGATGTGAAGAGGTTGGCGAAGAGTCCATTCACCCACGGACCCACCACCTCGGTGTCGTTGCAGAGGAGCAGCAGGAACACTGTCGCCGAGGGCAACAGAACGCCGGCCAACACTTGCACGCCGACGGTCAGCAGGCCTAGCGGACTACCGGGGACCAGAACGACAATCGCCGATACGAACAGGATACCGGCAAAGACGGCGTAGAAGCCCTTTGCATCGGAGATCTTACGATGCAGCGAGTGCTTCAGCCCCAGCACGTCGCCCAGGGCATAAGATGTCGCAAGCCCCACAGCCGCGGCGCCGATGATCGAGGCGTCAATCAGGGCCAGTGCGAAGAGCACGCCGGCGACGTGGCCAACATACTTCTGCAGCCCCTGGGCGACCCCTTCGGCGTCGGTGAAATTGCCGAATTCCGGATGGCCGGCGAAGGTCGCGGCGGTGAAGGCGATGATCGCCGCAGCGCCTATGATCACGATGGCGATGCCGATCCACAGGTCGGTGCGCTCATAGTTCATGAAGCGCGGCGTGATGCGCTTGTCGATCAGGTAGGACTGCTGGAAGAAGAGCTGCCAAGGCGCGATGGTGGTGCCGATGATGGCGATGATCAGCAGCACCACGGCCGACAGGTCCGAGCCCTTCGGCAGGCCGGGAACGACGAAATCGTGCAGCATCTGTCCGCCGCTTGGGTGAGCCATCACAAAGATCGGCACGAGCAGGAGCGATCCCGCCACCAGCGCCATGCAGACTTGCTCAAAACGCTTGAACGACCCTGTGCTGGCTGCGGCGACAATCAGTACCGCGGAGATCGGCACGCCGAACATCTTCGGGATGCCCAGGTAATCCATGCCCAGACTGATGCCGATGAACTCGGTGACGATGGTGAGGGCGTTCAGGATGAAGAGGTCGATGACGCTGAAGGCGCCCCAGAACTTGCCGAAGCGTTCGAGAATGAGCCGCGCGTGACCGACGCCGGTCACCACGCCGAGCCGCAGCACCATCTCCTGATTGACGTAGAGCACAGGTACGAGAACCAGCAGTACCCACAACAGGCGCGTGCCATAGACTTGGCCAGCCTGCGTGTAGGTACCGAAGGCGCCGGCATCGTTGTCGCCGACCATGACGATCAGACCCGGCCCAATGATAGCCAGTAGGGTCGTGAGGCGGGCTTTGAGGCTCGCGCGCGGCAGTTCGTCGCCGCGTTGGATCGAGCCGAATGCGCCCTTGATGTCGCCGATATGCGCTTCATCGAGCACTGCGGCGCGCGCGTGATTGTCGCGTTGATTTTCCGGGTCTGCCAGCACGAGGAGCGCCTTCCCAATGGGCGTTGATGTATGGGGTTAGGTATCGACGGCGAGCGACCGTGGCGCCCGCCGCATGGAGCGCAGCGCTCAGCTTGGTTGTTGGCGCCACCCGCACCCGAGACGCCGGCGCGCCAGTGCGAGACGCGGGCGGATCTCCGATGAGCTGGCGCCGCGCAGGCGTGCGCTGAAAAATTGGTAGGTCATTCCTGCCTCCTGATGCCTGGCTCAGGAGGCGGCACGCATCAAAGCAGCGCGAAGTGGTTCGCGCGGCTCTCGACAATCGTGTCGTCGCCCTGAGCGTGGCCGAGCCGGCGATAGACGAGTGCAGACGTCGAGCGTCTGCTGTCGCAATCGTCGGCCTGACCGCTAGGTCGCGGGTTCATAGCGATCCCTTGCTGTGCCAATGAAAAATCCAGCCTTTGCAGGGCTGGATTCCGGAGCGTGAATTATTGCTGGTCTTCAATGCGCGCCGCGGGTTTCATACATACCCATAGGGGTATATTGCAACTATACCCGGGTATAGAAATGATCGATCGCGGCGCTGCTTGCGAAGGGGGCCGCGCGGCCGGGGATAGGCTCGCGTTCTTGACGGGCGGCAGCCGTGGGCCGCGATGGAGGCGTCGGTGAGACGCGGCAAGCCAATTTGAAGCTGCGTCTTGTCGACCTATTGTGGTGAGGATGTCTTACGCGAGCAGATCTCGGCGGTTCGTGTTTGTCCACGGTGCTTGGCACGGCGGTTGGTGTTGGGCGACGGTTCGACAACTTGCTGACGATCGAGGTCACAGAACTTGGGCGCCGACACTATCCGGCATGGCAATCGACGAACCTTGCGCTCACGTCGATCTCGATGCCCATATCGAGGACGTGCACAATCTCATAATTCGAGAGGACATTCGCGATGTAACGCTGGTGGGCCACAGCTATGGAGGGCTTGTGATTACAGGGGTGGCAGACCGTGTGCCGGATAGGATAGAGCGGATCGTGTATCTCGACGCCTTTGTGGGCGCGAATGGGCGATCCTTCGCCGATCTCGCGCCGATACATGATATCGAAGCGCTGGTCGTCGAGGACCGCATCGCTCCGATGATCCCTATCGAGAAACTTGGATCGTTCGATAGGGAGATGGCAGTGATCTTGGCCAGTCGTTTGGTGGGGCAACCGTGGCGCACGTTTGCGCAATCCCTCCACTTCTCTGCGAGGGCTCTCAACCGTTTGCCAAGGGCGTACATTCGGACTTCAGATCTCATTCCCGAACAGGCGGAGCACGCCATGGCTCTTGGGATTGAGATGATTGACGCACGGCCGGCGGGACATGACGCGATGCTCACGGAGCCCGCCAAGATTGCGATGCTGCTGGAGCAAATCGAGGGGCTTCCTGTACATCGGGCGGAGGAATGATGTTGGCCGTGGAAGAGAAATACCTCAGCGCAGCAACGCGCCTCCCGGCACAGGATCTCGACCGCGCGCGACGATGGTATCTGGAAAAGCTCGGCGTGAGGCCAACGGAGGAACGCCCCGGTGGCCTGCGCTATTGTATCGGTGCGAGTGAGTTTTCGATATTCCTCTCAAGCGGCCGATCGGCCGGAGACTTTACACAGCTCGCGATCACCGTTGACGACGTCCGCTCCGTCGTCGATGAGCTCAAGCGTCGCGGCGTCAACTTTCTCGAGTATGAAAGCGGCCGGCTAAAGACCATCGATGGCATAGCGCACGTCGCCGGCAACTATCCCAGCAAGGGATCAGCGGAACTTGGCTGCTGGTTTCACGACAGCGAGGGGAATTTGATAAGTCTTGGGCAGTCCTTGAAAGAGGCTATGACGTAGGATGGCATTTCGCCATCGAAAGCGCTTCAAGGGTCCCAGAGCATTCGCGCTCGAGGCGCTTTTTGCGAGGCGGGCCGCGCGCGTGCTCGTACAGCGTTAGCCGTTGCCCGTGACGGACGAGCATCAGCCGTCCTCTTGCTTGGATCGATGGACGGCGTGAAGTACGCGCTCGGCTTCCCGGATGCTGCCGGTTCGCCGCGCCGTTTCGGCCCAGACCGAGATCGGAAACAGTCCCTCGAAG
Organism: Sphingomonas sp. DC1600-2; assembly: GCF_049897605.1. Lineage (NCBI taxonomy): Bacteria > Pseudomonadati > Pseudomonadota > Alphaproteobacteria > Sphingomonadales > Sphingomonadaceae > Sphingomonas > Sphingomonas sp. DC1600-2. The sequence continues at coordinate 14,526 of NZ_JAFCWO010000022.1, forward strand.
AGAATGTCGCGTTCGATGCCGAGACCGAGCGGAAGCCTGACCGCGATCATTTCGGCGAGGCTGAATGAGCCCAGCTCGGGCTCACCGAGATCGGCGAGGCCGAACAGGGTGTCGCCGTCCGCGTCAAGCTCGGTCGCGAGCCAGACGCCTTCGCCGAGCGGGTTGAAAAACTTGACGACAGGAACGTGATCGACGTCGCGATCACGGCCGTTGGCGAGGAGTTGCTCGCGCAGCTCGGGCGTGAGGAGGATCATGCCGCCCTCCTGTCAGTCGAAGGCTCCGCCTGCAGTTCGGTGCTGTCGGCCGGCACTAGACCGAGCAGCCAATCCGCCGCCTTGCTTGCCTGGGACGCGGCACGGACAATGGCGCGATTGTCTTCGCGCAGCACTTCGAGCCACGAACCGATGTAATCGGCGTGCCGCACGGTCGGTACGATGCCGAGCGATGCGCAACAGAAGGCAGCGTTCATCTCGGCGACCAGTTCTTCGAACGCGTATTTCTTCGTGCCATACGAGCCGGACAGGTCGCGGCCGACTCGCGAGGCGTGACCTGTGGCATGGGTCTTATGCCGATATCGGCATAAAGGGCATAATGCCGCGATCCGGATTATGCCGCATGGCCTTTCGGAATGGGGGTTTTCCGTGGGTCAGCCATGCGGCAGTTCGGCATAATCAG
>NZ_JAFCWO010000023.1:0-15159 GCF_049897605.1 Sphingomonas sp. DC1600-2
ACCAAAACCACGAAAGGAAAAATCACCAGCTTGACCCAAAACCCGCTCTGCGGGACATACCTTCACCCGGGTCAATTCTCGATGGAAATACCGGGTCACTTCTCAGCGGAAATCTACATCAATGTGACGTCATCATCGCGCGGATTGAGACCGAGGCCGCGACTTATAGCGACATTAACCCCTACAAGCTCGTTCTGTACATACTGAGCCTCTGCCTAAAGGCGCTTGCCGGATTGTCCGCCGCGATCGGCTTCTCGATCACGGTCTTCGCCAAGGTGGCACTTGCCATAATCATAGCGCTTGGTCCGATCTTCATTGCGCTTTCTCTCTTCGAAACCACCCGCAGGCTCTTCCATGGATGGCTAGGCCAGGCGTTCAACTTCATCGTTCTAATGGCGGTCATTATCGCGATCACGGCGCTGATTACTGACCTCGGCGCAACCGCTATCACCGCTTCTGAGGGCGTCGGAGATGCAGCCCTGGGTGCGGTCCTGTTCGCGGTCTACATCTTCCTCGGCACGATCTTTTTCTTCCAGGCGCCGTCGATCGCAACCGGCATCGCCGGCGGCGCCGCAGCGGGCGTGGGCGCTTTCGCCGGATCGGCCTGGGGCACAATGGCGGCACCCTTCCAGCAGCGCCGCATCTCCCGAAACAGCCGCAATCTCGAACGCGCTGCGCAACGTGGCGGTTCGGTCAGTCGCGCCTCATGATGACAAGGAAGAGCATATGACGAGGACGTCCAAGCTCGGTAAATTGCTCCGTCGATCGGCCGTGTTCATCGTCCTGCTGCCGTCGCTCGCCCACGGGGTATCGGGGCCGAAGAAGCTGCCGGTTTGCAACGGCAAGCACCTGCGTGACGCGAACATCTATGGAAGCGTTTTGCCGGGTTCACCATTACCGGCCGTGGTTGCGCCCCCTGCCCCGCCACCCGTGCCGCAGATCAAGCAACCGATCGAAGGCGGGACACCGCCGCCGCCGGTTCCCGACCCCGCGCCCGAAAAGACTTCCGCGCGGACGGATCCTCGATCCTTTGGGAGTTGCTGACCATGCGCAGCCAGGCGGAGGGCGTGCCCGCAAAGGACGCCGAGCTCTATTTCGGGCAGGCACGATCCTGGGATCAGGATCGCCAGCGCAAGTCGCTTCGATCCGAGCGCATCGCGTGGATCGTGGCAGGCCTGGCGATGATTGTGTCAGCTGCGGAGGGGTTCGCGCTCGCGGGGCTGGCACCGCTCAAGACGGTGATGCCGTACATCATTCGGGTCAATCAGACGACGGGTGCGGTCGACGTCCAGACCACCCTCACCCAAAAACCTATGCGGTACGATGAGGCGGTAACGAAGTTTTTTCTCGCCCAATATGTCAGGGCAAGGGAGAGTTGGCTGCCGGCGGCAGCTGAAGAGAATTTCAGGGCCGTCGCGATCTTGTCCGAGCCCGGCGAGCAGCAGCGCTGGGGTCGCTTTTTCAGTTCGAACAACGCGGCGAGTCCACAGGTCGTCTGGGGCAAAGGTGCGGTGGTCCAGGCCCGTGTCCGCAACATCGCCTTCATCAATGACCGTGTTGCCAACGTGCGCTTCACCCGCACGGTGCAGACCGAAACGGATACGCAGAGCAGTGATTGGATCGCGACGGTGACCTTCCAATACACCAACGCGCCGATGGCGGAGGGCGACCGGTACCGTAATCCGCTTGGGTTTCAGGTCCAAAACTACCGCGCCGACCCGGAGGTGGTGCGGTGAAGCGGCTGATCCATATCGCAGGCATCCTCGCGCTTATTGCCGCGCCCGCCTTGGCCGAGGATACGCCGCGCGCGGGACCGGCAGACCAGCGCGTGAAGTTCGTCGAATATCAGGAGACCGAGGTCTACCGCATCGTCGGCACCTTCCGCACCGCGACCCAGGTCGTCCTCGGTGCCGACGAGACGATCGAGCATGTCGCACTAGGGGACACGGTATCGTGGGAAGTGGCGGTCGCCGGTCACATCCTTTTCCTGAAGCCGCGCGAACGCGCGGGACCTACCAACCTTATCGTCACGACAAACCGCGGCGGAGAGCTTCGCAACTACGCGTTCGAGCTGACGACGCGGCGGGGACCGATCGGTCGCGGCAGCAGTAACACCTTCTTCCAGGTCCGTTTCCGCTACCCGCGTGATGAAGCAGACCGCGCGGCCCGGATGCGGGAGACCCAAGAGGCGCAACGCGTCGCGGCGCTTCAGGCGAGCGTCGTTCGCGGTGCGCTCGATCATGGTGTGATAGAGGGGCCGCGCAATTTGAATTACAAGGTCCAGGGCTCGAGCGACCTCCAGCCGTCGGAGATCTCCGACAACGGCCAGTTCACGGTCCTGCGCTTCCCAGGAAACCATGAGATTCCGGCGATCTACCTTGTTCGGCCGGATGGCTCGGAAAGCCTTGTCCCGTTCGATGTGCGAGACGAATTCGTTGTGGTGCATGCCGTTGCGGCTCAACTCCGACTGCGCCGTAACCGAGAGGTGCTGTGCATCTATAATCTGGCACCGACCCCTTACGGTGTCGACTACGGCACCAACACTGCGTCGCCGCATGTCGAGCGCACCCTTCAAGACCCGAAGGAGTGAGCGCGATGGACGAATCTGCGCCTGAGGACCGTCGTCGCCCGCATGGCGATCCCACGCCCGAGCGCGACGAGATCATCCGCGAACGCGGTATCGACCCGATCGGCGGCATGACGCCGGCGAAGCGCAACACAGCGCTGATCTTCGCCGGCACGGCGATGGTGCTCGGCATTCTGTGGGTGAATTCGGGACCGAGCAAGAATGTCAGCAGTTTGATGGCGAAACCTGAAGCAATGGCGCGGCGACCCGATCTCGCGGCGCGCGAGACGGTCGCTTATGATGCTGTCGCTGCAAAGGCCAAGCCGCTCGGCCTAGCAGCTGTTGATCCCAACGCGCCGGTCATCAACCCAGCGCCTGGTGCACAGGTCGTCGGCCCTGATGGCCAGATCGTACCCGCAATTCAACCGGGAGCGGCCCCCGCCGCGGCACCGCAGAACAATCGCCAGAACCTCGCCGACCAGGCGCGGCGATCGACATTGATCGCCTATGGCGGCCGGGACGCGATGCGCGCTTCGGGAGCCGGGACCAGCGCCGATCCCGCCCAGCCAGAAACAGCCGGCGATGGATCTGCGGGCCAGGCCGCCCGCGGCACGCCCAATGCGCTGGACGCGCTTCGGCAGAGTTCTGCGGTCGGCGAAGCGCGGGCGTCGATGCTGCCGAACCGCAACTACCTTGTGACCGCCGGAACGTTGATCCCGTGTATTCTCCAGACTGCCATGAACTCGGCGCAGCCCGGCTACACCTCCTGTTTGATCCCGCGCGACGTCTATTCCGAAAATGGTCGGGTGGTGCTGATGGAAAAGGGCACGAAGGTGCTCGGCGAATATCATGGCGGCATCCAGCAGGGGCAGAACCGTCTCTTCGTTCTGTGGACGCGAGCCGTGACCCCGCAGGGAGTCCGCATCGACTTGGCGTCGCCCGGCTCGGACGCGCTCGGACGCGCCGGCATCGCCGGATCGGTCGACACATTCTTCTGGGCGCGGTTCGGCAGTGCATTGCTGCTCTCACTGGTCGACGACGCCGCCTATATCGCCGGTCAATCGGTGTCGGGCGGCAGCAACAACTTCAACAATACGACGCGCACGCCGAGCGAAGGCGCGGGCATCGCACTCCAGAACAGCATCAACATCCGCCCCGTGCTCAAAAAGAACCAGGGCGAGGAAGTCGGGATCTTCGTCGCCAAGGACTTCAACTTCGCCGACGTCTACAATCTTGAGCTGCGGCGCTGACGTGAGCGATACCGCCGTCCTGCGCCACTATCTCGCGCCGATCCTGCCGCTGCTGGAGCCGGCCGAGGTGACGGAGCTTGTGATCAACAAGCCCGGCGAGGTCGGCATCGAGGATCATCAGGGCTGGCATTGGCATGATGTCGCCGAACTCGACAGCGAATGGCTCGCGACGCTCGCCGTTGCCGCCGCGAGTTTCACCCGGCAGGACGTCAATGCAGAGACTCCGATCTGCTCGACGATATTGCCTGGTGGTGAGCGCTGCCAGATCGTCATACCGTCGGTGACGCCGAGCGGGGCGCCATCCTTCACGGTGCGCAAGCCCTCGCGCGTCAACCTCGCAATCGATCAACTCGCCAACACGGGACTGTTCAAGGGAACGCGCTCTGCCGCACGCGGTCTCGGCGGGGTCGATGCGCAGCTTGTAGCGCAACGCGATGCCGGTGACTGGCCGTCCTTCTTCAGGACCGCAGTTGCTGCCCGCAAGAACATTCTGGTGAGCGGCGCGACCGGGTCAGGCAAGACCACCTTCGCCAAGGCGCTCATCCAGCTGATCCCGCCCCATGAGCGGCTGCTGACGATCGAGGATACGCGCGAGCTCGTCGTCGAGCATCACAACGTCGTTCATATGGTCTATTCGAGCGAGCGGCAGGGCCTCGCCAAGGTCGGCCCCAAGCAATTGCTCGAAAGCGCGCTTCGCATGCGCCCCGATCGCATCCTGCTGCAGGAGCTGCGCGACGGCACCGCCTTCTTCTATCTGCGCAATGTCAACTCGGGCCATCCTGGCTCGATCACGACCGTCCATGCCGGCTCGGCCATGGGAGCGTTCGAGCAGCTCACCTTGCTGGTCAAGGAATCGGAGGGCGGACGGGATCTCGCCCGCGACGACATCCGCGGGCTGCTTCGCATGTTGGTCGACGTTGTTGTCCAGACCCGCAAGCACGCCGGAAAATTCGAGGTCGAGGAGGTATATTTTGACCCGCCTGTCGGACGCACGACCGCTCACTAGGGTCGCGATCGTCGCGGGGATCCTCGCGGCGGTGCTTATCCTCTGCTCCCTGTGCGCGGTGCTGGTGGCGCTCGTCGGCTTGAAGCAGATCGGGCCGCAGATGCAGATCACGGCGGTGCCAGCATGGCTCTGGTACTATCGCGGCGATCCGCTCCTCCACCTGTGGTTGAAGCGGGGCGCGTTGGTCAGCGGCGCAATCGCCTTCGTCATTTTGCTCGTCATCCTGAAACGGGGGCGCTCGCTGCATGGCGAGGCGCGGTTCGCGCGTGAAAGCGAGATCCGGCAAGAACAGCTGCGCAGCAAGAGCGGCATCATCGTCGGCCAGAAGGGTGGCCGCTATCTTGTGTTCGGCGGGACCGAGCATGTTCTGCTCGAGGCGCCCACGCGTGCTGGCAAGGGCGTCGGTGTCGTGATCCCCAATCTTCTGAGTTGGGCGGACTCGGTCGTGGTGCTCGACGTGAAGCGCGAGAACTGGGACATCACAGCCGGCTTCCGGGCGCGCCATGGCCAAGCCGTCTATCTGTTCGACCCGCTCGATCCCGAAGGGCGGACCGCGCGGTACAATCCGCTGAGCTTCATCGATCGTCTCGACGACGTCGATGTGGTCAACGAGCTCCAGAAGATCGGCGGCATGTTATTTCCAGCACCCGAGAAGGCCGACCCCTTCTGGGCTGAAGCCGCGCGCGCCGCCTTCGTCGGCGTCGGCTCCCTTGTTGCGGCCAACCCCGCCCTCCCCTTCACGATCGGCGAAATCTACCGGCGGCTGACGGCGGGCGACCCGAAGGTCGAGCTGCCCAAGGTTGTCGAGGAAGCGCAGAAGCGCGGGCAGCGGCTAAGCCAGGCCTGCGTCTCGGCGTTGAGCGACTTCACCTCCGCGTCCGACAACACCTTCTCCGGTATCAAGCAGACGATCACCTCGAAGCTCAGCCTCTGGCTTAACCCGTATGTCGATGCAGCGACGTCGGAGACCGACTTCGATCTGCGCCAGGTCCGCCGCGAGCGGATCTCGATCTATCTGGGCGTATCACCAGACAACATCGACCGCATCGCGCCGGTGTATAATCTCTTCCTGCAGCAGCTGATCGACCTCAACACACGGGAGCTGCCGGCCTCAGGGGGCCAGGTGCCCGTCCTCCTGCTGCTCGATGAATTCGCTCGACTGGGCAAGGCACCGGTGATCGCGTCGGCCTTTTCCTATGTCGCCGGCTACGGGCTACGCTTGTTGCCGGTAATCCAGAGCCGCTCGCAACCGCGGGGAATCTACGGTGCGGACGTCACCGACGAGATTATCGCCAACTGCGGTCTGGAGGTGGTTTTCACACCGAAAGAGCTGAGGGTCGCCAATGAACTCTCCGAGCGGCTCGGCTTCTTCACGATGAACGTAAAGTCGAAGAGCCGGACTATCCATGGCATGCTCGCCAATCGCAGCATTTCAGAGTCGGATCAGCGCCGGGCGTTGATGATGCCACAGGAACTGATGCAGATGCCAAAGGGCGAACTGCTGTTGCTGCGCGGCGGTATTCCCCCGGTCCGGGCGCGCAAGATCGAATATTTCCGCTCTCGGCATTTCACCAGCAGGATCTCGGACCCGCCCAAGGTTGCGCCGCGGCTGATTATGATCCCGCAGGCGAAGCAGGTCTCGCCGTCGGCCAGCGCCGGCGCCGGCTCGGACGCGTTAACCCAAGCGATAGAGGCGAAGCGGGCGGCGCTCCTCGCCCCACCACCAACGGAGGAAGAGCCCGTCGTGACCCGCACGCTGACTGACGACGAACTGGCCGGCTATGCCGAGATCACCGATGATATGCTTGTCCTGGGCGAACTTGAGGAGCTTCCGCCGCCGGGCGATGAGAAAGCGGCGATCGCCTTCGTCATGGCGATGACCGCGCGTGCGGCCATCGAGCCGGACGACGATCACGATTCATCCGAAGCATTAGTGACAGCGAGGCATGATCATGGCCGATAATGACAAGGCGGCGGCGCCCAAGCAGCGCGCCAGGACCAACAGCGTCTCCTTTGACGAAATGGAGCGCGGCAAGGAGGCCGCCCCCGCAGTCCAGGCGACCCGACCCGACCCGGTCGCTCGTGCCATTGATGGGGAACGTACGGCCGAGCCGGGCGGGAAGCCGAAGGCTCCTTCCGTCGAGGCGGGCGATCTGCCCGAAGCCGTGCGCAAGCGCTATTATGCCGACAAGGCGAAATGGTCCGGGGAGCCGGCCTTCTTCACCTCGGCCGAAATGAAGGATCCAGCATTCCGCGATCAGGGCCGCCGGCTCGTCACGGCGACCGAGAGCCAGGAGGTCGTGAAGGATCTCGTCGCGATCGCGCAGCATCGTGGATGGGAGAGGATCCACGTCACGGGGACCGAAGCCTTCCGGCGATCGGTATGGCTCGAGGCGGGCCAGAAGGGGCTCGAGGTCAGAGGCTATAAGCCGAATGATCGCGATCTGCAGGAGCTCGACCGCCTGCGCAGCGATGCCAGCAAGAACACGATCGCGCCGATGATCGCGCGCGACGCGGCCGAGAGCCGCGATCCGGCGCCTGCCCGTCGATCGAGCGAGTCCCCCGTTACAGCGCGGCAGCCCGGCGGGCGCGCCGATGGGCGGTCGATGCCTAACGATCGGGCTGTCGATAGCCAGATGCGGGTGATGGAAGCCGTGATCCGGCGCACCTTGTTCGATAATCCAGAGGCCGTCACGCGCGTGATGACCGTAGCGCGCGCCCAGCTCGATGCGCATATAGCTGCCGGTCGCACTATTCGTCCCGCCATTGTCCGGGATGCGGGCGCATCGGTGCAACGCGGGGTCGAGCCTACCGCAGGGCCGGCGCGCGGCGCGCCTGTTCGGCAAGGCCGGGATCACAAGCCGCCCGAGCGCAGCCGATCGCGCTGATGCAGGCGCGGAGGTTGGTTTGAGAAACCTACCGTTCCTTCGTATAGGGCGAACATATTTGACCTATCGTAAACTGCGCATTGCCATCAGTTCGCAAATCATTCAAATAGTTCGTGATGGACGAACGAAAGCGCCAACCATTAAACCAGCTTCTCACCAACCTGGCCCCCGGGCTGATGGTCGATTCCGCGTGGTTGCAGGCGCAAGGTATCTCCAGGACATCGATCCACGATTATGTCCAGCGGGGCTGGCTCGAACGCGTCGCGCCGCGCGTCTACCGACGTGCGACCCCGGCTGGCGGGGCGACAAGCCTGCGTTGGGACATGGCAGTGATGTCGGCGCAACGGATTGGATCTGCATCCTTCTATATCGGCGGCATGACCGCACTCGAACTCCACGGGCTAGGGCATTTCGCCCGTCTCGGTGGCGATCGGACGGTCCATCTCTATGATCCGGAAGGCGCGGTTCCCTCCTGGCTGCCGAAGCTCCCGACCGACGCGATGGTAGTCCTTCACAACCGCTCGCTGTTCTCGAATCCGTCGCTTGGCGTCGAATGGCATCGGCTCGATCTCGGGACGACGCGCCTCGGAGCCGCCGTGCCGTCGCCAGACGCGAGTGAACCTTGGGACCATTTCTTGGCGGTAGCCGGTGCCGAGCGGGCAACCATCGAGATGATGGAAGACGTGCCCCAAAGCCTGAGCTTCGAGCATGTCGATACGATCTTCGAAGGCCTGACGACGTTGCGGCCGAGACTCCTGACCAGCCTGCTTGAAGGATGCAAGAGCATCCGGGCAAAGCGGTTGTTCCTGTTCTTCGCCGATCGCCACGACCATGGCTGGGCGAAGCATATCGATCGCCAGCATATCGATCTGGGTCGCGGCAAGCGGCAGCTCGTCCCGGGCGGGCGGCTGGACCCTCGTTACCAGATAACGGTGCCGGCGACCTTCGCCGCCAAGGCAGGGGAAACAGCCCAATGACCGCGCAGCGATATGTCGATCAGGTCAGCTTGCTCGTCCGCGCCATCCCCGAGATCGCGCGCGAAGACATCTTCGCGTTGAAAGGCGGGACCGCGATCAACCTGTTCGTGCGCGACTTGCCGCGCCTGTCAGTCGATATCGATCTCGTCTATCTGCCCGTCGCCGATCGCGATAGCTCGCTTCAGGCAGTCCGCGAGGGTCTCGACCGGATCGCGTCACGGCTTGAGCGAGACGGGCGCATGGCCGTCGAACGGCGGCTCCTTCCCGACGGCAAGCGCCTGGTGGTCCAGTCCGACGGCGTGACGATCAAGATCGAGGTATCCCCGGTATTGCGGGGCACCGTGTTCCCGCCGGTGCTGAGATCCGTGAACGCTGCGGTCGAGGAGCGCTTCGGCTTCGCCGAGATGCAGCTCGTGTCCGAGGCCGACCTCTATGCCGGGAAGATCGCGGCCGCGCTCGATCGCCAACACCCCCGCGACCTGTTCGACATCCACTTCCTGTTCGCCAACGAAGGGATCTGCGACGATCTCTTCAAGGCCTTCCTGATCTATCTCGTCAGCCATCCGCGTCCCGCGCACGAACTGCTTTGTCCGCACCGGCTCGACATCAGCGCCCAATATAGCGATGAGTTTCTCGGCATGACCGTCGCGGACCTATCGCTCGATGCCCTTCTGGAGGCGCGGGAGCAGTTGGTTCGAGAGATCCTCGGCCGTGCAAGCCAGGGTGCAAATCGCCACTTCCTCACCTCTTTCCATCACCTCACGCCGGATTGGGATGCGCTCGGCTTCGAGTCCACGATCGCGGACCTGCCGGCGCTGCGCTGGAAGCGCCTCAATCTCGAGCGGCTACGCTCGGAGAATCCGGCGAAGTTCGATCACCAGTTGCAGGCACTGCAGGATTGCCTTGGGTCGGCGTAAGCGTCATGGACCGCTTCGTGATCCTCGGCGACGCGGCGGAACATCTTAGGCGTGGCCGGCGGCGTGATCGAACCGATTGCTGAACCTCCGACTCAGCTGGAGCTTTGGCATGAACGCAGTGGCCGGGCGTCTCCTGGCGACCGTTTCGAAAAAGAGCAGCCGGACCAGTTATTTGGCGCTTGAGGATTCCCGTCCGTGTTCAAACCTTGCTCTCCCCATCACTGCCTTCGACTGCTAAGCACGATCAATTGACTCCTTCGCGACGTCGTTCGGGTCATGGGGCAAGGGCAAATGGGGAGCGGGACGGAAGTGCAATCTCAAGCTCGCGCAAACAATGATAGAGGCGGCGAGTTCGAGCGTCTTTGCTCGCAGTTTTCAGCGGGCGGAGAGCCCATAGAGGTTAATTTCCGCGAGCTTGTGGCGACAGTACCGGAGGGGCGTGGAACGCATCTCGTCCATCCTTATCCGGCAAAGCTTCTCGCAAAGATTCCCCAGTTTTTTCTCGGCTGTTCCGAACTCGTAACGCGTGGCTCGACCCTGCTGGATCCGTTTTGCGGATCCGGAACGGTGCCCTTTGAAGGCCAGTTGGGCGGTCTCAATGTCGTGGGTGCAGATTCCAACCCGCTGGCACGCCTCATTACCACGGCGAAGTTGACGCCGATTGACGTTGCGGCGGCGCGCCAAGAGCTGGCATCCGTACTCGAGAACCATGGCGCTTCTGCGATTGAAATGCCGGATGTGGTCAATCGAAGCCATTGGTTCTCCAATCGTGCTTCGGAGGGGTTGGCACGGCTTCGCTCAGCAATCATCAACAATGTCGCGAGTGAGCGACGTGCGATTTTCGACGTTTCGTTCTCCGCGACGGTGCGCCGGGTCAGCTATGCCGATCCGCGGCTGTCAGTTCCCGTTCGGATCAATCCCGAAAGAGCTGATCGATACGGCGCCAAGGGCGACGATGTCCTGCGAAAGCTCAAACGTTTGGAAACAATCGACGTCAAGTCGGTCTTCTGGACCGTCGCCAATCAAAATCTTCGGAGACTGGCGGAGACAAACAAGCTGTTCCCGCTTCGCTCGACCCAGATCAATGTCCTTGGAGACGCGACCGACCTGAAATTGCGGGATGCCACCGTCGATCTCGTCATAACCTCGCCTCCCTATGTCGGGGCTCAGAAATATATACGGGCATCGAGCCTGTCGCTGGGATGGCTTGGATTGACGCCCAACGCTGCCCTGCGTCAGTACGAAAAACACTCGATAGGTCGCGAGCATCTTTCGAAAAGCGAGCCGCTGCTTGATGGCACCGGCCTGTGCGAAGCTGACGAGATCGTCGCAGCGGTCGCCGACCGCAATCCGCTTAGGGCAAGAATCGCGCAGCGCTATTTGATCGAGATGCGGTTGGCATTGAATGAAATTGCGAGGGTGCTCAGGCCTGGCGGCAGACTCGTTCTTGTGGTCGGTCCAAATCTTGTCGCCGGACTCTGCTTCGATACCCCGGCCTATCTAAAGGGGTTGGCCGAGCAGGCCGGTATGACGGTCGAGCTACACCTGCTTGATACGATCGAATCGCGAGGACTCATGACGAAGCGCAATCGCACTGCTGGCATGATTCAGCAGGAATCGGTCCTAGTGTTCATGAGAGACTGACATGCTGACCAGCGATCAGCATCAAAAGATCTTCGATTCTCTGCAGATCAAGATCAAGACCCTCCATGACTCCATCTGGGAGCGACGCGCCGATTGGCCGCTCGTGGAGCGGTGGCTTGGCCAATTTGCCGAAGACGCCGACGTCAACGCAGATGAGCAAATCCAAGCGTTATTTCTCCTATCGAATTTCATGTATTTTGGAACGAGCGAGGTGAGAGCGCTGCTGCGTTCACTTTTTCGCGATTCATTCAGACCTCGGCTTGCGCAGCATGTGCGGGGTTTGTTGAGCGGCGCAAGCGATCCGGCGATTCTGTCTCCGGCCATCGACGCGGAGCTGGCAAAGACGCGCTTTGTTGCATTGGGGAATCCTGCGGAAAGCAGCGCGATGCTGTTATACTATTTTCGACAGGAGAACCGGCTGCACAAAGACCTCTTCATAAACGCCTCGGAAGTTTTTCAGCTGTCAGCCAGCGGTACGTCGGTGCAGGCCGACCTGAAGGATCCAGATATCGACCATTATGTCTTCATCGACGACCTGTGCGGATCGGGCGATCAGGGACTCGAATATTCGGCCGCAACGGTCGAGCCGATCAAGGCCATGAAGCCAGAAGCGAAGACTTACTATTATTCACTGTTCGGACTCTCCGAGGGGCTCGCACGTATTCGCGACGAGGGAAAATTTGATGTTGTGGGCAGCATCGTCGAGTTGGATCGGTCGTTCAAGGCGTTCGCACCAACGTCGCGCATATTCGCGAAGGCCGAGCCTCCTTTTGAACGAACCTTCACGGAAAAAATTTGTTCGGCGCATGGCGCCGTCCTCTGTCCTGAGGACCCTCTCGGCTATCAGGATGGGCAACTTCTGATCGGCTTTTCACACAACACGCCTGATAATACGCTCCCGATTTTCTGGTCGGATGGTGAAACCGGTGCCCCGTGGATTCCGGTCTTCAAGCGCTATCCCAAGGTTTACTGGCCGTGACCCCAAATTCCAACCCGTTCAGCCTGACCAAGGCCAATGACCTCACCAACGATCAGATCCAGGATCTATGGGTCGATGTTGGGTCTTCGGAGGCCCCGAACTCGCTGTTCAATTCGGGGCGGTTCGCGTCTCCCATGCCAACGTTCATTTTGGGAGGCAAAGGGAGCGGCAAGACGCATCTGATGCGCTATGCGTCCTATGCGTTGCAGAGACTTCGGACCGAGCAGAAGGGTGTTCCGATCAGCGCTGGGCTCCGCAACGATGGCTATATCGGCATCTACATGCGTTGCAGCGGTATCGAGAATGGCAGGTTCAGCGGCAAGGGGCAGAGCGAAGAGGCATGGCTTGAGATCTTTTCCTTTTATCTGGAATTGACGCTCGGTCTGGCGGTGCTGCGGATTGTCGCGGATGTGACCGCAAGGGATGAGTTGGACTACGATGCCAAGGTCTGTGACGGCATACGGTCACTTTTCGACGACACTCCCCCGACCTCTGCGTCGATTGCCGAGCTTATCGCCGACCTTGATGGTCGTCGGCGCGCACTGGATTACGAAGTCAACAACGCTGCATTCACAGGGCAGCTACATCCGCAGATCTCGGTCAGTCGGGGGAGGCTGATATTCGGATTGCCGAGCCTTCTTTCGGAGATCCCGGAATTCGAAGGATTACTGTTCTCCTATCAGCTGGACGAATTCGAGAATTTGACTTTCGATCAACAGCGACATGTCAACACGCTGGTTCGGGAACGGGAGAGCCCCGCGACTTTTAAAATCGGCGCTCGTCAATTCGGAGTGAGAACCCACCGGACACTCAGCGCCGATGAGGAGAATATCCGAGACTCCGAGTTTGACGAGATACGCCTGGATCAGCGGTTCAGGCAAAACGAGAACCAATATAAGGACCTGGTCAATCGGCTGGTCGGCCGAAGGCTGGAGGCGTTCTGGCCGAAAGCCAGGACCGGCCGCACTGCGGCCAACCGCAAGCTCAGCGACTGGTTCGACGAACCGGAGAAGAGTTGGGATGCGGAGCAATATCAGCAGATGGTGAAAGGCTTGCCGTCCGACGAACGGCCGCATCTGCTGCGGCTTCGAGAACGGCTCCTGGAATGCGCAAAGGGAGGAGATGTCCCCGGTGTCGCAACTGCGTCTGACTGCGAGACCGTGCTGGAGCACATCCGCGTGCCTGAATATCCGCTCCTCGAGAAGCTCAACACCGTTCTGATTTTCAACGCATGGGCGAACGGCCGCGATTTGACGTTGGAATCTGCGAACATCCATCGGGAGTGTTCGGCGTTTGTCGGTGGAGAGCGTGGTCAGAAATACAAGCAGAAGCTCAATCACTATAAGACCGATCTGATTGCCCAGATGATACGGTCGTCGGGTGATCGACAAACCTATGCGGGATTGTCGACATTTACGCGCATGTCGGAGGGACAGCCGCGAGCGCTGATAACTCTGCTAAAGCAGACCTTCGATTGGGCATCCTTCCAGGGCGAGCGTCCCTTCGAGGCCGGCCGGATCACAATCGAAGCGCAAAGCAAGGGCGCGCTTGCCGCTTCGGACTGGTTCTACAACAGCATGCGGACATCGGGTGAGGAAGGCAGGTCAATCCTGACGGCCATTACGCGACTTGCCGAACTTTTCAGGATCAACCGCTATGCTGACAACCCGATCGAGTGCTCACTGATCGGCTTCAGCGCCAGTCTTCATGAGGTTAGCACCGTCGCTGAACAGACTCTCCGGCTCGCCGTAGACCGATCGCTTCTGGTCGAGGTGCTTGGTGGGCAACAAGATCGAAACTCTGAACAGGTCACCCATAAGTTTCAGCTGAACCGGATGCTTGTGCCTCGATACGGCCTTCCCACCGGCAGACGCGGCATAAAGCCGCTCAGCACAGAGGAAATGGACGCCATTTTTGATCCAGGCAAAGGCGAGGAGTTCGCGGCCGTAGTCGCTGATTGGACCGCGCGGATGACCGCACCCTTCTCCCGGCAAGGCCGCGCGGCCAAAGCCGCGCCCGGTCCGTCGCGGCAATCAGATCTCTTTTCATAGGATCGTCATGAGCCACGATTACGGCATCTATTATCGTTGCGAGCTCAACGGTCCCGACGACTGGCAAGCGCTTCCCCATTGGGATTTCTTTGTTTCATCGTTCAATCGATCCGAGCGCATACGAACCGTCTATGACAGGATCAACGCGACCAAAAAACTCTGGGTGATCCATCGCGAATATAATCTGGATTCGGACGAGCATCCGCCGGAGGAAAGCTTCTACGACGGCACAGAAGACGAATCCATTTTTTGCAAGAATCTCATCACGAAACTCGTCGATTCAGGGGGATTCGACCCAGCCAAGAACAGTCTGTGCATCGACATCACTGGCATCGTGCGGCCCCACCTCATGTTTCTCATGAAGCTTCTACAAACCTTGGGTATCCGAACGCTGGATGCCTTTTACGCAGAGCCTCTCCAGTACGCGTCAAAGGAAAATACATCGTTTTCGGGTGGTCACATGTTGGGTGTTCGGCCAGTCCGCGGATTCGAGGGTTCGCCGATCACGGACGGCGACGATGATTTTCTCATCGTTGGAATGGGCTATGATGATCGGCTTTTGGCGGCCGTGGCAGAGAACAAGGAAAAAGCGGACAAGCATCAACTCTTCGGCTTGCCGTCGCTTAGGGCGGACATGTATCAGGAGAGCGTCCTTCGATCGCGTCGGGCAGCCGACGAGATCGGGGATCCGAACTTCGCGGAACAAAATCGATCGTTCGCCCCGGCCAACGATCCCTTTGGCACCGCTTCGGTGCTTAGCGAGCTTGTAGATTTCCGCTGAGAATTGACCCGGTAGGGGCATAAATTTCCATTGAGAATTGACCCATGTTTGAACCCGCCCCTGGCTGACCAGTCTGGGGTATCGGGAGTGATCGACATGG
>NZ_JAFCWO010000024.1:0-14350 GCF_049897605.1 Sphingomonas sp. DC1600-2
CCCGCCAGCAACTGGTCGAGAAGCTCATTCGGTATCGCAGGTTCTTTGCGTCGGGACATATGGGATCTCCTCTTTACCCATTATGCCCGCCCACACACGGAAATCCTGACAGTCCCCCGCAGCGCGGTCAGGAACATCATGAAGGACGCCGCCGCGGCGAGCGGCCACAGCCCCGCCGCGGCCAGCCCCCAGCTCGCCGCCAGCCACGGCAGCGGGTGGAGGCATTCGACCAGCCCGTCGCGCGGGCGCATCCCGACAAGATCGCGCCATTCCACTGTGCCGATGCGGTGGCGGTAGGTTGCGACGGTTTGCATGCCCATGATCTGCACTCCCCGTTGATGGTTGGGTGGTTACGTCACCGCGTGATCCGCTCGTCGGTGCGGGTGCTGTGGGCGGCGGCCAGTGGGCGTGCTTCGATCCAGCCGCTGACCTTGCGGCCGAAGCGGGCAATCGCGCCCATGTTGAAGAAGTGCATCGCGCCGAGCACGAGCACCGCGAGCCCGACCTTGCTGCTGAGGAAGCGCATCGCGCCGGTCAGCGTCGTCGGTTCGTTGCCGAGGCTGAGCGTCAGCGTGATGAAGCCGATGTTGACGAGGTAGAAGCCGACCACGAGCAGATGATTGGTCGAGCGCGCCAGCGTCTCGTTCTGGCCAAAGCATTGGATGAGGAAGACCTCGCCATTCTTCGACAGCGTGCGCGCGACCCAGATGGTGATCGCGAGCGTGATCGCGAGATAGAGAAGATATGAAATTTCGACCATGACCGGTTCCTTATACCTGTCGTTTCTGTAAGGACCGAAATAAACGGGCAAAGTTATGGTGGGATTGGGTGGGTGCGCATCGCCTTAATCCTTGGTCTTGCCGCCGGGAATGAAGCGGGCGACCTTGCTGCCGAGCTTCATCAGCGTGACGAGGGTGGTCTTGGGCAGGGTGCGGACTTGTTCGTACCAGCCGCTCAGCGTCGACAGGAATTCGTGCATGCGCAGCACGCGGTCGCGCAAATGGGCGGGGGCGGTGTCGTCCTGGCGGAGGCGCTCGGCCAGTTCGGCGAGCAAAGCGATGGTCGGGTCGATCTCGCGGCGTTTGCGCTCGGCGACGATGCGCATCAGCATTTCCCACAGGTCGCCTTCGGCCACGAAATGGTCGCGCCGGTCGCCCTCGACATGGACGCGGCGGACGATGGCATAGGCCTGCAATTCCTTGAGCGCGGTCGACACGTTGGAGCGGGCGAGCCCCAGCGCCTCGACGATCGCCTCGGCATCGACGGGCTTTTCGGAGAGATAGAGCAGCGCATGGACTTGCGCGACCGAGCGGTTGACGCCCCAATGCGTGCCCATTTCGCCCCAATGGAGAATGAAGGCCTTGGCGTCGGGATGGTCGAGCAGGGTCACCAGTAACTCCAATTTCTGTAAATACAGAAATAGATGAATTTTTGTGCAGGTCAAGCCCGGTGTGCTTGCCGAAGCGGAGTCGGTGGCGCATCCTCCCACAATGTCTCAGCGTGTGCCGATCCCAGCCTTGTTCGTAACGGCCCTTGTTGCGGGGGTGAGTTTCTGGGCGGCCAGCCATATCTTGCCGGCTGGACCAGCGCTGGTGGCGTGGAAGGGGACTGCGGTTGCGCTGCTGGCCGTCTGGGTCGCGCTGGCCGCGCGGACGCTGGCGGCACGTTGGTTGGCGGTGGTGCTTGGGTTTGCGGCGCTGGGCGATGTGCTGCTGGAAACGTCGGGGATGACGATCGGCGGCGCTGCCTTCCTCGCTTCGCATCTGCTGGCGACCGGACTGTATTGGACCAACCTGCGTGCCGACCGGTCGGGAACGGGCGTGGCGATCGCACTGCTGCTGGGGATTCCGTGCGCGGGCTACGCGCTGTCGGGGCAACCGGGTGTGCTGGTCTATGGGCTCGCGCTTGGCGGCATGGCGGCGACGGCGTGGATCAGCCGCTTTCCGCGTGACTGGGTGGGGGCAGGAGCGCTGCTGTTCGCGGTGTCGGACCTGCTGATTTTCGCGCGACTGGGTCCGCTGGCCGTCTCGATCGTTCCGACGTTGCTGGTCTGGCCGCTCTACGTCGCGGGACAGGCGATGATCGCTTATGGCGTGGTGAGAACGGAGCGCGCGGGAAATGAAGGTGTTCACGATCGGCTATGAAGCCACGACGATGGCCGATTTTCTGGCGGCGCTGACGGGCGCGGGGGTGGAGCGTGTGATCGATGTGCGTGCGCTGCCCTTGTCGCGGCGGCCGGGATTTTCGAAGACCTCGCTGGCGGCGTCGCTGGCCGAGGCGGGGATCGACTATGTGCATTTGAAGGCGCTCGGCACCCCCAAACGCGGGCGCGATGCCGCCAAGAAGGGCGATGTGGCGACGCTGGAGGCGGTCTATGCCGACCAGCTCGAACTCCCCGAGGCGCAGGCACAGGCGGCGCAGATGCTGGCGCTGGCGGCTGAAAAGCCAAGCGCCTTGCTCTGTTTTGAACGCGACCCGCGCCACTGCCACCGCACTTTGTTGCTGGAGGCAGAGGCCGAAGGCGCAGAGGTGGTCGATCTCTATGCGTGAGCGGCGTTAGCCCGCGACGGGCAGTTTCACGCGGCCGTCGGCATCGCGTTCGAGCGGGCCGTAAGCGATCACCGTCTCGAGCAGCAGCGGGCCGCCATAGAGATGCGGGAAAAGCTGGCCGCCGCGCGACTCCTCCCACTTCAACCCTGCGCCGAACGATCCGAGATCGACCGCCGCGACATGCAAATCGCTTTGCCCCGCGAAATGCTTGTCGACCGTCTCGGTCAACTGCTCGGCGGTCGAGAGGTGGATATAGCCATCAGCCAAGTCGATGGGGGCGCCGGCGAACGATTCCTCGCGCTCCAGCGTCGCCATCTGCTCGGCGGTCAGCACCTTATAGGCAGTGAGCGGCAGCTCGCTCATTCGCCATTGTCCGGGCCAGCCGCCAGATCCTCACCGGTATCGCCGGTATCGTCGGGGGCGACTTCGACAGCGGTCAGGTCGCGCACATCGGCCTCGGCATCGCCTTCGGCCTCCTCGATCCGCGCGGCGGAGACGACATGCTCGTTCTTGCCGACATCGAACAGCTTCACGCCAGCCGAGTTGCGGCCGATCACGCGCATCGAGCCGAGCGTGGTGCGGATCACCTTGGCCTGGTCGGTCACCAGCATCAACTGATGGCCCTTGGTCGCGGCGAAGCTCGCCACGACGGGGCCGTTGCGCGGGATGTTGTCGATGTTGGTGATGCCCTGGCCACCGCGCCCGGTGCGGCGATAATCATAAGCCGAGGACAATTTGCCGTAGCCATTGGCGCAGACGGTGAGGATGAACTGCTCGCGGATCATCAGCTCTTCGTAGCGCGCCTGGGTCATCGCCATCTGGCCTTCGCGCTCGCCCTTCCACGGCGCGAACTTGAGATAATCCTCACGCTCCTCGGGTGTTGCGCCGACGCGGTGGAGGATCGACAGCGAGATCACCTCGTCATCGCCCTTCAGCGTCATGCCGCGCACACCGGTGGAATTGCGGCTCTGGAATTCGCGCACTTCGTCAGCGGCGAAGCGGATCGCCTTGCCCTGGCGGGTGGCGAGCAGCACGTCGTCATTCTCGCTGAGCAACGCAACGCCGATCAGCCGGTCATCGGCATCGACGCCCTCGAACTTCATCGCGATCTTGCCGGCGGTCGGAATGTTGGTGAAGGCGTCCATCGAGTTGCGGCGTACGCTGCCCCGCGCCGTCGCGAACATGACGTGCAGCGCGGCCCATTCGGTCTCGTCCTCGGGCAGAGCGAGCACGGTCGAGATCGTCTCGCCTTCGGCCAGTGGCAGCAAGTTGATCATCGGACGACCGCGCGTGGCGGCACCGCCTTCGGGCAGCTTCCACACCTTCATGCGGTAGACCTTGCCGAGCGTCGAGAAGAACAAGACCGGCGTGTGCGTGCTGGTCACGAACAGGTTCGTGATCGCGTCTTCGTCCTTGGTGGCCATGCCCGCGCGGCCCTTGCCGCCGCGCGCCTGGGCGCGGAAGGTGTCGAGCGTGGTGCGCTTGATATAGCCCTGCATCGTCACGGTGACGACCATGTCCTCGCGCTCGATCAAGTCTTCATCGTCAATGCCGTCAGCAGCAGCGGCGATGTCGGTCTTGCGCGGGGTCGCGAATTCGGCGCGGACCGCGACCAGTTCTTCACGCATGACGGCGAACAGCTTGGCGCGATCGGCGAGGATGGCGAGCAGTTCGGCGATCGAATCGGCGAGGCCCTGCAGTTCGTTGCCGATCTCGTCGCGGCCGAGCGCGGTGAGGCGGTGCAGGCGCAGATCGAGGATCGCGCGGACCTGCAATTCGGACAGGCGATAGCTGTCGCCGGTGACTTCGACTTCGACCGCCTCGACCAGTTTGATAAAGGGCGCGATCTCGGCGACCGGCCAATCGCGCGCCAGCAACGCTTCGCGCGCGGCGGCGGGGCTGGACGAGCCGCGGATCATGCGGACAACCTCGTCGAGGTTGGTCACCGCGATCACCAGGCCGAGCAACAGATGCGCCCGGTCGCGCGCCTTGGCGAGCTCGAACTTCGAACGGCGAGTGATGACTTCCTCGCGGAAGGTCACGAACGCGGTGATAATGTCGCGCAGGTTGAGCAATTCCGGGCGACCGCCCCGGATCGCCAGCATGTTGGCGGGGAAGCTCGATTGCGCGGGCGTGTGGCGCCACAACTGGTTAAGCACGACCTCCGGGGTCGCATCGCGCTTCAGATCGATGACGATGCGCACGCCGAGGCGGCTCGATTCGTCGCGAATGTCGCTGACGCCTTCGATGCGCTTGTCCTTGGCGGCTTCGGCGATCTTTTCGACCAAGCCGTTCTTGCCGGTCTGGTACGGGATTTCGGTTAGCACGATCGAGCGGCGATCGCCGCGCCCTTCCTCGACGACATAGCGCGAGCGGACGATGATCGACCCGCGCCCGGTTTCATACGCCGAGCGCGCGCCTGCGCGGCCGAGGATGATCGCGCCGGTCGGGAAATCGGGGCCGGGGACGATCTCGATCAGTTCCTCGGTGGTCAGCGGCTCGCGCGCGCCTGTCATCGAATCGATGATGGCGAGCGTCGCGTCGATCACTTCGCCGAGATTGTGCGGCGGGATGTTGGTTGCCATGCCGACGGCGATGCCGCCTGCACCATTGACCAGCAGATTGGGGAAACGCGCCGGTAGCACCGAGGGTTCACGCTCGGAGCCGTCATAGTTGGGGACGAAGTCGACCGTATCCTTGTCGATGTCCTCGAGCAGCGACCCTGCGACCTTGGCGAGACGCGCCTCGGTATAGCGCATCGCGGCGGCTTTATCGGGGTCCATCGAGCCGAAATTGCCCTGGCCGTCGATCAGCGGCACGCGCATCGACCAGTCCTGGCTCATGCGGACCAAGGCTTCGTAGATCGAACTGTCGCCGTGCGGGTGATATTTACCCATCGCGTCACCGACGATGCGGGCGCATTTGCGATAGGGCCGGTTGTAGACGAAGCCGCTTTCGGACGCCGACCAAAGAATGCGCCGGTGAACGGGCTTCAGGCCATCGCGAACATCGGGAAGTGCGCGCGCGACGATCACGCTCATCGCATAGTCGAGATAGCTCGACTTCATCTCGTCGACGATCGAGATCGGGGCAATGTCGGAAGGGTCGGCGAGGACGGTCTCGTCGGTCAATTTATGGTGCCTTCGGCTGTGTTACGGGAATGCGACAAACCCTAGCCGAGCGCGCAACGAAACGCCACCCCCGCGCGCATCGCAGCGGCGCAGGGGTGGGTTTGGTTCGCTTATTTGCAGGCGGCCTTGTTGGCGTTGCCGGCCTTCGAACAATTGTAGGTGATCGTCTTGCCGGTGCTGGTCTTGGTGGTGACCATACGCCCGGTGGCCGCAGCGGCAGGTTTGCGGGCTGCGGGCTTGACGGCGGCTGGCGCGGCAGGTGCGGGCTTTGCGGCTGCAGGGGTGGGTTTCGCCGCAACGGGGGCGGGCTTTGCCGCAGCTGCGGGGGTCGCTTTCACCGCCGGGGCTGGCTTGGCGGCCGGCTTGGTCGGCGTTGGCTTTGGCGCAGGCTTGGTCTGGGCGAGCGCGGCGGTGCCGCACAGGAGGGCCGCAGCGGCGGCGATCGTCATCGGGAGCTTCGTCATGGACATCCTCTCAAAACCGTCAGGCGCAACACGCCTGCGGCGATGGTGCAACGCTATCGCGCGATCGGCAATGGTGCGATCATGACAAATCCGTCATGTCGGCTCGTTCTTTAGAACGGCACTTCCTTGCCCTCAAAGTCGAACAGCTTGCCGCTATCCGGGGCCTTCAATTCCTCGATCGTGTCGAGCAGTTGCAACGCGGCGCGGTCTGGCGTGAACAGGCGACCGGCCTGGACATTGCCCTGGAACGGTTTGGATAAAGCGGTGTCGACGGTGCCGGGATGCAGCGTAACCACGATGGTGCGGTCGTTGCGGCGCTTTTCCTCGATCGCGATGCCGCGCATCAGCATGTTGAGCGCGGCCTTGGAGGCGCGATAGCCGTGCCAGCCGCCCAGCTTATTGTCCGAAATGCTGCCGACTCGCGCGGAGAGCGCGGCGAACACCGCGCGCCCGGTCCTGGGCATGATCGGCAGGAAATGCTTGGCGACCATCGCCGGGCCGATCGCGTTGATCGCATAGGTTTCGGCCAGCCAGGCCGGATCAAGCTCGCGCATCGCCTTTTCCGGGCCGCGCTCGCCTGCGTGCAGCAAGCCGGTGGCGACGATCACCAGCGTAGGGGCAGTGCCCGCCGCGACATGCGCAGCGGCTGCCGCAATGCTGGTTTCGTCGAGCAGATCGAGATGCTGCGCGCCGCTGCGCGAACGCGCGAAGCCGTACACCTTTTCGAACGTCGCTTCCTCGATCAGCGCCGCTTCCAGCGCCGCGCCAATGCCGCCCGAGGCCCCGATGATGACCGCCGCGCCGGTCATGCGCGGGTAAACCGCCAGCGATCGGGCGTGCTCTCGGCGGCGTCGAAGCGATAGCCGTCGCTGTCGAACCCGCGCATCGCGTCAATCTCGCCGATGCGATGTTCGCACATCCAGCGCGCCATCATCCCGCGTGCGCGCTTGGCGTGGAAGCTGACGAAGCGCGGGCCGTCGGGCCCGGCTTCGCGGAAGTCGACGTCGATCACGCGCAACCCCGCCAATTTGCCGTCGACCGCCGCGAAATATTCCTGGCTGGCAAGGTTGAGCACGACGCCCGATCCTTCCTCGGCGACGTCCTCGCGCACGGCGGCAGCGATGCGGTCGCCCCAATATTCGTACAGGCTCTTGCGGCGCGGTGCCCAGCGCGTGCCCATTTCGAGTCGATAGGGGCGCATCGCATCGAGCGGGCGCAGCAGGCCATACAGACCCGACAGCATCCGCACATGGTCCTGCGCGAAGGCAATCGCGGCTTCGTCGAGGGTACGCGCTTCGAGGCCGGTATAAACGTCTCCGGCAAAGGCGAAGAGAGCGGGGCGTTGGGGCGCATCGGCGAATCCCGCAAAGCGGTCGGCGTTCGACTTCGCCAGCTTGGGCGAAATGTGCATCAGGGCCGCGAGGCGCGCCTGGGTCAGGTTTGCGGCCGATTTGGCGAGCGAAGCGGCTTCTGCGTGAAAGCGCGGCGCGGTCGCGGTCAAAGCGGGGAGGGGACGTTCATAGTCGAGCGTCTTGGCAGGGGACAGAAGGGCGATCATCGCCCCGGCGATTAGGCGGGCACCGCGCCCGCGTCAAAGCCCGAACGCAAATTGGAGCGCGGCGAATCGCGAACCGCGATGCGGCCAAATGCGTTCAAAGCGCGTTCAGTCGCCGCCGCGCATCTCGCGTCGCTTGACGGTCTAACCGGCGGCGCTAGGAGCAAAGCCAGTATTCCGCCGCGCCAGCGACGTTTGAGGAGAGTCCCGCAATGAAGATGGTTTCGAAGATCGCCCTGACGGCAACGCTCGTCATCGGGTTGAACGGTGCCGCCCTGGTCGCCCCCGCGATCGCCAAGAAGAAGGAAGATGCCGCCCCGGCGACGCCGACGATTTCGAAGGAAGCACGCGCTGCCGCCGTCGATGCCCAAACCGCGCTCGCCGCGACGCCCAAGGATCTCGCCAAGGCCGAGGCCGCGCTGAACACGCTCGATAGCGTCGCGAAGAGCGACTATGAGCACTATCTTGCCTCTGGCCTGCGCCTGTCGCTGATTAACGCGCAGACGCAAGGCCAGCCCGAGGCCGCGCGCATCGCCGCGCTGACCCCGCCGCTTGATGCACTGATCGCCAATCCGGCAACGCCCAAGGCCGAGCTGGGTAACCGCTACAATTCGCGGGCCGGTTTCGCCTATTCGAACAAGGACTATGCCAAGGCGGTCGACTATTTCACCAAGGCCAAGGACCTTGGCTATACCGACGACGATCTGCTGCTGAACATCGCACGCGCCAAGGTTGACGCGGGGGACGTGAAGGGTGGCATCGCCGATCTGGGTGCCGCCGTGCAGGCGGAAAAGGCCAAGGGTAAGAAAGCGCCCGAATCCTGGTATAAATATGCCTTCACCCGGCTCGGCAAGGCAGGGGACCAGGAAGGTGCGGATCAGTGGACCGCAGCCTGGCTGACCGAATATGGCACCAAGGAGAATTGGCGCGGCGCGATCTACACCTTCGGCTTCCAGGGGCCGTCGGCGGCGAAGTACAGCAAGAACCGTGTCGATCTGTACCGCCTGCTGTGGGCGACCAAGAGCCAGACCGGCCAGCGCGAATATATCGATTATGCCGATGCCGCGATCAACGTCGGCTTGCCCAACGAAGCCAAGACGGTGCTCGACGAAGGCTTTGCCAACGAATCGATCCCCAAGGGCAACATCACCGCGACCGAGGAACTGACCCGCGCCAAAACCGGCATCGCCGGAGCGACGTCGCTCGCGATCAAGGAGAAGAACGCGCAGGCAGCCCCCAAGGGCGATCTCGCGCAGCAGGCAGGCGACGCCTATTTCGGCACGCGTAACTACGCCAAGGCGATCGAGATGTACCGCCTGGCCGAAACCAAGGGCGCACCTGACGCCGACCGCAACAACCTGCATCTCGGCATGGCGCTGGCGCTGTCGGGCGATCGCGCCGGGGCCAAGGCGGTCCTCACGAAGGTGGCTGCCGACCCGAGCAAGGCGATTGCCCGGTTGTGGCTGGTGTTCGTGGACACGCCGCCGACGACGTGATCGCGAATCCCTTCGGATATGCGGAAAAGGGCGGCCTGCGGGTCGCCCTTTTTCGTTTGGGACAAGCGGCCGTCGCGCGATGGGAGGCCTATTCGCGACCTTGTTTGCCCGCATCTCGACCAGCCCAATCGTCAAAGATACAATCGCGCCCGTGCAGACTTAGGGGGACTTCGCATGGGGGCTTGGGGCGCGCTTATCATGAGCTTTTTCGGGGCGGTGTTCGCTTCGCTGACGCTGTATTGGCAGTGGAGTGTAACGGGAGCCGCCTTGGCCTTGCCCTTCCTGGCCTTCGTGTTGATCGGGCTGGCTGCGCTGTATGTAATCTGCATACCCGCCGACGGCATCAAACCGTCGGCAAAAGAAGCAAATGCGATCATGTGGAGCAGTATGGGAGAAGGAGTGGGTCTTTTCCTCGCGGCGAATATCGTCATCAATCTCCATCGGCCCGATCTTCTCTTGCCCTCAATGGCGCTTGTGGTCGGGCTGCATTTCCTGCCGATCGCCTTCGCTGCGGGCTTTCGTCCGTTCTATGTCCTCGGCTTTGGGCTGATCGCCGTCGCGATCGTCGGCTTTGTCGTAAACGGGCCAAGCGGCGGCGCGTTTGCCGGGCTCATGGCCGCCGGCGCGCTATGGCTTGCATCGGGCCTTGCGGTTCACCGCGACTGGTCGGCAAAACGGGCCGTGATGGCTGCGGCGTAGGCCGGGACGGCACTTCGCCGTCGCTTTGCGAGTTGCCGCGCCAGACCCCGCTATCATGCGCGGTCTTCGGGATTTCATCACCCCGCGCGGATCGGAATACCCGGGAGCGACTTGGCCGTGCGGATCGTCAGCGAGGTCTTGACGCTCGCCACATTCGGCGCTGGCGTCAGGTGAGTCATCAGGATTTCCTGGAAGCTCTTCAAGTCGCTGGCGACGATTTTCAGGATGAAGTCGATCTCGCCATTCAGCATGTGGCACTCGCGCACTTCGGGAATGGTGGCGACATGCTCCTCGAAGGCGGCGAGATCATGCTCGGCCTGGCTGCGCAGCGATACCATCGCAAACACGGTAATCGGATAGCCAAGGGTGGCGGGATCGATCTCGGCGTGGTAACCGCGGATTGCTCCGGCTTCCTCGAGCGCGCGCACGCGGCGCAGGCAGGGGGGCGCAGTCAGCCCGACGCGCTCGGCCAATTCGACATTGGTCATTCGTCCGTCGTCCTGAAGCAGTTCCAGAATACGGCGGTCGATCGAATCGAATGTCATTACGTAATGCTCCTGGGTAACGCGTGTTTCGCATTGCCATCTTGCACTTGCCTATAAGATAATTACTACGGAACGCAATTGTCCCACATTGCGACGGTGCCAAATCTCGGGGTTACGTAGGGCCTTTGCGCCGGTTAAGAATCCGTTACGACGCATGGGACGTCGCGATTTCGGGGACAGAATAGCTTGCGGTTCGACGACAGTCTGGAGACGGTCCTTTCGGCAGAAATGTCGACCGCTTTTGGCGCGCAATCCACTTGGCGGCAGTTGGTCGATCTGATCGGGCGCGGGCGGGCCGCGGCAAGCGAGGAGGCGATTGCCCGTTTGCGCACGATTCGCGGTGACGTGCCGCCATTGGTGCGGTCAGCGAGCGCGCGCGGGCTGGCCTTTGCTACCCCTCCCTTTCCCCTGGTGGCGTTGTTTGCCGAGGATGACCTGTCGATCGCCGCCCCGGTATTGCGAAGCGCGCGCCTGTCGATTGCCGAATGGACGAGTTTGCTGCCGGTCTTGTCGCCGTCCGCGCGGTCGATCCTGCGACACCGGCGCGATCTGCCGCGAGGGGTGCAACGAGCGTTGGAAAGCTTCGGCAGTGTGGATTTCGTCCTGGACGCACCGACCGAACCCGAGCAGGTCGCGGCACCTACGGCACCCGAGCCCGCGTCCGACCACGTAGCGACGGTCGAACCCGTCGCGCCCGTTCAACCGGTGCCGGAGCAGGCCGAAGTCGTGGCGGAAACTTTCGCGGAGCCGCCGAGTTTGCCGGAAACTGTAGCGCCGATCGCTCCGCAATCGTCCTTCGTGTCGATCGCGGCGGTCGCAGCCGGGTTGCCGGTGGTGGCGGAAGCGCTGCGCCGCGCCGATCATTCGGCCGCACCCGCACCTCCGGCCGCGCCGTCGCACGCCGCCGAGGTTTCTGCTCCGATTGCGTTTGTGCGGCCACCACCACCCGCATCGCCGCCCGAAACCGGTCCCTTTCAGATTGCGGAACTAGTTGCGCGAATCGATGCCTATCAGCGCCAGCGCGAGGAAATCCCCTCCGCCCGGCCGCGTCTCGAAATTCAGCCGGAACTGTTCGCGACCGAGCTGCACCCGTCCGAGACCTTCCGTTTCGAAACCGATGCCAATGGTATCGTCCGCTGGATCGAAGGGGCGGCCCGCGCGCCGTTGATCGGGCTGTCGTTCGACCTTTCGCCCGCAGCCACTGGCGCGCAGGTCGATGGCGTGGTGGCGGGAGCGTTTCGGCGTCGGGCCGGTTTTGCCAATGCGCGATTGGTGGTGGATGGCCATTCCGATGCGGCCGGCCAGTGGCGCATTACGGGGATTCCCGTGTTCGACCGCGTGAGCGGGCGATTCACCGGCTATCGCGGTACGGCCCGACGCCCGCGTGCCGACGAAACCGCCGAGCCCATGCGCGAAACCCGCAATCCCGCCGCCGATGCGCTACGTCAGTTGGTGCACGAATTGCGCACACCGACCAATGCGATCGCCGGGTTTGCCGAGATGATCGAATCGCAGATGCTGGGTCCGGTCCCTGCGGCCTATCGTGCCCATGCTGCGGCCATTCGAAGCCAGTCGAGCGGGTTGCTTACTGCGATCGACGATATCGACATGGCGGCCCGGATCGAGACCCATGCGCTCGATTTGCGCAGCGGTGACGTTCCGGTCGCGCCGTTGCTGGCGCGTATCCTGGCGGACCTGGCGCCGCTGGCGACGCTTAGGGGGAGTGTGCTCGAACACCATGTCCGCGGCGATTCGCTGGCGATCCTGGGCGATGATCGGGCGGTAGAGCGGCTGGTGGCGCGGTTGATGGCGACGCTCGTGGCATCGGGCAGCGCTGGCGAGCAGATCGGCGTGGTGGCCGCGCGGGATGACGGAGCGATCTCGATCGTGTTCGATCGGCCCAAGGCACTCGCCGCTTATGCCGAAGAGAATTTGCTGACCATCGATGCCGAGGCGGAGGCCGAGCGCGAGGGGGCACCCTTGCTTGGCACCGGCTTTGCGCTGCGGCTGGCACGCAATCTTGCCGCCGAATTGCGCGGCAGCCTGACGATAGGCGACAAGGCCTTGACTTTGCGCCTTCCCGCCGCGTCTCTTGCCGGAATGGAGCAGGTTTCTTCCAACTGATCGTGGCCACGCCCGATCCTGCCGCAGCGTATCGCCCGCTTGCCCCCGCGCGCACCGATCTGGTCGCGTGGCCGGATGTCTTCGGCACACGTTTCATCGTGTTCGTCGACACAGAGGAAGAGTTCGACTGGGCTGCGCCGCTCGCACGCGATGCCCATTCGGTGTCGGCGGTGGCCGCGATTCCCGATGCCCACCGCTGGTTCGCCGATCATGGCGTGCCACTGACCTATATGGTCGATTATCCGATTGTAGCGGACCCCCGCGCGGTGGAGGTGCTCGGTGCTGCGTGCGCCGACGGTGTCTCGGCGATCGGCACCCAATTGCACGGCTGGGTCAATCCGCCCTTCCAGGAGGCGCTGACGCCGTTCAACAGTTATGTCGGAAATCTGCCGCGCTCGCTGGAGGCTGCGAAGATCGATCGCCTCACCGACGCCATCACGGCCGCGTTCGGCACGCGCCCGATCGCCTATCGCGCCGGGCGCTATGGCATTGGCCCGCAGACGCTGACCTTGCTCGCCGAACGCGGCTACCGCCTCGATAGCTCGATGCGCGCGCGCTACAGTTATGCGGCGGACGGCGGGCCCGATTTCTCCGACATTGGCAATGCCGCCTTCCATGCCGGGCCGGGCGGCAGCTTGGTCGAGTTGCCGCTGACGACCGTGTATACGGGCCTGCTTCGGCGGCACGGCACCACCGTGTATCGTGCATTGGGACGTCTACCGAAGGGACGCGGCCTGGCCGCCCGCATGCGCCTGTTGTCGCGCGTGGCCCTGACGCCCGAGGATATGCCGCTGCCCGATGCGCTCGAGGCGATTGCGGTGGCGGCTGGGGAGGGGGGGCGGGTACTGAACTTCTCCTTTCACTCCCCCTCGCTCGTGCCCGGACATACCCCTTATGTGCGCGATGCAGCGGATCTCAGCGCCTTTTACGGTTGGTGGGAGGCGGTATTGGGCGATCTCGCGCGGCGCGGAATCGCCGCTGCTTCGCTCGATCAGGTGATTGCAGCGGCGCGCGCGCAACGCTAACGGGGGCGAGGGGGGCCTGTAGCTCAACTGGTTAGAGCTGGCCGCTCATAACGGCTAGGTTGCGGGTTCAAGTCCTGCCGGGCCCACCACGTCGCATCGTTTTCGATCGGCGATCGTAACGGATCGTAAGAGCAACGCTTGCGCTTACGATCCAGCCCGCCTAAGCGACGACACCGTCGGGGAGTGGCGCAGTCCGGTAGCGCGCCTGCTTTGGGAGCAGGATGTCGCAGGTTCGAATCCTGTCTCCCCGACCATCATCCTTTCCATTTCATCCTTTGTGGCCGGCTCATCGCGATTAGCGATCGATGTCGCTCTTGCGTGTCGCTGCGCAACGAGCCGCGCACCGATGCGACCGCAAGCGGCGCAGCGTCTTTCGCTCGCTTGCCGAAATGTGCTGCGGCAATCGGCACTTCCGATGCTGCTCCGGCGATCACGATACGATTCGTGATGGAGCGGAACCGTCAACCAAATGATGGCGAGCAAGCGGCACGGCTCGCGCCGCCCGCGAATCCCGGCGCAGAATGGCGATTTTCCGCCGTTTTCATCATGACCGATCCCCGCCCGACGCCGTTTTGCCGCGCGATTGAAAGAAAATTGCAAAAAAGGGTTTGACCGAATCAAACGCCCTGCCTAGAGGGGTGTCACCGCAGCGGTGGCCCACACGGTCCGCTTCTACGGTCACCAAATTTTCGGCGCTCGGCTCGCCCCTTGAAAGAAAGGGTTGAGCAAGGCGTCGGTATTTTGCGCTCTTTGACATTGTT
>NZ_JAFCWO010000025.1:0-11912 GCF_049897605.1 Sphingomonas sp. DC1600-2
CACCAAAACCACGAAAGGAAAAATCACCAGCTTGACCCAAAACCCGCTCTGCGGGACATACCTTCACCCGGGTCAATTCTCGATGGAAATACCGGGTCACTTCTCAGCGGAAATCTACAATCAATGGGCTTGGGGCGGTTGTAGTTCGCGGCCATTGGGCGCTTATGCGCCAAACGGAACAGGAGGGGAACGCGCCGCGCGCACGCCGGTTATTGGATTGGCAAGGGAAAAGGGCTATATAGGCAATGCTTCGTGTGCTGATTCATTTCACGCACCTACCTGAACCCGCCGTGCTGTCACACGGCGGGTTCAAACTTTTAGGGCGGGCGGCCCTGTCAGACCACCCGCCCCGCTGGATCAGCCCTTATCGGACTTCCCCAGCTTCACAATTGCAATCACGAGCGCGACGGCTGCGATCGTCAATTGAGCTGCTTCATATGCTGTCAAATCACATCACCTCCTTTGAGCGAGAGGATTTGCGAAAGGCCGCTGTCACAGTCCTTCGCCCTCGCTCGATGAAGGCTATACAACGGATTGACGACACTGCGCGCGAAACGCTCTTCACATTTTCGTGAAGCCATTGGATGATCGCCGGCGACCGTTGATGAAAAGGGGAAGCTATGGGCCTCGTATCGCAGGTTAGCGCCGATGACCGGGAAAGCGCATGGCGAATAGTCCGTCATCGCGAAATCATGGAACGACTGATTCCGCTTTGGGCCGTGCTCGGCGTTGCGCTGGTGTTGATGGGCGTGGACCTGGGCGGGCGTCTGCTGTGGACGCTGCCGATGATCGGATATGTCTTTGGGGTGATGGCGGTCGATCACGGCCCTGATTACCGCGCCGCGAATTATTGGGTGCCGGTCCTGGGAAGCCAAGCGGCGGCGCTGCTGCCTCTCATCACCAAATTCTAGATCTCTCTGGAGCGGTGGCAGCTGCCACCGCTCCACGCGCGTCAAGCTCTGCCCTCGAAGCGGGCGATCAGCTGCTCCGCTACGGAAGCAATTTCGGCGGGGTCGGCGGTTTGAGTGCAATCGCCGCCTACAACAGCGCCGAGCGTGCCGCCGTCCAGTTGGACAACGTGGACACGCCACACGTCGCGCCGGAGTTCGTATTGATCGGGAAGCGGCCTCTGCATGATTTCATGAAACACTAGGTCAACCCATTGGCGCGCGTCCGGATCGGAAGACGCATCGGCGTAGTCGGCGCGGCTCGCCATGACGCTGTATCGGTCGCCTAGCATGAATTGGCGTTCGCGCGCGCGCCGGTCCTGCTCGATCCGCGTTACGCGATCTTTTTCCGCCCGCTTCATCGCCTGTTTCATCCGAACATCGTCGGCGCTGCGCGTCAGCGCCGCCATGATGTTGGGGACGCGCGCGGGCATATAATGCCCCGCGCGCTCGGCCGCCTCGATCACAAATTGCAAATCGCTGATCTCGGTAGGCGAGAGGGTGACGCGAACGGCGCTCGCCGTGTTGCTGATTTTCATGGCTGCGGCTCCGGCTCTTCTTTCGCCTTGTAGGCGGCAAGGCCGATCCATGATCCGTTGTCGCCGCGAAACTGGCGCACAACATCGCCGCCGTCCCAATGGCCGGTGAAGATGCCGCGCCGGTTGATGCCGCCGACGGGGCGCGTGCGCGCCGCCAGAAGGCGGGCGCGGCGCGTGTCTCGATCTAGGTGGCG
This sequence comes from Sphingomonas sp. DC1600-2, assembly GCF_049897605.1. NCBI lineage: Bacteria > Pseudomonadati > Pseudomonadota > Alphaproteobacteria > Sphingomonadales > Sphingomonadaceae > Sphingomonas > Sphingomonas sp. DC1600-2. The sequence goes on from NZ_JAFCWO010000025.1 coordinate 1,681, forward strand.
CATGGGTTGCATGGTCAATCCTTCCTATTCGCTGGCGGTGTCGAGGTTTGTGCCGATCTCGTCGGCGTCGAAGTCTTCAAGGGCTGAAATCGCGCTTTCCAGTTCGGAAACTGCGGCGTCCATCGCCTGCGCACGTTCGCTGTCCTCAAGGCTGGGTGGTAGATTCTCGCGGGCGGCCTGTTCGTCATCCTTGACGGTTTCAAGCATGTCGCGCGCCTCATCCAACAGGGCTTTGCCCTTGTCGATCAGCACGCGGGCGGCGGCGATCTGCTTGCGGCGTTCGCGGTTCATGCCTCTGCCCTCACGTCGCCGCTGTCGATCTGGAATCCTGCGCGGGCCAGCTCGTCACAAAGGGCGTGCTGCCTCTCTTCGCGGGTGCCGCTGGTGGCGATATAGCTGCATCGCCCCCAATGGAACGCGAAGCCTGCACGTTTCAGGCATCCGCGAAACCGCTGGTGGGTGCGGTCGCTCCAATCCAGTGTGCCCGCATAGTTGCGGAAAGCGGCGACGGCGCAGACGGAACCATAATTCTCATCACGCCAGCTAAGCTCGATAACCGGGGGCGATTTGGTCATGATGGCCTCCCTCAATATTCACTGGTTAGGAGAATGGTGAGCACGCGGGTTGTGGCATCGGGATTCCACGGTTCGGCGCTGCCAAATTCAAGATCGCGGTCGTAATAGTCGAACTTCCACATGACCGAGAGGGCTGGGCGCGTGCTGTCGTCAGTCCAGGGCGTCACCTCAAGGTTTGTGCGCCAGACAACGATTTGGCAGACATAATGCGAACATCGGCTAATTAGCGAGCTTGAGGCGCGACATGGGATCGTTGAGCTGGCGGAATTCACCGCCAGGCGGACGCTCCGCCTGCCCTCAAAGGCAGCCGCCGGGCAGGCTACGCCGCGGGGTACGATGCTACTGACATGGCCAAGCCTTCGCTAACGAGCGTTCAGCTCCGGCCACCATATGAACACTCATAAAATAGCTATTCTGCTCCGCCCAGCGTAAATATGCCGCGCGCAGCGCCGATCGGTCATAGCGTGGAGCGCGGCATTCCGCTTTTCGCGCGACGATCATCATGTCGAGCACGCCTTGGAGGTAAGCGCCGCATCGCGGCTCATTCGCTTGACAGCTTACGAACAACGCCGAGCCCGTCGCCGACGCGGGTTCGGTTTGGCCGATCGCACTATCAGGCAGGGCGGCCAAAGCGGCGCATAACAATATCCATCGCCTTGGCCGCATTTTCGTCTCCTATTCCGCAGTATCATTTCGGAAGGGGCGCACGGCCCTCGACGGCCGGCGCCCCGTGCTGATCCATCATTCGCGGCCGAGCACCTGGCCTTCGGGCGTGACGAACAGTTCGATCGTCTTTCCGTCGCTGTTCTTGCCCTTGATTTCATAGAGCGTGCTTCCGTCCGCCTTTCGGGTGACTTGCTCCGCTTTGCTTATTGACGCGAGTTGCGCGCGTGCCGCGTTCATCGCGGCCTCGGGCACCTGAGCAAGCGGGATGTCTCGTTCGCTGTGCTTGCCGATTATCCGGTTTTCGTTCGCCTCGTGGTTTTGCGCGATCGCCACGCCCGCGATCGCCAGCGCGGCCGCGCCCACGCCTGCGACAACAGTGAGAGTTCGTTTGCTAGCCATGTTCCATTCCACTTCCTGCATAAGGGCCGTGGGGTCGGGCGGGCGGCGGTTACGGCCCAATGAGCCGTCGTCCGAGTTCAACTCCTCTGATTGTTCATCCTGTCGAGCGCCGCGCGCAGCCCACGGGCGAGCTTGGCTGCGTCGTCGTTGGCCCAGAAGTGCATGAAGAACAGCCGCGGCTCGTCGTTTAGCATATGATTATGCAGCGCCGTGACCTCGATCCCGTTCGTCCGCAGCACGCGCAGGACCGGATCGACCTCGTTTGCGACAAGTACGAAATCGCCGGTGATGGCGGCTCGGCCGTCCCCGGTTGGCTGAAAGTTGATCGCGGTCGCCGTGCCCATCGTCGGCGGAGTCTCCATATCGCCGTCCATCAGCCGCTCGGCGCGCGGAAAGCTGTATTGGAGGATGCCACCGGCCGTCTTGCCCTCACCGCCCATCAACCGGTTGAGCGCGGCCACATCGAGGTCGAGCCGCGATGCGGCTGCGCTGGCCGAAGGCGATTGCGGCGCGGCGAGCGGGGTCCGACTGGCTGATAGCGCTTGCCGGAGCGCGGCCGCGAGCTTCACCGGGTCGCCGTGGCCGGCAATGTGCATGTACATGGTCGCAGGCGAAGAGCGGAGCAGGTGATTGTGGAGCGCGGTGATCGTAAAACCGCTTGCGAGCAGGCGGCTCAAAACGGGGTTCACCTCGTCGTGGGTCAGCACGAGATCGCCCATCACCATCGCCTCGTCGCCCATCGGCTGAAACGCCGCCCAAGAGCCGAGCGCGAGGGAGGGCTTGATCGTCACCCCATCCAGCGTGACGCTCAGGTCCGAACGCGGGAAGCTGTAGCGGTGAACGCCCCCCGGCTGTTCGGCCCCCGCTCGTCCTATCGCCCGGTCGACAGCCGACCAGTCCGGCGCTGCCCATGCCGGGCTTGCCAGCAGGAGGCTGGCGAATCCCAAGGCGATGGTCTTTTTCAGCATAATTGATCCTTCATCAGCGCACTCGACACGGAAAGCCTCACGTCATGCGAGCGCGCCGCCGGCGAGCCGCGACATTGCGCTCCGGTTTCTTTCTTCGGGATAAGCAGTCCTATGCTCATGAGGCTTGTGATGCAACCCTTACACTTGTAGGCTAGTGACGATACAACTATGACAAACACACAAGCTTCCCCTTGGTTGCTCCTGATCCCGCAGCTTCCGGCTAAGCCTGCCTATTTGCGGGTGAAGGTCTGGCGGCGTTTGCAGGCGATCGGGGCCGCGCCGCTCAAGAACGCCGTCCATGCGCTCCCCAATCGCGAGGACACGCGCGCGCTGTTCGAAGAACTGCATCGCGAGATCACCGAAAATGGCGGCGAGGCGCTGATCCTCGAAGCGCGCCTTGTCGGCGGCATGGGCGATGCGGAGCTGCGCGGAGTGTTCGACGCTGCGCGTGACGCCGACTATGAGGAGTTGGCACGCGAGGCGCGCGCGCTGTGTGAGGGCGAGTATGTCGCGGCGGCGGATGTGGGCCGCCTGCGCAAACGCCTGAACGAGGTCGCCGCGATCGACTTTTTCGGTGCGCATGGTCGGCAGGCGGCACAGGCCGCCATCACCGAGGCGGACCGCCGCTCTCACCAACATCCCGATGTGAGCGGCCCCGGTGCGCCCGAGCTGACCCCGGCGGAGCTAAAGCGCCGCGTTTGGGTGACGCGCCGCCATGTCCATGTCGATCGCATCGCGTCCGCCTGGCTCATTCGCCGCTTCATCGACCCCGAGGCGAGCTTCAAGTTCGTCGAGGGCAAAGGATATGTGCCGGAGCCTGACGAACTGAGGTTCGACATGGCGGACGCTGAGTTCACCCACGAAGGCGACCGCTGCTCCTTCGAGACCTTGGTGTTCCTCACCGGTCTCGAGACCGACCCCGCGCTGCGGGCGCTCGGCGAAATTGTTCACGACCTTGATATTGCCGATGCTCGGTTCGAGCGCCCGGAAACTCCGGGAGTGAGCGCGCTTATCGCCGGCATCTGTGCCGGCACCGACGACGACGAGGAGCGGATCGCGCGCGGATCGACCGCGCTCGACGGATTCTATGCTCACTTCACCCGGCGAAAAGAGGACTAAAGATGGAGGCCAGCGCACGCGCTGAAATCGCAGTCGAGACGCTGCACGAGCACGGCATCAGCTTTGGCGAGGCGGTGCGCGTCTGGATCAGGGTCGCGCTGCTCAGCTTCGGCGGACCGGCGGGCCAGATAGCGGTGATGCATCGCATCCTGGTCGAGGAGAAGCGCTGGATCGGCGAGGAGCGGTTCCTCCACGCGCTCAACTATTGCATGCTGCTGCCCGGCCCTGAAGCGCAACAGCTAGCTGTCTATATTGGCTGGTTGCTCCATAAGACCAAGGGCGGCCTGGTCGCGGGCGCGCTATTCGTGCTGCCCGGCTTCCTCGCGATTTTAGGGCTCAGCTATGTCTATGTGCTGCTCGGCGAAGTGCCGCTGGTCGAGGGATTGTTCTTCGGATTGAAGGCCGCCGTGCTGGCGGTGGTGCTACAGGCGGTGGTCCGGGTGGGTTCGCGTGCCTTGAAGAACAACGTCATGCGCGGTTTTGCCGCGCTGGCGTTCGTCGCGATCTTCGTGCTCGACGTGCCCTTCCCGCTGATCGTGCTTGCCGCCGCGCTGATCGGCTTCTTCAGTGGCCGCGCTGGTTACGCCGCATTCAAGGGCGGCGGCGGACATGGTCCCGCCGGCGCTGAGATAATCCACGACCGCGACACCGCTCTTGGCGAGGGCCTTCCCGACCATGCCCGGCCGAACCTCTCTTGGTCGCTGCGCATCTCCGGCGTCCTGCTGCTGCTCTGGCTCGGGCCGGTCGCAGCGCTGCTGTTCGCGTTCGGCCCCGACGACGTGTTCAGCCGCATCGCCACCTTCTTCAGCCAGATGGCGGTGGTGACCTTCGGCGGCGCCTATGCGGTGCTCGCCTATGTCGCGCAGGAGGCAGTCGAGACCTATGGCTGGCTCCAGCCCGGCGAGATGCTCGACGGGCTCGGCATGGCCGAGACCACGCCCGGGCCGCTGATCATGGTGACGCAGTTCGTCGGCTTCCTCGCGGCCTTCCGCGAAGCGACCGGGCTGCCGCCGCTCGTCGCCGCGACCTTCGGCGCAATCCTCACCACCTGGGTTACCTTCCTGCCATGCTTCCTGTGGATCTTCGCCGGCGCGCCATTCATCGAGCGGCTGCGCGGCAACCGCGCATTGTCGGCCGCGCTTTCGGCGATCACCGCCGCAGTGGTCGGCGTGATCCTCAATCTGGCGGTCTGGTTTGGTATCCACACTCTGTTCGAGCAAGTCCGCGAAGTGCCGTTCGCAGCCGGCACCATCGATCTCCCAGTCCTAACGTCCGTCAACTGGCCGGCGCTGGCGCTCGCGGTGGGTGCGATACTCGCCATGTTCCGGTTCAAGGCCGGCATGCTGCCGGTGCTCGGCGTCTGCTCGGTCCTCGGGGCCGCATATGTAATGATCATCTGAAGGAGTGACGCGTGACGATCGACCATCTTTCCCGACGCAGTGCAATCGCAACTCTTGGCATCGGAGCCGCCGCCATGACTATCAACGAAGCCTCTGCGCAGACGCCGGCCGCAGCGCCGGCGGCTGTCCCCGCCTTTGCCGGAAATCATCAGGTCAAGCCGCTCAGGTTCAATCCCGCCAGGCTTCACGGCCTCTCCGAAAGGCTGATCACATCGCACCACGAGAACAATTATGCGGGCTCGGTCAAGGCCCTGAATATGATCGAGACACGACTTGCCGCCGCGCTCGCTGACACGGACCTGCCGCCGGTGGTCTATGGCGGATTGAAGCGCGAGGAGCTGCACCGCACCGGCTCGGTCGTGCTCCATGAGGTCTATTTCGACGGGCTCGGCGGCAACGGCCAGGCAGCCGGTTCCATCCGCGACGCGCTGGGCGCGGCGTTCGGCTCGTTCGACCGCTGGGAAGCCGACTTCCGCCGTACCGGGATGAGCCTTGCCGGCGGATCGGGCTGGTGCGTGCTCGTCTACAATCTCCACACGCGCTCGCTGCACAACCATTGGGCGTGGGATCATATGCACGGTGCGATTGCCGGCGTGCCGCTGCTCGCGCTCGATATGTACGAGCACAGTTTCCACATGGATTACGGCACCGCCGCCGCCAAATATGTCGACGCCTTCTTCCGCAACATCGACTGGGAAGTGGTCGACCGGCGCTATGCCGCGGCTTTGCGCGGCGGCGGCTGAACCCGACCGCCGTGGCTTAACACCCACTGCTGCGCGACACCTGAGTTCGCGACCACAAAGGGGACAGGTCCGATGGGGAGATGCAACAATGACATCCGGCCCGAACATCGCTCTTCTTTGGCGTGGGCAAGCAGCCGAGTGGACGCATCGCTTTCATGAAGCCCGGCAGTGGCCGATAATGCAGGCCTTGCGGGCGCTCGGGGCGACCGCAAGGCCTGTACTGTACAGGGACGAGGCGGTTCGCGAGATTCGGGACGAGCTGCTGTCGTGCGACGCAGTGCTGGTCTGGGTGAATCCGTTGGACATTTCAGGCGACCGCTCGCAGCTCGATCCAATGCTGCGCGAAGTCGCGGGGTGCGGCGTTGTCGTCAGCGCGCATCCTGACGTGATCGCCAAAATCGGCGTCAAGGAAGTGCTCTACACAACGCGCTCCATGGAATGGGGCAGCGATGTCGATCGATACGTGGACGCTGAAGGCCTTCGCGCTCGTTTCCCCGAACATCTTGCCGCAGGCCCGCGCGTGCTGAAGCCGAACTACGGCAACGGCGGCAGGAATGTATGGCGTGTCCAACTAGACGAAGCGGGAAACGCTCCGGCTTTGAAAACGTCGGTGAAAGTTCAAGAGGCCCGCCAAGGAAGCAAATCGGAGCGCATCAGCCTAGCCGAGTGCTTGGAAAGGTGGGTGCCGTTTCTAAACGACGGCGGCGTGCTGATCGATCAGGCTTATCAGCCGCAGTCGTCCGAGGGCATGGTCCGCTGCTACGTGTGCGGGCACCGAGTGGTTGGCTTTGGGCACAACCTGATCACTGCGCTGATGACGCCAACGGCCATTGATACAACGTCGTCAACCCCACAGCCGATGGGCCGCGCCATGTTCGGACCGGAGGTGACGCGCTTCGCAGCCTTACGGAAAGCGATGGAGGATCGCTGGATTCCAGAGATGCAAAGGTTGCTGTCGATCGCCGACCACGATCTTCCGCTTCTTTGGGACGCCGACTTCCTATTTCGCCCTGGTGAAGCCATCAGCGATGGCTCCTATGCGCTTTGCGAGATCAATGCTAGTTCGGTTGCACCATTTCCGCCAAGCGCCGTCCAGCCAGTCGCCGCAGCGGCAATCGGTCGCGCTCTTGCCATTCGTTTGACGAAGGAGACCTCCAATCCTCATTGATATGATTCAAGCAATTCAAGAGACGTGACATTGGTCGTATCAATCAGACAAGCCTAAGGGTGAGCGAGGCTGGGTGAAACCGGCTCAGGTGGCAGCGCGGAGATACTGGTAGAGGGTTTCGCGACTGATCCCCAGGTCACGGGCGATGACGGCCTTGCGCTCGCCGTCATCAACACGGCGGTGCAGCTCGGCGACCATTTCGTCGGAGAGGGAACGTTTCCGCCCGCGATAAGCACCGCGTTGTCTGGCGACCGCAATGCCTTCGCGCTGCCGCTCCCGGATCAGGGCGCGCTCGAATTCGGCGAACGCACCCATGACCGAGAGCATCAGGTTGGCCATCGGGGAATCCTCGCCCGAGAAGGCCAGGCTTTCCTTCACGAACTCGATCCGGACGCCTCTTTTGGTGAGGGACTGAACCAGTTTGCGCAGATCGTCGAGATTACGCGCCAATCGATCCATGCTGTGGACCACGACGGTGTCACCCTCGCGGGCGAAGGCGAGCATGGCATCGAGTTCGGGGCGGTTGATGTCCTTGCCCGATGCCTTGTCGGTGAAAATCCGGTCGAGCGACTGCCCGTCCAACTGGCGATCGACATTCTGATCGAATGTGCTCACCCGGACGTAACCGATCCTCTGGCCTTTCATCGCCGCCTCCGGTCAAAATGTCAGGTTGAATTCTATGACACGGCGGAACATGCGTCAATAAATGCTTGCCATAACCCTATCCTGACAGAAACCGCCGCTGCATCCTGACGTCCGGTTAGGCTATACTCCAGATTGACGCTAGCCTGTCGCTCTCGACTCGGGATGGAGGCAGGATGGCGCGGCGGCGATTATTGACCGGAGAAGAAAGGCGTCGCCTGTTCGATATCCCCCATGACGAAACCGCGATCGTCGGCCACTATACCCTTGCCGCCGAGGATCTCGAACTGGTCGGTCGCCGCTATCGCCCTGCCAACCGCCTCGGTCTGGCAACGCAGATCGCGCTTATGCGGCATCCCGGCTTCGGTTTGCAGCCCGACGTCGACGTCCCCGATGCGGTCCTTCACTATCTCGCCGCCCAGCTCTTCGTCGATGTTGATGCGTTCGCCGACTATGGCCAGCGCGCGCAAACACGTAACGATCATGCCGACATTGCGGCACGGCATCTGGGGCTACACCCTTTTCGGCGAGGGGATATACCGCTCGCGCTCGATCTCGCCGCAAGAGCTGCGGAGCGGACCGATCGGGGCGAACCTATTGTCCGCGCATTGATGGAGGGGCTGAAGCAGGAACGCTTCATTCTTCCATCGGCAGACACGCTCGAACGTGCGGGCCTCGCCGGCAGGGCACGCGCCCGCAAAGCCGCGGCGGCGCTCATTGTCGAAAGCCTGGGTCATGCCGAACTGGCGCGGATCGATGATCTGATCGTCAACAACAGCGACTTCGGCATGACGCCGCTGGCCTGGCTGCGCAATTTCGAGGAAGCGCCCACCACGGCGAACATCAACGGGCTGCTGGAACGGCTACGCTATGTGCGCGGAATCGGCATCGACCCGGCGATCGGCGCGAAAATCCCCGACTTCCGGTTCGCGCAGTTCATGCGCGAAGGTGGCGTTGCGCCGGCGTTCCTGCTCTCCGATTATAGCCTTAACAGGCGCCGCGCGACGCTGATCGCGGCGGTCATCGACCTCGATGCCAGGCTCGCCGATGGTGCGATCCAGATGTTCGACAGGCTTGTCGGAAGCCTGTTCACACGGGCGCGGCGCGGGCGGGAAAGGCGCTATCAGGACAGCATCCGCTCGGTCGGCGAACTTATGCGGCTGTTCGGCGCGACGATCGCCGCGCTGGGAGAGGCGGTCGAACATGGCGGTAATCCGCTCGAACTGATCGACGAAGCGGTAGGCTGGCACAGACTGGTCGCAGCCAAATCGCAGGTCGATGCGCTGGCCGAGCTGGCGGGCGAAGATGCGCTTGTCGCGGCGACTGGTCGCTATGCGACGCTGCGGCGGTTCAGCCCGGCTTTCCTCGATACATTCACGTTCAAGGCATCGGGGAGCGGATCGCAACTGGTCAAGGCCATCGAGGTCATCCGCGATACCAATGCCCGCAAGGCCCGCAGCCTGCCCGAGGGCGTTCCGCTCCCATTCGCCAACCGGCAGTGGAAGCGCCTCATCACCGAAGGTGGCCAGGTCGATCGCCGGCGATACGAGACGGCCATCATGGCCACGCTGCGCGATCGGTTGCGCGCCGGCGACATATGGGTCGAAGGAACCCGCAATTATCGCCGCTTCGACACCTATTTGCTGAGTCGACGCGATGCCGATAAGGTGGCCGACAGCCTGCCATTCCAGACCGATGCGGCCGCCTATCTGGAGGAGCGGGCAAGGACGCTCGACTGGCGGCTGCGCCGTTTCGCCAAGCAACTCAAGGCGAACAGGCTCGCGGGCGTGGCGCTCGAACGCGACCGGCTCAAGCTGCAACCCATGCCGGCGATCACTCCACCCGAGGCGGAGGCTCTCGATCGCAGGCTCGACGCCTTGCTTCCGCGCGTGCGGATCACCGAACTCCTGGTCGAGGTGGCCGAGCGCACCGGGTTCCTGAGCGCATTTCGCGATCTTCGGTCCGGCAAGGAGCATGACAACCCGCACGCGATCCTCGCCGCCATTCTCGCTGATGGATCGAATCTGGGTCTAGAGCGCATGGCCAACGCCAGCGACGGGGTGAGCTACGCCCAGCTTGCCTGGACCCACAACTGGTATTTGTCGCCCGAAAACTATCAGGCCGCGTTGGGGATGATCGTTGCCGCGCACCATGATCTTCCTTTCACGCGCCATTGGGGAGCCGGCACTAGTTCATCCTCCGATGGGCAGTTCTTCCGCTCGGGCCGCAACCGATCGGCGGCGGCCGACATCAATGCGAAATATGGCAGCGAGCCGGGCCTGAAGATCTACTCCCACCTGTCCGATCATTTTGCCTCGTTCGGATCGCGGATCATGTCGGCCACCGCCGGCGAGGCCCCCTACGTGCTGGATGGCCTGATGCTCGGCGCCGGCGCGCTACCGCTGCATGAGCATTACACTGATACCGGCGGCGCGGTGATTATCTGGACAATCAATCCCACCCGGCCATTTATAAGATACTATTCAGGCGCTCGATGGCATGCGAGGTTTCCTCGCATGCCATCGAGCGCAACCGCCGCAGGCGGAAGACGA
>NZ_JAFCWO010000026.1:0-9939 GCF_049897605.1 Sphingomonas sp. DC1600-2
CGCCCGCCAGCAACTGGTCGAGAAGCTCATTCGGTATCGCAGGTTCTTTGCGTCGGGACATATGGGATCTCCTCTTTACCCATTATGCCCGCCCACACACGGAAATCCTGACAGTCCCCACCCAAAGGGGCGCAATGCAATGGAGCACTCAGGCACAGCCTGAGTTGCGGCCTGCCGCGACGGGCCTAAGGGACAGCGACGCTCCCCCGCCAGATCGCGTGCCGGAGGCACAAACGCCATCGCGCCCAAAGCGCGATGACCGCAGGCCGGGCGACTTGCCCGGCTCCGATCGATCGCGCGCGAGCGATCCTCGTCAGAGATCGTAACCGCCCTGCGGCCGAGACGCCAAAGGCGACTCGGTGGCGCACAGCGCCATAGAGCTCGACCGCGCGTCGGCGCGGGACGCCACAGGCCTAATGCTTCCTGACTTTATGGGGACTGTTCGGGCCAGTCTGGTGCAGCCCGGTGCACCTCGGCCCCCGCCCCCTTGTCCTGCGCCCAGGCCATCTCAATCCTGATCGCAGCACGCCATTGGATCACCTGCGAACCAGGATCATGCCATGACCACCGATACCCGCGACCGCATTCTCCGCCTCAACACCGTGCTCGACCGCACTGGCCTCAGCCGCTCCACCCTTTATCGCAAGCTCGACCAAGGGACCTTTCCCCCTCAGGTACGCATCGCCGCCCGCTGCGTCGGATGGCGCGAATCCGCGGTCATGGACTGGCTGCGCAATCCGATGTTTTACAGCGTCGAGCGAAGGTGACTGGAAATCCCTGCGGCGCTTGGCGCACCATTAGTGACATCGGACACAGCCATCGCCCCCCAGCCTTTCTCTTCCTAAAGGATCACTGTCACACCACCTTGAAGGTCCGCAGCTGGGACTTTGCGGTCATTCCTGCCGCAGGGCCTGAGCGGCGGCTTCGGCCAGAAATTGCCGTTCCGCGGTTTTCCGACCACGGCTACACTGCGGCGTGCCGATGTCGTGAAGAACCCGATGACGCCGGACCTGGCGACCTGGCGAGAAGGCGCTCGGAGGGGCCGCTACGACGATCTGCGTGCCCAATCTACGGCTCTCGTAGGGTCTAGACCGGATCCGCCTGGGATACCGCGAGCTCGACGGCTAATGCCGACGCGATCCGGGGACGGTCAACCGGGCGACACTTGCCGTAATGTGGATCGCGCCCAACGCTCGAAGAGCTGCGGCCAGAGCTCGCTCGGCTGGTCGGCGCGACCGGTCCCGAAGGCATGCTGTCCTTCCGCAAAGAAATGGCCCTCGCAAACGATCTTGGCCGCCCGGAGTGCCGCATACATGGAAAGGCTGTTGTCGATCGACACTGTCGTGTCGTCGGCCGCATGGGCAAGAAAACACGGCGGCGTGGTGAGCGAGACGCGAAGGTTGGGCGATCGATGCGCCGCCTGCTCCGGCGACGGTGACGGGCCAAGCAGTTCGGCGCGTGAGCGCGCATGAGCGAGCGGGCCGTCGGTCAGGATCACCGGGTAGATCAGACCGGCATAGGCCGGCCGAGCGCTCTGCCGATCGGCGGTATCGACGGGTTGGTAGATCGGCTCGGCATGATCGACCGCCAGCGTCGCGGCGAGATGCCCGCCGGCGGAGAAGCCGAGCACGCCGACGCGTTCGGGCAGGATACCGAACGCGGGCGCGCGGGCGCGGATCAGCCGCATCGCGCGCTGCGCGTCCTGCAGCGGCACGTTCGCGCGGTCCTGCCAACCTTCACCGGGCAAGCGGTAGCTGAGCAAGAACACCGTCACGCCGAGCGCGTTGAACGCGCGCGCGACATCGACACCTTCGATCGCTGCCGACACGAACACATAAGCACCGCCGGGGCACACCAGCAGCGCCTCGCCGGTGGGATGCGCCGGGCGGAAGACGTTGAGCGTCGGCATCGCGGTGCGCCGCAGGAAGGCGGCGGGCCATGCCCCGCCCGTCCAGCCTATGGGCGTCGCTGGCACCTCGAACCCAGCGATCCGACCCGGCGGCACGCCCGGCCACAACGGGATCACGTCCGCGGGCGGCCAGGCGTGCGACCATGCTGTGGGGTCGGGCAACGCGCTTGCCGCGCGGGCTTGCGCCTGCACCTGCGGCACCGTGGCAGCGAACAGCGATGCGAGCGCGCCCACGCCAAACCTGCGCCGATCGGGACCGGGTGGCGCCGGAGTCTGCCTGTCCAGTGTGTTTCCTTGGGTCATGCTAGCGCCGCTCGGCTTCGGCCAGCGCGCGCAGGAACAGCGCGTCCATCGGCACGTAGCCGGCACGGGTCGGATGCACGCCATCGCTGGTGAGTTCGGGACGCAACCCGCCCTCGGCATCGGTCAGCGCCGCGTGATAATCGACGAAGACGAGTCCGTTGGCCCGCGCATAATCGCGCAGCCAAGCGTTCCAGGCGCGGATACGCGCCGCCGGCCGCAAGTCCGGCCGCTGCGGAAAAGCGCGGGCGGGCAGGATGCTCGCGAGGATGACTTTGATGCCGTGCCCGCGCGCGAGATCGACCATCGCGCGGATCGTGTCGCGATATTGCGTGTCCCTGGTCGCGCCGGTGTTGCCAGCGATATCGTTGGTGCCGGCCATGATATGCACGACCCGCGGCCGCAGCGCGATCACGTCCTGATAGAAGCGCAACAGCATTTGCGGCGCGGTCTGGCCGCCGATGCCGCGATCGACGATGCCCGCCGCGAACAGCTTCGGGTCGCGCGCCTTCCAATTCTCGGTGATCGAATCGCCGAGTAGAACGACGCGCGGGCGCGGTTCGCGCAACGTGGCGCGGTTCTCGTCGCGATAGCGGCAGAGATAGGCCCAGTCGTTCGCCTGGAGCACCTGAACATAGGCGTGATAGACTGCGAGGTCTGCGGCCGAAGGCGGGGGTGGCGTGTCCACCGCGTTCCGGTACGCGACCAGCGCGGCCGGCACCGGCGGGCAGACATAGCCGCCATCGCCATCGCCCTGCGGCGCCGCCCGCGCGGCGGTCGCGACGAGCAACAGCAGCGGTGCCGACAGCCAGCCACGCCGACGCGCGCGGCCGGTTTCATCGTCTCGACATCGCATCGCCATTCTCCCTCGTCCGATCGCGTGCGCCGGCGTACCGCGCGCGGATGACGGCAACATTACACATGTACGAACTTTTACACGTCCGTTTTCCTAGCCAAGATGTGTCGGGCGTACTAGAATGCGAACGTATACGCGTTCGGGGCTGGTCCACCGGCCCCGGCGCCCTCCTCGAACGACGACGGACCCGTCATGCCGAAGCGCGCCGATACCGATCTTCCCTCCGTCCTCAATGCCGCGATGACGCTGGTCGCGGCGAACGGTCTCGGCGGGCTGAGCTTGCGGCCGCTCGCCGAGCAACTGGACACGACCGTCTCGGCCTTGTCGCACCGCTTCGGTCTCAAGGACACGCTGGTTGCGAGCTTGATCGCGGCCGCGCGCGCGGAGGACGGTGCGTTTCTCGATCGCTGGCTCACCCGCATCCGCGCGCTCGATGTCCGCGATGGCGCGTTGCTCGGCGATCTGGTCGATGCCGTCGTTGGCGACATGGTCGGCGTCGCGGCACTGCGCACGCGCTTTTACTGCGAGCTGATCCAGGGCGCGCCGTCGCATCCCGAGATCGCGGCCTCGCTCTCGGCCTGGCAGGTCCAGCGGTTGACGTTCTGGCGCGCGGTGGCGGCACCGCTCGGGCGGGCCGAGCTTGGCGACGTCCTCCACGCCTTCAGCACCGACGAGATCGCGCATGGCCTCGCGATAGGCGAGCTCGCCGCCTATCGCTGGCTGCGCCGGCTCAATCTCCAGCGCCTGTGCGGCGAACTGGTGAGGAGACCCGACTCGCCCGATCTATCGCAGTTCGCCGTGTTCCACGCCGCGCTCGGGGACGCGCTGGACGAGACTGGCCGCTACCGCACGCCGGCGATGAGCGACTGGCAGACCAAGGCCGCGCGCCACATCTCCGCGCTGATCGTCGAGGAAGGCGCTGACGCGGTAACGCATCGCGCCGTCGCCGCGCGCGCGGGCTATGCCAATTCCACGCTCGCCTATCACTTCCCTCGGCAGGACGATTTGCTGAAGGCCGGGATCAACGACATCATCGTCCGCGTGCAGGGGACGGTCGACGCGCAAAGGATGAGCGAACCCGAGCATGAACTGAACAGTATCGAGATTGCGCGCGCCACCTTCGCTATCGCTCTGGTGGCGGCGCGCATTCCGAGCCTCAAACCGTTCGCGGCGGACATGCGTCGTCGCCGCGGCGAGAATTACCTCGTGCGCCTCAACCGGTTGGTCGATGGCGAGGCACCATTCGATCTGCTGTCCGCGCAGGCGATTGCCATGACCGGCATCGGCCAGTTGCTGCTGGATGGCGTGATCGACCCTGCGGCCGACACCTCTGCGTTTGCGCTGATCGACCGCCTTCAGGCCACCGCCCGCCTCGGCTGAAATCCGTACAATCGTATCTTCCGACAGTTTTACGAGGTGAAAGCCTCAAAGTATTTCGTACAACTGTCACGTAAGCGTCATTGGTCGCTGATAGCCGCCGCTGCGTCAGCCAACGAAACGGGGATTCGGACCAATGATATCTGTACGCCGCCTTCATCATCTGCTTCTGCTCGGTACCGTCGCCACCGGCACGCCGTTCGCACAAGCGTATGCCCAACAAGCCGCACCCTCACCCGCGCCGGAAACGCAGGCCGCGCCGGACGAGGGTCTCGCCACCATCGTCGTCACCGCGCAGCGCCGTAGCGAAAGCCTGCAGGATGTGCCGGTCTCGATCACCTCGGTCAGCGGCAAGGCGCTGGAAAACTCGAATTTCCGCTCGGTGACCGACCTGCAATATGTCGTCCCCGGTGTTCAGTTCGATGCGACCAACGGCGCGGCCTTCCAGATCCGCGGTGTCGGCAGCACGTCGTTCGATTACTCGAACGAAAAGTCGGTCAGCCTCGTCGTCGATGACGTGGTGATGGACGCGCAGCGCGACACCGGCCTCACCGGGCTGTCGGACATCCAGCAGATCGACGTGCTGATGGGGCCGCAAGGCACGCTGTTCGGCAAGAATGCCACGTCGGGCGTGATCTCCGTAACAACCGTCAAGCCCGTGCTCGGCCAATTCTCGGCCAAGGGCAGCGCGAGCTACGGTGAGCGCGAGGATCGTAACGCCACGCTGACGCTCAACGTGCCGGTCGGCGATACGCTGGCGTTGCGCGTCTCGGGTTTCGATCAGGGGCAGGAGGGCTATGGCCGCTACACCACGCTCAACCAGCCGCTCAACTCGTTCAAGGAATATGGCTATCGTGCCAAGCTGCTGTTCCAGCCGAGCGACCGTATCGAGCTGACCTATTTCAACGATTACGAGCATCACTGGGACAATTTCATCCGCACCTCGGTCTCGGGTGCGCTTCCGGCGGTGACGGCGCTGCAGATCGCCAATGGCGTAACGCCGGGGCCGGAGAATGACGACGACGCCGATTCCAAGATGGGCCGGACGCAGACAGCCACCTGGGGTCATTCGCTGCGCGCGCAGATCAAGATCGGCCGCGACACGCTGACCTCGATCACCGCCTATCGTGAGACGAAGTACATCGGCGATGCCCCGGCCAACCTTGTGCCCGCCGATACATTCGCCTTCCTGCCCTATAACGAGGGCACCATCCACACGCGCAAGGTGAGCCAGGAACTGCGCTGGGCATCGCCGACCGGCGGCTTCGTCGAATATCTCGGCGGACTGTTCTACAACCGGCTGCGCAACGATTCGACCCAATTGCAATGGGCGACGCTGGGTACGCCGCTGATTTCCTCGGCCGGCGTACCGCTGACCAAATTTTACACGCTGACCGGCGCGATCGGCGATCCCGGCAACGCCGCGCGGTTCAAGGCGACCAACACCAGCGAGGCGGCGTTCGGCCAGCTCAAGTTCAACATCACGCCGCGCGCCAGCCTCGCGTTCAGCGGGCGCTACACCCATGACGACAACAGCCAAGCCTATACGTTCTTCTGGATCGATCCGCTGCCGATCACGGGCGTGAACGCCACCTTCACGCCGACCAGTGCGGCGCCGGTCCAGCCGTTCGGCGAGATCAAAAGCGACAATTTCTCGTACCGGATTGCCGGCCAGTACAAGCTCGACCGGCACGTCATGCTTTATGCCACTTGGTCGACCGGCTACAAGCCGGGTGGTCCGGGGTTCGTCGGCAACAACTACTCGCCCTATAAGGACGAGACGGTGAAGAGCATCGAGGCCGGCATCAAGACCGAACTGTTCGACCGTCGCGTGCGCCTCAACTTCGATCTGTTCAGCTCGAAATTCACCAATTTTCAAACCTCGCTCGTCACCTTCGTGCCGGGCAATCCGCTGGCCGTGGTGGCGATCGGCAATGCTGGCGGCCTGAAGAGCCGGGGTGCCGAAGCCACCTTCGCGTGGCGCGCGACCGACGCGCTCACGCTGAGCGGGGGGCTGACCTATACCGACGCGCGCTTCACCGATTACAAATATAACGCGACCATCAATTACGCCGGCACAAGGCTGACCAACGCGCCTGAATGGCAGGGCAACATCAGCGCGACCTACGAGCGCGAGATCGGCGGCAACTTACGGCTGCGCAGCAATCTCGATTACGCCTATCGCAGCAAGGTCTGGACGGTGATCGGCCAGCCCGCCTATTCGGAAATTCCCGGTTATGGCATCGCCAACGGTCGTATCAGCCTGTCGCCGGCGAACCGCGATTTCGAGTTCGGCATCTATGGCCGCAACCTGTTCGACACCTATTATTCGGCGGCGTTCCAACAATATAGCACGCTCAGCCTAGTGCATTACATCGCCCGCGACGCGCATCGCACCGTCGGTGTGTTCGCCAAATTTGGCTTCTGAGTCCCGGCCAGCCCCGGCCGATCGCCGGGGCTGGCGGGCCTTCGCCTCGCTCAAGGACCATCTATGCCCCGACTATACGTTTCGCTCGCGGCGCTCGCCGCGGCGCTGATTGCTGCCAGCCCCGTCCCCAAACCGGAGGCACCCGATCTCAATCCCGATCTCAAGATCAACGAGATCCAGGTGCTCGGCACCCACAACAGCTACGCCATGCCCGTCGACAAGCGACTGTTGGCGATCGTCGATCCGATCCTCGGCCGCGTGACCACCGACCTGCCGGACAAGCTGCCGCCGGCGCAGCGCGCGCTGTTCCGCGAGGAACATCCCAACGACGTCTCGATCAGCGACGGGCTGAGCTATCTGCACCCCGACCTGACGACGCAGTTGAACGAGGGGATGCGCAGCCTCGAAATCGACGTCAATCCAGATCCAAAAGGCGGCAATTTCGCCGATCCGGCCGGGTACCGCCTGCTCCGCGCGCAAGGCGTGACCGACCTGTTGCCGTTCGATGCCGCCGCGCTCGCTGCGCCGGGCTACAAGGTTCTCCACATTCCCGACATCGACTTCCGCAGCCACTGCCCCACCCTGAAAGGCTGCCTAACGCAGATTCGCGGCTGGTCGGATGCGCATCCGGGTCATGTACCCCTTTTTCTTGTGATTGAGGCCAAGTCGTCGGACCTGCCGTTTTTGCCGAACCCGACGCATACCGTGCCGTTCACCCCGGCGCTGTTCGATGCGCTTGACGCGGAGATCGTCTCGGTGCTCAGCCGCCGCCGCCTGATTACGCCGGACGACGTGCGTGGATCGCACCCGACACTGAACGCGGCGATCCGCGCGGGTGGCTGGCCCAGCCTGAAGGCAGCGCGCGGCAAGATCGTGATCTTGATGATCACCGCCAACGGCGAGGAATCGACGCGCGGCTATCTGGCCGGGCATCCTTCACTAAAGGGGCGGATGGCGTTCCTGCGCGCCGAACCCGGCGAGGATCATGCCGCGTTCCTGATGTTCGACAATGCGCTGGTTCGCCAGGAACAGATTCGGGAATATGTCCGCCAAGGCTATCTCGTCCGAGCCCGCTCGGACATCGAGTCCTATGAGGCGAAGACCAACGACATGACCCGCGCCGACGCTGCTTTCGCCAGCGGCGCGCAGATCGTCTCAACCGATTTCGAGCATCCCGGCAACGCCTTCGGCACGCCCTATGTCGTGCGGCTGCCAGGCGGCGGCGTGGCGCGCCGCAATCCGCTGCTGGAGATACCGAAACGGTAACCCGGCGCGATCGTCAGCAAGAAGACCAGACCGCCCACGGCGATGATCGCGGCCAGCGCCGCCATCGTCGTGGGCGTGCCCGCCTTGAACCCGTCGAGCAGAAACGCCAGCCCCACGCCGGACAGCGCTCCGGCCAACTTGATCGTCGCGGTGAGCAGGGCGAAGCTGATCATGTCGGTCCGCACCCCGGTGCGAAGCGCATGATCGCGGATCGCCGCGCCCATTTCGCGCCAGAACAGCGCCATCATGCCGCCGAAGCCCACGCCATGGGCAAGACAGGCGGCAAGCGCGAGCACGCCAGCGTGCGGGGCGGCCAGAAACACCACCCCCGCCAGCACTGCGAGCGCGGTGAACGCCAGCGCCGGCCGCATCACCCCGCGGTCCGGGCGAGGCAATCCCAGCGGCCCGATCACGCTGCCGAGCACCAGCGCGAACAGCAGCGCCGCGCCGGCGGGCTCGTCGGGTCCGCGCCCCTCGACGAACGGCACCAGCCGCATCGTCATCGCTTCGGGGCCGGCAAGCGCGGCGCCGGCGACGAGCAGCGTGGCCAGCCCTGTGGGCATCGAACGCCGTCGCCCAACGAGTGCTGCCATCGGCAAAGCGCCTCGCCACCGCAGAAGCCAGCCGGCGCTGGCCGCGATCAGCGCTGCGATCACCCCGGCCACGACGATCTCGCGGCCGCCCGCCGGTGCGTCGGTACCGACCAGCAGGAACGCCAGCCCCGCCACCGCAAGCCGCGCGACACCGCTCAGCGTCTGCCGCATCACCGCATAATGGTGCGCGTCCTCAGGATCTCTGGGCAACAACGATACCAGGGCGTTCTGCGCGACATCGTAAAAGGCGAAGAGGGTGCGGAACAGCGCCAGCGCGCCGACAAGACACACGAACGCCACTTCGCCCCCGTGCGCCGGACGGAACATCACGAGCAGTGCCGCCGCCGCCGCCAGCCCGGCAACGAACTGGAGCGCTAGAATCCGGCCGAGATCGCCTTCCGCACGGCGCATCAACGAAGCCGCACCGACGTCGGCGAGCGCGCCCTGCACCGCTGAGAGGAAGATGAGGAGCCCGGTATCGCCAGCGGAAAGCCCCAGCCGCACATTCGCATAATAGGCGAGCAGCAGATCGGTGAAGCTCCACGCGAGGCTTTTCGCGAAATGGCCGGCCCCATATGCCGATCGCAGCGCGATTCGTCCGGTCCTGGAAGGGGGGGCGGTCCGGGCCGGTTCGGAAATTGCCATTGCCCCGACGACATAAGACGACTTTAAGAAGATTGTACGACACTCATACGGCGGGTGTGACAAGCGCGAATTAGATCGTCTGCCTCTTACGACGGGCGACACTTTGTGGCGCGCATTCCGGCGCGCGCGCCCCAATTCATGGCGCGAGAGAGTCGGCGTTCTCCCAAGGGGCTAGCGGCAGCTCTCGTCTCAAACGGACATCCAAGCATGGACTGACAAATGACCGGCTGTGCTCGGAAGCTGCCGGGCAGTTAGCGCCCAGTTCAAGTCAGTCATTCGTCAGGTGACGGCAACACCGCGCCGGGAGTAGAAACCTTCCCAGCCGACCGGCTCGGGGTTGTCGGTCGCATAGCGCCGCTTCGCTTCAACGTGCTTTGGACTTGCTTCAGAAAAGTGGAGAGTTTTCCTGAGGTGAAAGGCAAACTCGATGACGAAGCAACGACGGGTTACAAAGGAATTCGAGGACGAGGCGGTCCGGCTGGTGGCGACCAGTGGGCGCACGCAGCGTGAGGTTGCGGAAGATCTGGGGGTCGGTTTGTCGACGCTGGTTCGGTGGATCGGTCGT
>NZ_JAFCWO010000027.1:0-9466 GCF_049897605.1 Sphingomonas sp. DC1600-2
TCCATGTCGATCACTCCCGATACCCCAGACTGGTCAGCCAGGGGCGGGTTCAAACATGGGTCAATTCTCAATGGAAATTTATGCCCCTACCGGGTCAATTCTCAGCGGAAATCTACAGACAACTTGCATTCAGCGTCTCTGCGAATGCAAACGAAAGCGTGATTGAACCTAGATGTCTAGACATCATTAACCCCATGGGTTTGCGTTGCCTTAGCGCTTGTGGCGGCATCGGGATCGATCAGGTCACCGTAATGGGCCCGCGCAACATCGGGATGCGAACGGATACGCGCCTTCAGGTGGTTCTCACCGACGCTGCGGAACAGCGGGTTGGCCGGGTCAGAGCTCACGCCGCGGGCGACCGCCTTGAGTTCGGGCGGGAGGTCGATGAGAGGGATATGTCCTTCGTGGCTGGCACCAAGAAAGAACGGGATGGAGTACCGAACGATTCCGGAAGGCGGTGTCACCGCTGCATGGACGTCTGCGCGCACGAAACCATCCGTTGCAAGCTCGAGCAATTCCCCGGTGTTCACGACAAAGGTGCCCGGGATCGGTGGTGCTTCGACCCAGCTGCCATCCTGGCGCTGGACACGGAGACCCTCGGTGCTGTCCTGGAGCAGGATCGTCACGAGACCGCCGTCCTTGTGCGCCCCGACGCCCTGTTCAGAGCGGGCCACATCACGGCCGGGATAGCGAACGATCTTCAGGTGCTGACGCGGAGCCGATTTGTAGAGCGGCTCGAAAGCACCTTCCGGTTGCCCGAGAGCAAGTGCGATGGCTTTCAGCAAATCGATCGCGACGCGGGTCACTTCGGCCTGGTACGTCGTGATGATCGGCTTCAGGCTGGGCATTGCCGAGGGCCACTGGTTAGGGCCAATCGTCCGCTTCCATGCGGGCGTGTCCGGACCAATCTCGGCGAAGTCCTCCTCGCGGTCGAAATCGACCTGCTCGCGCCAATCCTGTCGGCCGCCGGTCAGTTCACCGCCGATACGGGTGTAGCCGCGGAATTGGGCCGATTTGACGATGTCGATTTCGAGCTTGGCCTCGCGCGGCAAGGCAAAGAACATCCTCGATGCCGTCAGGGCCTGCGAGATGAGGTCGGGCCTGACGCCGTGACCACGAAGATAGAAAAAGCCATGATCGAAAAGGATCTCGCGCAATTCGCCGACCAGCTGCTGACGGTCCTCCTGGCTGCCATACAGGAGTGACAGATCAAGGAAGGGCAACTGGCTCGTCGACACAGCTTCCGCCGACGTGAACTCGTTGGTGCGCTGGAGCACCGGATCGGGGAGTTGGGTGACAGTCACTGGGCGTTGTCCGTGATGCGGGTCTCGCGCGGCGCCATACGAACGACCTGCTGCTCCACGGGGAGGTCTGGATCGTACATGTACTTCGGGCTGGCATCGAGAAAGTCGTGGGTGTGAACGATGACGGCTCCGCCTTGCAGGAATGCGATGGCATAGGCCGGCGGCTCCATGCTGCAGGGGATGCCGCGCTCGATGGTGAAGTCGAGCCAGAGTTGGTGGTTGAGGCCGCGCAGGGTAGTGAAGGGAATGCCGCGCCAGCTCCCTGCGATCGGCCGGTGCACGTGGCCGAAGAAGATGTGCCGGATATCGTGTCCTTCAAGCACCTTTGCAAAGGCGTCCGGATCCTCGAGCATGATCTCGTCGACCGCGCGCAGGTTCACGGGCAGCGGATGGTGATGCATGAACAGGTAGCATGGACGACCCGCTGCCTCTTCAAGCCGCGCCTTCAGCCATGCCTGTCGCTTTGCGCAATAGGCGCCTGCGTGCCCGGTCGCCTTCTTGGTGTCGAGGAACAGGAGGCGCCCGGCGTCGGTGTCGATGAAAGACTGAACGAAACCATCTGCGTCGGTTGGCTCTTCGGGAAACACCTGGAGAAACTCGTCACGGGCGTCGTGATTGCCGATAACCAGGCGGACGGGCACCGGCAGCGCTTCTAGCGCTTCTCGCAGGCGGATGTATGCGCCGTGCTCGCCATGATGGGCCAGGTCGCCGGTAATGACACACAAGTCGGCATCAGCGTGGTTGGCAGCGATATCGGCGATGCAGGCCTCAAGCCGCACGCCGGGATCGTTTTCGAACAGACTTCGCCCTTTGGGAACAAGGTGCAAATCCGTAATCTGGATGATTTTCATCTTACGGGTCTCGCTCAGCGCCACAGGCGGCGCGAGGCGATCTCGGCGCCCTGAACCATCGCTTCGAGCTTACGCCAGCCAATTGCCGGATCGACGGCATGGAAGGAGGCGAAGGTTGCAAACCCGCAGTCTGTACCGGCGATCACGCGTTCGCGGCCCACCAGATTGGCGTATTGCTCGATACGCTGCGCCACCACTTCCGGGTGCTCGATATAGTTCGTGCAGGTGTCGATGACGCCAGGCACGATCACCTTGTCCTCGGGAAGCGGCGTCTCCTTGAACAGGCTCCATTCGTGGGAATGGCGCGGGTTGGCCGCTTCGAGCAGGATCGCCATCGGCTTGGCGGTCACGATCAGGTCGAAGATTTCGTGCAGGTCGATGTCGTGGTGGTGGGGCGATTCGTAGTTACCCCAGCACAAGTGCAGACGCAGACGGTCGGCCGGAATGTCGCGCAGGGCGTGGTTGAGCACTTCGACGTGAAGTGCGACTTCCTTACGGAAGTCCGCGACTTCCATCGGCTGCGCGCGGAAATGCCGGCCAAGCGCGAGCTCGGGACAGTCGATCTGAAGGAGAAGGCCGGAGGCGACGATGGCGTCGTACTCCCGCTTCATCGTGTCTGCGAGCGCGTAGAGGTATTCCTCCTGCGTCGCGTAAAACTTATTGGGCATGTAATGCGCCATGATGCCTGGCGAAGAGGCATTCATGAACGCGTCCTCAACCGCGACGCCTTCAAGCGCGGCCTTCAGGTTGTTGATGTCGGACGCGACATGCTCATCGCCATGATAGGAGAGCGGGCCGACGCAGGTCGGGGTCTTGATTTCCATCACGATCTTGCTGGCGAACTCGGGGAATTCGGTGAGCTCGGACAGGGCCAGCGGGTGATCGACGCCGGTGAGGCCGGTCATGCGGTCACGCGCATAAGTTGCATAGGCGTATTTGCTCATCTCGCCGTCGTCGACGATGGAGATGCCAAGATCGGCCTGCCGCTTCACCACGTCGCGAACCGCAGTCGTGATTTCATCGGGCATCGCGTCAAGCGATGCGGCGTCGAGTTCGCCGCGTTCGCGTGCCAGCAGCTTGGCTTCCAGGCTTGCCGGACGCGGCAAGCTGCCAACATGGGTGGTGAGAATGCGATCGGTGCTGATCTTCATGTCATACTCCTGAGCATTTTGCAGACCTGTTCCTGAGCAACCCGGCAGGTCTTCGCGCTTGTGCGCTCACTGTGAACGTTTTGATCGACCAGCGCCCATTGCGAGATCATGCTTAGCAAATCTGGGCGGCAATCGGGTTAAGAGGTCGGATCGACAAGCGCCGATCCGACCGTGATTATTGAACTTAGAACCGCTTCGATGCCGACATGCCGATCGTGCGGGGCCGGAAGGTGGTGTCAGTGAAGAGATCCGATCCCACCAGGTCCTGGTAGCGGCCAAGTGCCGGATGGGCGTTCAGCGCGTTGGTCATGAAGAGCGCGATATCGACGTTCTGCCAGTTCACGCCTGCACGCAGGTTGAGCTGGTTAGTCGCCGGGTTTGCCGGGATGTCGGGCTTGTAGAGCACCGGCGATGCCGGGTTCTGCGAGTTGAACGGTCCCGGATTACGGCTGTGGAAGACATCTTCTGCACGCAGATAGCCATCGATGTCGCCGGGCAGGACGAAGGTATATTCCGCGGTGGCGCGCAGGTCCCAGGGCGAATTGACCCAGGGCGGTGAGCCGATGACATCGCCCTTGGTGTTCAGGATGACGCCGTACTGCTCGATCGTCTCCTTCATGCGGGTGCCCGTGTAGCTGGCGGACACGCCCAGCTTGAACGCGTCGGTCACCTTGGCATTGAGGGTGAGATTGAAGCCGTTGACCTCAGCCTTGCCGGCGTTGGTCGTGTAGGTGTAGCCGCAGGTCGGGATATAGACACCCTGCTGGATGTCGTTCCAGTCGATATGGAAGGCGTTGGCGTCCACGCCCAGACGGCCGCCGAACAGCTTGCCCTTCAGACCGGCTTCGTAGCTCCAGACCGAATCCGCCTTGAAGGAGGCCGGCGCGGGAACCGGGCAGCCAACGCCGCCCTCTTGGGTCTGCAGCGGGATCGGGATGTTGGTGCCGCCGACGCGGTAGCCCTTGCCGGCCGATGCATAGAGCATGAGGTTCGGGCTGGCATGATAGGTCACGCCCACCTTGGGGGTGAATGGCTTCTCGTGGTTCTTGCCGCTCGAAACCGGGAACAGGCCGCCGGTCCAGTAGCCGCTCTGCTCCTGGTAGAAGCTCGATTTGGTGCTCGCGATACGAGCGCCTGCCGTCAGCGTCAGGCCCTTGACCACTTCCCAATCGACCTGACCGAAACCTGCGATCTGCTTGTCGTAGGAGTAGAGGCTGCCGGTGAACTCGGACACGTAGGGATCCATGCCGAGGTAGGCTGAAAAATACGGGTCGATCGAAACGTGGGTGTCGTGCTGGGTGCTGTCGGAGTAGAATGCACCAACGGTCCACTTTAGCGCAGCATCCGGGTTCGAGGAGGAAAGACGCACTTCCTGCGTGAACTGGTGCAGCGAGGTGGTGACATCCTTCCAGGCCGCGTCGGTTTGGCGCGCGGGATAGGCGAGGCCCATCGGGTTGCCATAACCGACAGTTACCGCGCCATAGAAGCTGGTGATGTCAGCGAGCACGCTGCCCTTGCGGTCGAGGTACGAGCTGACCGAGGTCAACGTAACACCGCCTAAATCGGCTTCGAGCTTCAGCGAGGGAAGCACGAACTGATCTTGGTTAGGCTGACGCAGAAGACGCCCGTTCTTGAACTTGCCTTCGCTCGGATCGGAAAGGTACTCGTAGTACGCAGCGCTGTCGTTCGTATTGACCTTCTGGAAGTAGATCGACGGCGTGATCTTCAGCCACTCCGTCGGTGCTGCTGTCACTGCAGCGCGAAGCGCATAGGAGTCGGAGAAATTCGAGTTCGCCTGCACGGTCTTCAGGTTGAACGGATCGACCCGGTCGATGTAACCGCCGTCGTGGCGATACCAACCGCTGACCCGGAACCCGAGCTTGTCATTGACAATGGGCCCGCCGAGCGCGGCGCCGGCTTCGTAGCTTGGGCTGCCGCCCTGCGTGAACGAGAGCTCGGTACGCGCCATACCCGTGTAATGATCGAGACCGGGCTCAGGGCTGATGAAGCGCAGCGCACCGCCTTCTGCGCCTGCGCCAAACAGCGTGCCCTGGGGGCCGCGGTCGACTTCGACGTGATCCACATCGAACATCAGGGGCAGAGGATTGCCGAAGCCCGAAATCCACGTGGCACGCGCCTGGATCGGGGTATCGTCGATATAGATACCGGTCGTGGAGTGACCGACGGACGAGTTGATGCCCCGGATGGCGATGTTGGTCAGCGCACCGCCGCCATAGATTCCGGCCGACTTGTCGAACTGGACGCCCGGCGTCATCTGGGCGAGGTCGGACACGCTGCGGATGGCTGATTTTTCCAGCGCTTCGGGATTGTAGGCCTCGACGCTGATAGGCACCTTCGAGATCTCTTCACGGCGCTTGGTTGCCGTCACGACGATATCGGAGCCATCGCTGTCAGCGGCGGCTTCGTCTGCGATGGCTGGCTGAGCGCAAATGCCAAGAGCCACGATGCAGGCCGCGCCAAGGAGGCTGGCGCGACGGGCGCCGAAAACTCGTTCGGATGAATAGTGCGACTTATTTGTGGTGGAGTCGTAGCGCTCCAGCAATTCGGTTGCGGAAACAGTCATTTGAACCCTCGTGAAATCCATGTTTGAACCGATTGGTCCGCGCAGCTGACCGTGCCCCCGGCCCGCCCCGGCCTGCGCGCCGGGACATCCCTGAAACATTCGAATGTCCCGCTAGTGTTGGATTATGATAGTTTCACGACATGGGGAAAAATTCATCCGAATGATTTGAGGCCCGCAACAACGCCGACGCCTGCGGTAGACACGACTCCCTTCAAAATCCGGTTCCGCAAGGAGTGTCGGTTCGATTCCGACCACCCGCACCATCTCTCGGCGCTGCCCTCCGAAGGAGGAGGCCACACGTTCAAATCGTGTCGGGTGCGCCAACCGCATCTGCCTGCTCTCCTGAAAGAGCCCGCTAGGTGATGTTGGCTTGCGAGGATCGCGCTCGCAGAAGTGATCCAGGCATGTAGAATCTCACGCGGGCATTTGCGTGAACGCCAGCCGGACACCAAAGCCGATCAGCAGCGTCGCGAACGTCCATTGCTGGACAGCGTAAGCAAAAGGATGCCGGCCGAGCCATTGGCCGATCGAGGCGCCGGCAAGCGAGTAGAGCGTATCGAACGCCGCGCCCACTGCGACCAGGATAGCGCCCAGCAGAAGGAACTGGCCCGCCGTGCTCGATGCCGGAGCTACGAACTGCGGCAACAGCACCGAGCAGAATAGCAGCGCCTTGGGATTGGCGACGTTCGTCACGAAGCCCCGCTTGGTTGACCGGCTATATCCGGAGGGGTGGCCCGAAACCTGAGCTTCCAACGTCTGCGGAGCATGACGCCAAGAGCGTAGGATGCCGATTCCCATCCAAACAAGATAAGCCATCCCGGCATAGCGCATGACGTCGAACGCCACGGGCGATGCGCGTAGCAAGGTTGCGAGCCCGAACGCCGCCAGCGCGACATGGATCACCCGCGCCGCGGCCAGGCCGAGCGCGGTGGCGATTGCATGCGCGCGCCCTTCGGTCGCTCCAGTTTGGAGGAGCAGGATCATGTCGGCGCCGGGCAGCAGATACACGACGACAAGCGCGCTGATGAAGATCCAGAGGTTTGGCATGGCTATCTCCTTGCGTCACAAGGAATAGCTGCAAGGGCCGGAGCATGTCCTTGCGAACATGCCACGGTTGACCGATGATCTTGGCATACTCACTAGGTCAAGTACGGGGTTTGGAGATTCTGTGCCAAGCATGTCTCTGGACGCGATCGATCAGCGCATATTGGCGGCCCTGCAACGCAATGGCCGGCTGACCAATGTGGAACTGGCGGCGTTGGTCGGCCTGTCGCCTTCGCCATGCCTGCGGCGGGTGCGCCTGCTGGAAGAGGCGGGCATCATTTCGGGCTATCGCGCGACACTCGAACGCGACGCCCTCGGCCTCGGTCTGACAGTCTTCGTCGGCATCAAGGTGGAGCGGCATGACGATGAGGTCGCCAGCGCTTTGCGGGCAGCGATTGAAGCGCTCCCCGAGGTCGTGTCCTGCCATCTCGTGTCAGGCGAGGCCGATTTCTTGCTCGAGGCCGTACTGCCCGATCTCGCCGGCTATGAGCATTTCCTGACCGGCACGTTGTTGAAGCTGCCCGGCGTCCGCGACATCCGCAGCAACTTCGCGATCCAGCGCGTCAAGTCGGGCGCGCCGCTGCCGCTCCACCACTTGAAGGAGTAGCAGGCGCGCACGTCGTCCAGGGCTCATTCCGCCACTTGAAAGACCGGAAGTTCGTAGCGGCGACGGGCGTCGAAGATGATCGATGTCTCAATCCGGGTGACCCCTGGCCGGTTTGTAAACTGATCGAGAGCTAAATCCTTGAGGTGCTGCGTGTCGCGCACGACAACATGGACCACCAGATCGTAGCGCCCCGTCACGAGAAAGGCGAAGCGGACCTCAGGCACCTTGACGATATCGTCCATGAAGGTGTCGACCGTGCCGCGCTCGTGCTTCGACAGTTCGATCATGAACAGCGCCTCGAGCCCGACGCCGAGCGCCTTGGGATCGACCTCCACATGCGTTCCCAGGAGCACGCCTGCGTCTCGCATGCGCTTGATGCGCTCGTGCGTGGACGACGGGGCGAGTCCGATCTCCGCCGCGATCTCCTTGACAGACAGCCGCGCATTGTTCTGCAAGAACCCCAGAATGGCGACGTCTGTTCGGTCAAGGTCGGCGCTCGGTGCACTCCGCCGTAAAGTATTCGTTCGATAATCTATCATGCCGACGATAATATCGGGATCAGCAAAGAATGCCAGATGGAAATAGGATATGTTCGCTTTTGACCTGCCGCTGTTCGCCCGTTTGGGCGAAGATGATATTGCCCGTTTTCGCCGCGACGGTTTCCTGATCGTTGAGCGCTTTCTGTCGGAGGAGCGCGTCACCGCGTTGCGCGAGAGTTTCCCGAAGCTGTTTGCCGGCAAGTTCGACACCGGCGTCTACCCCGACGAATGGTATTGGCGCGAAGGCATGAGTTTGCCGGACGTGACGCGGCACATGGCGAACGCCTGGAAGGCGGATCTGACTGTCGCCAAGCTCGCACTCTCGGCCGATGTTGGGCGCGCGGCATCGCTGCTGACCGGCTGGTCCGGTGCGCGCCTCGGCCAGGATACGATCTGGTGGAAGGCGCCGAAGACGAAGCCGATCGCGCATCATCAGGACTCGTCCTTCATGGACTTCCTCGATCCCGCCATGACGGTGACCTGCTGGGTGACGCTTGACGACACCCATCGCGACGCCGGGACGTTGGAATATGTGCCCGGTTCTCACCTCTGGCCGCTCACCCCTTTGCCGAAATCCTTCCATGGGCAGGACGACTATCGCGCCCAGATGAAGGCGGCCGCGCAGGCGGCGAGCATCGAGCCTCCCGATCCGATTTTCATTGAAGTGCCGGCTGGCTCCTGCGTCTTCCATGCCGGTGAAATCTGGCACGGGTCGGGTCCGAACATCACGGGTGATCGGATTCGTCGTTCGATCGGCATCCACATGATCCCGGAGGATGCACAGTTCAGCGATCGGCCCGGCGGCTACATCTATCGCCGTTACCAACGGACGGATGACCCGACGCTCGATGAGAGCTTCTTCCCCTTGCTCTGGTCGCGCTCAGCCGAACGCACGACCTGGCTGGACGGCTACTGCGAGAGCGGCCGGCGGCGCAGTCCTAAACGGATGCCCGCTTGATCCTTATGCAAAGCGCTTTCGGAGCTTGATTTATATGCACCATGACCTTTGACATCCGTCAGCTTCGCTATGCGATTGCGGTGGCCGATCATGGGAGTTTTCACCGCGCAGCGGAGGCGATGGAAGTCGAACAATCGACGCTCAGCCGAAACGTCCTGAAATTGGAGCGCCTGATCGGCGTCAAGATCTTCGACCGCTCGCATGCTGGCACCACCCTAACCATCGCGGGACGCCAGTTCATTCGCAGGGCCAGGCCGATGGTGGCGTGCGCCGACAAGCTGGCCTCAATCATGCGGGCGACGCGTCAGGGGGCTCTGTTGCAAAGATTGGCGGCAGTCAGAGGTAGGCTGTCGCTCTGCGCCGATCAGGCGGCTGCTGCGAAATGGTGGTTGAGCATGCCCATGGCCTCCGTCAGCGCCGAGGGCCCA
>NZ_JAFCWO010000028.1:0-8243 GCF_049897605.1 Sphingomonas sp. DC1600-2
ACCAAAACCACGAAAGGAAAAATCACCAGCTTGACCCAAAACCCGCTCTGCGGGACATACCTTCACCCGGGTCAATTCTCGATGGAAATACCGGGTCACTTCTCAGCGGAAATCTACAAATAGATCATGATCGCAAATCTCATGGCGCTCTCCGTCCGCGCACGCTGGACGGTCCTCGCATTGTTCCTCGTCATCGCCGGCCTCGGCGTGTGGCAGCTTTCCAAGCTGCCGATCGACGCGGTGCCCGACATCACTACCAAACAGGTTCAGATCAACACGATCGATCCGCGGCTGTCGCCGGTCGAAATCGAAAAGCTCGTCACCTATCCAGTCGAAATTGCGCTCGCAGGCATTCCCGGGCTAGAAACCACACGTTCGATCTCGCGCAACGGCTTCAGCCAGGTCAGTGCGATCTTCACCGACAGCACCGACCTCTATTTCGCGCGCCAGCAGGTCGGTGAGCGCCTGCGCCAAGCGGCCGAAAAATTGCCGGACGGTGTGCAGCCGCAGGTCGGGCCGGTCTCGACCGGCCTCGGCGAGATCGTCATGTATACGGTCGGCTACGCCAATCCGGACGGCAGGGGCGCGAAAAAGGTCGCCGGCCAACCCGGCTGGCAGCCTGACGGCAGCTATCTGACGCCCGAAGGCGAACGACTAACGGACGCGGTGGCCAAGGCGAGCTATCTGCGAACTGTCCAAGACTGGATCATCGGTCCGCAGCTTCGCTCGGTTAAGGGCGTTGCCGGCGTCGACTCGATCGGCGGCTTCGCTAAGACATTCGTGGTTGAGCCTGATCCGACGAAACTAGCCAGCTATGGCATCTCCTATAGTGAACTTGGCCAAGCTCTCGAGAACGCAAATCTCGCGGTGGGCGCGAACTACTACAACCGCGGTGGTGAAGCGTACCTTGTGCGCGTCGACTCCCGCGTGCGTACCGTTGACGAAATCCGCAACGCGGTCGCCGCTACGCGGGGCGGGACGCCGATCACGATCGGCCAGATCGCCAACGTTCGTGTTGGCGGTGACCTGCGTACCGGCGCTGGCAGCATGAACGGCCGCGAAGCGGTCATCGGCACGGTGCTGATGCTGATTGGACAGAACAGCCGGGTCGTGGCCGAACAGGCGACTACCAAGCTCGATCAGATAGCAAAGACGTTGCCGCCCGGCATCCAGGTTAAGGTGGTGCTGAACCGCGCGGCGCTGGTCGGGGCAACGGTGGCCACGGTCCAGCGCAACCTGACCGAAGGCGCGATCCTCGTCGCGGCGTCGCTGTTCCTGCTGCTCGGCAACTGGCGCGCCGCGGTGATCGCGACGCTGGTAATCCCGTTCTCGTTCCTGATGATGGCCATGGGAATGAACGCGTTCAACGTCCCCGGCAATTTGATGAGCCTGGGCGCGCTTGACTTTGGGCTGATCGTCGATGGCGCGGTCATCATCATCGAAAACTGCCTCGCCCGATTGGCGCATAGGCAAGAACATGAGGGAAGGCTGCTTTCGGTCAGGGAGCGGCTGGAGGAGACCATGCGGGCCGCGCAGGAGATGATCAAGCCGACCGTTTTTGGTCAGGCCATCATCCTCCTGGCATTTGCACCGCTGCTGACCTTCACCGGCACCGAAGGCAAGACGTTTTCGCCGATGGCGATCACGATCATGCTCGCGTTGGTGGCGGCGTTCGTGCTGGCGATCACGCTGGTTCCGGCGCTGGTCGCAATCCTGATCCGCGGCAAGGTCGCGGAGAAGGATGTGTGGCTGATCCGCAAGTCCAAAGAGCGCTACCTTCCACTGCTCGACAGGGCGATCGCCAAGCCGTGGCCGTTCATCATCGGCGGGCTTGCCTTCTTCCTGGCGGCGATCCCCGCCTTTGGACTGCTCGGTTCCGAGTTCATCCCCCAGCTCGACGAGAAAAATCTCGCCTTCGCGTCTACGCGCGTGCCCTCGGTCAGCCTCGAACAATCGCTGTTGATGGAACGCAAGGTCGAGGAGGCGGTGATAAAGGTGCCGGAAGTCGCGTTGATGTTCTCCAAGACGGGCATCGCGGAAGCCGCAACTGACCCGGCGCCGCCGAACGTCTCGGACGGGTTTGTGATCCTGAAGGAGAAGGAGGAATGGGCCAAGGGCACGACCAAGGCCGACATCGTTGCCAAGATCCAAAAGGCGACCGGCGGACTGCTCGGCAATCTTTATGAGGTCAGTCAGCCGATCCAGCTCCGTTTCAACGAGCTGATCGCGGGCGTCCGCGGCGACGTCGCGATCAAGATCTACGGCGACGATCTTGACAAGATGGCGCAGACCGCTGGCGAAATGGTGCGGGTGCTCCAGACGGTACCCGGCGCGGCGAGCGTCAAGGCCGAACAGGTCGGGGGCGCGCCAGCGCTCGACGTAAAGCTCAATCGCGCGGCGATCGCGCGGTACGGCCTGACCATCCGCGATGTCGCGGATACCGTTGCGGCTGGACTCGGCGGTCGTGAGTCCGGGCGTGTGTACGAGGGCGATCGGCGTTTTGATATCACCGTGCGTGTGCCAGATGCGACCCGTGCCAATCTCGACGACATCCGCTCGTTGCCGGTGCTGCTACCCGAGGTAGCGGGTCGTCCGCGTGGGCAGGTGCCACTGGCGCAAGTCGCGCAAATCCGGCTGACCGAGGGTCTGAACCAGATCAGCCGCGAGAACGGCAAGCGTCGCGTCGTTGTTCAGGTTAACCTGGGCGGTCGAGATGCCGGGTCGTTCGTACAGGAGGCGCAGGCAAAGATCGCGCAGATCAAGCTACCGGCCGGCTACTATCTTGAGTGGGGTGGCCAGTTCGAGAACCTGGCTGCAGCGTCCAAACGACTGTCGATCGTCGTTCCACTTTGCTTCCTGGCCATCTTCGGGCTCCTCTATATGGCGCTCGGCGGGTTCGGCAGGGCGGCATCGGTGTTCCTGGCGGTTCCACTGGGCCTCGCCGGCGGCGTGTTCACACTGGCGCTGACGGGCATCAACTTTTCGGTGTCGGCGGCGGTTGGGTTCATCTGCCTCGCCGGCGTGGCGGTGCTAAACGGGCTTGTCGTCATGACGGCGATCCGAGACCGGAGTGAAGGTGGACTGCCTATCGCGCAGGCGATTCGCGAAGGCATGGCCGAGAAGATGCGCGCGGTCATCATGACGGGGTTCGTGCCGGCGATCGGCTTCGTGCCGATGGCGCTCGCGCACGGTACCGGCGCTGAGGTCCAGAAGCCGCTTGCGACGGTCGTGATCGGCGGCCTGATTGCGGCAACTATCCTTACCTTGCTCGTGCTGCCGGCGCTCGCGAAAGTGATCCTCGGGCGAACCCAGGACCAAAAAGAACAAGAGGGTAGCACCCCGCACGACGAGGATCCTGCCCCTTTGATAGGAGAAGCGTGATGGGACAACCCGCTCGAAAATTGCTGCGGATCTACACAGACGAAGCGGCCTATATCGGCGATCGCAAGGTTTTCGAACATGTCGCCTCGCTGGCGCGCGATCGGAAGATGGCGGGTCTCACGGTGCTTGAGGCGCTGATCGGGTTTGGGGCGTCGTCGCACGTCCACCGCCGCCATGTGCTCGAAAGTGATCGAGCCGTGGTGATCGAGATCGTCGATTTTGAGGATGCGTTGCGCGCGTTCGTTGCCAGTCTGGATGATGTGCCTGACATCGGCCTCATCACTCTCGAAGCCGTAGAGGTCATCGGGGGCAAGGCCAGTAAAACGCTGGAAAGCCCTAGCCAATGAGGATCGGCCCGCACGCACCGGGGCCTGGTCCGTACCAGCCCCTGGCGTCCACGCAGCTCCCATCAATTTCCCGCTTAATCGGGGAGGAGGCCGCTTTTGCGCGGCCTCCGGTTCGGCCGTGTCGGGCCCCGACAGGACAGGCAGTCATGAAGGAAGAGACGAGTTTCGATTTCAACATGTCAGCGCTCCGCGTTTGGTCGCTGATCTCCGATCTAAGGAGCTTTGCACGATGGCACCCCGTATATCGCATCGCGGGCGAGGCCGAACGTGGTGCCGAAATCGATGTGACATGGCTCCTGTTCGGCGGCGATCGGAAAATGACGACGCAAATGATCATCAACCGGCTGACGAAACCCCAGCTCATCGGATGGCAGATGGGTGTGCGAGGTTTTCTCACCCTGGACGAACGCTACGAGATCGAGCCTATCGCGAACGGCGTCTGTGTTCACCATTCAGTCGAATGTCGGGGTATCGTCGGCGCCTTGGTCGGCCGCATGATGCGCAAGGGCCTGCGCCGGACCATGCGTCAGCAGGATGCGGCTTTTTTGGCCCTTCTGCGCCGTCAGTCCCGATTGCCGGGGCGATCCACGCGAAACCGCCCACGGCCGATTAAACCGCCCGCTGCTCGCAATGCCGCCAATGACTGACACGCTGTCGAACGCGGCGGACATTGGCTGATCGTCATTTGCTTCTTAAATCCAAAAGAAAGGGTGTCGTCATGGTAGAGAACAGAACCTCACAAGGTCTGTTGTGCCCGACTTGCAAGGTTGATCTCGTCATGAGCGAGCGCCAAGGCATCGAGATTGACTATTGCCCGCAATGTCGCGGGGTCTGGCTCGATCGCGGCGAACTCGACAAGATCATCGAGCGCAGCGCCGGCGGCGACATCGCGCCGCCGGCGAGCGGCGGTCGCGCCGGGATGTTCGACGATCGTGGCCATGGCGATCATGGCGGGAAGCACGGCGACGAGCGGGGCCATAAGGGTCGCCGCAAGGGCTTCCTGAGCGAATTGTTCGACTGAACTGCTGTGGATCGGCCGCCGCACAACGAGTCCTTCGGGTGTCCGTGTGAGAACGGCCCGCGCCATGGGCGTGCCCCCTGTAGCGCCCATGGCGATAGATCGTGGGAAGACAGGGAGATGACGGCTCGGCGACCTAGCAGCGGTCCGGTTCGATGGATCATCATCGCAACCGGGCTTGCCCTGGCGCCGGGCCTGCTCGGCTGCTCGCCATCTGCGAGCGACAGCGAGGCCAAAGCATCCCGTGATCGTCAGATGCCCGACTTCATTGGCGAGCATTTCTACGCATGTCCTGATGGTTCACGCCTCGATGTCGATTTTCTCGGCGATGGCCTGACCCTCGCTATAAAGACAAATCCGAACGCAGCCCCGATGCGAGTGACTTCGCCGGCAAGCGGGCTGACCTACGTCGGCCCAAATCTTAACGTGTCGATCTCAGGCGGCGACCTGATCACGCTCGAGCGCCCCGGCGCGCGCGCCATGACCTGCAAGAGGGCGCCCGCCTATCGAGATTCAGCGGACAAGGCAGCAAGCGGAAAAGCCGCGGGCTCGGCCGCATGATGCTGCTGCCGTCATTGTGGGAAGCCCTTTCCCATATCGTCAGCCTCGCGCTGGCGTATGCGCTAGCGCTTCCGGTTGGCTGGGACCGGGAGAAGGACGAACGCAGCGCTGGCATCCGAACCTTTCCGTTGGTCGCCATCGCCAGTTGCGGGTTCGTGCTTGTCGCTATCGCCATTCTCGGTCGCACGTCTCCTGCCCAAGCACGTCTGCTCGAAGGATTGATCACAGGCGTCGGGTTCATCGGCGGTGGCGCCATTTTGAAGCATGGCGGAAAGGCTTCCGGGACCGCTACCGCTGCAAGCCTATGGGCGACCGGAGCGCTGGGGGCCGCAGTCGGCTATGGTCTCTACGACATCGCGGCGGTTCTCAGCTTGACGACCTTCCTGACGTTGCGCTTTTCTCATCCGCTGAAGCGTGCCTCCCAAGATCACGTCGAGCCGGTTGACCGGCAATGAGGCACAATCGTCCCGCAGACACGCGCATGAAATGGCGAGTGCCGAAGAGTGGTGGGCAATCCGAGCCGGTGTCCGCGCTCCCGAGCGGCGACCGTCGTTCACGCTTGGTGCGCTGGGCTTCTCTGCTCGAACGCGATCCGCACCGGCTTATCGCGCTGCTGCGTCCGTCATGGGCAGCGGGCGACGACATCTCACCGATGGCCGCGAATCCAAGCGCCATCGAACTGGCTTGGGCCGACCCGGTTTTTCGCGTGACGGGTCTCACGGGACGCTCTCGGACTGACGTGAAATCGTTTTTCCGCCTTTCGGATACCGAGCTGGACCGGATCGCGTCCGGGTCTTGGCGCGTCCCGGTGCGCCCTGCCTGGCAGGTCGCGGCGCGAATACGAAACGTCGCCGATCCGCGCCGTGAAAAGCTGATCCTGGTTGGCGTCATCGTCACGATCGCCGGCGTCATCGGAGCTGCTCAATGGCTTTTATGAGTATCAGGATGTGCCCGGCGACACACATGACGCGATTTCGGATTGGAATCGCCGGCATATGCGTTGTGCTGACGTTATCGGGTTGTTCCGAACAGCCTCGCAAAGGGCCGCCGACCGAACAGGAAATCCACGCCGGCGACAGCGGGGATGCGAGCGGAACCCGCGGTCGTCACCCCTATCGGTGCGAGGACAATCGCCCGCTCCTCGTCGACTTCAAGGATGAGGGCTTGGCGCTCGAGCTGCGCCGCGATGCGAACGCGGCGCCGATCGTCCTGACCGCGCCGGCACCCGGCCTCCAATATGTCGGCGACACGATGAGCGCGACCTTCTCGGGCAGCGAAATCAAAATCGAGGAAGCGGACAAGCATCCGGTCCTGTGCAGGAAGGCAACGAGCTTGTGACCAATTCACCCGGCCCAGAGGGGCGCTGACGATGGCAGCGCTCAAATTCTCCTTGATCCCCATGATCGCGATCATGATCGGCGCGCTAGTCGCCGGATGGCGCACGCCCGGCGAGAAGCTGGTCGCGGCCATGCAGCACCTCGCGGCCGGCGTGGTGTTCGCCGCCGCTGCGACGGAGATCCTGCCGCTGGTGATGCACGGCAGTTCTCCGACCGCAACGTTGATCGGCGGAGCGCTGGGCGTCGCTGTGATGCTCGGCCTGAAGGCGGCGGAAAGCCGGTTCAGGGGGCCGGTCGCGCTGCTCGCCGCGATCGGTCTTGATCTGGCGATAGACGGCCTTGTTCTCGGCCTCGCCTTTATCGCCGGCGAGAAGGCGGGTTCTTTGCTGGCCGTCGCGCTGACCCTCGAAGTGCTGTTCCTGGCCCTGACCCTCACCAACGATCTGGCAGGCCGGTATCGCAAGATGAAAGCGATCGGCCTGACCTGCGCGCTGGCGGTGCTGGTGCCGATCGGCGCGCTGATCGCACAGCCGGTGGCGTTGCTGACGCCGATATGGATCACCGGCTTCCTGAGCTTCGGTCTTATGGCGCTACTCTATCTCGTCACCGAAGAGCTGCTGGTCGAAGCGCACGAGAAGCCGGACTCGCCGCTTATTAGCGCGATGTTCTTCGTCGGCTTCCTCGTCCTCCTGCTGATCGAGGAAATCATGGTATGACGGCTTCCCCGGATGGGCAGGTTTCAGTCGAGCGCCGCACGCTCTGGATCGTGCTGCTGCTCAACGTAGTGATCGCCGCGGGCTTCTTCGTGACCGGCCTGATCGGCGATTCCAGCGCGCTTATCGCCAATGGCGTCGACAACCTCTCCGACACCGCGGTCTATGCCCTCAGCCTGATTGCCCTGAGTCAGGGACGCGCTTGGAAGACGCGGGCTGCAACAGTGTCCGGCGTCATGCTGCTGATCTTCGCCGGCGGCATCCTGATTGACGTCGGCCGCCGCTATATCCAGGGCAGCGACCCGATCGGGCCGACAATGATGGTGATGTCGGCGATTGCCGGCGTCGTGAACTATATCTGTCTGCGACTGCTGCAACGGCTCAAGCAGCCCGATGTTAATCTACGCGCCGCGACCACGTTCAGCTTCAACGACTTCATCTCTAACGGCGGCATCCTGATTGCTGGGGCGTTGGTGCTCTGGCTGGGAACGAATTGGCCCGATCTACTGGTCGGCCTGGCTACCGCCCTTATCGCGATCAAGGGCGGCATCGAAATCCTGCGTGATGCGCGCGCAGAAACCAAGACCAACGCGGAGACGGCGTGATGACCGAAAAGCTCGAACTCGATATTCCCGTCCTTCTGCCCGAGGTTCCCGACGCGGTCGATGCCTGTGTCGGGCGCCTCGTCTCGACGTTGAGCGCCAAGCGCGGCGTCGAGCGCGCGCATGTCCTGCCCGCCGACGGCGATACGGCGGCAAAGCTCTGCATGTAGATTTCCGCTGAGAAGTGACCCGGTATTTCCATCGAGAATTGACCCGGGTGAAGGTATGTCCCGCAGAGCGGGTTTTGGGTCAAGCTGGTGATTTTTCCTTTCGTGGTTTTGGTG
>NZ_JAFCWO010000029.1:0-7557 GCF_049897605.1 Sphingomonas sp. DC1600-2
CTGATTATGCCGAACTGCCGCATGGCTGACCCACGGAAAACCCCCATTCCGAAAGGCCATGCGGCATAATCCGGATCGCGGCATTATGCCCTTTATGCCGATATCGGCATAAGACCCATTGGTCTTGCTCCCGGCCTGGCCGTCGAGGCTACTTCAACGGCTTCAGGTCGAGCTACATGGTTGAGGGTAGATGGTTAGGTCGGCGTTGACGAGCGCCACGCAAATTTCCGGAAATAATGCTTGAATTAGAAGCGCGAACAGGGGGCTGGTGATGATCCTTCAAAGCGATCGATGAGGCTGGGGGATGCATCGGCTCCTGTTCTGGACCAACGCAAGGTCATCATCGATTATGTTGATGCGAACGGCGAGGAGAGCAGGCGTACAATCGTACCGCTCTTAATCGCTGGATCTTTCGCAGGCGGCCGATTGGATGTGCTTTATGTTGAGGCTCGTTGTCTCACTGCCAAAGCGAAGCGCACATTCCGCATCGATCGTATCCGGGAACTCAGTGACGCAGCAACCGGCGAGGTATTGGATCTTCTGGAGTGGGCGCGTGGTCTCGAGGTCGGGCCGTTATCGCTGGTCGATGAAGCTGAACCCGTAGAGGAGATCACTAGCGCCGCCCGTGTTCGATCACCATCGCGCCTGTGGCTGGTGGCAGCCATGCTATTGGCCGGGTATTTGATCGGCCGCTTTCGCATCCTGCACCTTCTTTTGGTCGCGACGCATATGCATTGGGGGCGATGGCTATGAGATTCACGATTGCGAGGATTCTCTGCATGACGAGCCTCGTGCTGGCCTCACCCGCGCCGCTATGCGCTGAGCAGGTGGCAGATGACGGCTTAGAGGTGTTGGACGGACAATGCTCTTATCCGCCAAAGTTGGGGAATCCCGGCCCCGAAGATCGCCGCCTGGAATGCGATACTGTGGTCTTGTTGCCCTCCGGTCAGGACAGCGTATTGGTCCAATTTGCGAAAAAGGGTTCCGGTGCTCCGGTCGGCTTCGCAGGCCCCATCGGCGACAACGGAGAAATGTCGGTGCGCCGCATCTACCTCTCTCCCGGAAACCCTACGGCGGCAACAGCCGGTCATTGCCGCCTTTTTGAGCAAGATGGCAAGACGACGGGAATTTGGTGCGTTGCCTCGATTGGACGT
Organism: Sphingomonas sp. DC1600-2; assembly: GCF_049897605.1. NCBI lineage: Bacteria > Pseudomonadati > Pseudomonadota > Alphaproteobacteria > Sphingomonadales > Sphingomonadaceae > Sphingomonas > Sphingomonas sp. DC1600-2. Next base: position 1,155 of record NZ_JAFCWO010000029.1, read on the forward strand.
GGTCGAGTTATGGCGAATTTTAGGGTCGCGCCAAAGATCGCCACGGGATCGACGCAATAAAAGCGTTTGGTTTCATCCTCGCCGCGATCGGCCCATCGATCGTCTTGGCGGCATGCTCTGACCCGGTGGCCGACGCACAAGAGCGCTTGCGTATCATTTCCAGCACTCAGGCAAGCAAGGCCGACATCTGCAATGCCCATCGGCGGATTGTCGAAGCGTATCTGGCTGCAAAGCGCAGCGAGGGTTATGAGGAAGCGAAGATCACAGCCGATATGTATTGCCTGAGAGCAGAGCTCGACCCCGGGGGACAGATCGACGCCAACGGACACGATATTCTCATCGTCGCCGACTCCATCGACAATAACGCGTCCATGCTCGACCAGATCGACACGCCCCGGAAGATGCCTGCAACCGATGCGGTCAAAGGCAGCGACGACAATGCCGAAATCGGGCGTGACAATTGGGCGGGGGAGTGACGAGCCGCTAGGCAAGTCCCAGATGTCCTCCGCCTTTTGCCCGTCTCAGCTCAGTGCCGATGCTCGATCTCATTGCGCGCGGCCTGGGCGAGGAAGGCGCTCCGAGTAAGGCTGCGCGAGGTCGCGGCCTTGTCGATCGCGTCGAGCATACCGCGATCGAGCGACAGGTTCACGCGCGCGACGGTGCCGCTGTTGCGGATCCACGGCACCGCGATGATGAACGCGCCATCGCGCAGATCGTCGGCGGCAAGCGCCTGGATCTGATCGAGCGGGAGCGGCGCGACCTCGGCGGCATCCTCGAACCATAAGGCGAGCGCATCGCAGGCATTGGGCAGAACCTCGCCGATCTCATCCGCTGCCGAGAAACAGCCCGGAAGATCGGGGAAGGTGACGCCGAAGGCGCTGTCTTCATCCTTGTGCACGATGGCGTAGAAATACTTCATAGTCTTACTCCCAGGGGGCGGGGGATCACACCCACCCCGCCATTTTCGCGATGCTGCGGGCGGTGCCCAGCGGCAGGTCTTTCTTCGGGTGCGGGACGATCACCGTGATATCGCCCTTGCGGAATTTGTGGTGCGAGCCCTTGACCGACACGAGATCGAACCCTTCCGTCACCAGCCGCTTGACGATTTTCTTGCTGTCCCGTTCCATGCGCAAATATATACACATCATGCGGAGGTCGGTCAATCGCTTTTGCGCAAATACATGCGCAATATGCTGAAATGTTTCGGGCTATGGATGGTTGCCGCAATTCCCGCTATGTTCCGCACCGGGAGCGCGGGCGTAAACAAGTCTATGGTGGCGCAATATCGTCGTTCGCCGAGCATGGTGAGCACGAAGCTGCAGGTGCTGGATTTCGCCAAGGCGTATTTCCTGCGCTGGGGCAGCTCACCCAGTTATGGCGAGATCGCCGGCGCGGTCGGCATCGGCCGCTCCCGTGCGCGCGACATGGTGCGCACGCTGACCGCCGAGGGCGAGATCCTGCGCGCGCCAGGCGATCGGCGGCGCATGTCTTTCCCAGGGCTCGAGCAGCACGTCAGCGAGGGCGACGCGATCCTGGCACTGCGTGCGGCCGGCTGGACGGTGAACCCCGATGGCCAGGTGTTCGAGCGGTCAACGGCCAGCACATTTCCGCCACTGCCGCGGGTGCCCGAACTTGAGCAGACACCCGTGACAGACGACGGGGGTCAGCAAAATGTCGGACAGCAATCCAGCCGAGGCGAAGGTGATGCGCGCGATCATCGCGCGCCACCGCAAACAGGCACTGGCTGAGCGGGCCGAGGCGAACGCGGCGTCGGCGAAGCAAGAGGTGAGGGGTGTCGGCTGGTCGACCAAGGCCCCCAAGAAGCGCAAGCCCAGCCCGCTCGAGAAAAGCATCGCCGATGACATCGCGCTCAACCGTCGGCGCTGGGCAGAGAAACATCCAGATCGTGCGGCAGCAGAGCGGTCACTGCGGAAATCCCGAGCGGAAATGCACGAGCGCTGGGATCATAAGGCGCACGGTACGCCGGAAACCCATGAACACCACAAGCACCACCAGGACGGTGCGCTGGCCCAGCTCTACCTTTCCGGCTCGATCGACGCCGAGCAGCTTGCCTCGGCCGTGGAGATCGCCACGGTTGCGGAGCGGATCGGTGCCGACGTGACGGTGCGAACCTCCAGCGTCGAGACACGCGTCGACCAGACGCGCAGTGGCGATGGGACCTTTTACGAGGCATTGGGCGCGGTGCGGCGCGAAATGGCCTATTCGCGCTGGCGACGCGAGGTGCGCGGGCCGATCGCCGCAGTCCTAGACATGATCGTTGGCGAGACGGTCGGCTATACCGTGGTGGCGAATCGTTATGGGATGCACAACCGGCGTGCGAAGCGGTTGTTGATCGACGCGCTAGACCTATGGCCGCAGATATTCGGCACGGTGTGCAAAGACGTCGATGCGGCGACGCTGATCGCCGCGCATGCCGGTATCTTGAGCTAAATCACGCTAAGAGAGACGCCGAAATATTCGCGCATGGCGGCGCTCTCCAGCAAAGCTGTGATGATGATTGCGACCGGCCCCGGCACAGCTCGATCGCCATGCTCCCATTTGTAGATTGTCCGCGCTCCCGACACACCGACCAATCCGGCCAACTCCTCTGCGCTCAGACTGAGGGTAGCACGCGCCGCCAGAACCTCTGCGCCGGTCATTTCGGATCAATCCATGCCCAGGCGGCGCAGCGCTCGAAATCGCCAAGCCAAGCCATCGCGCCATGGTCGGTCACCGCAGCCGGCAGCAGCAGTGCTGCGCACCACGGCGCAGGAGGCTCGTCGAGTGCCGGCGCGTCCGGGTCAATCCTATGGCGCAACGCGATCATCTGCCCCCAGAGCGCGCGCGACGGTCGTGCAGCCACGGCGATCGTCACCAGCGGCACATCATCGCGCGAGACCGTGCACAGCGCGGCACGGCGCGACCCGAACGGCTCAACATGCAGCCGATAGCCGGGGACCGGCATGTCGGTATCCCCCCCGCCAGCGACCGCATCGGCGACTAGCTCGCGCGTATGCTCGATCGCTGCGTCGTCCACCTCGTGCAGCCATGAGCGGCGGAGATCCCCCGTGTTGAGGGTCAGGTGGTTGAGGTAGGTCATGTGGTCGCCTAACTGTTCGCCAGCAGCATGATGTCGATCATGCTGCTGGCTTGCTGACGGGTGAGGCCTTTGGGGATGTCCGCAGGATGCCGGTTTGCTCGCCGCATGAGATCGGCGAGATATTCCAGCTGTCGCCGCGTGGCGGGCGGCGCGCCGCGTTGACCGGCGCGCCGCCCGCCTTTTTGGCTGGCCATCTGTTTTTGTCTTTTACCAAAGACATAGTGGTAGCTACCGCCCGTTTCGGGACGTTTGAGCAGGGGGGCGTCCCCGCCGCGAGATCCGTCAGGGGCCAGGCTGCGATCCTTGGGGAGCCAATAGCTGAGATATGGGTTGTCTACCATTGGTCGCCATGACCAGACTACCAGAGAGCCTGCCACAGCTGCGTCTGATAGCCACCGCTCAAGACTGGCTCTCGGCGCGTCCGCATCCAACCGCTCACGCTCAGCATCAAGCCAGCGCCGATTTGCCGACACTACACCCAAACTGTCGCCGTTAATCGGCGGATAATGATGCTCGGTCATGTCCCAGGCACCGTCGCGCCATGCTCGGTTGATTAATCGAGACCGCAGGATAGACATGCTCGACACGCCTATGGGCATAACAATTCCGTAACCTCGGTGGGCCGCGACAATTCCGAGGTCGATCTCGGAGATGGGGTCGGCGATCATATCGCAACGCTCTCGCCAATAGTGACGCGACGCACGGACAGTCGCAAGTGCTGGGTCGCTATCCGGCACCGCATCGCTTTTTTGGGATCGGCGGAATGGGGTTTCGACATAGCCTGCCGCGAGCGTATCGCGGCAGGCTATGACCGTACGAAATTTGACGGACATTACAGCGGTGCCCCATTAACGGTAGGGATTGTAGCCATCGCCTCCCTCATTCATCCCGTCAAAAAATGCACGGCCAGCGGCGTTGGTGGCGGCCGTCTCCGATACCCAGGCGGCATAGCGCGCGCGCTCATCGGTACCCTTGGCGTAGTCCGCAGCCGTCAGGCCGATCTGCGTGTACTTGCCATCCACCTTGCCCTGCACATAGGCGGCATAGCCGGCCGCCTTAAGCCCGGAGACGAGCGGGCGCGCGAAGTGCTTGGGGTTGGCCTCGATCTCGGCGACGGTGATCACCGTCGCATAGGCGGATGCTTCGACGCGGGCGCTCTTGGAAATGATCTGCACGTGGCCGCCGGTCTGGACGACATCGAACAGCTCATGCGAGCGGAGGTTGGTAGCGGCGGGAACGAAATCGGCCATCGTCTGTCTCCTGCGCCCCGTTGTGGCGGCGCCCCCTTTCGGCGATCACCGCCGATGCAGTTTATATAGGCCCATTGGGCCTATGTATCAAGCGATACCTTGCGAAAATTTGGACGCGATAAAAAATCATTGGGGGTACACAAAAACGCCCCTGCCAAAATGGCCACGTAATGGCCTATTTCGACCCCGCGACAATTGCGCCTGACGCCCACCGCCTTCCCCCGGGCCGGTGGGCTTTTTTTGTATCTGGAGCGCTTCCCCATGCCCCAGTCGCGCGTCTCCCGCTCTTCCCCTGGCGGGTCCATTGCCGATCAGCTCGAGCGTTTGACGCCCGATTGGGATCGGCTGGTGCACGACGCGCGGCGGCGGGAAGAGGCCGCGACAGGGCGTCCGGATATGCCTCTCGATGACCTCGAAGAGCGAGCGCAGCAGCTCGTCCGCGCAATTGTCGCCCCCTTTCGTGGAGACCGCCGATGACCACGCTCGCGATCCTTCGTGATTTCATCTCGACCATGCCCGGCGAGGAAGCGGTGATTTCGAAGGCGAGCCTGGTGGCGATCGAACGCGAGCTCACCACCGCGAGCGTCGCTGCGGCGCGAGTGAATATTGATGCCGGCGTGAACAGCGTCATCGATGGGCTGCTGACGCCGAACGCAGTGCGCGGCTTCGCGTGAATCGCCAGCTGGCATCTCTCCTGGTCGGGAGCCGAACCCGGCAGGAAGTTTCGCCGACCGCGACCGTGCAGGGCACCCTGCCTGCGGGCACCGCCGGGGCATCGCCATCTGTTCGCGGCCGTGCGGCCACGGTTTTCCGCCAGATATTCTGACCGGGGCGGAGGGGGTCTCCGCCTCAGCGCTCGCCCACCTCATCGATCATTATCGCGGTCCCGCTAGCGGTGATCAATCGGTCGGACTGACCCGCCATCGTGGTGGTAATTGGAACACCTCGATAAGTGGTAATCGTCCGCTGTGCGCTCGGCGAAGGCATCGAATTGCGCTGCAGTTGGGCCTGACGGTCCTCTGACAGGTAAAGTCGAACGGCACCTAGGCCGTGTCGATGCGCGGCATAAATCGCCGAATCGATCATTGATGTGAGTTGCTCCATCAGCTCCCGCCTTCTCACCGCGTCACGGCGCGGGTTGTCTTTGGGGATATCAGTATGGCGGACGCAAAGCATCCCGCGTCGATCGACGTTGCTGGTTCGCTCTATCTTCGCGACGCGAAAGGCAGCCTCGTGCCGCTAACCGCGGTGAAGGCGGCCGATCTGCTCATGGACGAGACCGTCCGCGGCATCCTCGGCCAGGCGCGCGATGTGTCCGCGCAGATCGCCGCGTTCAAGGTGGACGTGTTCGACCGCGTTTCGGCGCTGCAGGCACTGATCGCGCAGCACTATGGCGCGACGCTTGGCGGCAAGAAGGGCAACATCACGCTGATGTCGTTCGACGGCTGCCAGAAAGTCCAGGTCCAGGTCTCGGATCTGCTCGAGTTCGGGCCGGAACTGCAGGCAGCGAAAGCGCTGATCGACGAATGCCTTACCGAATGGGCCGCCGGCGGCCGCGTGGAGCTGCGCTCGCTCGTCAACCGCGTCTTCCAGGTCGACAAGGAAGGCCAGATCAATCGCGCGGAGCTGTTCATGCTGTTGCGCGTCGAGATTTCCGACGAGCGCTGGCTGCGCGCGATGGAAGCGATCCGCGAATCGATCCGCGTGATCGGCTCGCGCACGTATGTTCGTTTCTATCAGCGACCGGTGCCGGATGCGGCGTGGTCGGCCGTCACGATCGATCTCGCCGCCGCGTGACTTCGATCGACATCCGCGCCAACCTGAAGCCGCTCCAGCGTGCGTTCATCGGGCTCAGCGCGAAACAGGTGCCGTTCGCGACGTCGCTCGCGCTGAACGCCCTCGCAAAGGGCGTCGTCGCGCAAGAAAAGGACGAGGTGTAGATTTCCGCTGAGAAGTGACCCGGTATTTCCATCGAGAATTGACCCGGGTGAAGGTATGTCCCGCAGAGCGGGTTTTGGGTCAAGCTGGTGATTTTTCCTTTCGTGGTTTTGGT
>NZ_JAFCWO010000030.1:0-6939 GCF_049897605.1 Sphingomonas sp. DC1600-2
TGAACGTCCAGACCAACGTATTTCACTGCCTCCGTCATGACTCGTCTCCGCTGCTAACAAATCCATCATCAGCATCTCAGATTCGAGCCTCCAAGGCTCCGGCAGTCATGGGGTCTAAGGGATCAGAGCGATTATAAGGGAAGATTAGCATGAATGATGCGATGCGAACGACGATGCAGGCCGCGCCCAGGCACAGTGCATCGCCGCGCGTCGAGGCAATCGCGGCATGGCTGATCGCCGCGCTCATTCTCGCAGGCGGCGGTATCGTTGCACGCCTGATCGTCGATTATCCGCGGCTCCTGCCGAACAGCTATATCGGCTTCCTTATCTACCGCGCTGGACCCACGATTGCGCTGCTATGGGCCTGTGCCGGCGCTGCGATCGCGATCAATGCCGCGACGACACGCCTGATGCTCTTGTCCGCATTGTGCGGATCAATCGTTGCGGTTCTCGCTCTCGCCATTCTCTAGCCGCTAAATGTGCGGCCCTGGGCCGCGCCTTGCCGGTGGTGGCAGCTGCCACCGGGGGGGAACACCAAGGGCACCCGCCCTTTCGTTCCCGAAGCATAATCGACAGGACCGGGTTGCTCGACAAGTTCGGCCTGTTCCGGCGCGCTCACGCGCGACGGGGCCTCCCTAGTCGCGCCGCCCGCACCACTCCCATCGATTTTGCTTCCCCCTCCCCATCCCGCGCTTCGCCAGCGGGTCAGAGCCGCAGGCCGCAGGCAGCGGCTTCGCCTAAAGGAGTGAAAAATGACCATCCAGACCATCCAACTGAACAAGCTGGCGCTTTCCGACCTCAACGTGCGGAAGGTGAAGCCCAAGGAAATCGAAGCCCTCGCAGCCGACATTCAGGCGCGGGGCGTGCTGCAAAACCTGATCGGCTATGATGAGGACGGCAAGATCAAGATTTGCGCTGGAGGGCGGCGCTACCGGGCCTTGAAGCTGTTGCAGAAGGCAAAGACCATCCCCGGCACTTTCGAGGTTCCCGTTGAAATCCGCAGCAAGGACGAGGCGCTGGAAATCTCTCTTGCCGAGAACGCGCAGCGTGAGGACATGCACCCCGCCGATGCCATCGCCGCCTATCGGGCGATCATCGACAGCGGCAAAGACGTTGACGATGTTGCAGCATCGTTCGGCGTCTCCCCCGCCTATGTCCGCCGCGTGTTGAAGCTGGCGGCGCTGCACCCGACCATTCTCAAAGCCTTCCAGAAAGACGAAATCGGCATGGGCGCGGCGCAGGCTTTCGCGCTGACAGACGATCAGGACCGCCAGCTTGAGGTTTTCAAGCGCACCGGCGACAACGCCCACCAAATCCGCGCCATGCTCACCCAGGAGAAGGTTGCCGATACCGACAAGCATTTTCGCATTGTAGGCGAGGAAGCCTATTGCGCCGCAGGCGGCACCTTCACCACCGATCTTTTCGGAGAACGTCGCTATTGCGATGATGCGGGCCTTGTCATGGACCTTGTGCAAGATCGGCTCGACGCCATCGCCAAGGCGGCGCGCGAAGATGGCTGGCGCGATGCAGAAGGGCAGCTCTACCGGCCTGATTCCTACTGGATGCGCGGCCATCTGGAACCCGCTGGCGAGCGCCATCCGACCGAGGAAGAAACCGCGCAGCTGGTCGAGATCGAGGCGGCAATCGCCAAGCGGGAAAGCGAGGTGGACGAGGACGAGCACGACTATGACGACGAGTTGCGCGCCCTGACCCGCAAGCAGGACGCTATCGTATCGGCTTGCCGCGTCTTCACCGCCGAGCAGAAGGCCGAGCACTCGCTTATCGTCTTCATCGGGCATGACGGTATCGAACAGGTTGCGTTCACGCGCAGCGCCAAGGGCACCGCCGCCGATGGCCCCAAGCCTCCCCGGCCCGACTACTCGCAGAAGGTCATGGATCAGCTGGGCGGCATCCGCACGATGGCGGTTCGGGAAGCCCTTGCCAGCGACCCGGAGCTGGCGCTGGACGTGCTCTTGACGGGCCTATTGGGGCAGGTTCGCGGCAACTCCTATTCGTGGCAACAAGCCGCCGAAATCACCGCCGAGAAGAACCGCTTCCATGTTGACGAGGCGATCATGGGCCATTCCACGATTGCCGACATTGACGAAATCGCGGGGGCCGATCTTGCCCGCTTGGCCGAGACACCCACGCTGGACGACATGCGCCAGATGGACAGCGAAGCGAAATTGCGGCTGCTGGCCTACTGCGTGGCCTCGCAGATCACGAGCCTTTCGTTCCATAGCGACCGCGACCGCCAGCTGGCGCAGATCGTCGGGGCCGCGCAGATCGACATGGCCGACAAGTGGGAACCCAATCAGGTATTCTATGACCAGCTTAGCAAGGCCACGCTCTTGAAGCTGCTGGCCGAAGGTTGCGGCAACGACGCCGCAGAGAATTGCCAGACCATGAAGCGCTCTGATCTTGCCGTGACGGTCAACGAGCGCCTTGCGGGGCGGCGCATCCTGCCCCCCGCCCTTCGACCCTCTGCCTTGCCCGATGCCGCTGATAGCGAAAGCCAAGCGGCATGACGGCATGGGGAGCGCGCTTCACTCCCGCGCTCCCCGCAAACTTGCGGGGCGGTGGCAGCTGCCACCGCACCCATTTTACAGAACGCAGCCGGTAAAATCGGCCGCGTATAATGAGCGGCCAGGGCCGCGCGTTGCCGGTGGTGGCAGCTGCCACCGGGGGAACACCAAGGGCACCCGCCCTTTCGTTCCCGAAGCATAATCGACAGGACCGGGTTGCACGCCAAGTTCGGCCAGTTCCGGCGCGCGCGAGCGCCGGAGCCTCCCTAGCCGTGCCGCCCGCACCACTCCCATCGATTTTGCTTCCCCCTCCCCATCCCGCGCTTCGCCAGCGGGTCAGAGCCGCAGGCCGCAGGCAGCGGCTTCGCCTAAAGGAGTGAAAAATGGCTAAGGAAACGAACCGGATCGACATTTATCAGGCCGTCACCGACGACATTCTTGCGATGCTGGAAGCGGGCACCAAGCCGTGGGTGAAGCCGTGGAGCGGTGGGCCGACCATTCCGCTCCGGCACAATGGGGTCGCCTATCGTGGGATCAACGTCCTCAGCCTTTGGGCCAGCGCTATGCGTCAGGGCTTCGCCTCGCCCTATTGGCTGACCTTCAAACAGGCGTTGGAGCTGGGCGGCAATGTCAGGAAGGGCAGCAAGGGAACCACCATTGTCTATGCCAACAAGCTTGTCGTGAAAGACTCCGAGACGGACAACGAGCGCGCCATTCCGTTCTTGAAACGATACACGGTTTTCAATGCCGATCAGGTCGAAGGACTGGACGGCAAATATCCCGCGCCCGCCCCGATCATCACCAATCCCGAAACCCGCGACGTTGAGCTTGAAGTGATGTTCTCTCGCATCGACGCAACCGTTCGCATCGGCGGATCGCAAGCCTATTACCACACCCGCGACGACTATATCCAAATGCCCGCTTTTGAAGCGTTCCATTCCGCCGACGACTACTATGCCACGCTTGCGCATGAGGCCGTGCATCATGCAGGGCATGAAAGCCGCCTCAACCGAAAAACCCTGATTTCAACGAGCCGCGCCGACTATGCGAGGGACGAACTCGTGGCCGAGCTGGGCGCATCCTTCATCGGCGCGATTGTCGGTTTCAAGGTCGAGGAACGCGAAGACCATGCCGCGTATATCGAGCACTGGTTGACCGCGCTCCGCAACGACAAGCGCGCCATTTTTGAGGCAGCCCGCGAGGCGCAGAACGCCGCCGACTACCTGTTGGCGATGATGACCGACCAAGCGGATTGAATGCCCCGCCCCGCAAAATGCACGAGACGCCGCGCTTGCGCGGCGTCTCATTTCAGGAAAGTGAAATATGGGGGGCTACTCAATGTGGTTTATATACAAATCCCGACATGTTAACTATGGGCGGGAGCAGGTCGTTTTTAGGTGCAAAATGGAAAATATCATCGACACCTACAGGAATCGCATCAAGGCGATGGGGTATGAGCCGCGTCGGCAGGAAGACATTCCTGACGTGATGGCAGCTTATTGCGAAGCAATCGCAAATTGCAAGATTGAAGGACTTGAATTGGTTTCGGATGACCACTCTTTTTGTTTGCTGTTGGTCGAAACCCAAATTCCCGTCGATGTGGCGATTGGTCTGGCGCAGGACTACAACCGTGATGTTCTGTCCCGCCAGAAACTTGCTGCATGATTGGTGAGCGACCCTTACACCTGGCGTAACAGCGACGTTCTTCGGAACAAGCTGGGAATCCGCGACGATAATATTCTCAAGGAGCGAGAAGCTTTCTTCTCGGTTGTCCGGCATGGCGAGCTGATTGTGCAGCGCGCCATGCCGGCGACGAATGCGCGCGAGTATCGCGAACTGCACAATCATCTGTTTCAGGATGTATATGATTGGGCGGGGCGCTTTCGGACTGTGGACATAAGCAAACCCGGCAGCACTTTTGCGCGAGCGCACTTCATTGCCCGCAGCATGGAGCACGAATTTAAGCAGCTGCCCGACCTCCAAACCCTCAAGTCGATGGATCGTGATCGCTTTGCCGATACCATGGGACGGCATATCTCCGAATTAAATGCCGTTCATCCGTTCCGTGAGGGCAATGGTCGTACCATGCGGCTGCACTTGCAGCTACATTCCCTTGCGGCCGAAAAATTCGTCTCGATCCAGGCAATGGGGCCGAAGGACTGGATGGAGGCGAGCCGCGATAGCTTCCATACCGGAAATCACGCCTCCCTCGCCAAAGTTATCCGTGATGCCATGCCCCTCGAACAGAGCCGCGTCGAGCCAGCGCGCGGGCCAGCGGGCATCGCGTTTCCGCCCTCGATGGAATCTCTCATGCCAGCTGGCGAACGGCGCGCTATGAGCATCGAGCAAGCCAAGGATCAGATCAGCCGTTACTTACCTACTGCGCAAACCGTTGCGTCGCGGCAGTATGAGCAGCTTAACCGGATCGCGGAAACGTCCGCTGACATGCGCCAGCTAGCCGCCCGTTCTGCGCAGGAACTCGCCTTTTTCCGTGATCCCAAAGGGCCGATGCACCACCTTCAACTGATCGAACAGCGCCGCTATCATCAAATCGAAGTCAGTTGGTCCGAGGGCATGGACCCGCTGCAACGAGTCCGCGCCATCAGCGCGGGCACTGCTGATTTCCTTTCGAAAATGACCGACCGCGACATTCAGGCCGCCGATCGCGTGCTACGTCTGCAAGTCATGCCTCCCGGCGTCAGTCAGGTTGATCTACGCCTTGCCGCGCAATTCGAGAAAAACTCGCCTGAGCAGAACCGGGCCGATGCCAGGTTCGCGCAATTCCAGCTGGCCATTGATAAGCGCGTCGCCACAGCTACCGAGCGCGGCGCATCGAAGGAACAGCTGGCGCAGATCGTCGAAAGCGCAAAGGTGCATGTCGCCGCAACATTGCGCGAAGGCAAATCACCGACACAGGCGGCCGAGAAATCAAAGGACCGCGAGCGCTGAAAATGAGCGGCCAGGGCCGCGCGCCTAGTAGTCTGTCAGCTGCCACATAGGATCGAGCGGCCCAGGGCCGCGCCCCGTCAGTGGTGGCAGTTGCCACCGGGGGGAACACCAAGGGCACCCGCCCTTTCGTTCCCGAAGCATAATCGACAGGACCGGGTTGCTCGACAAGTTCGGCCAGTTCCGGCGCGCTCGCGCGCGCCGGGGCCTCCCTAGACGCGCCGCCCGCACCACTCCCATCGATTTTGCTTCCCCCTCCCCATCCCGCGCTTCGCCAGCGGGTCAGAGCCGCAGGCCGCAGGCAGCGGCTTCGCCTAAAGGAGTGAGGAAAATGGAAGCGACAACTGACCAGATCGCCACCATCGCGGCGCTGAACGACATTGCGCGGCGAACGATGGGTGTGACTTGTCGCACCGTGATTACGCAAGGCATCGCGGCGCTGGACGAGAACACGCAGTCCGACATTCTCAAGATGATCGAGGGCTTTGAGGATTTCACACCCGACAACGACCCGCACGGCGAGCATGACGCCGGTTTCCTTTATCGTGATGTGATCGGCCAATGGCATACCCGCTGGAGGCGTCACCTCAAGGTTTGTGCGCCAGACAACGATTTGGCGGACATAATGAGAACACTGGCTATGCCACGAGTTTGAGGCGGGCCATGGGATCGTTGAGGGTGCGGAACTCGCCAGGGGAGAGCCGGTTTGCCCTTTGCCACAGATAGTCGCCGGTCAAACTGATATGCACCCAGCCCATCGGCGAGAGATGGGCAAGCAGCGCATCATCGAAGGTGCCGCCGGATGATTGGAGATGCTGGGCGGCCCTGTCCATATAGACGGTGTTCCAGTAAGAAATCGCCGCGATCAGCAGATTGAGGCCCGATGCCCGATATTCCTGATTCTCGATCGAGCGATCGGTGAACCGCCCCTGTCGGTTGGTGTAGATCGCGGCGGCAAGGGTATGACGTGCTTCGCCTTTATTGAGGCCGGCCTGGCAGGCGCGACGCAAGTCGGGCTGTTCAAGCCAGTCGAGCGCAAATAGCGTCCGCTCGATGCGGCCGAGTTCGGCCAGCGCAAAATCCAGCCTGTTCTGGCGCTTGTAGGCGGCCAGCTTGCGCAGGATCGCGGAGGGCGCAACGGCTCCTTCCTTAATGGAGGCGACGATCCTGACGATGTCATCCCAATCGGCTTCGATCGCCGCCGTCTTGATCGTGCGGCCCATGAGGCTTTCGATGCCTTTGTAGGTCGAAGGCGCGGCGATCGAGCCGAGTTTCCGGTCGGCGATGTCGCGCAGACGGGGCACGAACCGGAAGCCGAGAAGATGGCAAAGGGCAAAGACATGGTCCGTCGTTATGTGGACAGCTTGGCGACGCGGCAGGTTGCCTGTGCTACCATCGCGCAGCTGCCATTTCCGTGAAGGAGGCGGGCCATGTTTGTGGTCAAGCATAGCCGCTCGGGCGGCCCTCT
>NZ_JAFCWO010000031.1:0-6076 GCF_049897605.1 Sphingomonas sp. DC1600-2
AGAGGGCCGCCCGAGCGGCTATGCTTGACCACAAACATGGCCCGCCTCCTTCACGGAAATGGCAGCTGCGCGATGGTAGCACAGGCAACCTGCCGCGTCGCCAAGCTGTCCACATAACGGTGGCGCCGCCGGTATCGGTATAGTGCTCATGCAACGGAAGGTTGCCGGCGCCCAGGACAAGCCCGTCGAGCACGTAAGGCGCTTCACCTGCCGTCGCGGACATGATCCGTGATCCGAATGATGCGAAGTGATCGGAAAGGTGAGAATAGATTTTCACGCCAGGTTCGGCGCCATATTTGGCATTGACGTCCGCCGCCCCTGAACGGCTCCGCCCCGACCGGAAGAACTGGCCATCGGACGACGAACTGGTGCCAGCGCCCCAATGCCGCGCGAAGGGTAATTCGTGATGGGCTGAGATGATCATGGCCAGCGCGGCCTGATAGTTCTCGGGTGAAAGATACCAGTTGTGGGTCCATGCGAGTTGGGCATAGCTGACGCCTTCGCTGGCATTGGCCATCCGCTCCAGCCCGAGGTTGGTGCCATCAGCCAGAATTGCGGCGAGTACCGTGCTGGGGTTGTCGTGCTCCTTGCCTGAGCGCAGGTCACGGAATGCGTTCAAAAAACCAGTGCGTTCGGCGACTTCAAGCAGCAGCTCGGTGATGCGCACGCGGGGAAGCAGGGTATCGAGCTTGCGATCGAGGGCTTCAGCTTCCGGTGGGGTGACAGGCGGCATTTGCTGAAGCTTGAGCCGGTCTCGTTCGAGCGACACTCCCTCAAGCTTGTTTGTTTTCAACTGCTTGGCAAATCGGCGCAGCCGCCAGTCAAGATTTCGTGCCCGGTCAGCGAGGTAGGATGCAGCATTTGAATCGAACGGAAGCACATCCGCCACTTTGGCGGCGTCGCGCCGACCCAGCAAATAGGCATCGAAGCGCTGATAGTTGCGGGTTCCCTCGATCCATACATCACCGGCGCGCAAACGATCACGCAAGGTTGCCATGATCGCAATTTCATAACGTCGGCGGTCGATACGGCCGCTTTCGGTGATGAGACGCTTCCACTGCCGATTGGGGAATGGCAGTGGAACGCCATCGGGAAGGTCGCGCGACTTTCGTGTGTTCGCATCGCGAATGACATCGATGGCTTTGATCAGTGCCGTCCCTGTTCCAGACGCCTTGAAGGTGAAGGCGTCCAGAAATGCCGGGCTGAAACGCCGTAGCGTGGCGTAACGCTCGGTTGCCGTTACCAGTGCGTCCTCGCCGGCAAGATCAGCAAGGGCATCTACTTGGGCCTTTGCCGCAACAAGCCGGTGCCAGCCCACCGCTTCGTCAATCAATTCGAGCGGATCGCCGCCATTCTGGACAGCCTCATCAAGTGCTGTAATCGTGGCGCCAAACAGCCGCATGAGTTGCCCCACCGACTGAATACTATCTTGGTAGCGACGCTCGCGCCCACGCCGCGCGCGCGTGAACATGCCGCCGATAAGTCGGTCAAACATTTGGATCGCGGCATCGGCAAGTCTGGCCTCAAGGTCGATCACTGCGGCCGTCAACGTCGCCCGCCTGCGATTGACGCTGTAATCCGAAAGCAGGAATGCCGGTGCCACGCCGCCCTCGCGGACAAATTGGGCAAAGCGGAATTCCGGAATGGCGCCCCCAACTACCGGGTGGATACCTATGCCGCGAACATAGCGCAGGCGCTCAAGCAAGCCATTGATATTGGCCGCAGTCGGGGCTTCTTCGAAATTACGCAACCACGCCAGCGGTGTCATGCCGAAATCCGGGTTGTTGATTACGAGTTCGTCTAGCCGTGTCAGTTCAGCAGAGCTGAGGCCTTCGACGATTGCGGCTGCGGCAGCTTTGCGTGCGCGTGCCCGGCCAGCAAGACCGGCGCGTTCCAGTGTGTCGCCTGACGGAAGAATGAACCGCTCACCCTTCAGGCCAACCATGAGGGCGCGAACAATCGGTTCACCTCTGTCTGTATACTCGGCGGCTTGCGCGGCAAGATTCAGGGCAAGTGCCAGGTCGCCGCGTCGAAACGGGCGTATGCCAAGATAACGCGCCACGAGATCGGCATGATCGGTACGGGTTTGCGCGCGCTGACCATATGCAGAGAAGGAGGAAGGATCGACGAATAACTGTGCCGCGAGGTACTGAAGAATGACGTCGGGAAGCCCGATCTCGGGTTGCAGACCAAAGCCGGGATGTCGCATCAAAGCGATTTGTGCAGCCAGACCGAGGCGATTTGCTGGACCATAGCGGCGCCCAACCAATTCAACATCTTCCGCAGAAAGGGTATAATGCCCAATGATCGCGGTTTCTTGGACAGGAGGATCGAACAGGCGCCGGCGCTCGTCTCCGGTCAGAAGTCGGCGTCGTGCCATTTTGCTCTCCCGCTGAGGCGAATAACAAAATTGACACCAAAGCGGCTTGCACTGGAGGGAGGCCATTCGTTGCCGGTTGATCCCCGAGCAATCACCCGGCGCAGCAAGACAGTTTGGCGACATCCTTATCAAACGTTTGGGCCGCCAGTTTGAGGCCTTCCACAGTGGTCAGGTAAGGAAATATCGTTGCACCCAATTCCAGGGTGGTCATGCCGTGTTTGATCGCCAGCACCAGTGTCTGGATCGAATCCGCGCCTTCGGGTGCCATGATCTGGCCGCCCAGCAAACGGTCGTTCGCCTTGTCGGCAATCAGTTTGATGAGACCCCGCGTATCGCGTGCTGCCAGTGCCCTTGGCACAGCATCGAGCGGGAGCAGCGAAACCTTGATGTCCAGGCCTTGCGCCCGTGCTGTCGTTTCAGTGAGGCCGGCGCTGGCGACTTGCGGGTCGGTGAAGACGACGGATGGCATGGAGGAATTGTCGTAGCGGTATTGGTTGCCCGTCACCGCGTTGCGCGCGGCCAGTTTTGCGCCATAGGCGGCCATGTAGACGAACTGGTCCCGTCCCGTTACATCGCCCGCCGCGTAAATGCCTGGAACCGACGTTTCGAGGTGGTCATCGACGACGATTCCACCATTACGGGCAAGCACTATGCCGCGCTCCTCCAGCCCAAGCCCGTCGCTATTGGGTCGGCGTCCGGTGGCGATGAGCACCTGTTCCGCCGCGACGGTGTCACAATGCCCCTCGCAGGTCAATTCGACCCCGCTCTGTGTTTGGGCGATACGCTGATAGCCGACACCTGCGCAAACCCGCACGCCCTCGGCTTCCAAATAGTTTTTCAGCGCGGCACTCACTTCCGGGTCCATTTCGGGGAGCAGGCGGCTTCGGCAGCAGATGGTGACATCAACGCCCAGACGCGAAAACATCTGTCCCAGTTCTACCCCGATCACCCCGCCACCGATCACCAGCAGCGATTTGGGCAAGCGATCCAGCGCCAGCGCCGATGTGCTGGTTAGGTAGGGCACGCTGTCCATCCCCGGAATCGGCGGCACGGCGGCGTGCGCACCCATCGCCAATATGACCTTGCCGACCTTCATGGGCGCATCGCCGACAATCAGCGCACCATCGGCAAAGCGTGCCTTGCCCTCGATATAGCTCACACCGTCATAGGCGGGCAGCAGATCGACATATTTTTTTTGGCGCAGCGTCGTGACAAGATCGTCCTTCGACGCCGCCAATACGGACCAGTCATCCATCTGGACAGCGCCCCCAAGGCCGGGAAAGCGCGCGGCGGCAAGCCCACCATGCACCGCTTCGGCGGCGCGGATCAGCGTCTTGGAAGGAACGCAGCCAACATTGACACAGGTGCCGCCAATCGTGCCGTGACCGACGAGCGCCACTTTCGCGCCCAGATCGGCAGCGGCGATCGCGGCGGAGAACCCGGCAGAACCCGCGCCGATGACGGCCACGTCAAATCCTTCCTGCCCGGGGCGGTTGCAACAGTCGTTCATTGCTTATCGCTTTCTTGAGGCGCTGGCGGCGCCCCGCTCAGTTTTGAATAGCGCGCGCCGGATAACCCGCGTTGGTTGATGCAGCGGCAATCGCAGCAGCATTGGTGCGGCGCGGGTTATAGGTTGCGCGCGCGGTCTTGGCTGCGAAATCGACCGTGACCGCCGTTACCCCGGCGACGCCTTCCATCGCCTTCTTCACGGTGATCGGGCAGGTGGCGCAGGTCATGTTCTCTATGGCAAAGGTGGTTTGCTTCTGAGCGGTTGCGGTAGCCGCGGGGCGATCTTGCGCCGTGCCACTAACTGCATAGGCGACCCCGCCGCCAGCCATAGCCAGCACGGCCATAGCGATACATACTGTCTTTTTCATGGGTATTTCCTTTCAATAGAACCAGGGTGCCCACCAGTCGATGGTGAGCGCCAGGATGGCGACGGCAAGGCCCAGCCACAGCACCGCCTTGGTGGTCCAAGCCGATTGTGGACGAGCGCAGTAGGAACCGTCTTCACAGGGCGGTTTCGGCTTGAAATAGACATGCCAGAAGCCGTAGCCGAGCAGCGCGAGCGTTACGCCTGCGACATAGGGCTTGTAAGGTTCGAGCGCCGTCAGGTTGGCGATCCACGCGCCGGAAATTCCGAGCATAACCAACAGTAGCGGGACGACGCAGCAAGCCGAGGCGAGCCCCGCGCCGATCAATGCGCCCGCCGCAACCCAGTTTGCCTGCTTCGGCTCGTGGTTTTCGGTGAGGGCTGGCTGTCCCGCTTCCGGCGTTGAGACCATGGCTTGAATCCCTTGTTCCAACTGAGTGATTCGCAGTGTAGGCTCTGTAGCCACTACAGACTCAAGAGGTATTTTCATGGAGCAACAGGTCGGCATCTTGCGTGCCCAGCTTGCCCGGAAAACAGGCTGCAATCTCGAAACCATCCGCTATTACGAGAAGGTGGGATTGCTGCCGGGGCCGCCTCGCAGTTCCAACGGCTACCGCGTCTATTCGCCGGAACTGGTGCAAAGGTTGCAGTTCATCCTGCGCGCGCGCGACCTTGGCTATGCAATGGATGAGATACGGTCATTGTTGTCGCTCACCGATACCGGTGCACAAACCTGCGCGGAGGTTATGGCGAGAACCGAACTCCACCTTGAAGATGTCCGCCGCCGCATTGCAGATTTGCAGAAGATAGAGGTGACGCTGGCGACCACGTTAGCCAGATGCACTGGAGATGACGTTGCCGAATGTCCCATCCTGGAAGCACTCCAGTTTTTACCCCATCAAGGCAATTGACGCCATCTTTGAGGGATTTGATTTCGTGATGTCAGCTTGGAGTATAGCCTAACTGGACGTCAGGGCGGTACTGCGGTTTCTGTCAGATTAGGGTGATAAACGGAATTTGTTGACGAATTTCGTTACGTATCATAGATTTCAACCTGACATTTTGATGGAGAGAGTGCGCAGTGAAGGGGCAACGGATCGGCTATGTCCGGGTCAGCACGTTCGATCAGAATGTGGATCGCCAATTGGAAGGTCAGTCGCTCGATCGGACCTTCACCGACAAGGCATCGGGCAAGGACGTCAACCGCCCCCAGCTTGAGGCTCTGCTCACTTTCGCCCGCGAAGGCGATACCGTCGTCGTCCACAGCATGGATCGGTTGGCCCGCAATCTGGATGACCTGCGCAAGCTGGTCCAGGGCCTCACCAAGCGAGGTATCCGGATCGAGTTTGAGAAGGAAAGCCTGTCCTTCTCGGGGGAGGACTCCCCGATGGCCAATCTGATGCTCTCGGTCATGGGTGCGTTTGCTGAGTTCGAGCGCGCTCTGATCCGCGAACGGCAACGCGAAGGCATTGCGATCGCTCGGCAGCGCGGCGCCTATCGGGGGCGGAAACGGTCGCTCTCGGATGAGATGATTGCCGATCTGCACCGCCGCGTTGCCGCCGGTGAACGCAAGGCGACCATAGCGCGCGACATGGGCATCAGCCGCGAAACCCTCTACCAGTACCTTCGCGCCGCTGCCTGACACCAATGTTCACATTATGTCCGGAAAATCGTTGTTCAGCGTACAAAGCTTGAGGTGACGCCTACTGCGTATCCGCGACCTTCCGTCCAAACGGCTGTACGTGTTCGATCCCGCCGACACGCCGAGCGAACTGCGCCCGCTGGTGGGCGGTAAGGCACGCGACGCACTGATCGTGTCCAAC
>NZ_JAFCWO010000032.1:0-5766 GCF_049897605.1 Sphingomonas sp. DC1600-2
AGCGCACCGCCCACAGGATCACATCACCCTGGAAATGGCGCCACTTGAAATCCGTCATCGTTCCGTCCGTCCAATCTCCGCCAAGCATGCTCAAGCTTCACGATTTTTGCAACAGAGCCACCAAGTGAACGCGCATTGGTTCCGTATCTTCGGCTCCGCGCTGCTCATGTCGGGTGTGACCGCTGGCGTAACCCTTAGTCAGCCGCAAACCGGCCTGAACGCCAATGGCACTATGTCCGCCAGCCAAGCCCTTAGCCAAGCTCTCGGCCAGCAGCTCGGACAGACCACGGCGATGATGATTGAGCGCAATCTGAACATATCGCCCACGCTGATTATCCGTCCCGGCTTCCGCTTCAATGTGGTTGTCGTGAAAGACCTCACGTTTTCAAAGCCTTACCGCTCATTCGATTATTGACGCCAGATGAAAGGGAGCAAGCAAAATGAAGTCTCGATTTTTAGCCGCTAAAATTTCTTTGGCGATCACCCTCGCGCTGGCGGCTCCGTCCGCCAATGCGCAAATCTCGGTCATCGACGTTGCGAACGTCCGCCAGACAACCGTTTCCGCGCTGCAAAATGTCGCCACGGTGGCGAAGCAAATCCAGCAGTATCAGACGCAGCTACAGCAATACCAAAATATGATTCAGAACACGGTCGGCGCGCCGGTCCAGCTCTGGCAGCAGGCTACGCAAACGATCGACAGCCTGCAAAGTCAGGTCAATCAAATTAGCTCGTTCGCGCGCCAAGCTGGTGACGTGAACACCTATATGAACCAATTCAAAAATCCGTCTTACTATCAGACCAACGCTTGCACCTCCGGGAATTGCTCGGCCGCGCAAAGGACAGCGGCTTTGTCTGCCGCGCGTGCCCGCACGACTAGCCAGATGGCCGCAAATGCCGACGCTATGAACGGCATCAACAGCGCCATGACGACGCTCGCGTCTGACGGCCAGCGCCTCGACCAATTGCAAGCCAACGCCACGGGTGCCAGCGGTCAAATGCAAGCTCTGTCCTATGCCAACCAATTCGCGGCGCAACAGGCCAGTGAGTTGCAGAAGATTCGCGGCGTGCTGCTCGCGCAAAGCGCCGCGCTGACGGCCCAATCGCAATATCAGCTCGATCGGGATGCTGCGGCAATGGAAACCGGGACGGCGAAAATGGGCACCAAGCCAACCCCGGTAGGAACCTACCAGAATTAAGGAGCAACTATGTCTCGAACTCTAATCATTAGTCTGGTCGCCATTGCGCTGATCGTCGTCGCGGTGGTCGTCGTAGTCAAAAATGAAAAGCCTGCCCCCGTCACCGTGGAAACTCCGCCAAATGTGACGATTGAGGCCCCCTCCAACAAAATGAAGACCAAGCCAACGCCGATCGGCAATTACCAGAATTAAGGACCGCACTATGAAGGCTCTAGCTCGCCTGCATCTGTCCGCCTTGGGGTTGGCGCTCACGTTCGCCGCGACCCCTGCCTATGCGCAATCGCAAGGTATGCTCGATAATGTTCTGAACAGATATAAGGGCATGGCGGCGGCGTGGGCGAGCGTCTTCACAACGCACGCGACAATTCTGTTCGGCGCTCTGGCCGCGATCAGTCTCATATGGACTTTCGGGCAAATGGCGCTGCGCCGCGCCGATCTTGGCGAATTTGCCTCCGAGACAATCCGTTTCGCTGTCTTCTGCGGTGTCTTTTGGTGGCTCCTCATCAACGGCCCGGCGATCGGCATTGCAATCATTGAAGGCTTGCGCTCGCTGGGTGCCCAAGCATCGGGCCTTCCTAATAACCTCGCCCCATCGGGGATTGTCGATATTGGATTCGACATTTTCCGCCAAACCAATGAAGAATTTTCGATAACCTCGCCGTTCCAATCTACGATTCAGGTTCTCATCGCGCTTGGCGTCCTGATCGTCTTGGCGCTCGTCGGCGTGAATATGCTGCTCCTCTTGGCGTCCGGCTATATCCTTGCTTATGGCGGGGTTATCTTCTTGGGCTTCGGCGGTTCCCGTTGGACCTCCGACATTGCGCTGAACTATTTCAAAACGGTGGTCGCGGTCGGCGCGTCTCTGATGACGATGGTTCTCATCGTCGGCGTCGGGAAGACGTTCCTTGACCAATATTATGCGCAAACGGGTGCGGGGGCGACCGTTCAAGACTTGGGCACCATGCTTGTCTTCGCGGTCGTGCTTCTGGCGCTCGTAAACAAGGTTCCCGCAATGGTCGGGGGCGTTATAAGTGGCGGCTCGATCCACGCGGCGGGCGGTATCGGAGCCTTTGGGGCAGGGGCCGCGCTGGGTGCTGCCGGGATGGCCGCTGGGGCGGCGGCCACGGGTGGAGCTATGATCGCTGCTGGCGCGATGAACGCTGCGGGTGGAGCCAGCGCGATCAAGGCCGCCTTCGCTGCCGCTGGTGGGAGCGGTGGTGAAGGCGGCCAAACCGGCATGGGAGGCGGGCAACCGCTTTCGTCGGCGGGCGACATGCCGGGAGGCGGCGATAACGGCGGCGGCGGTGGCGGTGGGGGCGGCGGCACGCCCCTTAGCGTCGCTATGGGCGGCGATGGCGGTTCCCCCCCGGCCAATGACAACAGCGGCCTTCAAGGCGGCTCGGAAGCCGCCAGCGCGGGCGGCGGCACGGCTACTAGCGCCGCTGCGGGTAGCGAGGCGGCCGATCGTGAAGACGGCAACGGCGGCGGCGCTGCCGGTGGCTCGCCTGCGGGGGAGGGGGAGGCCAGCTCCGCCAGCTCGCAAGGTGAAGGCACGCCCGAAAGTGGCGACACTGGCGGCACGCAACGCACCGGCCTTAGCCGTGCGGCGAAAACCGCAAGCATCCTCGGCGGCGCTGCCGCTGGTATGGCGGTGGGCGCTTTGAAAGAGCGGGTGGGAAATACGGTGGGCGGCCGACTGGCGGCCAATATCCGCGCGTCGGCCGCCTCGGCATCGTCGGGAAGTGAAACGCTCGCTCCCGCGACCGGCGCGGGCAGTCCCGCCAGCTCGTCCGATTCATCGCCACCCCCCACGGCGCAATTCGCGGGCGATACCATTTCGGCCGCCCGTGATGCGGGCGACATGGAGACGCCAGAGGATGAAGTTGCGGCCTTCGTCCAGAGAAGGGGGGACAGCTAATCATGGCCGCTGATCTGCCTCCGGTTGTCATAGAAGAACGGGTGCAATGCTCGATCGCGGCGGCGCTGCGCTATAACATTCCGGCGAACGTCATGCTGGCGGTCGCGGAACAAGAGAACGGTCGGCCCGGCGCGCGCGTCCAGAACACCAATAACACCGCCGATCTTGGCTCGATGCAGCTCAATTCCAGCTATATTCAATCGCTGGCACGCTACGGTATCCGGCCCGAATATGTGCTTGCGGCGGGGTGCTATCCCTACAACCTCGCTGCATGGCGTATCAGAAACCATATCCGGGATGACAAGGGCGACCTGTGGACGCGGGTTGCCAATTATCATTCCCGAACGCCGGTCCATAATGCCCGCTATCGGGCGCTGATTATGGCGAAAGGTGCGCGCTGGGAGGCGTGGCTTTCCTCGCGCTATAATACCTACAGCGTGAACGGCATCCCGGTAAGCGGCGGCGCTCCTGCTGCGCGATCGGCCTCGATCCCGCTCACGATCACGGCGGCCGACGCGACGGGCGGGGGCCAGCTCGCGGCGCAACCGGCGATCGTCCAGCCCCAAGGCAGCGCCGACGCCTCGGCGGGCTATGTCGCCTCGATCTTGGCCGCTGCGTTCAATGCTCGCATAACCGATACGTGGCGGGCGCTGGAAGCCAATTACGGGGCCGCCAACAGCTTTCACAAATATGGGCAGGCGGTCGATTTCGTGCCGCGTGCCGGGCTGCACACGATCACGCGCGAGCAAATCCGCGCCGTGATGGCGCAACATGGTATTCGCGTGGCGGAGCTGCTGGGGCCGGGGGACCGGGGCCATGCCGATCATTGGCATCTGGCGTTCTATACCGGCGATCAGACTCGGCCGCTCGATCGCGCTCAAATTGTCGTCGCCAGAGCGGAACGCGGGGTAGGGGGTCTAACCTCGGCGGCCGTGCAGCCGATGGCCAGCTATGAGGCTGCGCCAGCTCCACAAGCCCGCATCATGGCGGCTCGGCCGAACGCCGCGCCTATTTCCGTTGCGGTCAATTTCCGGCGCGACATGCTGCATCCTTCGCCTACCGATCCCACGGCGGACCCGCGATTTATTCCGCGCACAATCACCGCCAGCAATTGAAGCGACGGCGCGCTAGGCGCTCAATTCGGCAAGCCGGTGTGGGCGCTGATTCCCATCCCGGCCAGCTCCTCAATGAGCCAGTCTCGAAAGTCCGAAATGGATTTCGCGCCTTCGGCCCGCAAGGCGGCAACGTCTTCCTCTTTGAAACTCCAATCGTCCTTGCCGATGTGGCGCAAGGCGCGCCTGACGCAATGTTTCTGATAGCTGTAGATCGCGCAGCGGAGATACCCGCGAATGATCTTTTCCATAGCCGCATCGTCATTGCGGTGGCGATCTAGCATTGCGTCAAGGTCAGCTATGGACGGATTGGGATCAAGCATGGTCGGCCTCGATCTGTAGGGCGAGCTGGGCGAGGCGATCGGGGGCAAGCAAGTCGTCGGCCGCTAGGTCGATGGCGAAGGGTTCGCCGGGTTCGAGCGGCCGTCGATCGGCGGCGAACGCGGCAAGATAGGGTTGCGCCGCGTCGGTTTCGATCCAGCGCCAGAAGGCAGGCCCTTGGCCGAATAGCCCGGCCTCGAACATATCGAGCCGGGCTTGCGCGAAATCATCGCACATTAGGCGAAGTGGATCACGGCCGATTCAGTGGTCCGCCCCTGCGGACGCACGACAATATCGACCTTACAGCCAAGCCGGGTGAGCATGGCCAGAAGCCGCTCAACCGAGACGCTGCGGAACTGGCCTCGCAGGATGCGCGACAATTCCGGTTGGGTAGATCCCGTAACCTTGGCGGCGGCGATCTGCGTCAATTTACGTTCCTGCATGGCCTCGGCTACACGGGTAACGAGCTGGGCTTTCAAAAGGTGGGTGTCGGGGTCGGCAAAGCCTAGATCGGCAAAGACATTGCCGCTGCCTTCCTCAATGATTTCGTCCTGTGCGCTCATGCTGTGCCTCGCGGGGTCTGGTGTTGCCGGTGATGCTCCTCGGCGGATTTCAGCCGCGTTCGGATCAAATCCATATCGGCCTGCGGCGTGGCCTTGCCCTGCTTGGATTTCTT
The DNA here is from genome assembly GCF_049897605.1 of Sphingomonas sp. DC1600-2. NCBI lineage: Bacteria > Pseudomonadati > Pseudomonadota > Alphaproteobacteria > Sphingomonadales > Sphingomonadaceae > Sphingomonas > Sphingomonas sp. DC1600-2. The sequence goes on from NZ_JAFCWO010000032.1 coordinate 5,224, forward strand.
CTGGAAGGCGTGCAGGACATAGACCGCCTCCGCGAATTTGACCGTATAGACCGTGCGGAACGTATCGCCTTGGTGGTCGTCTATGATCTCGACCACGCCAGCGCCGCCAAAGCCCTTCAACGGCTTAGTGCTGGCGTGCTGCCCGCCTTGCTGCGCAAGGTGCAGGGCATAGCCCATTACGTCCTGCACATCGTCCGGGAACTCCCGAAAATCGCGCTTTGACGATGCCACCCATCGAACCGGCCGTTCCGTATCCATCGCGGCTATTATGCACAAATATACATAGCCCGCAAGCGGAAATTATGCGCGTATGTGCATATTGCCAGCTCGCTATGCCGATTGAGGCGACCGCGATCGGGGCGGCTCAATCGAGCGCCCTGCGCGACGAATGTATCAACGCCGGGGATGCAGGGCCGTAATTTTAGGCTCTGTTGCAAAAATCGTGAAGCTTGAGCATGCTTGGCGGAGATTGGACGGACGGAACGATGACGGATTTCAAGTGGCGCCATTTCCAGGGTGATGTGATCCTGTGGGCGGTGCGCT
>NZ_JAFCWO010000033.1:0-5729 GCF_049897605.1 Sphingomonas sp. DC1600-2
TTTAAACCCGCCCGTTGCTTCACCCGCGCTCCTGCGCGACAACGACGGTCGGTCTCTGGTTGCTGCTGGATGAAAGACGGGGGTCACGTCAATTACCCCCCAAAATACCCCCAAATGCAAATCGACGTAGTGGCATTCCGGGGGATCCGGTGAGCGGATTTGGCGCCCCGCGACTCGGGCGTAAGCCCCAGAAAAAAGGCACAAAAAAACCGCCTCGGGGTTTCCTGAGACGGTTTGGTATATGTGAGTTTGGTTGCGGGGACAGGATTTGAACCTGTGACCTTCAGGTTATGAGCCTGACGAGCTACCGGGCTGCTCCACCCCGCGGCAGTTCCGCTTGTGTCGCGGAACGAAAGGGTAGGTGACATGTGAATGGGTTCTTTTGATCTAAGGAGCTTTGCTGCTCACCGGCTTCAATGCCTGGCGACGACCTACTCTTCCATCACTTAAGTGATAGTACCATCGGCGCAGTCAGGTTTCACGGCCGAGTTCGGGATGGGATCGGGTGGGGCACTGACGCTATAGCCACCAAGCAATGGAGCCGGTGAACAGCAAAGGGGTTCTTTGATCTTAAAATCGGTGCACGTTTACGACAATCTGAAGATGGTAGTTGTTAATCAGGCGTTGCATTTGATCATCCGCCATCTGCGACATGCTGGTCACCCAGGATTGTCATTGATGGTGGGACTCTCAAGCGCGAATAGAGCAATTAGTATCGGTTAGCTCCACGCGTTACCGCGCTTCTACATCCGATCTATCAACGTCATGGTCTCTGACGGCTCTATGAAATCTTATCTCGAGGGAGGCTTCCCGCTTAGATGCTTTCAGCGGTTATCCCGTCCATACATAGCTACCCTGCTGCGCTCTTGGCAGAACGACAGGTACACCAGAGGTATGTTCAACCCGGTCCTCTCGTACTAGGGTCAACTCCTCTCAAATTTCGACGCCCACGGCAGATAGGGACCAAACTGTCTCGCGACGTTCTGAACCCAGCTCACGTACCACTTTAATTGGCGAACAGCCAAACCCTTGGGACCTGCTCCAGCCCCAGGATGTGATGAGCCGACATCGAGGTGCCAAACAACCCCGTCGATATGAGCTCTTGGGGGTTATCAGCCTGTTATCCCCGGCGTACCTTTTATCCGTTGAGCGATGGCCCTTCCACGAGGGACCACCGGATCACTATGACCGACTTTCGTCTCTGCTCGACTTGTCAGTCTCGCAGTCAGGCGGGCTTATGCCATTGCACTCTAACAGACGGTTTCCAACCGTCCTGAGCCCACCATTGCGCGCCTCCGTTACTCTTTAGGAGGCGACCGCCCCAGTCAAACTACCCGCCACAGAGGGTCCCTGATCCAGTTTCATGGATCGAGGTTAGACATCAGAAAACAACAGGGTGGTATTTCACCTATGGCTCCACGTCAGCTGGCGCCAACGCTTCAAAGCCTCCCACCTATGCTACACAGTTCTTTCCTAATGCCACTCTGAAGCTGCAGTAAAGGTGCACGGGGTCTTTCCGTCTAACCGCGGGAACCCCGCATCTTCACGGGGAATTCAATTTCGCTGAGCATGTCCTGGAGACAGTGGGGAAGTCGTTACGCCATTCGTGCAGGTCGGAACTTACCCGACAAGGAATTTCGCTACCTTAGGACCGTTATAGTTACGGCCGCCGTTTACCTGGGCTTCATTTCAGAGCTTGCACCCCTCCACTTAACCTTCAGGCACCGGGCAGGCGTCAGGCCCTATACGTCGTCTTGAAGCCGACTTAGCAGAGCCCTGTGTTTTTGCTAAACAGTCGCTACCCCCTGGCCTGTGCCCCCTCAAAATGCTTGCGCACAATGAGGGCCTCCTTCTTCCGAAGGTACGGAGGCAATTTGCCGAGTTCCTTCAGGACACTTCTCTCAAGCGCCTTGGTATACTCTACCTGACCACCTGTGTCGGTTTCGGGTACGGTCTATACGGTGGGGCTATTTCCTGGAACCTCTTCGAAGCCCTCCCAATCCAATAAGGGAGAACAACACACGAGATCCGTCACACACCACCAGGCCCACGAATATTAACGTGGTTCCCATCGACTACCCCCTTCGGGCTCGTCTTAGGGGCCGGCTCACCCTGCGCGGATTAGCCTTGCGCAGGAACCCTTGGTCTTTCGGCGAAAGGGCATCTCACCCTTTTTATCGCTACTCATGTCTGCATTCGCACTTCCGATACCTCCACGACCCATTACCAGATCGCTTCACAGGCTTACGGAACGCTCCGCTACCGCGTGGCTTGCGCCACACCCTAAGCTTCGGTGCATCACTTTAGCCCCGTTACATCTTCGCCGCAGAACCTCTTATTTAGACCAGTGAGCTGTTACGCTTTCTTTAAAGGATGGCTGCTTCTAAGCCAACCTCCTGGTTGTTTTGGAAGTTCCACATGCTTTCCCACTTAGTGATGACTTGGGGACCTTAGCTGTAGGTCAGGGCTGTTTCCCTTTTGACGACGGACCTTAGCACCCGCCGTCTGTCTCCCGAGTAGTACTCGTAGGTATTCGGAGTTTGGTTAGAGTTGGTAGGTCTCGCGACCCCCGCATCCATCCAGTGCTCTACCCCCTACGGTATTCGCTCGAGGCACTACCTCAATAGTTTTCGCGGAGAACCAGCTATTTCCCGGCTTGATTGGCCTTTCACCCCTAAACACAACTCATCCGGTAACTTTTCAACGTTAATCGGTTCGGACCTCCAGTGCGTGTTACCGCACCTTCATCCTGGTCATGCCTAGATCGCCGGGTTTCGGGTCTAATACATCAAACTCTGGCGCCCTATTCAGACTCGCTTTCGCTGCGCCTACACCTAACGGCTTAAGCTTGCTTGATACATTAAGTCACAGACCCATTATGCAAGAGGTACGCTGTCAGGCCTCAAGGACCCTCCAACTGCTTGTAGGCAATCCGTTTCAGGTACTGTTTCACTCCCCTCATCGGGGTGCTTTTCACCTTTCCCTCACGGTACTAGTTCACTATCGGTCGCATACGAGTATTTAGGCTTAGAGGGTGGTCCCCCTATGTTCAGACAGGATTACACGTGTCCCGCCCTACTCAAGTCCGACAATTTCACTTTCGCATACGGGGCTGTCACCCGCTATGGCCGATCTTTCCAAATCGTTCTGCTAATTCACTTGTCGGCACTGGCCTGGTCCGCGTTCGCTCGCCACTACTAACGGAATCTCGGTTGATGTCTTTTCCTCCAGCTACTGAGATGTTTCAGTTCGCCGGGTTCGCTTCACGAAGCCTATGTATTCAGCTAAGTGATACCTAGCCCCATTTAGCTTGCCTGCTCAGTTACCCGAACATGCAAGTTAAACGGGATAGGTGGGTTTCCCCATTCGGAAATCTGCGGGTCAAAGGTTGCTCACACCTCACCGCAGCTTATCGCAGCGTGCCACGTCCTTCATCGCCTGTATGCGCCAAGGCATCCACGAATTGCCCTTACCTCACGCTTGAGAGTCCGCACCACCAATGACAATGCTGGGACTGATCATGACGATCAGACCAAAACTCGGCAGAGCAGCAAAGTCACAGTATCTTGGTGCGGATGATTAAAATGCTCAGCCTGATTATTAAAACGTTGTATCCGCCTCGAACCGCTCAGATCCGGGTAAACCCGAACCAAAACGTTCTCGTCGAACCAACGCCGATATCACGGCATCGATTTTAAGAACCCATTCACAATGTCAAATAAGGGAGGCCGTAGCCTCCAATTTCCGCCGAAGCGGAACCGTTTCTCTTCATCTCTAGGTTGTACAGCTGGCGACGCTTTGGTGAGTGGTGGAGCCTATCGGGATCGAACCGATGACCTGATGCTTGCAAAGCAACCGCTCTCCCAGCTGAGCTAAGGCCCCATACTCTTTAAAGCGCAAAAAGTGGTGGGCCTGGGTGGATTCGAACCACCGACCTCACCCTTATCAGGGGTGCGCTCTAACCAACTGAGCTACAGGCCCGCGCCTCGCTCGCGCGCCCGTCAGTCGCAGCAAAGCTGCGCCTTGTGGGCGCGCTTAGCAGCGCTGGCCGAGCTTGGCGACGTGCGAAATAGCTCACGCTATTTCGTCTCGCGCCTTGCGCTTAACCTAGTGATGAAGGGACATGAGGACGGCGGCCAATGTTCTTTGGAATGGAAGAAGCTCTTCCTCTCGCCGAAGCGAAAGGCGCTTTCTGCCGATATCCTTAGAAAGGAGGTGATCCAGCCGCAGGTTCCCCTACGGCTACCTTGTTACGACTTCACCCCAGTCGCTGAACCCACCGTGGTCAGCTGCCTCCTTGCGGTTAGCGCACTGCCTTCGGGTGAATCCAACTCCCATGGTGTGACGGGCGGTGTGTACAAGGCCTGGGAACGTATTCACCGCGGCATGCTGATCCGCGATTACTAGCGATTCCGCCTTCATGCTCTCGAGTTGCAGAGAACAATCCGAACTGAGACGGCTTTTGGAGATTAGCTCACCCTTGCGAGATTGCTGCCCACTGTCACCGCCATTGTAGCACGTGTGTAGCCCAGCGCGTAAGGGCCATGAGGACTTGACGTCATCCCCACCTTCCTCCGGCTTATCACCGGCGGTTTCCTTAGAGTGCCCAACTAAATGATGGCAACTAAGGACGAGGGTTGCGCTCGTTGCGGGACTTAACCCAACATCTCACGACACGAGCTGACGACAGCCATGCAGCACCTGTGTTCCAGTCCCCGAAGGGAAGAGATCGGTCTCCCGAAATCGTCCGGACATGTCAAACGCTGGTAAGGTTCTGCGCGTTGCTTCGAATTAAACCACATGCTCCACCGCTTGTGCAGGCCCCCGTCAATTCATTTGAGTTTTAACCTTGCGGCCGTACTCCCCAGGCGGATAACTTAATGCGTTAGCTGCGCCACCGAAGCTCTAAGAGCCCCGACAGCTAGTTATCATCGTTTACGGCGTGGACTACCAGGGTATCTAATCCTGTTTGCTCCCCACGCTTTCGCACCTCAGCGTCAATACCAGTCCAGTGAGCCGCCTTCGCCACTGGTGTTCTTCCGAATATCTACGAATTTCACCTCTACACTCGGAATTCCACTCACCTCTCCTGGATTCAAGCGATGCAGTCTTAAAGGCAATTCTGGAGTTGAGCTCCAGGCTTTCACCTCTAACTTACAAAGCCGCCTACGTGCGCTTTACGCCCAGTAATTCCGAATAACGCTAGCTCCCTCCGTATTACCGCGGCTGCTGGCACGGAGTTAGCCGGAGCTTATTCTCCCGGTACTGTCATTATCATCCCGGGTAAAAGAGCTTTACAACCCTAAGGCCTTCATCACTCACGCGGCATTGCTGGATCAGGCTTTCGCCCATTGTCCAATATTCCCCACTGCTGCCTCCCGTAGGAGTCTGGGCCGTGTCTCAGTCCCAGTGTGGCTGATCATCCTCTCAGACCAGCTAAGGATCGTCGCCTTGGTGCGCCTTTACCACACCAACTAGCTAATCCTACGCGGGCTCATCCTCAGGCGATAAATCTTTGATCTCGCGATATCATCCGGTATTAGCAGCAATTTCTCGCTGTTATTCCGAACCTGAGGGCAGATTCCCACGCGTTACGCACCCGTGCGCCACTAAGGCCGAAGCCTTCGTTCGACTTGCATGTGTTAGGCATGCCGCCAGCGTTCATTCTGAGCCATGATCAAACTCTCAAGTTTATGACCGGCATCATCGCAGTGGAATTCCACGATAAA
>NZ_JAFCWO010000034.1:0-5204 GCF_049897605.1 Sphingomonas sp. DC1600-2
GCGCACCGCCCACAGGATCACATCACCCTGGAAATGGCGCCACTTGAAATCCGTCATCGTTCCGTCCGTCCAATCTCCGCCAAGCATGCTCAAGCTTCACGATTTTTGCAACAGAGCCTCATAATCGTGATTTCCCGGGATCACGCAGAACGGCAAACGATCGGCGATGATGTTCCAGGCAGCGCGAGCGGCGGGCATCTCGATCGAGAGCAACTGTTCAGGCGATGCAGGGAGCAAATCCTCGATCACCGGATTGCCGATCGCCCTCATGCCTCGGTCGAGACTGAGCTGGTCGGGCTCCGCAATGCTCGGATGCTGCCAATTGTCGCCAAGACCTGACACGAAGGCGATCTCGCCGCCCGCGCTCCGGGCATTGCGCGCAAGATAGGCCATCATATCGTACAGCATCTCGCGCGTGTCGAAGGGGAAGCCGCCTTCGCGCTGGTTGCGATGACTCACATAATTTTGCGTGTCGGACACGACCGCGATGGAGAAGGGCGCGCCGGCGGCATCGGAAAGCATCTCATCAAATCCTCGGGCTGACAGCCACGCGGCCATCGAGTCGTTAACGGAACGACCGTACAGTTACGATTCAATCGCGGCATTTTTGTTACGAGAAGCAATCGCAGCCTCACCGAGCTTAAAATTCGGCGAAAAACTTTACGAGACCCGCGCAAGCCCCTATCTCGACATCAATCGTGAGCGAGTGCCGATCGGGAACGATCGTACATTGACAGAAGCAGGAGTGGTAGTTGGGTTCCGCGGCACCGGTCAATTCACCCGAGCAGACGACACGCCTTCGCGAGGCGGCTCTGGATTATGCTTGCCAGGAAGGTCTGGCTGTTGAGTTGCACTGAGAAGTGACCCGGGAGGGTTATAAGTTTTCACTGAGAATTGACCCATGTTTTCCTCGCCCCTGGCTGACAGTCAGGAGGCATCGGAGTGATCGACATGGACCTACTCAGTGTGATCCGCCGCTGGCATTTTCGGCAAGGCATCCCCATTCGCGAGATCCGGCGGCGGACTGGATTATCGCGCAACACGATCCGCAAATATCTGCGCGATGACGCGGTGGAGCCGACGTTCAAGGTTCCCAAACGGCCGAGCAAGCTTGATCAGTTTGCAGAAAAACTGACGACGTGGCTGCGGGTGGAATCTGGCAAGTCGCGCAAACAGAAGCGAACAGCCAAGCAGCTACATGCAGATCTGGTTAAGCTGGGCTACGAGGGATCATACAGCCGTGTTGCCGCCTTCGCCCGCTCGTGGAAGACCGAACGCCAATATGAAAAGCAAACCAGTGGGCGCGGCACATTCGTACCGCTGATCTTCCAGCCCGGTGAGGCCTTTCAGTTCGATTGGAGTGAAGATTACGCCCTTCTGAATGGCCGGCCTACCAAGCTGCAGGTGGCCCATACCAAGCTCTCCCACAGTCGGGCGTTCATCACGCGAGCCTATCTGCTGCAAACGCACGAGATGTTGTTCGACGCACTGACGCAGGCCTTCCGGGTGCTGGGCGGCGTGCCTCAGCGTGGAATATTCGACAATATGAAGACGGCTGTAGACCGGATCGGCCAGGGCAAAGTCCGACAGGTCAATGCGCGGTTCGCTGCCATGGCCAGCCACTACCTGTTCGAAACGGATTTTTGCAATCCGGCCTCAGGCTGGGAGAAAGGTCAGGTCGAGAAAAACGTTCAGGATGCGCGTCGACGGTTATGGCAGCCAATGCCCAACTTCCCAGATCTTGATGCCCTCAATGCCTGGTTGGAAGAGCGGTGCATCGCACAATGGGGAGAAATCCAGCATGGCGTCCTCCCCGGCACAGTTGCCGATGTGCACGCCGTTGAGATTATCAGCCTGATGCCGATGGGGCGGGCCTTCGATGGCTTTGTCGAACATACCAAGCGCGTGTCGCCGACCTGCCTGATCGCGTTCGAGCGCAATCGCTATAGCGTTCCTGCATCCTTTGCGAACCGGCCAGTGAGCCTGCGGGTCTATCCTGATCGGTTGGTCATCGCGGCCGAGGGGCAAATCTTGTGCGAGCACAACCGGATTATCGACCGTTCTCACCAGAAGCCGGGGCAGACGATCTATGACTGGCGGCACTATCTGGCAGTTGTTCAGCGCAAGCCTGGCGCTTTGCGCAATGGGGCGCCATTCCTCGAAATGCCCGAAGCCTTCCGGCAACTGCAGGGGCATCTGCTCAAGCGGCTCGGTGGTGACAGGGAGATGGTCGAAATCCTCGCCCTTGTTCTACAGCATAACGAACAGGCTGTGCTCAGCGCCGTCGAACTGGCCCTCGAAGCTGGGGTGCCGACCAAAACCCACATCCTCAATGTTCTGCACCGCCTGATCGATGGCAAGGCTCCACCGGCATCCCCAATCGATGCCCCGCAGGCCCTGCGCCTCGCCCAGGAGCCTGTTGCCGATGTCGAACGCTACGACACGCTGAGGGCGTTACGCCATGCGTCATGATCCGGCCAGCGCCGCTGTGGTTGTCATGCTACGTGGCCTCAAAATGTATGGCATGGCGCAAGCCGCTGGTGATCTGATCGAGCAGGGCGCGCCAGCCTTTGATGCTGCCGTTCCGATCCTCTCACAGCTTCTCAAGGCGGAGATGTCCGAGCGGGAGGTCAGGTCCATTGCTTACCAGATCAAGGCAGCCCGGTTCCCGGCCTACAAGGATCTGGCAGGCTTCGACTTTGCCGTCAGTGAGGTCAACGAGGCGCTCGTGCGTCAACTTCACCGTGGTGACTTTATGGATAGCGCCGACAACGTCGTACTGATCGGCGGACCAGGCACCGGCAAAAGCCACATCGCGACGGCTTTGGGCGTCCAGGCGGTTGAGCATCACCGCAAAAAGATCCGCTTCTTCTCCACCGTCGATCTGGTCAATGCGTTGGAGCAGGAAAAGGCCGCAAACAGAGCGGGCCAGTTGGCCGAGCGTCTGTTGCGCCTCGACCTCGTCATCCTTGATGAGCTGGGATATCTACCCTTCAGCCCTTCAGGCGGGGCCATGCTGTTCCATCTGCTCAGCAAACTCTATGAGCGGACCAGCGTTGTTATCACCACCAACCTGAGCTTCAGCGAGTGGTCCAGTATCTTTGGCGATGCCAAAATGACCACCGCCCTGCTGGATCGCCTCACGCATCATTGCCATATCCTTGAAACCGGCAATGACAGCTTCCGCTTCAGAGCCAGTTCCGCCGCCCCAAAATCCAGAAAGGACAAATCACCCGCTTGACCCTGCTCGTCGCAGGCAGTACATCATCCACGCCCACCCGGGTCACTTCTCAATGAAAATCCCGGGTCACTTCTCAATGAAAATCCCGGGTCACTTCTCAATGAAAATCCCGGGTCACTTCTCAATGAAAATCCCGGGTCACTTCTCAGTGCAACTCAACACTGATAACCCATTGCGAGCAGAGCGGACAGAGAGGAAGTCGACATGAACGAGCAGCTTTTCAAGTTATCGCCATCCAACGTGACGGTGGAAGCGGGTTTGTCGACCGGCCCGGTATCGGTCGAATCCTATATCTCGCCCGAACATTATGCGCGGGAAAAGGAGCAGGTGTTCCGTCGCGCCTGGCTGCTGCTGGGCCGGGAGGAGGAAATCCCAAATGCGGGGGACTTCGTCACCCGCGACATCGATGTCTGCGATGCGAATGTCCTGATCACGCGCTCCAAGGGAGGCCATGTGCGGGCCTTCCACAATGTCTGCTCGCATCGTGGCAGCCATGTCGTCCTCAAGCCATCAGGCAATGCCGGGAAGTTCGTCTGTCCTTATCACAATTGGACCTACAAGAACGACGGCAGCTTGGTCGGCGTGCCCGATGAGTCCTCCTTCTTCAATTTCGACAAGAAGAACTGCGGACTTACCCCGATCGCAGCCGAGGTCTGGGAAGGATGGGTCTTCATCAACCTGTCGCCCGAGCCGCAGGTTTCGTTGCGAGAGTTTCTGGGTCCGCTCGCTGACCTGATGGCGGGCATACCATATCCCGCCGCAGGCCATCCGATCGTCATCCAGGTCGATATCGATGCCAACTGGAAGGCGATCTGCGATGCCTTCATTGAGACCTATCACATCCCCGTGATCCACGCCGAGACGATCGGGACGACCTACGCCTCTCCCGAAAACCCGTTCGCGCACCTGCTCGATGCGCGGATGCTCGGCGCGCACAGGCTGATATCGACCTATGGCAACGCAAATTATGCTGCCAAGCCATCGAACAAGGTCGAACGGCTGGGGCAGGATACGCATAGCACCGCGAGCGTGACCTCGTGCAGCAACGATCCTGCCTTGGTTAGCTTTCTCGAGCATCCGGCGGTCAATCCCACCAAATCGACGAGTTGGGCGCAGGACGTCTACCATGTCTTTCCGCACGTCCATATCGACTTCGGGCCGGGCGGTTTCTGGACACATAATTTCTGGCCGACGTCGCACAAGACCACGCGGTATGAAGCGCGCTTCTACGTGCCGCCTGCGGCGACCGTTGCCGAACGCTTCCGGCAGGAGCTTTTCATCAGCCGGATCGTCGAGGTGGCGCTCGAGGATCTGGCCAATGTCGCCCGTACCCAGAAAGGCATGCAATCGCGCGCAAAGGGCTTCATGTATCTGCAGGAAAATGAGGTCGCCATTCGCCATCTCCATTCAACCCTCGATAAATGGGTGAAGGCGAGCACCGTGCGGGAGGCGCTGGCATGACCGACGCGAACATCGCGACCACCCTGCCCGCCGGGTTCAAGGATCTCGAGCCGCTGGTGGACCGTTGGGCGGGGCGAACCATCGAGGCGCGCACCAAGGCGCGCTGCGAAGCTTCGATGGAAGACATCATGCTCCTTTACGACGTCATGGTCGAGCGCGCGCCAGCGATACTCGATTATCTCAAACCTTTTCCGCTGGATGCGATCGAAGGCGAGAACGCGACGCTTTTCTGCCTGCTGCTATCGCTAGGACAAGCGTCGATGGCGGTGGAGGTTCACGGGCAGCCGCAAGCTCCCAACACGCCATTCCCGCATGGCATCCGCGTGCTGAGCGGCGTCGCGCCGTTCGGCTGAGGCACAAAGTTTTTCGGGAGGCAATCGGATGGGCTCTGTTGCAAAGATTGGCGGCAGTCAGAGGTAGGCTGTCGCTCTGCGCCGATCAGGCGGCTGCTGCGAAATGGTGGTTGAGCATGCCCATGGCCTCCGTCAGCGCCGAGGGCCCA
>NZ_JAFCWO010000035.1:0-5094 GCF_049897605.1 Sphingomonas sp. DC1600-2
ATGGGTCTTATGCCGATATCGGCATAAAGGGCATAATGCCGCGATCCGGATTATGCCGCATGGCCTTTCGGAATGGGGGTTTTCCGTGGGTCAGCCATGCGGCAGTTCGGCATAATCAGAGGGCTTCGAGCCAGGCGAGTAGTTCGTCGTTGGGGCGGAACCTGCCGGGTCGAGTTTCTGGCGCAGCGACGCTGGCCAGCGCTTTTTCCTTCAGCCGCATGTCAGCATGGATATAGATTTGCGTCGTCTCGACGGATTCATGCCCGAGCCAAAGCGCAATGACCGACTGATCGACGCCATGGTGAAGCAGTTCCATGGCGGTGCTGTGGCGAAGGGTGTGCGGGGTCACCCGCTTGCTGGCGAGGCTTGGGCAGGAGCGCGCGGCGGTCAGACAGTGTTTGCGAACCAGATGTTCGAGGGCGTCACGCGAGAGTGGATCGCCACGGATGGAAGGGAACAGCGGCCCGTCATCGTCGCTGCGCCATTCTTTCAACCAGTTTTGCAGGGCCTTGGCGGTATCTCGACGAAGCGGTGTGCAACGTTCCTTGCGCCCTTTACCCAGGCAGCGGACATGTGCCCCGGTGCCGAGGACGACATCCCTGCGGCGCAGACCGGTCAGTTCCGATGCCCGCAGGCCCGTTTGCAAAGCAACGAGCAGGAGGATGTGGTCACGCCGACCGGTCCATGTCGAACGGTCGGGCGCAGCCAGCAATGCCGCGATCTCAGGTCCATCGAGGAACGTGACGCTTCTTTTCACATAGCGCTTGTCCGGCAGAGCGAGGATTCTCTGGCAGTGCAACAGCCACTCCGGCTCGTTCATAGCCACATAGCGGAAGAATGACCGGATGGCGGCAAGCCGCGTATTGCGGCTTCGCGCGCCATTGCCTCGCGCCATTTCGATATGGATGAGGAAGTCGCCGATCACTTCGGCATCAAGATCGGCGATGCCGAGGCTCGTCGGCGGCTTTCCCGATCGTGTGGCGGCAAAGCGGACCAGAAGCCGGAACGTGTCGCGGTATCCCGCGATCGTGTGGCGGCTTGCCTCCATCTGCGTGCAAAGCCGGTCGGTGAAGAAGCGCTGGAGCAGCGCCGGGAACATCATGCCGGTCATGAGCATATCTCCCGATCGTGAGGATCGGTGATCCGGGCTGACGCCAGGTCCAGCAGTTCTGGAACTGCCTCGATATACCAGTAGGTGTGATCGGGATTGGCGTGGCCAAGCCATGTGGTCAGCTTGATCATTTCCCGTGCCGGATCCTTGCCGGACCTGTACCAGTCGATCATCGTTCGCGCAGCGAAGCTGTGCCGCAGGTCGTGGATGCGGGGACCACGACCGTGGCGCCCCTCGGTCTGAGGTTCACGCAGGCCAATGCGTTGGCACACATGCGCAAAGTTGTAGCGCGCGCCGCAATCGCCGAGCCTGCTTCCATCGCATTTGACGAAGAATGGAACCGAAGCGCGCCCCAGCAACCGGTCCCTCTGGGCAACATAGGCGCGCAGTCGATCGAGAACAGTATTGTGGACGGGAAGCAGGCGTTCCTTGCCAAGCTTGCCGTAGCGGATGTGAACGATACCGGTATCGAGATCGACGTCGCCGGTATCGAGGCTCAGCGCCTCATTAACCCGCATGCCCGTCACCGCGATCAACCCGAACAGGGTCGAACAGGTCAGACCGCGCATGCCATAGATTGACGACAACTGCGCTGCTTCTTCGACAATGGTGGCGATCTGCTCCGGGGTGAAGATATAGGGATGCGTTCTGCAATAGCGGTAAGGGACCAACCCACGGGGAAGCACTTCATGGGCGGCATCCATGCTGTGCAGCCACTGGCTGAACAGGCGCACCATGATGAAGCGGGCGCCCCATGTCGATCGCCTGGCGTTGCCGAACGCACCCTGCCAGCGCAGGAACAGGTCGGTCGTGACATGATCGACGCCCTGCTCATCGGCATATTGCACGAAGCGGCGCAGTGCCCTTTCGGCCGTGGCCAGGTCGTATCCCAGGCTGCGCCTCACGCTAAGATAGCGGTCAAGCTCTTGAGCGAGAGTCATTGTGCCTCTCCCGCCACCGGCCACAGTTTTGCGATCGAGCGCAGGTCGTCGATATCCAGCTTCGCATAGATCATCGTCGAAGCGCGCGACCTGTGGCGCAGCATGTCGCCGATTTCGGCAAGTGAGGCGCCATTGCGTACCATGTTCGTTGCCAGGCTGTGGCGAAGGACATGCGATCCTACATACGGGCCGGGTGGTGTGACCCCGGTCGCGGCGAAGGCATCCTGCAATATGGTGTTGATGACCTGCCCATCCTTGAAGGGACCATTTGGCGCCCGCAACGAGACGAACAGCGTCCGTGATGCCGATACGCGCTCCTGACGGATATAGGCCGCAACCGCTTCTCCAACATCCGACGGAACAGGCAGGCGATCGTGGCGCTGGCCCTTGCCCCGGACGAGCAACTCACCGGCGCGCCAGTCGATATCGTCAAGCTGGATGGCGATCACCTCCGGTGCCCGCAGCCCGAGCCGCGCCATCATCAGCAGCATCGCATGATCGCGCAGTCCATGCTTCGGATTGTCGCGGACCCATGCGAGCAGGGCTTCGATCTGCTCAGGCGACAGGAAGCGCGGCAGCCTCGCACCCCAGCGCTGGGCGACGGTCGGCACGCACAGCGCAAGGTTGGTTTCCGTGACGCCGCGTTGGAACAGATATTGGAAGAAGTTGCGCAGGTGGGTGGCGGCGGTCTTGTCGCGATAGGGACCTTTTCTCCCCAGCAGATATTGAAGGAAGAATATCACATCGCCTGCGCTGATCGCCGCGAGATCGGTTTCGCCGCTGCCGAACCGATGGTCGAGGAAGCGGTCGGCAAAGCGCCAGGAATGATAGATCGTACGCGGACTGATCCCGCGCTGCCGAACCAGATACTCTTCATAATCGATGCGCAACGCTGCACGCGCGATCTGCCCCGGTGTCGCGACCGGAGCTGGCACCGTGCCACTCGTAACAAGATGGGCGACGAAGCGCCGTGCGATATTCTGGCATTTGTTGGGCTCGCGCCGGTTGCGTTCGTCATTGCGAACCAGCTCGGCCGCCCGTTCCGCTGTCAGGTCTTGTGGCGATATTCCGGCGGCTTCGATCAGGGATACCAACCGCGTCAGCAGGACCCGATAGGCCTTTATCGTTTGAGGCTTGTAGTTTTCGGCGGTCAGCCGCTCCATGAACGTAGCGATATCTCGGTCGAACTGGGATTGCAGGTCATTCGGCATTTTTCGTGCTCCTTGCTATGGAAGCACGATCCGACCCTTGCGACCGCCCCGACCGCAATACTATCGTCAGCGCGTAAATGCCGATTAGGGCATGACGATAATGATCTTTGTTGCGGGCGGGACGATATGAAGAAGGCGACCAAGGGGCCGAGCATTAAGACGGCCCAGGCATTGCTGGCGAAGCATGAGTGCCCCGTGCCGTTCCACGAGGTACGCACCCGCTTCCTGGGCAATATCGCAACGCCCGCGATTTCGGCCTCGCCGCTTCAGATCATCAAGGACCTTTGGGGTGGCGAACTGCCGCCCTTTGACAGCATCGAGGAGGTCAACGAACTGCTCGATACTCTGGTGCAAGGGCTTTGGAACGACCTCACCCGGCATCAGAAGCGCAGTCAGCCCTTCCGGTTGACCCGCCCGTCGACAGAGCCGACCGCCGTCGACCTGGGCCAATATGGCCTCGTTCGCCTCCAGGAACTGGATGGGTTCATTGAAGGCCTGTTCAATGGCGAGGACGTCATCGACCTGCCTGAACGGGCGCACGAGGCCGTCGACCGTCTTGCGGAGATGCGCGCTATGATGGCGGGTATTTGCGAGCTGGTTTCGCACGCACCAGATGCCGATGACGCCGCCAGGCTCGACACAACGTTCAGGCATTTGCGCGAACTGACGCGGATCATGGAGACCGAGATCCACGAAGCCGTATTGTCCTGCACGCGCGCGCGCCGCCAGATGATCGAGGGCATCCTCACCGAGAAGCCGACGGTGCATTGATAGCCATGATGCCCGAAGACCAACTCCGGGAGAAGCTGCGCAAGATCGAGGCGCTCTATGCTGGTGCCAAGACCGATGGTGAGAAGTCCGCCGCCGGTGCGGCGGCGGAGCGCATCAGGGTCAAATTCGAGAACGCCAGCAAGCAGGAGCGTGCCGAAGAGTTCAAATTCTCGATTACAGATCCCTGGTCCCGTCAGCTTTTTATCGCCCTATGCCGCCGATACGGCATCAAGCCCTTCCGCTATACGCGGATGCACCGTCAGACCGTCATTATCCGTGCGCCGGCCAGCTTCGTCCAGATGACGCTTTGGCCGGAGTTTGAGGAACTGAGCAGCGCCCTCACTGCCCATCTCGACGAGATCACCACCAAGATCATCCGCGAGGAGGTGCACGAAGCCACCCAGGATGCAGACGAGGTACGCGAACCGCGCCAGCTACGGTGAGGGCGACGCGGCGATAAGCGAACACGGTTCGACATCGGCCGCAAACGTCCCTAGCCGACGTGCGGAACTGTCCACAGCCAGCCGTTAAGCTGACGGAAGTCACGTTGATCGCGGTTCACCAACCTCATAGACGCGCAGGTTGCGATCACCGATGCCCAGGCTTGGCCAAGCCGCGCGCCACTCGGCAATATGCGCCGAGGCAAAGTGACCATCGAGGGCCTCCTGATCGGCCCAAAGCTCTTTGACGTGAATGACGCCTGGGACGAGTACATCCTCCGCGTAGCCATATTCAACGCAACCTTTTTCGGCGCGACTGGCCTCAGTCATACGCTTCATGATCGGCCGAGCGGCCTCCATGTTGTGCGCAGGAAGACGAACGGTTCCGACAATCAACAGCATAAATCGAACATAACGGCGTGGCCGTTTGAAAGAAAGGCTTCGACTGCTTTTGTTCGATCACGCTGAAACCCGATCATCCCAAAATGACCCCAGAGAATTGATCATCACCAAGGCGGTCATTCGAAGCCGTCTGATTATGCCGAACTTCCGCATGGCTGATCCACGGAAAACCACCATTCTGAACGGCCATGCGGCATAACCCTGCGTTCGGCATAATG
>NZ_JAFCWO010000036.1:0-4496 GCF_049897605.1 Sphingomonas sp. DC1600-2
AACGTCCAGACCAACGTATTTCACTGCCTCCGTCATGACTCGTCTCCGCTGCTAACAAATCCATCATCAGCATCTCAGATTCGAGCCTCCAAGGCTCCGGCAGTCATGGGGTCTAAGCATCACGTCCAGCCTCAGCGGCTGCGGTGGCCAATGCTTCCCCCTCCGGCCGCCACCAGTGCGACGACACCCGACAGGATGTATGCGATGAGGACACGCGCTGGTCCAAGCAGGCCGCCAATTGCAAACCCGCTACCCTCGCTGATGCGGGTTCCAGCACCATAAAGCGCGGCGGCGCGGCCGTGGAGCTCGGGCCTCACAGTGGTATGTAGGATCGTGCGAACCGATACGTTGTAGATGGCATTGCCCGCACCGCCGATGAGGAACGCCATGGCGACGACCGCCAGGGGAAGCGATGGGGCGAGCGCACCGGTCAGACCTATTGCCAGAAATGAAGCCGCGATGCTTCCCAGTCCGACAAGGGCCGTCCAGCGGGCGTTACGTTCGACATAGCCACCCGCGGCCCATGCAGAGATGAGATAGGCTCCTGCCCAGACGGCAATGAACGCCCCGTATGCGAACGGACCTCGGCTGAGAACGTTGGTTACGAGAAACACATAGACACCGTCCGCAATCGCGAGCGCCATAATAACGACCCAGAAACTGGCGAGCAGAAGCATGATGCGTCGCTGGCGGGCAATCGGCGCATAGCCCCGGAACACGGCCACCGGCGTCCAGCCAGGATTGTCGGCATCGGGTGCGCCCGGCCGGCTGAGGTGGGAGAGTACGATGACGAGCCCAAGCAGCAGGAAGCTGGCTGCGTCGAAGAGAAGCGCAACTGCGGTACCGCCGGACGCGACCAGCAGCCCACCCGCGAGCGGCCCGAACACGGAGCCGCCGCCACTCGCGAACTCGGTCGCGGCATTAACGCGGGCAACCGAAAGCCCGGCCGCCCGGCCCACGATCGGTACCAGCGTGAACGTCGCGGCACCGCTAAACGCGAACAGGAAGCTGAGCATGGCCGCGCCGGTGAGCGCTGCGGTCACGCCTCCTGTGAACGCGATCACGCCCGAGACGAACGCCTGCGCCAACGAGGTCGCGGCGAGGATTTTTGCAGCATCGTGGTGATCGACCAGCTTGCCCGCGTACGGCGCGACCAAAGCACCGGGCAGCAGAAGCGCAATCAGCAGGGCTGCTATTTGCGGACCAGAGCCGGCCGGAGCTACCCGGAACACGAGCGCCACCTGCGTAATCTCATCGCCGATGGTGGATGCGAGAAGCACACCGAAGAGGAGACGTTCAAACCCTGGGCGAAGCGCAATTGTCTCAGAGATCGGTTGGCTCACGACGTGCGGTTTCGTCGAGCAAGCAGCTTCTCACCGTCCGGTCTAATCCGCCCATCGGGCGTGACATGCCGGTAGAGCGTCTGCCGAGTGACGCCCAACTCGGCACATAGCTCGGCAACTTTGGTTTCAGGCTTTCCCATAGCCGCCTGTGCAAGCCGTAGCTTGGCCGGTGTCATCTTAAACGGTCGTCCGCCCTGCCGGCCGCGGGCACGCGCGGACGCGAGCCCCGCCTTGGTGCGTTCGACGATCAACTCGCGCTCGAACTCCGCCAGCCCTGCGAAGATGGCGAAGATCAGTCGGCCGTTTGCGGTGGTGGTATCGATCGAAGCACCTTCACCAGTCAGCACCTTTAGTCCGACTCCGCGTTTGGTGAGGTCGCCGACTGTGTTCACCAAATGCCGCAAATCGCGCCCGAGCCGGTCGAGCTTCCAAATGACGAGTGTATCGCCAGAGCGCAGCGCCTTGAGACCGGCCGCAAGCCCGGGACGATCATCGCGGCGGCCTGAAGCCGTATCCTGATAGATGTGGTCGGGATCGACGCCAGCCACCAGCAGGGCATCGCGCTGCAAGTCGTGGAGCTGGCTGCCGTCGGCTTTCGAGACCCGCGCGTAGCCGATGAGTGTTGTCACATATACGTCCGTTTATGGAGCGCAGTTGCCAGCACCCTGCCACTGCATAGGATAGTGTCACATAATCCGTCATTTTGTCTATGGATGATAAAGTGGTCTCAATATGAATAAGTGACACGTGAAATCGGGAATCGCACATGGCGGGCAAAACCATCCTCACTCCCGGGCAGCGGGCTGCGCTGTTCGATCCCCCGACAGACCCTTCCACCATTGAGCGGGTCTACACGCTGGGCAGTGCGGAGCTGGCGGAGATCTTTCGTCGGCGTCGTCCCGCTAACCGGATCGGCTTTGCCGTCCAGCTTTGCTATTTACGAGAACCGGGGCGAGCCCTTCGTGCCGATGAGGCACCGCCCTTGCCGATGCTGGCGCTGCTCGCCGAACAGCTCACCTGCACAGTCAGTGATTTTGACCTCTATGCAGATCGATCCCCGACGCTGCGCGAACATCGCGCTCAAGCAGAAGCGTGGCTGGGCATGCGCCCGTTCGTGGTTTCAGATAGGCGTGCCCTGTTCGAAATCGCCGTCGATGTGGCTGCATCGACAGACAGGGGCGAAGCGATCGTCGCGGCAATGATGCGGGCCATGCGCGACAACAATGTTACCTTGCCGGCAAGCGATACCTTTGAACGTATTGCTTTGGTCGCCCGCGCCCGTGCGCGAAAATCGGCCTATTCCGGAATTACGCACGGCCTTTCGGGCGACCAAAAGGACAATCTCGCACAATTGCTGATCGCGGGCCCAGTTCTTGGCCGGACGACGTTGGCCTGGCTGCGCGAATATCCGGAAGCCCCGAGCGCCGGCAACCTCGCCGCAGTAATTGCAAGGCTGGAAATAACGCGGGGTCTGGCCATCGAGCCGGAGCGAGCCCGTACCATTCACGCCAATCGCTATGCCGTTATGGCACGCGAAGCGGCAATTATGAGCGCACAGCATTTGTCGAGGTTGGATGAAATCCGCCGTACCGCGACACTCTGCGCGTTCACCATCGAAATTGAGGTGGCCCTGACCGATGCCGCCGTCTTCATGATGGAAAAAATGATCGGGTCGTTGTTTCGCCGCGCCGCTCGATCACGCTCCGACCGGCTTGTCGAGGAAGCTGGCCGCCTGAAGGAAATTGGCAAAATCTATGCAGCCCTCGGACGCCTGTTGATCGAAGGGCGCTGGAATCCCGAAGATCCCAGGGATGCAATTGACCGGGAAATTGGATGGACGAACATCGAGCGCAGCGTTCGCGAAACCGAGTTGCTCACTGGTGGGAGCGAAGATGGACTTGAGGATGTGCTTGAACGCTATCCATCGGTACGGCGTTTCGCCCCTTCTTTTCTGGCGGCTTTTACGTTCAGGGCAGCGAAGTCGAACGAACCCGTTCTCGCGGCACTCGCTATTCTCAATGACATGTATGCGGCCAACCGGCGCGCTCTTCCGCCCAACGTGCCCCTAGGGTTTCTTCGGGTTCGCTGGCGCAAGCTCGTTCTTCAGGACGGCACGGTGGAACGCCGGGCCTATGAGCTCGCAGTCATTGTGCATTTGCGGGAGCGCTTGGCGTCGGGCGCGATCTGGGTCGAGGGCAGCCGGGCATATCGGACGCTGAGTGACTATTTGCTCCCAAAGTCCGCGTTCGAAACGATGCTCCTCGAGCAGAATGTCCCCGTCGCGGTCGATACCTCATTTGCTGCTTGGCTCGCCGATCGACGCCAAAGGCTCGGTGCGCGCATGGCCGAGGTCAACCGCAAAGCGTTGAAAGGCCAATTGCCCGACGTAATCCTCGACGCTGGCGGTCTCAAAATTTCCCCGCTCCGCAACACCGTTCCCGAAGAAGCCGAGGAACTCAAAGCCCAGCTTTACGGCCTATTGCCGCGGATCCGCATCACCGATCTGCTCTCCGAAGCCGCGGTATGGACAGCGTTTGCAAATCGCTTCGCTCACGTGCGCAGCGGCGAGCCGCCCCAGGATGGGCCAGCCTTGATGGCAGCCATCCTGGCCGATGCCACCAATCTCGGGTTGGGGCGCATGGCAGAAAGTTCGCAAGGGTTGACCCACGCCCGCCTGATCTGGACCGCGCAGTGGCACATCCGCGACGAAACCTATGCGGCCGCTCTGGCGGCTATCGTCGATTACCATCATGTTCTGCCTCATTCGGCGATCTGGGGACCAGGCACCGGGTCGTCGTCAGATGGTCAGTTTTACCGCGCCGGCGCCAAGGGCGAAGGCCGCGCCGACTACAATGCCAAATACGGCTCAGAGTCCGGGGTCCTCTTCTACACCCACGTGTCAGACCGCTATGCTCCATTTTACAACAAGGTCATCGCCGCCAATGCTGGCGAGGCGGCGCATGTGATCGATGGGCTGCTCAACCATGAGAGCCAACTGGAGATCAAGGAGCATGCCACCGACACCGCCGGCGCTGTCGTTATGTGGACAGCTTGGCGACGCGGCAGGTTGCCTGTGCTACCATCGCGCAGCTGCCATTTCCGTGAAGGAGGCGGGCCATGTTTGTGGTCAAGCATAGCCGCTCGGGCGGCCCT
>NZ_JAFCWO010000037.1:0-3939 GCF_049897605.1 Sphingomonas sp. DC1600-2
TGACCCGTCCCCAGACATTCCCCTGATCCTCATATATTATCTGGAGCGAAATCATGGAAAACCGAAGGAAACCTGCGCCTCCTGCCGCCACGCTCGACATAAACTGCGACTGCAAAGAACAGATCCTCGATTTCATCTCCGCCTCGCCGACCCCGGCGGGCAAGCGCGAGATTGCGCGCGCCTTCGGGCTGACCGCGCAGGACAAGATCCTGCTGAAGGCGCTGCTGAAGGACATGGCCGATGAGGGGCTGATCGACAGCGCCCCCGGCCGCGCTTTCCACAAACTTGGCGGTTTGCCCAAGGTGACCGTACTGCGCATCGTCGATGTCGACGACAGCGGCACCGCCTGGGCCGTGCCCGAACGCTGGGAGGCGGAGACGCCCGCGCCAAAGCTGCGCGTGCGCGAGCGCAAGCAAGGCGCGCTGGGCGTGGGCGACCGCATCCTCGCGCGCACCGAGGAAGCGGGCAAGGGCTGGATCGCGCACCCGATGAAGACGTTGCCCAAGGGCGAGGAACTGGTGCTCGGCGTGCTGCGGCAGGAGGGCGCGACGCTGTGGTTGCAGGGCGTGGAGAAGAAGGAACGCCGCGAATTCCAGGTGTCCGATGCGGGCGCGGCGCAAGTCGGCGATCTGGTGCTGGCCGAAAAAGCCGGGCGCCCGCCGCGCATCACCGTGCGCGTCACGCAAGTGCTCGGCGACCCGTTTGCGCCGCGCAGCTTCTCGCTGATCGCGATTCACAAGCTGGGGATTCCCGACGTGTTCTCGGCGGAGACGCTGGAGGAAGCGGTGCGCGTGGCGGCGTTGCCTTTGGGGGACAAACGCGAAGACCTGCGCCACCTGCCGATCGTCGCGATCGATCCGGCCGATGCGCGCGACCATGACGATGCCGTGTGGGCCGCACCCGATGACGACCCATCCAATGACGGCGGGTGGAAGGCGATCGTCGCGATCGCCGATGTGTCCTTCTACGTCCGCCCCGGATCGAGCCTCGACCGCGAGGCGCGGCGGCGCGGCAATAGCGTCTATTTTCCAGACCGGGTGGTGCCGATGCTGCCCGAAAGCCTGTCGGCGGAGATGTGCTCGCTGAAGGAGGGCGTCGATCGCGCGGCGCTGGTCTGCCATTTGCAGGTGGGGAAGGGTGGCGCGCTGAAATCGTGGCGCTTCACCCGCGCGGTGGTGCGGATCGCGGCGAACCTCGCTTATGAGGATGCGCAGGCGATGGTGGATGCGGCAATGCTCCCCTCCCGCTCGCGGGAGGGGCTGGGGGAGGGCTCAGCTTCACCCACCGCCGATGCCGGACTTTCCCCTCCCCCAACCCCTCCCGCAGGCGGGAGGGGAGAGCTGCTGCAAGCGCTCCTCCCGTTATGGGGTTGCTGGAAGGCGCTGTCCAAGGCCCGTGCGGCGCGCGCGCCGCTTGACCTCGATCTGCCCGAACGCCGCGTCGTGCTCGACGAGAAGGGCCGCATCCTGTCGGTCGCCCCGCGCGAGCGGCTCGATGCGCATAAGTTGATCGAGGATTATATGATCGCCGCCAATGTCGCTGCGGCCAAGGCGCTGGAGGCGAAGAAGGCACCGGTCATGTACCGCGTCCACGAACAGCCGAGCCGCGAGAAACTGGTCGCGCTGAAGGACTATCTCAAAACCTACGGCATCGAGTTTGCGCTCGGCCAGGTGGTGCGACCGAAGACCTTTAACCAGATCCTCGACAAAGTGATCGACAGCGACGCGCGCCCGCAGATTATGGAGCAAGTGCTGCGCACCCAGACCCAGGCCTATTATGCGCCCGCCAATATGGGGCATTTCGGGCTGGCGCTGGGCAGTTACGGCCATTTCACCTCGCCGATCCGGCGCTATGCCGATCTGATCGTGCATCGTTCGCTGGTCGCCGCTTATGATCTCGGCCCCGGCGGCCTGACCGAAGGCGAAGCCGCGACGATGGAGCGGATCGGCGAGAGCATCTCGATGCTCGAACGCCGCGCGATGGAGGCCGAGCGCGACACGATCGACCGCTATGTCGCGGCTTTTCTGAGTGAAAAGGTCGGCGAAGTGCTGGAGACGCGCATCACCGGCGTCACCAATTTCGGCTTCTTCGCGACCGTCGAGGGGATTGGCGGCGACGGGTTGATGCCGGTGCGCGATCTGGGTGCCAGTTTGGGGGGGGAATATTTCCGCTTCGACGAAGCGAGCCGCACGCTGGTGGGCGAACATAGCGGCACGGTCTTCGCCAGCGGGCAGAAGCTGCCGCTGCGCCTCGCCGAGGCCAACCCGGTGTCGGGCGCTTTGCGCTTCGAGATGGTCGAGGGGCCGGCTGGCGGCGCGGAGCGCGAAACGCGGGGCAAGGGGCCAGCGCGCGTAATCAAGCGGCGCGGGCGGCCGGCGAATATTCGGCATCAGGGGAAGAAGCGGTAGGGTTTTGAGGGTGCTTGGTATTTTGCGGGCGCGCGAAGGGCCGCTCCGCCGAATAGGATTGCGGACGTCTGGCGAGGGTGACAGGATTGGCATATGTTGAGCCTTGCCATCTTACTCGCCTCCGCATCCGTTGCCGCGCCCTCCTGTGCGACAGGGAACTGGGCGCTGCAGGCCAGCGGTCAGACGCTGTTCCGTCTGGATATCAAGGCGACGCCCGCTGGCGCGACGGCGACGTGGGAGCGTCCTGAGAATTGGGAGATCGAGGATGGCGAGAGCTTCTCGCACATCACCGGCCCCGTGGTTCGCCGTCCGGCGCTGGCCGTCAAATCGGTGAACGGCGAACTTGAAATCAGCTTCGATGACCCGAGGCCGGGGGCAACTCCAGACAATTTCCACGTACACTGTGTCGACGCAGGCCATCTTAATGTCACGTACCTCGGAACGGGGTTTGAGCCTTTCGATCTGGTCAAGGACGAAGCAAAAGGCGTCGCACTAGGCCCGTGGGACAGTGGGCGTAGCTATCGTCGTGTGATCAACCGCCCGACGAATGCCGAGATGACGGCAATTTTCGATGCTGATCAGGCGGACCGGCAACCAGACCGCATCGACTGGTCTGTCGTCGGTCCCGCTGACGAGAAACGTCGGGCGCGTACCGAGCAATTGCTCGATTCCGGGGCTCTCCAGAGCGGCGATGACTTCTATCACGCTGCCTTCATTTTTCAGCATGGTGCCAAAGCAGACGACTACTTAAAAGCACATCTTCTCGCGACGATTGCCGTGGCACGAGGCAAGTCAGGAGCGGTGTGGATCGCATCCGCTACGCTTGACCGCTATCTTCGAGCCATCGATAAGCCGCAGGTGCTTGGGACCCAATATAGGATGCCCAAAGGCGCTGCTGTCACGCAGGAACCGTATGACCGTACCTTGGTCTCGGACGCGATGCGCAAGGCACTTCAGGTTCCGTCTCTAGCCGAACAGGAGCAGCAGCGGCAGCGATATGCCGCGAAGGCCTTGGAAGCGAAGAAGCCGTAAATCGAGCGGGTGCGCTGTATTTCTTTTCGATAGACTCCACGCTGCCACCAACAATCTACCTCCCGCACAAAACACCCCTTGAAGGTGACCCAAGGTCAACCGGCATAAGGGCGGCATGGATGATTCGTTTGCCATTGATGAAGTGGTCCGCCGCACCGGCCTGACCGCGCGGGCGCTGCGCTTTTATGAGGCGCGCGGGCTGGTGTCGCCGCTGCGCACCCAATCCGGCCGCCGCTGGTTCGGGCCGGCCGAGCTGGAGCGGGTGCATCGTATCGTCGCGCTCAAGAAGGCCGGGCTCAGCCTGGGCGACATCAAGCGGCTGTTCGACCGCAAACCGATCGACCTTGCCGCCTTGCTGAGCGCGCAACGCGAGCTGGACTTGGACTTGCCCCGCAAAAGTGGAGAGGCATTTGCTCAACGTGACGCGGTTCGTTCGAACTGCGCGGGGCTGATATAGTCGAGCGCGGAATGGCGCCTGACGGGGTTGTAGAAGCCGTCG
>NZ_JAFCWO010000038.1:0-3731 GCF_049897605.1 Sphingomonas sp. DC1600-2
TCGTCTTCCGCCTGCGGCGGTTGCGCTCGATGGCATGCGAGGAAACCTCGCATGCCATCGAGCGCCTGAATAGTATCTTATAAATGGCCGGGTGGGATTGATTGTCCAGATAATCACCGATCATGTCTTCGCGCTGTGCGCCATGCTGGGCTTTCGCTTCTGTCCGCGCCTGCGGGACTTTCCCGACAGGCGTCTCGCGTCAGTCGCCCCGGTGGCCGCCTATCCATTTATTGCCCCGCTGCTGGGCAAGCGCATCCGGACCGACATTATCCGTGAACAATGGGGCGATGTGCTGCGGCTTGTCGGTTCGATCAAGGCTGGTCATGTTGCGCCATCGGTGATGTTGCGAAAGCTCGCCGCCTATGAGCGGCAGAACCAGCTCGACGTCGCGCTACAGGAAATCGGCAAGGTCGAGCGAACACTGTTTATGCTCGACTGGCTTGAAAACCCCAAGCTGCGCCGGCGTTGCCATGCCGGCCTCAACAACAGCGAGCAACGCCATGCATTGACGCAGGCGATCTACACATTCCGGCAAGGGCGCATCATTGATCGCAGCCATGAAGCCCAGCAATATCGCGCATCGGGCCTCAACCTGGTCATCGCCGCCATCGTCTATTGGAACACGACCTACATGGACGCTGCTGTCCAGCATCTACGATGGGAATCGGTCGCGGCGCCCGACCACCTCCTTGCCCATACATCGCCGGTAGGCTGGGAACATATCGCCTTTTCCGGAGACTTTCTCTGGGATAGGGCTGCTGCTTCCGCTGGCCGCAAGGCCCTGAACCTGCCGCAAAATGCCCGCGTCGCCTAAGCGTTCACTGATTGTTCGCCCTTAGCGTTGTTTGGCGTACTCTTCACGCTATGCCCTCCAAAGGCGCGTGCCATCAATTGGTACAAGAAAGCCGCTTCGTTCGACGCACGACCTGAGCAATAAAATTCCGCCTGATTGGGATCTTCGAGCGCACGAAGGCCGTCGCCGATACGCGCAAACGCCTCGCTCCAAGCGACCGGCACGAAATGGTCAGTTGTGGCATCGTAGCGTAGCGGGTGCGTCAGGCGACCGGCATCCTCGAGCGCATGGTCAGACCAACCGAACAACTCGCTGGCGCTATGACGCGCGAAAAAGTCGAGATCGACGCGCTTGGCAGTGGCCTCCCAAGTGACGGCTTTCGCGCCATTCTCGCAAAATTCGAACGAAGACGTCTTCTGAGGGTCAGGCCAGGCACAGCCTGGACAGTCGAATCCCTTGGGCTGGTTCATCTGCAGCAAGGCACGCGCCTTCGTGGAGGCACCCATCTGTTCACGAACAGCGGCAGCGACTGCGCCGAGTGCGCCCCACCCTCCTGCGGGCCCGTCATATACCTCGACACCCTCGGCCGTGGCGGCTTTCTCCTCAGGCTTCACGCGATTATGCGGCATGACGGTGGTCAAAGCGATCGGTCGTGAAGAATTCCTGGACGTCGTCCCGCAGCGCCTCACGCTGCTCCAGCGCGGCGAAATGCCCACCGGCGGAGAACTCCCGCCAGCGCACTACGTCGTAGATTCCTTCCACCCAGGAACGCGGCGCCGAATAGGGCTCGGCTGCGAAGGCCGCGACAGCGGTCGGGACGGTGACCCGAGCGCCGCCGAAGGGCGTCACCGCCTCGCATGCGGACTCATAATATATGCGGGCTGCGCTGCCGGCGCTGTTTGGCAGCCAGTAGAACATGATGTTCGTCACGAGCGCCTCAAGAGAGATTGTTTTCGGGAGGTCACCCTCTCCGTCCGACCAAGCGGCAAATTTCTCGAGGATCCAGGTCGCCAGCCCCATCGGGGAGTCGGACATTGCGGCGGCAATCGCGTCTGGCTTCGTTGATTGAAGCGACAGATAGCCCATCCCGGTCTTGCGGAACGTGCGGTAGTCATCCGGTGGCTCTGCGGCGTGCGGTGGATGTGCGTAGGGCATGTTGATGTGCAGTCCGACGAGCGCGCCTGGATGCCGTTGAGCGATCCGCCGCCCGATTATCGTGCCCCAGTCGCCGCCCTGCACACCGTAACGGTCATAGTTCAACAGCGTCATCAACCGGTGGAACGCGTCGGCGATCCGATCCGGACCCCAGCCTGGTTCGACAGGCTTTCCACCAAAGCCGAAGCCTGGAATGGCGGGTATGACGAGGTCATAGGCCTGGTGATTTCCGCGTCCGCACCGCGATGGATCGACGAAATCGTCGATGAGATCCAGAAACTCGGTCTGGGATCCTGGCCAACCGTGAAGGAGGAGCAGCGGGCGACCGTTCCCGTGTTTTGCGCGGACATGGAAAAAATGAACGCGCAGACCGTCGATGGTCGCTAGATATTGCGGAAAGCTGTTCAGCCTGGCTTCGATGGTACGCCAATCATATTCATTCGCCCAATAGTTCTGAACTGCGCGCAAAGTGTCGATGCGCGCGCCATATCTCCAGCTTTCTCCGCCAAAGTCGACGGGCCATCGTGTCGAGCGGAGACGGTGGCGCAGGTCAGCAAGATCAGCTTCCGGCACGCGCAACTCGAACTTAATGACATCACCATCCATCGTGGCGTCCCTGATCTTCGCGATCGATTTGATCGAAGGCTTTAAAGTTTCTCAAAGCGATCGCCGAAGCGGCTGAGGTCTGGCATCGGCATGCGCGCCTGCGCGTCGAGAGTTGCGAAGCGATCGCCAAGAGCGTCCAGGCAGGTCGTTCGCTCGATCAAAGGAAGATAGGGCGTGTGATAGGCCACAAACGGCTCGATCACCTCGAAACCGACATATCCCAGGCTGCCTTGAAAAAAGGAACGGAGGAACCCGTCGACCAGCGGGCCATGCAGCCCCTCCGGACCAAACATATATTCTCGACCACCGAGGCTAAAAGCGGCGGTGGCTTTCTTTCCGGTCATGCCTGCGCGACCGTAAATCGTCTTTCCGCCGTAAAAAGGGCCGGAGACGAACACCCGATCGATCCATCCCTTGAGGATCGCCGGGACATTGAACCAGAACAGTGGGAATGTGAAAACCACCAGCTCGGCCTCCTGGACCTTCGCGATTTCCGCTGCAACGTCGCTTGAAAGCGTCCCGACCTGATAGTTGTGTCGCTGTTCGAGCGCGTAAGTCAGATGGCTTTCGTCCTTGCGCGAGCCGAAATCAGCCGGTGACAGCACCGGGTTCCAGTCCATCGCATAAAGGTCAGAATGCTCGATTTCATAGCCCGATGCACCCAGAGCAAGAGCAATCCTGTCTCGCATAGCGGATACAAACGAATCCGCCTCTGAATGGGCATGGACAAGTAGCGCCCTGCGAGTACCGGGGTTGCTATCGCTCATGCGACCACCGCCACGGGAGTTCGATTGACCAAGTCCTTGAGCGGAATGTCCAGATCAGCAAGCGCCGTGGGAGCGGCGATAGTGCCGTCGAGGACGAGGGCGCGACCTCCCACATAGTCCTTCGTCGCATTGACGCAGTCGAGCGCGATAACCCGGCCCTGCCTTAGGTAAATTACCGAGAAGCTGCGATTGGTGGTGGCGCCGCGTACGACAATCTCGTCATGTCCGATCGATAGGCCGATCGTCTGAAGCCGAAGATCATATTGGTTCGACCAGAACCAAGGAACGGCGTGTAGATTTCCGCTGAGAATTGACCCGGTAGGGGCATAAATTTCCATTGAGAATTGACCCATGTTTGAACCCGCCCCTGGCTGACCAGTCTGGGGTATCGGGAGTGATCGACATGGATT
>NZ_JAFCWO010000039.1:0-3702 GCF_049897605.1 Sphingomonas sp. DC1600-2
TTCTTTGCAGTCGCAGTTTATGTCGAGCGTGGCGGCAGGAGGCGCAGGTTTCCTTCGGTTTTCCATGATTTCGCTCCAGATAATATATGAGGATCAGGGGAATGTCTGGGGACGGGTCAGGCCAGTCTTCGAACGTCGGTAAGCATGGTGATCAGAGCGTCGGATGGCGGCTTGAAGCGTCCGGGCATGATGGCGGGGGCGCCGTGGGCCGCGAGAATCTGCAGCTTCTCCTCGGGATCGGCGCGCAGATAGGCCTCGGTACTTTGGATGCTGGCGTGGCCGAGCCACAGCGCGACTTTGCGAATGTCACCTGTCGCCGCCAACGTGTGCATGGCGCAGGAATGGCGCAGCACGTGCGGCGTGACCCGTTTTCCGAGGATCGAAGGCTGCTTGATTCCGGCAATCTTAACGTGTTCGGCCAGTCGGAATGCGAACCCGTCACGCGTCATGGGCTGCCCGTTCGCGTTGAGAAATATCTCGGAAACCTGCGCTTCGGGGCGGATCGCAAGCCATGCGCGCAATGCGATCTGGGTCTCTTTCCAGAGCGGCAAGACCCGTTCGCGGCGGCCCTTTCCCATGATGTGCATGGTGGACAGCGAACGGTCCGGGAAATCGCGCTGTTGCAGCGATACGAGTTCCGACACCCTGAGCCCGCCAGCATAGGCCAGGTGCAACATAGCGCGGTCACGAGTGCCGAGGCGGGTCCGGGGATCAGGTGCATCAAGCAAAGCCTTGATCTCTGCCCGGTCGAGGTAGTCGATCAGTGCCTTGTCGGTCTTCTTGGTTGGAATCGCACGAATGCGCAGGGCCTGATCGAGACAGGCAGGCACGCGATACTCGATGTACCGGAAGAATGATCGGATCGCTGCCAATCGGCCATTGCGGGTCCTCACGCAGCTGCCGCGTCCGTTCTCAACATGGTCGAGGAAGGCCAGGATGAGGTCCGTGCCGAGATCCTCGACCTCAAGATCGGTTGGCCGACGCTTCAACCGGTCGGCAGCGAACCGGACCAGCAGCACGAAGCAGTTGGCGTAGGTCTTCACCGTGTGCGGGCTGACGGCGCGGTCGCGCGGAAGATGTTCGCGCAGGTACGCCGAGAGATAAGGGGCGAGTGCCGTCATGCCGCTTCTCCCAGGTAAAGGTGTTCGCTGGCGACCGCGATGTCGCGCAGCAACACCGGGGTGGCCTCGACATACCAGTAGGTGTTGGCGACCGACGCGTGTCCCAGATAGACGCTGAGGCCGGCCATGTGATGTGCCACGGCCTCCCTGTCCGGCGGACAGGACTCCAGCGAGCGCACGGCGAAGGTATGGCGCAAATCGTGCATCCGCATACCCGCTGTTCCGGTCGGTCCGCGGTATCCAAGCTGTCGTGCCAACCGGACGAACACGATGTGGGCGCGAACCTTGTGGGGTGCCCGTCCTCGGATGGTGACGAACAGGTCATTGCCCGTGGCGCCGAGCCTCGCTCGGGTCGCGAGATATGCTTCGAGCGCCTGCCGGGTCGACGGTTGCAACGCGACGAGGCGCTGCTTGCCGAACTTGCCATTGCGAATGATCAACCCGTCTTCGCCCAGATCGTCACACTGTAGCGCGAGGGCTTCGGAAATCCTCAGGCCAGTCGCTGCCAGCAATCCGAACAGGCAATGGTAGGTGTGGGGGCTGATTGTGCCTTTGGGCGGCAGGTCCAGCGCCGCGGCCATGATGGCGCGGATCTGTTCGGGCTCGATGATATACGGGGTCGGGCGTGGACGCTTACCCCGGCCGAAGACGCCAGCAGGAGGCACTTCGTGGGCGGGTTCCTCGGCATGGGCGAAAAGGCTGAAGTTGCGAACGGTGTCGAAGCGGGTCTGTGCCACATATTGCGAGCTCGCCGTGTGGCACCAGTCGTAGATGCGCTGGACCTGGGTGTGTTGGTCACCGAAATGCCCTGCGTAGGCTGCATAGAGGCGGAGCAGCCGATCCTGTTCGTCATACTTCCGGCCAAGACTGCGGTGCAGTGCAACGTAGCGGGAAATGTGCGTGTTCAGCATGACGGTTCTCCTGGCCATGGCTGGGCGATCTTCATGAGCATCGGCAGATCGACCTTGGCGTAGATGGCGGTGGTCTCGGGTGAGCTGTGGCGCAGGATGGTCCCGACGGACTCCAGCCCCGCGCCTGCGCGCAGCAAGTTGGTGGCAAGCGAATGCCGGAAGATGTGCGATCCGGTCGGCACGCCCTGGATCCCGCCGCGTTCACGCGTGCGCGCAACTATGCCGGCAATCTCGGCGGACGAACGGAATGGCCGGAACGGGGCTTGCGCGCGTACGAACAAGTGCGGATCGGCGGCCTTGGGACGGGCCGTGGCAATGTAGTCCAGGATCGCGTCGCCAACATCCTGGGGTAACGGCAGCCGGTCTGGCCGTCTGGTCTTGCCCTTGACCGTCAGATGACCGGACCGCCAGTCGATGTCTTCGAGGTGCATATCCTGAATATCGCCGGCACGCAGGCCGAGCCTGGCGAGCAGAAGAATGATGGCCTTGTCCCGAACTTCCACTGGGCGGCCTGTCGGACAGGCGTCGATGATCTGCTCGACCGTTGCCGGGTCGACGTGGCGGGGCAGCGTCGACAGGCGGTATCGCTGGACCGAAGGGATCGCGTGCAACAGTGCCGGTCGACACTCGCCTTGCCCAATCAAAAAGCGGATGTAGCTCCGCATGATCGTGACGATCAGCGAGACGGATCCCGGCGTCTCCTTGCTTCGTCGTTCAAACGCCCGCCTGAGCGCCGCCGCATCCCATTGCGAAGGCTCGCCCAGCATGGGCATGAGCCGACGAATGTCGGCCCGGTAGCGGCGGATCGTCTCTTCGGTGGCGCCGCGATGTTGCCGAAGCCAGGCAAGGTAAGCCGCCATGTGCGGGTCAGCATCCGCCACCGGTTCGACTGGTGGGATGGCACCCTGCCGCCGCAGAAACTCGACGAAGTGCCGAGCGCACCGCCGTCGACGCTTCGCACCTGATGCAACGAGCTTGCCTCGCTTGCGCCAGACCGGACAGCGACAAACATGCGCGCCGTACTGGTCGATGATCGTGTCGTCGATA
Source organism: Sphingomonas sp. DC1600-2 (assembly GCF_049897605.1). Classification (NCBI taxonomy): domain Bacteria; kingdom Pseudomonadati; phylum Pseudomonadota; class Alphaproteobacteria; order Sphingomonadales; family Sphingomonadaceae; genus Sphingomonas; species Sphingomonas sp. DC1600-2. Next base: position 3,080 of record NZ_JAFCWO010000039.1, read on the forward strand.
TCGGCCCACCGCCGCCGCACAATGCGAAGCCAGGCCGCGAAATGCTCGGCCTCGGATCGATAGGACTGGGCCGGTCCTTGCGCGAGTTGCAAGCGATCGATCCCATCGAAATAGTCGGCGAGGTACCGTGGCAGATCGTCCATCCCGTCGTCGACATCGACGTAGCCTTGATCTTCCAGGAAGCGGACGAAGCGCCTGACCCGCGCTGCAATGTCCGCCTTATAAACTGGCTGCTGCGCCGAATACCGGTGGCAACGGCACCGATGCTTCTCGAACCGCCGAACGGTCCGATCGTCGATCGTGCGGATCGCGATCCCGTGCAGTTCCATCCAATGCAGGAAATGACGGGCCGCAGCGCCAAACAGAACCGCACTGCCTGACCTCTCGTCGAGCGACAGAGAGGAGAGGAATGCGGTGAGTAGAGCGTCGTGACTGGGCGGGTCGTCGACCCGGAGCGGGGCCGCTCGAAACGGCAATGATGATCTTGATCGCATGTTGGTTCCTTCGACTTGTTGAGGTCGAGGGAACCGTAATTATCTGGAGTGAAATCATGGAAAACCGAAGGAAACCTGCGCCTCCTGCCGCCACGCTCGACATAAACTGCGACTGCAAAGAATATGTGT
>NZ_JAFCWO010000040.1:0-3385 GCF_049897605.1 Sphingomonas sp. DC1600-2
CGGTGATTATCTGGACAATCAATCCCACCCGGCCATTTATAAGATACTATTCAGGCGCTCGATGGCATGCGAGGTTTCCTCGCATGCCATCGAGCGCAACCGCCGCAGGCGGAAGACGACCCGCCTCAAAATCAGCATCCCGAGGAGCTACGGGTGAGATCGACGAGCAGCGTATCGATCCGGCGGACGACACACTCGTGCCGCTCGACCTCGCGTCCCCAGCCGCGCTCGCGGGCATCTTCGATTAGGCGAAGCTCGACTGCGCGACGCTCGCGCAGTCGAGGCGTATAGGCCGGCGTAGTGACGAACCGCGAGCAGGTGAGATATAGGTCGCACTCGCAAGGGCCTTCCTCGGGCAGACGCAGGCAGTGGCCGAGTTCGAGCTCGGTCTTGAAGAAGTTGGTGCGCAACCAATCGACCGCGCCCGCTGTCAGCCGCCCGGTCCGCAGAGCCTCGGCGCCAGGTCCGGCGATGACCGCACCCGGCCCGAGCACCGCACGGTAGTCGCGCAGCACCTCGGGATCGGAGATCCTTGCGTAGACCATCGACATCGCCGGGCTCTCGTGGCCGAGCACGCTCATGATCGTATCAAGCCTCGCGCCGCGCTCGGCGAGCTGCGTTCCGAGGGTGTGGCGGAAGCGGTGTGCAGTGACGGTATGGCGGCCTCGTGCATCGACCAAGCCAACCGCCCGGCACGCCTCGCCCAGCGGCGTTTCAAAGAGGTAGTATTCGGATAACAACTTGCCGTGATCTACGAAGAGAAAGCGTAGTCGGTCACCGGTCCGCTCGTCGACCATTGCGCGGTCGCGCCCTCTCCGGCGTGCTTCCACCACGGCCTGGAGCGCGTCGGCCGCCTCTTCATGGAGCGGCACCATCCGCTCGCGGCCGGTCTTGCCGACAGGAATGCGCAGCCGCGCGGTGCCGTCGGGGTAGCGGTCGAGGCAATCGAGTGCGAGGCGACGCACCTCGCCGCGTCGAGCGCCCGACCAGCGCAGCGTCAGCAGCGCCGCACGCTGGAGTGGGCAAACCAGCGCACGAATGCCGCTCATCACGCGGGCTAGCTCTTCCTCGGGGATATAGCGGGGCACGCGCTCGAGGTGCGGCGGCTTGTCGCGGCAATCGACGAGTTGGCGCTGCGGCGCGCTTTCCCAGTCCCAAGCGACGGTATCGCGGAAAAACAGCGCAAGCGAGTTCGTGCGGTTGCGCCGTGTGATGAGAGACAAGGGCACGCCGCTGCCTGCGCTCGGCTCGTCGATCATCGCGCGAAAGAAGCTCTCGACGTGCTCGCGCGTCACATCCTCGAAGCGGCAGACCTGGGGCGCGACGCGACCCAGGTGCTCGAGGAAGCGCCTGAGCGCGATCTCGTGGTGGTAAACCGTGCTGGGGCGCAGCTGCGACGCGCGCGCTGCGAGCCAGCGCTGGACGAGTGCCCACATCGCAGACGGCAGCAGCGGGTGCGAGGCGTAGGCTGGCATGAACTTGCGCGGCTGCCGGCTCGATTGGCCACGATGGTAGAGGATGGTGCCGAGCTGGCTGGCATGCGTGATCCAGCTTTTGGCGAACTGCGGACCGTAGCGCTCGCGCGCACCGAAGAAGACCGGCAGGTCGGGATGCGAGGCGAAGTCGCGGACGGCGGCGAGCAGCCGGTCGATATGCTCGGGCCGCAGCAGGTCGGGCGAGCGCACGCCCTCGTGCATGGCGATGCGCGGCAGCATCCAGGTCATGGAAAGCCGAATCGACGAGCGATTAAAGCCGAGGGCTTCACCCTCGTCGGCAAGGCGGTCGATGCCGAGGTCGATGCACAGCCGGTCGAGCACAACCGACGGACGTGTCTTGCCAACGGCGAGCAGCCATGGGTAGTCGATGCGCAGCCTGTCGGTGAACGCGAGAAAGTGGATGTAGGGGCGCGCTTGATAGGAAAGTTTGTGGCTCGACGCTTGCCGCCGCTCGCCATCGAGGCGGCCGACGCGCTCGGGCAGTGGCGCAGCGAGCCAGTCGCGAAGATCGGGCCACTGTGTGCGGAAGCGGCGGTGGATCTGCCGCAGCTGGCGCTTGTACATATCGCAGATATCCACACCCGCGACGTGCGCGGCGTACTCTGCCTCGCCGCAGTGCTGAGCGATCACTGGTGCGGCCGGGTGCTCGCCGATCGCTGCTGCGGCGGCAGAGATCGGTCCGGCCCTCATGGCGCTGACACATCGAGGCCAAGCGCGCGGCGGTACTCGGCGACGACCGCCGGGTCGGACACGCGCGTGTAGATGCGGGTGGACTCGGGGGAGGCGTGACCAAGCCTGCGCATGAGGGCGAGCTCGCGCATGCCGCCCTCCCACATGCGTGTCGCGTGCGTGTGCCGGCAGGCGTGCGGGGTCATCCAGGGCTCGCGTATGCCGGCCCGCTCGCAGGATCGGGCGAAAAGCTTGGCCAGCGCGGCGTAGGAGAGCGGCTCAGCCCGGCGCGCCCCGTTGCCGCCGACGAGGAAGAGGTAGGGGCTGCCGGTGTCGCGCGGGCGCTCGGCGGTCACGTAATCGGCGATCGCGGCAAGCGTCGCCGGCTCATGCAGGTCGACGACGCGCTCGCGCCAGCCCTTGGCGCGCACGCCGCGCGGATGGTCGTCGCGCTGGCGCACCACGATCCGCCTGCGGCCGTAGGCGACGTCCTCGAGCTTGAGCGCAAGCGCTTCGCCCGGCCGCAGGCCACCATCAAGCATGAGGCGGACAAGCGCTACGTCACGACGGCAGCGCAGCAGGGTTACGATCGTCGCTACCTGCTCGTCCGACAGCGGCCGCGGCACCCGGCGCACCATCTTGACGGCGAGCGCCTGGCGGAGTGGTGCGCCCGATGCGATGCCCTGCAGGAACGGTCGGTGCCGATCGACCGAGCGTAGCACGGCGCGCGCCTCGACCTTGACGATCGGGTTGGTGCCGCTGGTGCATCCGGCCAGCAGCGCCCAATCATAGAACGACGACACGCACGCCAGCGCGCGGTTGACGCTGGCCGGCGCCAAACGGCTATCGGCGGCCTGCGCCGTGCCGGCAGGGTGTCTGCCGCGTGCCGGCGTGGTGCGCAGATGCAGGAGAAAAGCAACGGCGCGGGCCGGCGTCAGCGCCGTCCAGTCGAGCGCCTCGGTGTGTAGAAAGGTAAAGAGATGCCGCAGGTCATAGGCATAGGCTTTGACGGTATGCGGTGAGCAGCCGCGCGCAGCCAGATAGGCGAGATAGTCGCGGACGGGTGGCACAGGCGCGCCGACTCCGTCGACAAGCTCGACCAGAGGGCCGCCCGAGCGGCTATGCTTGACCACAAACATGGCCCGCCTCCTTCACGGAAATGGCAGCTGCGCGATGGTAGCACAGGCAACCTGCCGCGTCGCCAAGCTGTCCACATAACG
>NZ_JAFCWO010000041.1:0-3120 GCF_049897605.1 Sphingomonas sp. DC1600-2
CGCCGAGGATCCGGCGGGAATTTTCCGGGAAGTCCGGTCATGCCGCTTCCTCGACCGACGCTGCATCCACCCGTGCCCGTCCGACGATAGCGGCGACAGTATTCTTGCTGAGGCCGAGGTCGCGCGCGATCCAGCGATAGCTGCGACCTTCGGCGACCAGCGCCAGCACCTTGGGGGCGAGCCGGTCGGACTTCGGTCGGTCGCCCGCCTGCCGACCGAGTGTTCGACCCCGTGCCCGCGCTGCGGCGAGACCGGACCGAACCCGCTCGCTTAGCATGTCGCGCTCGAACTGGGCGATGCCGGCGAGCATCGTCGCCATCATCCGCCCGTGAGGCGTATCGACCTCGAACGTCATGCCACTCATCGCGACGACCGACACGCGCCAGCCCGACAGCCGGTTGAGCGTATCGAGCAGGTCCTGCGTCGAGCGTCCCCAGCGGCTGAGTTCGGTGACGAGGACCGCATCGATGTGACGCGCCTGCGCCAGCTTCATCACCTCGCCGCGCGCCGAGCGGTTGGCCTTCATCCCCGAGGCGGTTTCGCGGAAGACCTCGACCACCTCATAGCCGCCCCGTTCGGCGAAACCGACGAGGTCGCGCAACTGCCGCTCGCACGACTGGTCGGCGGTCGAGACGCGGGCGTAGATAGCGGCGCGTTGTCCCAATTGAACCTTCCCGAACACCGGCCCCGAAAAGCCTTGATTTGCGCGGGGTCAGTGTTGTCCAAAACAGACTTCTGTTCAACCGGGACAAAGCCGCATGCCGAGACGCCATATCCTGAGCGCCCGGCAGCGGTCGTCGCTGCTCGACCTGCCGACCGACGAAGCGTCGCTGCTACGGCATTACATCCTGGCGGACGACGACCTGATCCACATCGACCGGCGACGCCGACCGGAAAACCGGATCGGCTTCGCGCTGCAACTGTGCGCGCTGCGCTATCCGGGACGAATGCTGGTGCCGGGCGAGGTGATCCCGCTCGCGGTATCCGCCTTCCTCGGCGCCCAGCTCGGCATCGCCGGTGACGTGCTCGTCCGCTACGCCGTCCGGCACCAGACCCGCCAGCAACATATGGAGGTGCTGCGCTCCATCTACGGATACAGGACGTTTCCCGGTCAGGGCGCGCCGGCACGGACGTTCCGTGACTGGCTGTTCGCCGAAGCCGAGCAGGCACACTCGAACGACGATCTCGCCCGGCGCTTCATCGCCCGCTGCCGCGATACCATGACCATCCTGCCGGCGATCACGACGATCGAGCGCCTGTGCGCGGATGCGCTCGTCGCGGCCGAACGCGGCATCGAGAAGCGCATCGCATCGCGCCTTGATCTTGTCGCCTGCACCCGGCTCGACCGGCTGACGACCGAAATGCTGCCGGGGGCAATCAGCCGCTTCATCTGGCTGCGCCGGATCGAGCCGGGCAACAATTCCGCCGCGGCAAACCGACTGCTCGACCGGCTTGAGTTCCTGCGTGCGATGAACCTCGATGCCGGCCTGCTCGGCGACGTCCCGCCGCATCGCGTCGCCCGGCTGCGCCGACAGGGCGAACGTTACTTCGCCGATGGCCTGCGTGATCTCGGCACCGACCGGCGTCGCGCCATCCTCACTGTCTGCATCATCGAGTGGGCCACCTCGACTGCGGATGCGGTGATCGAGACGCATGACCGGATCGTCGGGCGCACCTGGCGCGAGGCAAAACAGTTGCATGACGCACGTGCCGCGGAAACGAGAGGCGGGGTCACAGCGACGCTGGACGGCTTCGCCGCGCTCGGCCAATCGCTCATCGAAGCGCATGGCGACGGCGCGTCGCTGGAGGATGCGGTCGCGCGTGCGGCGGGATGGGACCATCTCACCCGCCTCGTCGCGACGGCCAGGGTTCTGACGGACACGCTTGGCGATGATCCGCTGGCGCATGTCGATCAGGGGTATCACCGCTTCCGTCGCTATGCCCCGCGTATGCTGCGCTGCCTCCATCTCCAAGCCGCGTCGGTCGCGCGACCCTTGCTGGACGCGGTGATCGCCATCGCCACCAAAGACGCGCTCCCGGCGACCGACGATTTCCTGCGCCCACATTCCAAATGGCGGCGTCAATTGCGGGCGAAGGGCGACGATGATGCGCGCCTCCGAGAAGTCGCGGTCATGTTCCATCTGCGCGACGCGCTGCGCTCGGGTGACATCTGGCTCGACCGCTCGCACCGGTACGGTGACCTTCGCAACGTCCTCGTATCGATGGAAGTCGCGCATGCTGCGAAGCTGGCCGTACCGTCCGATCCGCATGTCTGGCTCGCGGACCGCAAGGCCCGTCTCGCCGATGGCCTCGCCCGGCTCGGTCGCGCCGCGCGCAACGGTACGATCCCGAAAGGCAGCATCGAGGACGGGACGCTGCGCATCGATCGCCTGACCGCCGATGCGCCGGACGGGATCGATGACCTGGTGCTGGACCTTTACCGTCGCCTGCCGCCCATCCGCATCACCGACCTGCTGCTCGAAGTGGACGCCGCGCTGGAGTTCACCGACGCCTTCACCCATCTGCGCACCGGCATACCGTGCGGCGACCGGATCGGCCTGCTCAACGTCCTGCTCGCCGAGGGATTGAACCTGGGCCTGCGCAAGATGGCCGAGGCGTCCAACACCCATGATTACTGGCAACTGTCCCGTCTCGCACGCTGGCATGTCGAAAGCGCGGCGATCGACCAGGCGCTGGCCAACGTGGTCGCCGCGCAAGGCGCGCTGCCGATGGCGCGGGTCTGGGGCATGGGCACCACTGCCTCGGCCGATGGCCAGTTCTACCCCGCCGCGCGGCAGGGCGAGGCGATGAACACGGTCAATGCCCGCTACGGCAACGACCCCGGCATCAAGGCTTATACTCACGTCAACGACCGCTTCGCGCCGTTCGCATCGCGGACCATCCCCGCAACCGTCAGCGAGGCACCCTATCTGCTCGACGGGCTGACGATGAACGAGGCCGGGCGACGGATCGAGGAGCAGTACGCCGACACCGGCGGGTTCACCGTTATGTGGACAGCTTGGCGACGCGGCAGGTTGCCTGTGCTACCATCGCGCAGCTGCCATTTCCGTGAAGGAGGCGGGCCATGTTTGTGGTCAAGCATAGCCGCTCGGGCGGCCC
>NZ_JAFCWO010000042.1:0-2492 GCF_049897605.1 Sphingomonas sp. DC1600-2
TGTAGATTTCCGCTGAGAATTGACCCGGTAGGGGCATAAATTTCCATTGAGAATTGACCCATGTTTGAACCCGCCCCTGGCTGACCAGTCTGGGGTATCGGGAGTGATCGACATGGATTTACTGAGTGTAATTCGCCGGTGGCGCCTTCGTGATAAGATTTCGCTTCGTGAGATCGAGCGGCGCACCGGTTTGTCGCGCAACACGATCCGCAAGTATCTGCGCGCGGATACTGTGGTGCCGCAGTTCAAGGTACCTGACCGGTCGAGCAAGCTAGACCCGTTTGCTGAGAAGCTGACGGGTTGGTTGCAAATCGAGGCTGGCAAATCGCGCAAGCAGAAGCGCACGGCGAAGCAGATGCACGCCGATTTAGTCGCATTAGGCTATGAGGGATCCTACAATCGGGTCGCTGCCTATGTGCGTGATTGGAAGGCTGGCCGTCTCTTGGCACAGCAGGCCAGCGGGCGCGGAACATACGTGCCTTTGGTTTTTCAGCCCGGTGAAGCATTCCAATTCGACTGGAGCGAAGATTGGGCCATTCTTGGCGGTGAGCGCGTCAAGCTACAGGCTGCCCACACCAAGCTATCGCATAGCAAGGCGTTCATCGTGCGGGCCTATCCGCTTCAGACGCATGAGATGCTGTTTGATGCGCTGACGCAGGCATTCCGCGTGCTGGGCGGTGTGCCGCAGCGCGGGATCTTCGATAACATGCGGACTGCGGTCGACAAGATCGGCAAGGGCAAGGCCCGACAGGTCAACGCGCGCTTTACGGCTATGGCTAGCCACTATTTGTTCGAGCCTGCGTTCTGCAATCCGGCCTCGGGGTGGGAGAAAGGGCAGGTCGAGAAAAATGTCCAGGATGCGCGGCGGCGGCTGTGGCAGCAGTTGCCCGCCTTCCCGGATATCCATGCGCTCAATGCCTGGCTCGAAGAGCAATGCATCGCACAATGGGGCGAGATCCAGCACGGTAACTTGCCCGGCACCGTAGCCGATGTACATGCCGCTGAGGTTGGCGCTCTGATGCCACTGGGGCGGACCTTCGACGGCTTTGTCGAGCACACCAAGCGGGTGTCACCGATCTGCCTGATCAGCTTTGAACGCAATCGGTATAGCGTCCCGGCATCCTTTGCCAACCGCCCGGTTAGCGTCAGGATCTATCCCGAGCGGATCGTGGTGGCGGCCGAGGGTCAGATCCTGTGCGAACATGCTCGGATTATCGACCGATCTCACCACACCAGAGGGCGGACAATCTATGACTGGCGGCACTATCTGGCAGTAGTCCAGCGCAAGCCGGGGGCACTGCGTAATGGCGCGCCTTTCTTGCAGCTCCCAGAGGCCTTCAAGCAGTTGCAAAGCCAGCTCCTGCGTCGTCCTGGTGGAGACAAAGAGATGGCGGAGATATTGGCATTGGTGCTGCAGCATGACGAGCAGGCAGTGCTTTGCGCTGTCGAACTGGCTCTGGAAGCAGGCGTCGCCACCAAGACCCACGTCCTCAACATCCTGCATCGCCTGATCGACGGTAAGGCTCCACCGGCAGCGCCAATTGACGCACCACAGGCTTTGCGCCTTGCGCAAGAGCCGTTGGCCAATGTCGGACGTTATGATGCCCTGCGTGAGGGAGGACTGCGTCATGCGTCATGACCCCGCCAGTGCCGCCGTTGTTGTCATGCTCAAGGCGTTGAAGTTGTATGGCATGGCACAAGCAGTGGGGGACCTTATCGAGCAAGGCGCTCCAGCCTTCGGCGCTGCAGTGCCGATGCTCTCGCAGTTGCTCAAAGCAGAGATGGCTGAACGCGAGGTTCGCTCGATCGCCTATCAGATCAAGGCCGCCCGGTTCCCTGCTTACAAGGACCTGGCCGGGTTCGACTTCGCATCCAGCGAGGCCAACGAAGCTCTGGTTCGGCAACTGCATGGCGGCGAGTTTATCGACGGCGCTGACAACGTCGTCCTGATTGGCGGGCCCGGCACCGGCAAGTCGCACATCGCCACTGCTCTGGGGGTTCAAGCCGTCGAGCATCACCGCAAAAAGGTCCGCTTCTTCGCCACGGTCGATCTGGTCAACGCGCTCGAACAGGAAAAAGCGGCCAACAAGGCGGGGCAGATTGCCGAACGTCTGCTCAAGCTCGATCTCATCATTCTCGATGAATTGGGCTATCTGCCGTTCAGCTCATCAGGCGGCGCGTTGCTGTTCCATCTGCTCAGCAAATTGTACGAACGCACCAGCGTCGTGATCACCACCAACCTCAGCTTCAGCGAATGGGCCGAGGTATTCGGCGATGCCAAAATGACCACCGCCCTGCTGGATCGGCTAACCCATCATTGCCACATCATCGAAACTGGCAATGACAGCTTCCGGTTCAGGGCCAGCTCTGCCTCACCAAAACCACGAAAGGAAAAATCACCAGCTTGACCCAAAACCCGCTCTGCGGGACATACCTTCACCCGGGTCAATTCTCGATGGAAATACCGGGTCACTTCTCAGCGGAAATCTACA
>NZ_JAFCWO010000043.1:0-2217 GCF_049897605.1 Sphingomonas sp. DC1600-2
CCACGGGAGTGGTCCATGGCCAAGGCCCAGTTCGCCGTCATCTTCGGCGAGCGCTTCATCAGGGCCATGGCGGCGTAATGTTCAACCGCCCGCCCACACACGGAAATCCTGACAGTGCCAGGGCAAGTCGATCAAGGAGATCGCCTTGCTATCGTGATCGAACGATCCTGCGTGCGTACCGGCGCCAGGGTCAGATATTACAACACGATTGACCTGGTGAACCGGCTCGAGGCAGAGACGCGCGCCGGGCGGATCGCTGAGCATCTGTCGCGGCTCGATCTCGTGATCCTCGACGAACTCGGCTATCTGTCGTTCGCGCTGTCGGGCGGTCAGCTGCTGTTCCACCTCGTCAGCCGCCTTTACGAGCAGACCTCGATCGTGGTCACCACCAACCTCGCGTTCGGTGAATGACCGACGGTGTTCGGCGACGCACATGCCGACGTTCCTCAGCCCCATCATCAGGCTCGACATAGCGGGGTCAATGTTGGGCACCGATCGGGGGTCAAGATTCCACGCCGGTTGACATCGATGGGGAACGGACGGACATAACGGCCCCAATAGACGAGCAGGCGGACGGACGAAAGCCAAAGCCAAGGCCAGGCGAGCCATTGACCTGCCTAAGAACCTTGTTTAGCGCGCTTGCTCATCTGATCGTGCTCGATGCATATCATACAGGTTAGTTGTTAATGCTGAACGGCGCGAAGCAGCCTCGGGATCTGAACGGGCCTCGAAAAATAACGGTGATGTCGAACGCCGCGAATACGTTGATCCGGTTTCGTGGGCATCTGCTGGAATTACTGGTTCGGCGGGGGCACGATGTTCATGTGCTTGCTCCGGAATATAATACTGAGCAGGCGAAACACCTGAAAGACATGGGTGTTACTACTCACACCTATCATATCGACCGCGCGGGGCAGAATCCACTATCCGATCTGCGCACGCTGCGCGATCTCACGCGCTGGTTCCGTCGTGAACGACCCGACGTCAGCCTGACATTTTTCATCAAGCCGAATATATACGGCGGGCTCGCCGCAGCATTGGCCCGTGTATCGCGCCGCATCGGCATGGTGGAGGGCCTGGGCTACCTATTCATTTCGAGCGGCCCGGACGGGCTGGCCAAGCGGGCATCAAGAACTCTGGCCATCTCCTTGCTGCGCGCCTCGTTTGCCCGCGCCCATCGTGTCATCTTTCTCAACCCGGATGACCGCGCAGAATTTGTCGAGCGACGGATTGTTGCGCAGGATTGTACCATGTTGCTTGGCGGAATCGGCGTGGACCTTGACGAATTCGTCGACACCCCCGTCCCAGCCGGCCCGCCCTCGTTTCTGCTGATCGCGCGCATGCTGCGCGAAAAAGGCGTGCTGGAATTCGTCGAAGCGGCCGGCGTGCTAAAACGCGAGTTTACCGACGCACGCTTTCGTCTGGTCGGCGGACTTGATCCCAGCCCCGGAGGAATTTCCGCCGATCAGATGCGCGCCTTTGCCGCCACGGGCTCGGTGGAATGGTCGGGCGAACTGCCCGACGTGCGCCCCGCGATTGCAGAGGCGCGCGTCTATGTCCTCCCTTCCTACCGCGAAGGCGTGCCTCGCAGCACGCAGGAGGCGATGGCGATGGGCCGTGCGGTCGTCACATCGGATGTGCCGGGATGCCGCGAGACGGTGGTGCCCGGCGTCAACGGCTTCTTCGTGGCCCCGCGCGATGCACAAAGCCTGGTGGACGCGATGCGCCGCTTTTGTACCGATCCCGACCTTGCGGTTTCAATGGGCCGCGAGAGCCGGTTGATCGCCGAGGCAAGGTTTGACGTCAAGAAAGTGGACGAACGCCTGTACGCCACGCTCATGGGTGACGATCAGGCTTAGGGGTTAGGGCTGTCAGCCTATGGCAAGCGCCCTAGGTGTTTAGTCGGCATCTGGTGGATTGGATTGACGATGAACCGGTCTGGCTCTGAGGTCCAGATTTTGGCGATGTATTCGTAGTGTGTGAGGCCGCTCAGCGCCTTGAGCCGGCGAGCGAAGTTGTAGGCGGCCCTGAAGTCGGCGAGGTGCGTTCGTAGCTGGTCATGGCTGTCATAGTGGAAGCGTTTGACGGTCGCCTCCTTGGGGTCGGTTCCGGTTGAGGGCGAAATGACACCCTAAGCGTGGGGCACGAAGCACGTGGTCTGAGTTTATGGTCGAGCCGGCCGTTCATCGGGCATTCGCGCCGCGATGCGGTTTCGCC
>NZ_JAFCWO010000044.1:0-2105 GCF_049897605.1 Sphingomonas sp. DC1600-2
AGCAGCCTCACCGTCAGCACCGCCCCTGCGCATGGCACCACCAGCGTGGCTGGCGATGTCGTCACCTACACCCCGACCACCGGCTATTATGGCAGCGATAGCTTCGCCTATACCGCCACCGGGCCGGGCGGCACCTCAGCGGCCGCCACCGTCACACTGACCGTCGCCACGCCTGCCGCCCCAAGCGTGGCCGCCAAGAGCGCCAGCGTTGGCTATAACACCGCGACGCCGATCGATCTCACCGCCTCGGTCAGCGGCGTGCATAGCAGCCTCACCGTCAGCACCGCCCCTGCGCATGGCACCACCAGCGTGGCTGGCGATGTCGTCACCTACACCCCGACCACCGGCTATTATGGCAGCGATAGCTTCGGCTATACCGCCACCGGGCCTGGCGGAACCTCGGCGGCTGCCACCGTCACGCTCACCGTCGCCACGCCTGCCGCGCCCACTGTTGCCGCCAAGAGCGCCAGCGTCGCTTATGACACCGCCACCCCGATCGACCTGACCGCCTCGGTCAGCGGCGTGCATAGCAGCCTCACCGTCAGCACCGCGCCCGCACACGGTACCACCAGCATTGCAGGCGACGTCATCACCTACACCCCCACCAGCGGTTATTATGGCAGCGACAGCTTTGCCTATACCGCCACCGGGCCTGGCGGAACCTCGGCCGCTGCCACCGTCACGCTCACCGTCGCCACGCCTGCTGCGCCGAGCGTGGCCGCGAAGAGCGCCAGCGTTGGCTATAACACCGCAACCCCGATCGATCTCACCGCCTCGGTCAGCGGCGTGCATAGCAGCCTCACCGTCAGCACCGCCCCTGCGCATGGCACCACCAGCGTGGCTGGCGATGTCGTCACCTACACCCCGACCACCGGCTATTATGGCAGCGATAGCTTCGCCTATACCGCCACGGGGCCCGGCGGCACCTCCGCCGCCGCCACCGTCACGCTCACCGTCGCCACGCCTGCTGCGCCGAGCGTGGCCGCCAAGAGCGCCAGCGTTGGCTACAACACCGCCACCCCGATCGACCTCACCACTTCGGTCAGCGGCGTGCATAGCAGCCTCACCGTCAGCACCGCGCCCGCGCACGGTACCACCAGCGTGGCTGGCGATGTCATCACCTACACCCCGACCAGCGGCTATTATGGCAGCGACAGCTTCGGCTATACCGCCACGGGGCCCGGCGGCACCTCGGCCGCTGCCACCGTCACGCTGACCGTCGCCACGCCTGCTGCGCCGAGCGTGGCCGCCAAGAGCGCCAGCGTTGGCTACAATACCGCCGCCCCGATCGATCTCACCGCCTCGGTCAGCGGTGTGCATAGCAGCCTCACCGTCAGCACGGCCCCTGCACACGGCACCACCAGCGTTGTCGGCGATGTCATCACCTACACCCCGACCACCGGCTATTATGGCAGCGACAGCTTTGGCTATACCGCCACCGGGCCGGGCGGCACCTCAGCGGCCGCCACCGTCACACTGACCGTCGCCACGCCTGCCGCCCCAAGCGTGGCCGCCAAGAGCGCCAGCGTCGCTTATGACACCGCGACGCCGATCGATCTCACCGCCTCGGTCAGCGGCGTGCATAGCAGCCTCACCGTCAGTACAGCCCCCGCGCACGGCACCACCAGCGTGGCTGGCGATGTCATCACCTATACCCCCACCACCGGCTATTATGGCAGCGACAGCTTCGCCTATACCGCCACCGGGCCTGGCGGAACCTCGGCCGCTGCCACCGTCACGCTCACCGTCGCCACGCCTACCGCCCCAACCGTTGCCGCCAAGAGCGCGAGCGTTGCGTACAACACCGCAACCCCGATCGACCTCACCGCCTCGGTCAGCGGCGTGCATAGCAGCCTCAGCGTCAGCTCAGCCCCTGCGCACGGCACCACCAGCATCGCGGGCGACGTCATCACCTACACCCCGACCAGCGGCTATTATGGCAGCGACAGCTTCGGCTATACCGCCACGGGGCCCGGCGGAACCTCGGCCGCCGCCACCGTCACGCTCACCGTCGCCACGCCTGCTGCGCCGAGCGTGGCCGCGAAGAGCGCCAGCGTTGGCTATAACACCGCAACCCCGATCGATCTCACCGCCTCGGTCAGCGG
>NZ_JAFCWO010000045.1:0-1508 GCF_049897605.1 Sphingomonas sp. DC1600-2
CTCTCATGACTGCCATCCGAGACGCTGGCCGAGTTTACCTTGTCGCTGGCCGCAAGACCAGCGTTCGCATTGACCTTGGCGGGTGTGCCGCGGACGCCTGATCGACGACGATTGATCATGCTCTCATCCGCGGGTTGGTTACCGCACTACCCGTATCCGTCGCTGGGCCTATCCTCCGTCTAAGTTCGGGCGTCGGACGAACCTGCCCCACCGTACACCGTGGATTGCCCATCACAGTCGGGTGCCCGCGGCACGCCGGCCAAGGCTATGCAGTTGGTGCCCTGGCGCCTCCTCCTGGAATTGTTCTGTGTGGATCAGCCGGCTATCGCTGGCGACACTCGACGGGCGATGTCCCAGGCATAGCCGACCAATTCACGCGCGATCGCGGTGGTCACCTTGGGCTGGGGCTTTCCGGTGGCCGCCAGGCGACGGTAGCGCTGGCACAGGCGAACCTGCGCCTTCCACCCGATCGCTTGGATGTCCTCGGGCAAGTCGATGACCCGTTCACGGTAGCGTCGCTCCTCGCGAGCGGACAGCCGATACGACCAGCCCGCCTCGATCAACATCGTCCGTGCTTGCGCGTTGCCCGCGCGGGTAATCCGGCCCCGCTTGGTCTTGGCACCGCTGGAGTGCTCGGACGGCACCAGGCCGACATACGCCATCAGTTGCTTGGGATTGTCGAAGCGGGTGAGGTCGCCCACCTCGGCGACCAGCGTTGCGGCACTGACCAGCCTGATACCGCGCAGGACCTGCAGATTGCGGACCAGCGGCGCAAAACACCACGCATCCACCGCTTCAGCCAGCGCCGCCTCCAGGCGCGCGACCCGTGCCTGGGCCTCCAGCACCCGCTTCTGCATTTCCTCGAATGCCAGCTGCTGGTGGGGAAACTCAAACCGCTGCTCGGACAACCACCGCCAGTACATTTTCGTCCAAGCCGCCTTGCCGCCAAAACGACGATCATGCCGCAACAGGAAGCTGCGCACCGTCTGCTTGGCCCCGATGGCATCGTCCTGCGCGCTGCGTCGCGCGCGGATGAGATCGCGTACCGCCTCGTGCGCTTCGTCCGGCACCCAGATCGCGGTGAGTTCGCCGGCGCGTAGCAGCCGCGCCAGGGTCATCGCGTCACGCCGGTCCGTCTTAACATGGTCGCCCGGGCGTCGCGGCATCATCGAGGGGGCGATGACGATGCAATTCTGTCCCAGCTTCGACAGCAGCCGATGCAAGCCATACCCACAGGGTCCCGCTTCGTAGCAGACGTTCAACGTCACACCCGGTCCCGTCAGCCGCTTGACCAGCTTCCTGATCGCATCGTCCTCGTTGGCGACCGTGCCGACGAAACGTACCTCGCCTCCGCGTTCCCCATCGGCAACCGCGACCGCGATGGTTTCCTTATGAACGTCCAGACCAACGTATTTCACTGCCTCCGTCATGACTCGTCTCCGCTGCTAACAAATCCATCATCAGCATCTCAGATTCGAGCCTCCAAGGCTCCGGCAGTCATGGGGTCT
>NZ_JAFCWO010000046.1:0-1282 GCF_049897605.1 Sphingomonas sp. DC1600-2
CAGCTGGGCGCCTCCATTTACCTCTCGCCAAATTGGCGCAGTGATGATTCACTGTCGGCGGTCAGCGGGAGCGGACGATGCGGCAGGCTGGGCTTTTCGGATTATCGGACCACATGAAGCGCCTTTCAGCGGACGGCGATCCGCTGGAGGTGCTGGCGCGGATTGTGGACTTTGAAGCGTTTCGGCCGACGCTGGTAGCCGCACTGGGCTATTCGGACGGCACCAAGGGTGGTCGGCCGCCTTACGATCCGGTGGTGATGCTGAAGGTGCTGGTGCTGGCGGCGCAGAACAACGTGGCCGACGGGCGGATGGAATGGCTGATCCGGGATCGGTTGAGCTGGCTGCGCTTCCTGGGCTTCGACCTTGGCGCAGCGACGCCGGATGCGAACACGATCCGTATGTTTCGCGAGCGGCTGACTGCGGTCGGCGCGCTCGATACGCTGTTTGCCGATTTCGACCGCCAGTTGAAGGCGCGGGGCTATCTGCCGATGGGGGGTCAGATCGTCGATGCAACGCTGGTCGCCGCGCCCAAACAACGCAACACCGAGGCCGAGAAGGCCGCGGTGAAGGCGGGCCGGAGCGCTGCCGAGATCTGGCCGGACGAACCCGCCAGGGCGCGCCAGAAGGATGTCGATGCCCGCTGGACGCTGAAGTTCGCCAAGGCGCGGCCCACGGCAGATGGCAAGCCGCAGCCGGATATCGCGATCCCGAGTTTCGGGTATAAAAGCAGTATTGCGATCTGCCGGACCTTCGGCTTCATCCGCAAGGGCAAGGTCACGGATGGCGCGCGCTACGACGGCCGCATGCTGCGCGACGTGGTGACCAGCGACAACACCGCCTCGGATGTCTGGGCCGATACCGCCTATCGCAGCCAGAGCAACGAACGCTGGCTGAAGGCCCAGGGCCGGGTCAGCCGCATCCACCGCAGAAAGCCCAAGGGCAGGCCAATGCCCGCCCATGTTCGCCGCGGCAACGCCACCAAATCCAGGGTCCGTGCGCGCGTCGAGCATGTGTTCGCGCATCAGAAGGCCGTCATGGGCCTGTTCATCCGCACCATCGGCATCGAACGGGCCAAGGCCAAGATCACGCTCGCCAACCTGGCCTTCAACATCCACCGCCTGATCTTCCACGAGCGCCGCGCGGCCATGGGATAATTGCGTCCGCGCTCTACGGGAAACCCTGAAAACCCCGACGAACCCAGCGCCAAACACCACGATCACCCAAAGCGCCTTCTCTGATCCTCAATCCGATCTCTTCATTGGGTAAATGGAGGCGCCCAGCT
>NZ_JAFCWO010000047.1:0-1000 GCF_049897605.1 Sphingomonas sp. DC1600-2
CCTCGGCCTCAGCAAGAATACTGTCGCCGCTATCGTCGGACGGGCACGGGTGGATGCAGCGTCGGTCGAGGAAGCGGCATGACCGGACTTCCCGGAAAATTCCCGCCGGATCCTCGGCGCAAGGCGCGGTTTCGTGAAATCGCGCGCGCGATCGTCGCCAAGGACCGCTCCGATCGGAAGTACGGCCTTACCGTCGATACCGCCGGTGCCATCGCCCAAGCGCTGG
This sequence comes from Sphingomonas sp. DC1600-2, assembly GCF_049897605.1. Classification (NCBI taxonomy): domain Bacteria; kingdom Pseudomonadati; phylum Pseudomonadota; class Alphaproteobacteria; order Sphingomonadales; family Sphingomonadaceae; genus Sphingomonas; species Sphingomonas sp. DC1600-2. The sequence continues at coordinate 227 of NZ_JAFCWO010000047.1, forward strand.
AGCGCGCATATCGGGACGGCGTGCGGGACGGTCCCGCAGCATCGACCCCGTTGCCGGAACAGTCCGATACCGGCCCGGTCGAATGGGCGCTGATCCCGCCGCGCCCCCGCGAAGCCTTCTGGAGTACCTGCCTGGCTATCCTGGGCGGTGACGGCAGCCGGTCGCGCGATGGCCATCTGGCACCTGCGATCACTGAACGCGGCACGCCGGGCTGGGCCATCATCGCACAAGGTCGCAACCCTGGCAGGTTGATCGGTGAACGCAACATCAGGCCGCTCGTCCGCCTGAACCTGCTCGATCATGCGCCAGATCGGCCGGAACACCTGCTCCTGACCGGACGGGGACAGGAAACCTGGTTCCTGTTCTGCCAGCTTGGTGGGCGTTACCCCGAAGACCTCACCGACATATGATCCGGCTTTGTCCCTTACCATCCAGGACGGATTACAGGTTGCCCGGCAACAAGCTGCGTCGCATCATCATGTGATGCTGACGTTCGGCTTCTCCACCCTGATCGACTTTTTGAGCTGGATCGCCGCTCTTGCCATCGGCCTGAAGGTCGCGGCGACGTTGATCGTGCTGATAGTAAACAAGGACATGCGCGATCAACCCGGATGGGGATCGGCCTTGTGGTGGGTGACCAAGATAACCCCGATCGTCGCGGTTTCCTGTCTCATCTGCATTGCCCTGCGGCAACGCGATACAGGGTTGGTCTGGTTCTACTGTGCTGCGGGGCTGTTCGTTGTGGTCGCGGTGCCGCTGAAGATCCGGCAGCGG
>NZ_JAFCWO010000048.1:0-881 GCF_049897605.1 Sphingomonas sp. DC1600-2
GGGCTCTGTTGCAAAGATTGGCGGCAGTCAGAGGTAGGCTGTCGCTCTGCGCCGATCAGGCGGCTGCTGCGAAATGGTGGTTGAGCATGCCCATGGCCTCCGTCAGCGCCGAGGGCCCAATGCCAAAAGCTCTCTCCACAAGGCGCACCTCGCCCCTGATGCCGGGCTGCAGGCACCAGGGGCGAGCCTGTCCTTTGCGCAGGGCTCGCATGACTTCGAATCCCTTGATCGTGGCATAGGCCGTGGGGATCGATTTGAAACCGCGCACCGGCTTGATCAGTATCTTGAGCTTTCCGTGATCGGCCTCGATCACGTTATTGAGATACTTCACCTGCCGGTGGGCCGTCTCCCGGTCCAGCTTTCCTTCGCGCTTCAATTCGGTGATCGCTGCACCATAGCTCGGCGCTTTGTCGGTATTGAGCGTGGCAGGCTTTTCCCAGTGCTTCAGGCCTCGCAGGGCCTTGCCCAGGAACCGCTTCGCTGCCTTGGCGCTGCGGGTCGGCGACAGGTAGAAATCGATCGTGTCGCCCCGCTTGTCGACTGCCCGGTACAGGTAGGTCCACTTGCCCCGCACCTTGACGTAGGTTTCATCCAGGCGCCAGCTCGGATCAAAGCCACGCCGCCAGAACCAGCGCAGCCGCTTCTCCATCTCCGGGGCGTAGCACTGGACCCAGCGATAGATCGTCGTATGGTCGACCGAAATGCCGCGTTCCGCCAGCATTTCCTCAAGGTCGCGATAGCTGATCGGATAGCGACAATACCAGCGCACCGCCCACAGGATCACATCACCCTGGAAATGGCGCCACTTGAAATCCGTCATCGTTCCGTCCGTCCAATCTCCGCCAAGCATGCTCAAGCTTCACGATTTTTGCAACAGAGCC
>NZ_JAFCWO010000049.1:0-641 GCF_049897605.1 Sphingomonas sp. DC1600-2
TACTGCGTATCCGCGACCTTCCGTCCAAACGGCTGTACGTGTTCGATCCCGCCGACACGCCGAGCGAACTGCGCCCGCTGGTGGGCGGTAAGGCACGCGACGCACTGATCGTGTCCAACTGGCCCGACCTGTTCCGCTGCGCGGCTACCATGAGTGCTGGCCAAGTCGCGCCGAGCCGCATCCTGCGCAAGCTTGCCGCCTATCCGCGCCAGAACGATCTGGCGGCCGCATTGCGCGAGGTCGGCCGGATCGAACGGACGCTGTTCATTATCGAATGGATTCTCGATGCTGGCATGCAGCGCCGTACCCAGGTCGGCCTCAACAAGGGCGAAGCGCACCACGCGCTGAAGAACGCCCTGCGCATCGGCCGTCAGGGCGAGATCCGCGACCGCACCACCGAGGGCCAGCACTACCGGATCGCGGGCCTCAACCTGCTCACCGCCATCATCGTCTACTGGAACACCCTGCATCTCGGCCATGCCGTCGAGGCCCGACGCCGCGAGGGGCTGGATACGCCCGACCACCTGCTCGCCCATATCTCCCCGCTCGGATGGGCACATATCCTCCTCACCGGCGAATACCTCTGGCCCAAGGATGCCGATGCTTAGGGTGTCATTCCGCCCTCAGCCGGAACCGACCCC
>NZ_JAFCWO010000050.1:0-596 GCF_049897605.1 Sphingomonas sp. DC1600-2
GGGACTGTCAGGATTTCCGTGTGTGGGCGGGCATAATGGGTAAAGAGGAGATCCCATATGTCCCGACGCAAAGAACCTGCGATACCGAATGAGCTTCTCGACCAGTTGCTGGCGGGCGGTGCCGCGAGTGCTGCATTTGACCAAGGTGGCCTGCTCGATTCGCTGAAGAAGGCGCTGACCGAGCGCGCGTTGAACGCGGAGATGGATCATCACCTGGCCGGCCAGGACGGTGCCGGCAACACGCGCAACGGCTACGGTCGGAAGACCGTGATGACCGACACCGGCAAGCTGGCGATCGACGTGCCACGCGATCGTCAGGCGAGCTTCGATCCGCAGTTGATCGCCAAGTATCAGCGCCGCTTTCCCGGCTTCGACGACAAGATCGTGTCGATGTATGCGCGCGGCATGAGCACCCGCGAGATTACCGGGCATCTCCACGATCTGTACGGGATCGACGTGTCGCCGGATCTGATCAGCACGGTGACCGACGCCGTGCTCGACGAGGTGGCGACGTGGCAGCAGCGGCCGCTCGATCCGATCTACCCGCTGGTTTTCTTCGACGCGATCCGGGTCAAGATCCGCGACGAGGGCATAGT
>NZ_JAFCWO010000051.1:0-544 GCF_049897605.1 Sphingomonas sp. DC1600-2
GCTGGCGGTGTGCCTAATACATGCAAGTCGCGCGCACTCCCGTAGATGATTTTGATGCTCTGCATCAAATGATTCTACATTCGAGTGAGCGGCGGATGGGTGAGTAACACGTGGGTAACCTGCCCTTGAGTCTGGGATAGCATCTGGAAACGGATGATAATACCGGATAACAACTGAAACCACATGGTTTCAGTTTGAAAGGCGCGTTTGCGTCGCTCTTGGAGGGACCCGCGGTCCATTAGTTAGTTGGTAAGATAAAGGCCTACCAAGACGATGATGGATAGCCGAACTGAGAGGTTAATCGGCCACATTGGAACTGAGACACGGTCCAGACTCCTACGGGAGGCAGCAGTAGGGAATCTTTCACAATGGGCGAAAGCCTGATGAAGCAACACCGCCAGCGTTCATCCTGGCTCAGGATGAACGCTGGCGGTGTGCCTAATACATGCAAGTCGCGCGCACTCCCGTAGATGATTTTGATGCTCTGCATCAAATGATTCTACATTCGAGTGAGCGGCGGATGGGTGAGTAACACGTGGGTAAC